>NZ_BAABHJ010000040.1:0-915042 GCF_039542035.1 Actinoallomurus liliacearum
TGAGCGCAGTGCTTGACGAGCCTGCTCGTGTTGAGGCCGCGCAACTCGTCTCGCAGCTGCGTTCGTCATCGGCGCGACGTTCTCCGCGTTCAGCTACTTCACCCCGATCCTCACCCGGCTCACCGGGTTCGGCGCCGGAACCGTCCCGGTCCTGCTCATCGCGTACGGCGCCTCGTGCGGGTTTGAGGGGATCCGTACGGGGATGACCTCCACCGGGCGGTGATTTTGGAGGGATCATCGTGTTGGAGGTCATCGGGGCCGGGTTCGGGCGTACCGGGACGCTGTCGTTGAAGCTGGCGCTGGAGCGGCTCGGGTTCGGGCCCTGCCACCACATGACCGTGCTCATCGACGATCCGGAGCAGATCGACCGGTGGACGCGGGTGCTCGAGGACGGCGGCCCGGACTGGGACGAGGTCTACCGCGGCTACCGCGCGACCACCGACTGGCCCGGGGTCGCGTTCTGGCGGCAGCTCGTCGAGCACTACCCCGAGGCCAGGGTGATCCTCACCGTCCGCGACCCGAGAAGCTGGTACGAGAGCGCCCGCGAGAGCATCTTCCGCGCCACGGCGATCCACCCGGCCGATCCGCTCGGCGCACGACGGCGGCGGTTCGTGCAACGGCTGGTGTGGGACGGCGACTTCGGCGGCCGGTTCGAGGACCCCGAGCACGCGATGGCGGTGTTCACCGAGCACAACGACGCGGTACGCCGCGAGGTCCCGGCCGACCGGCTGCTGGAGTTCCGCGTCAGGCAGGGCTGGGGGCCGCTGTGCGACTTCCTCGGGGTGCCCGTTCCCGGTGAGGCGTTCCCGCGCACCAACGACCGTCAGGAATTCGCCGAACGGGTCGCCCAGCGGGAAGGACGGTGAGGCGTCCCGCGCGGAACACCGCCCTGCCGGCGCGCGAGATCCTCTCCAACGCGGGAGTGCCGGCCGGCGCGTGACCGCGAGCAGGCCCACCGTGCGCCGGTTTCCCGCGTACGACCGGGCCGGTTGAGGTATACAGCGCAGATGAGCGACGGCGAGATCTCCCGGCTCTACCACGAGGCCACCGGCTTCGGCTCCGGACGGCCGCCGCGGCCGGGCTTCCCCGGGTTCGTTCCGTCGGATCCGCAGAACCGGCCGCACCCGTTCAAGCGCTATCCCGGCGCACCGGTCCGGGACCTTCCCGCGGACCTTCCGCCCGGCGGGGCGCCGGCGGTCGCGGCGCTGTCCGGACGGGTGCCGGCCGGACAGACCGGCGTGGACCTGGAGTTCCTCGCCCGGCTGCTGTTCTTCGCCACGGGGGTGACGCGGCGCACCGTCGTCCAGGATCTGGACATCTGGTTCCGCACCGCGCCGTCCGCCGGCAACCGGCATCCGGTGGAGACGTACGTCGCCGCCGGGGCCGTCCAGGGGCTGGAGCCCGGCCTGTACCACTTCGCGCCGGACGTGTTCGGCCTGGAGGAGCTGTCCCCGGGGGACTGCCGCCCGGCCATGGCCGGCGCCGCCGCCGCATCCGAGGTCGCGGCCGCTCCGCTGGTCCTCGTCCTCACCGGGATCCCCTGGCGGACCGCCTGGAAGTACGGTGAGCGGGGCTGGCGGCACGTGTACTGGGACGCGGGGACGGCCCTCGCGAACCTCCTCACGGTCGCCGAGGCGTACGGGGTCCGGGCCCGCGTCCTGCTGGGCTTCGTGGACTCCGCGCTCTGCCGGCGGCTCGGGATCGAAGACACGGCGGAGTTCCCGATCGCGATGGTCGTCGTCGGCGGTCCCGGCGAGGCGACCGAGGCGGAGGCGGAGGCGTGTGCGCCGCCGGGACTGGCGGCGGTTCCGCTCTCCCCCGCTCCGCTGGAGTTCCCGCTGATCAGCCGGGTGCAGCAGGCGGGCGAGCTGGCGACGGCCGAACAGGTGACGGCCTGGCGGGCGACGGCTCGCCTCGGGTCGCCGACCGCGCGGGACGGGGCGGAGCCGCCCGCGTCGGCGTCGGAGGAGCCGATCGAGTCGGTGATCCTGCGGCGCGGGTCGACGCGGCGGATGCGGCAGGAGGTCCTGCCGGCCGAGCTACTGGAGTGGGGGATGGCGGTGGCCACCCGGCGGCTGCCCGCCGACGCCGTCCCGGCCGGGGCGACGCTGCTCTCCCACCAGCTCGACGTCCACGCGGTCCAGGGCGTCGAATCCGGGCTGTACCACTGGGCCGGCGGACGGGCGGAGCCGTACCGGACCGTGCCGGAGGCCGCGGTCCGCCGGCTGAGCCGGTACCTCTGCCGGAACCAGGCGCTCGGCGGCGACTCGGCCTTCACCGCCTTCATGTGCGCCGACCTGGACCGGGTGTTCGAGGCGTACGGCGACCGCGGTTACCGCGTCGCGCAGCTCGAGGCGGGGGTGGCCGCCGGGCGCCTGCAGCTCGCGGCGTTCGCCCTCGGGTACGGCGCCACCGGCCTCACCTTCACCGATGACGACGTGTCGGCGGCGTTCGGCAGCGGCGCGGCGTGCATGCTCGCCGTCTCCGTCGGGAGCCCCGCCTACCGGAGCCGGCCGGGCGGTCCGCCCGGCCGGCCCACACGGGTGCGGATCTGAACTACGAGATGACGCTGTTGATCCAGTTGTAGTAGGCGCCGACGCCGGTGTAGGCGTCCGGGCCGCCGCCGCAGATGTCGCTGACGCCGCGGCTGTCCACGCCCTCGAGCCGCCAGCGCCCGTCGACCAGCATCAGCAGCGGCGAACCGGAGTCACCGCCGCAGGGGCCGCGGACGCCCTCCGGGTTGTCGGTGCAGACGTCGCCGGGGTAGGCGCCCCACGCGTCGCTGCCGTTCTCGTCGACGTGGCACTTCGGCGTGCTCAGCGGGAGGACCGTGGTGTCGAGCTGCTGCAGCTGGGTCGGCAGCTGGCTGGGGTCGCTCGCCTCGTTGGAGGTGTAACCCCAGCCGATCTCCCGGACCTTGATGCCCGGGTCGGGCAGCTTCCAGTCCAGGGGAACGGTCTTCTCGGGCTGCGGGGTGGTGAGGTGGACGAGGGCGATGTCCTTGCCGAGGCTCTTGTCCGGGTAGTTGATGAAGTCGGGGTGCACGACGATCTTGTCGATGTCCGAGACCGTGCCGCCCGTGGTCCGGTCGTTGGAGCCGACCCGGACGTGCAGGAGCGAGGGGTCCCAGGGCACGGACGTGCTCGAGTCCGAGCCGATCGTCGTGACGCAGTGCCCGGCGGTGACCACCCAGTCCTTGCGGATCAGCGCGCCGCCGCAGCGGTGGGAGTTCGGGACCCCGTTGCGGGTGTACTGCAGCGAGATCATGAAGGGGTAGTTCTGGGTCGCCGTCCCGCCGCCCACGATCTTGGGCGAGGGGTCGCCGGTCGTGTCCGCGGTCGCGGCGGCGCCGGTGGTCGCCAGGGCGCCGGCGACCACGGCCGCCGTCGCCAGCACGCGCGCGAACGTCCGTCGCCGGTCGGTGGAGGGGGTGGCCAGAGTCGATGTCACCGTCTGCTGACTCCTCGTCACATCGTCTGTCAGGGGGGTGGATGTGAAGGGGCCGCGCGGCACGTACGCCATCGACCCCGCGCCGGACGCTACCGGGGCAAAGTTGATCTTGAAAATGTGATCTTGGTCTCGCCCCGGCGACCGGCGGCGGGCCGGGCCGGGTCAGGCGCGTAGGTAGGACAGCTCGGAGAGCGAGGTTAGGCGCGCAGGTAGGACAGTTCGGGGAAGCGGGCCTCGTACCGCTCCAGGAGGCGGCGGGCCACGGTCACGGAGTCGATGAGCGGGTGGGTGGCGAGGGCGCGCAGCGCGGCCGGGCGGGAGCCGGTGGTCGCGGCCTCGAGGACGGCGCGCTCGACGGCCTTGATCGTGGTGACGAGGGCGAGCTGGTGGTCGGCGAGCGGCGCGCAGGCGACCGGGCGGGCGCCGTTGGCGTCGACCAGGCACGGCACCTCGACGACGGCGTCGTCGTCCAGGCCCGGCAGGGCGCCGCGCCCCCGGACGTTGAGGATCAGGGTCGTGCGCTCGTCGTGCGCGATGGCGCGCATGAGCGCGAGCGCGACGTTCTCGTATCCGCCGGACTCCAGGTCGCAGGACTCGCGCTCGCCGGCGTCGGCCGCCTCGCGGTTCTCCGCCATGTAGGTGGTCTCGCGGGCCATCCGGGTGGTCTCCCACGCTTCGAGCGCGGAGCCGGGCGAGTCGGGCGTACGGGCGTAGAAGTCGCGCTGCTGGTCCCGGACGAGCGTGCCGCGGGTGCGCTCGGCGGTACGGGCGGCGGCGACCGCGTCGCGGGCGAAGTAGTAATAGTGCAGGTACTCGTTGGGGACCGCGCCGATGGCCCGCAGCCACTCGCCGCCGAACAGCCGGCCCTCCTCGAACGACGCCAGCGCCGCGTCGTCGGCCAGCAGCCCGGGAAGGACGTCGCGGCCCTCGACGCGGACGGCACGCAGCCAGCCGAGGTGGTTCAGCCCGGCGTAGTCGAACCACGCACTGCCCGCGTCGACGCCGAGCGCGGCGGCGACGCGGCGGCCGAGGCCCACGGGTGAGTCGCAGATGCCGATCACGCGGTCGCCGAGGTGGCGGGACATCGCCTCGGTGACGGTGCCCGCCGGGTTGGTGAAGTTGATGACCCACGCGTCCGGGGCGACCGCGGCGACGCGGCGGGCGATGTCGACGGCGACGGGGACCGTGCGCAGGCCGTACGCGATGCCGCCCGCGCCGACGGTCTCCTGGCCGAGCACGCCCTCGTCGAGGGCGAGCCGTTCGTCGGCGGCGCGGCCGTCGAGCCCGCCGACGCGGATGGCGGAGAACACGAAGTTCGCGCCGGTGAGCGCCTCGTCCAGGTCGGTCGTCGCGGTGACCGCCGGGGCGTCCGGGTGGCCGGCCGCCTGCTCGGCGAGGACCTGACGGATCACGGCCGTACGTGCGGGGTCGAGGTCGTACAGGACCACGTCGGTGACGCGGCCCTTGCCACGGTCGGCCAGGAGCGCGCGGTACACGAGCGGCACCCGGAACCCGCCGCCGCCGAGGATCGTCAGTCGCATGATCCCGAGGCTAACTCGCGTAAAGGTCGCCTGAGCGCCGGGCGGGGCGTTCGGCGGCCGGATAACGTTCATAACGAACGGGTCACGGTCGATCAGGGGCGAGGGCAGGGCGGGTGAGCGGTACCCAGACACCTCACAGCAAGCCCCCAGGGCGCGGTGAGTTTCGGGAGTTATCCCTAAGGAAAGAACGCGGCAGGGGGGTGCGATGCGTAGATTGTTGTGTTTGGTGATGTCGGCCGTGCTGCTGGCCGGCTGCACCACGGCTCACGGAAAGACGCCCCAGGTCGCGGCGGAGACCCGAACCGCCGGGACCCCCCACCCATCCCCGACGACCAGTGCTCCTCCGACTCCTCTCCCGAAGGGCACGCCGACCGCCAAGACCTTTCCCGAGGGCCGCCACGTCGGAGCGATCTTCTCCCACGACACCTCGGGCACCCACTTCTGCACGGGGAGCACGGTCGACAGCCCCAACCACAACCTGATCATCACCGCCGCGCACTGCCTGCACGGCGGCAAGGGCAGTGACTACACCAGCGACCTCGTCTTCGTCCCCGGCTACCACGACGGCAAGGCCCCGTACGGGGTCTGGAAGATCCGTACGCTGCTCGTCGACACCCGGTGGGCCCACGACTCCGACGAGGACCTGGACGTCGGCTTCGCCGTGGTCGCCCCGCTGAACGGCCAGAACGTCGGCGACGTCGTCGGCGTCAACACGCTCGGCATCGACTCCGGCTTCCGCAACGTCGTACGGGTCACGGGCTACCCGATGCGCTCCGACAAGCCGATCACCTGCGTGAACGCCACGAGCAAAGAGGACACCTACCAACTGCGCTTCGCCTGCGACGGGTACCTCCCCGGCACCAGCGGCAGCCCCTTCCTCGCCGACTACGACACGAACACCCATACGGGCAAGGTCGTCGGCGTGATCGGTGGCCGGGACGAGGGCGGCGACGAGGACGACGTCTCCTACAGCTCCTACTTCGACGACGACGTGAAGCACCTTTACGACGAAGCGGTACGGGAAAGCGCGCCGCAGTGACACACGATGGGGTCATGGACGTCGACGTCATCGTGATCGGGCTCGGACCGGGCGGCGAAGAGGTGGCGGGTGGTCTGGCCGCCGCCGGCCTCGCGGTGGTGGGCATCGAGGACCGCCTGGTGGGCGGCGAGTGCCCCTACTGGGGCTGCATTCCCAGCAAGATGATGATCCGCGCGGCGGACCTGCTGGCCGAGGCCCGCCGCGTCCCCGGCATGGCCGGAGAGGCGGAGGTCCGGCCCTCCTGGGCCCCGGTCGCGAAGCGGCTGCGCGAGGCCACCGACGACTGGGACGACAAGGTCGCGGCCGACCGGTTCACCGGCAAGGGCGGCACGCTCGTACGCGGCAAGGGCCGGATCACCGGTCCGGGCGAGGTCACCGTCGAGGACCGGGTGTTCCGCGCCCGCAAGGGCATCGTCATCTCGAACGGCACCGCCCCCTCCATCCCGCCGATCGACGGCCTGCGCGACACGCCGTACTGGACGAACCGGGAGGCGATCGAGGCCACCGAGGTGCCCGAGTCGCTGATCGTGCTGGGCGGCGGGGCGATCGGCGCGGAGCTGGCCCAGGTGTTCGCCCGGTTCGGCAGCCGGGTCACGGTGGTCGAGGCCCTCCCCCGGCTCCTCTCCGTGGAGGAGCCCGAGGCGGGCGACCTGCTGCGCGAGGTCTTCGAGGCCGAGGGCATCACCGTACGGACCGGCGCGAAGGTCGAGCGGGTCCGCCACGACGCCGACGGGTTCGTCCTGAACGACGACCTGCGGGCCGAACGGCTGCTCGTCGCCACCGGCCGGCGCACCGACCTCAAGGCGCTGGGCGTCGCGGCGGTCGGCCTGGACGAGGACGCGCGGTTCGTGGACGTGGACGACCGGCTGCGCGCCGCCGACGGCGTGTGGGCGCTCGGCGACGTCACCGGGAAGGGCGCGTTCACGCACGTGTCGGTGTACCAGGCGCGGATCGTCCTACGGGAGATCCTCGGCCAGGACGGGCCGCCCGCGGACTACCGGGCGCTGCCGCGCGTGACCTTCACCGACCCGGAGATCGGCGCGGTCGGGCTGACCGAGCAGCAGGCCCGGGACCGGGGAATGGACGTGCGCGTGTACCGGACGGACCTCGCGAAGTCCGCGCGCGGCTGGATCCACGGGGCGGAGGGCTTCATCAAGCTGATCGAGCACGACGGCGTGCTGGTCGGCGCGACGTCGGCCGGGCCGGTCGGCGGCGAGGTCCTCGGCGCGCTGGCCGTCGCCGTCCACGGCGAGGTGCCGGTGGAGCGGCTCCGGCACATGATCTACGCGTACCCGACGTTCCACCGCGCCATCGAGGCCGCGCTCCTGGAGGACTGAGCCGGGAACCCGGCGCGGAGGGCGCGCGTCTGAACCGATCATGGTGGACGGTACGCCGGAGGGCGAGCAGGAGCTCATCAACGGGCGGTACCGCCTGATCGAGGTGATCGGTCAGGGCGGCATGGGCACGGTCTGGCGCGGTCACGACGAGATGCTCGACCGCGAGGTCGCCATCAAACGGGTGCGCTTCTCGTCCGACCTCGACGAAGAGGAACGGGCCGAGCTCAGTGGCCTCGCGCTGCAGGAGGCGCGGGCGACGGCCCGGCTGAACCATCCCGGGATCGTCACGATCCACGACGTGATCGACGATGACGGCACCCCGATCATCGTCATGGAGCTGCTGAAGGGCCGTCCGCTCGCCGAGATCCTCCGGACGGAGGTGCGCCTGCCGTACCGGCGGGTCGCCGAGATCGGCGCCGCCGTGCTGGACGCGCTGCGGGAGGCGCACGACTCCGGGATCGTGCACCGGGATCTCAAGCCCGCCAACGTCCTGATCTCGGACCGGCGGATCGTGCTCACCGACTTCGGCGTGGCGCAGCGGGTCGGCGAACGCGCCGACGGCTTCGACGACGTCCTGGGGACTCCGGCGTTCATGGCGCCCGAGCAGGCGGAGAACGCCGCCGCCAGCCCCGCCGGCGACCTGTGGTCGCTCGGCGCCGTGCTGTTCAACGCGGTCGAGGGGCGGCCGCCGTTCCAGGGACCGGACCACGCGACCGTCCTGCTGACCCTCCTCACCCAGGACGCACCGGCGCTCGTGAACGGCGGTCCCCTGCGACCGCTGATCAAAGCGCTGCTGACCAAGGACCCGGCACGCCGCCCCACGGCCGAGGAGACGGCGGAACGGCTGGACGCGATCCTGCGCCGGGACGACGGCGCGCAGCCGGCCCTCCCGAGCCCGGCGAGCGCCCCGCCGGACGCCGCCAAGGCCACGCCGCCGCACTCCGGCACGAAGGCCGCGAAGGCCACGAAGCCGACCGCTCCCCCGCCCTCCACGGCCGCTTCCTCCGCGACCGGGCCCCGCAGCGCGGCCCCATCCGCCACCGGCACGTCGGGCGCCGGCTCGGGCACCGGCCCTTCGGGCTCTGGCACACCCGCCAAGGCGTCCGGGGTCGCCGCACGGCCCCGTATCGTTCCGAGCGGCTCGCGCCCCGCGCCGCAGGCACACGGGGTGCCCACGCCCCGCGCGCCGCTCACCCCCGCCCAGCGGGGGCGTCGCGCCCTGACCTCGCTCTTGCTCACCCTCCCCGCGGTGGGCGTGGTGTACTCCTGCATGGCCGAGCACTCGCCCACCCTCTCGAGCGGCATGAACGCGAACCCGTCGTACTCGTCGGGCGGACAGGCCGGCGCCCCGGCGGGCTCCTCGAGCGCCTCCGCCCACGCGGTGGCCTTCAAGGCCACGGCGTTCAGCCCGGACGGCGATCTGGTCGCGTTCGGTGATGACCACGGCGAGGTCCGGCTGTACGGGACGGCGTCGAAACGGTCACGGGGCTCCTTCGACGCCGATCCGGCGAGCGAGGTCCCCGTCGACGCCCTGGCCTTCAGCCCGGACGGCCGGAGTCTCGCGGTCGGGTTGGAAGGCGGCGGCGTGAGGATCTGGGACGTGAGAGGTCGCGGGCTACGCGAACTCGACGGCTTCACGGAAGAGGTCGACGTCGAGGCCATGGCGTTCAGCCCGGACGGCCGTACCCTCACCGCCGTCGGCGAGTCGGGGCTGGTGGGCGTCTGGAACGTGCGGACGCGCAAGTACGGCGGGCACCGGATGCCCCTGAGGGATTCCAGCTGCAAGTCCGGAGCGTTGAGCGCGGACACCACCGAAGCGGCGTGTATGACCCTCGACGGTGACATCACGGTGTGGGACGTCGAGAAGAAGTACGCGGTCGCCCAGTGGCCGGGGGCCGACCAGAACCTGGGCAAGGGCTTTGCCCTGAGCCCGGACGGAGCGACCATCGCCGTCGCTGAGGAGCCGAACTCAGGGCAGGCCGGCGTGCGGCTCTGGGACGTCCGCAACCCCGACAAGCGGACCGACCTGGCCGGCGTGATGACGTCGCCGGGGAACGCCCTCGTCTTCGGCGCGGACGGCAGGACGCTGGCGTTCCCGGCCTACTCCGGGGCCGCCGACAGCAATGGCCAGATCGAGGTCTGGAAGGTCCCGCACGGCGGCAAGAAGACCGCCTGGAACACGACGACGCCGCAGGTCTGGGCGATGGCGATCAGCCGGGACGGCCGCCTGGTCGCCACCGCCGATGTCGACGGCGCCGTCCTGTGGGACGCACGCTCGGGCAAGGAGGTGACGTCCTGGCACGCGTGACCTCTACGTGCCTCCTCCCTGCACGTGACCTCAGGTCCTGGCGCGTCAGTCGGAGTGCCTGACCGGGGTCCGCGCCGGGGCGCGCTCGCCGTCGCCGGTGACGGCCACGTGCTTCTCCCTGCCGTCGTCGGTACGGATCCAGGCGGTGTCCGGTGACGGGACCACGTTCACGAACGCGTGGTTCAGCTTGATCTTCAGCCGGGTCTTGGGGTGGAGGGCCATCTTGGGCAGCACGCCGTGCTCGTCGGGCCCCGCCCCGGGCAGCACCTTCGCGGGGGGCACCCGGCGGCCGAGGACCACCGCCGCGCCCTCCTCACTGACCGGGGCCTCGACCTCGATGTACGCGCCGTTGGGCAGCCGCTTGATGATGCCGGTCTCCACGCCGTGCTCGAGCATGTGCCGTTCACGGTGCTGCAGGCCGAGGCACATCCGCCGCGCGATGAGGAACCCGAGGATCGGCCCGACGATCACCGAGATCCGGAAGATCCACGTGGTCGTGAACAGCGGGATCTCGAAGGTCTTGGCGATGATGTCGTTGCCGCCGGCCAGCCACAGCAGGCCGTAGAAGATGACGCCCGCCATGCCGATGCCGGTACGGACGGGCACGTCGCGCGGCCGGTCGAGGAGATGGTGGATCTCGTAGTCGCCGGTGACCCAGCGTTCGAGGAAGGGGTACACCGCCAGTCCGGTGAACAGCACGCCCGGCACGACCAGCGCCGGGACGATGACGTTCATCGCGAGCGTGTGCCCCCACGCGTTGATCTCCCAGCTCGGCATGAGCCGCAGCGAGCCCTCCAGGAAGCCCATGTACCAGTCCGGCTGGGATCCCGCGCTGATGCTCGCCGGGTCGTACGGGCCGAACAGCCAGACCGGGTTGATCTGGAAGAACGTCGCGAGCAGCGCGATGAACCCGAAGACCCACAGGAAGAACGCCGTGGTCTTGGCGAAGAAGACCGGCCACATCGGCTTGCCGATGACGTTGCGATTGGTGCGGCCCTTCCCGGGGAACTGCGTGTGCGTCTGCCGCCAGGTGAGGATCACCCCGTGCAGCGGGATCAGCGCCATGAGGATGCCCGGGATCAGCAGGACGTGGATGGTGAAGAGCCGCGGGATGATGACGTTTCCGGGGAACTCACCGCCGAACAGCCACATCGACAGGTACGACCCGACGAGCGGAATGCTCAGCAGCACGCCCTCGAGGATCCGGATGCCGGTGCCGGACAGCAGGTCGTCCGGCAGCGAGTAGCCGAACAGCCCGTTCAGGATGGCGAGGAGGAACAGCGTCACGCCGATCAGCCAGTTGATCTCCCGCGGCTTGCGGAACGCTCCGGTGAAGAAGTTGCGCAGCATGTGGGCGACGATGGCCGCGAGGAACACGATCGTCGCCCAGTGGTGGATCTGCCGCATCAGCAGCCCGCCGCGCACGTCGAAGCTGATGTGGAGCGTGGACTCGTACGCCTCGCTCATCGTCAGGCCGCGCAGCGGCAGGTACCGGCCGTTGTAGACGACGTCGTGCATGCTCGGTTTGAAGAACAAGGTCAAAAAGATGCCGGTCGCGACGATGATGAAGAACGAGTACATCGCGACTTCGCCGAGCAGGAAGGTCCAGTGATCGGGAAAGACCTTCTTCAAGGCTTTTGAAAGGAAACGGGCGCCGCCGACGCGTTCATCGACCGCGCGGCCCGTCTTGGACAGTGGTTTCGGCACAGTCGCCATCGCCGCACTCCGCTCTGGCGGCCCCCCGACCGCCTCGGCATTCGGTCTTCCACCACTTGTAGTACTTCCCCGTTGGTAACGCAACGGAGTGGAGATGGCCACTTTTGGCACAATTAGTGCAAATAGTCACTTCCGCCCGGTAACTTGCGATCTCAGCCGGTGGGCTGGGGGAGGTTCCGTGTGACGAACGAGGGGCGGCCGTGGGCGTACATTCCGCCCGAACTCACCACCAAGGTCAGACCAGGGCTGGCCGACGAGATGATGGAGGAGATCCACCATCGGATCCCCGAATACGCCCGCCGCTGGGATGACGCCTTCGCCGCGGTCATCCGCTCGGCCATCGACCGGGTGATCGACGAGGTTTTAAGACGTGTCACCGAGGCCGGGGACGGCGAGTCCCCCGGCGCCTCGACCGCCGAGCCCGTCGCGGACTTCTTCCGGGCGATCGGGCGGAGCGTGGCCCGCGAGGGGCGCGGACTCGACGGCCTCCATACGGCCATCCGCGTCGCCGGGCTGGCCGTGTGGCGCCGGATCTCGGCCGACGCCGCGCCGCTCCGGCTGTCCGCGCAGCTCCTGTGCGTCCTCGGCGAGACGGTCATGCTGATCCAGGACGAGGTCGCCGCCGCGGCCGCCGAGGGCTACGCCCAGGCCGAGGCCGCCGTGGCGGGTGAGCTGACCCGCCGCCGCAACCAGCTCGTCAACCTGCTCCTGGCCCGGCCCCCCGCCTCCCCCGAGGACATCGCCGAACTCGCCCGCGTGGCCCGCTGGCCGGTGCCGCGTACGGTCGCCGCCGTCGCCCTCTACGAACGCCGGCAGGGCGTCGGCCGGCCCGCCCTGCCGCCCGACATCCTCGCCGATCTCAGCCGCTCCAAGCCCTGCCTCATCGTGCCCGACCCGGACGGGCCGGGCCGGAACCGCCTGCTCGACGCCGCCCTCACCGACTGGGTCGCCGTCGTCGGCCCGACCGTAGGGCTGTCGGAGGTCTCCCGGTCGATGCGCTGGGCCCGCCAGGGCCTCGACCTCGTACGCCGTGGCCTCATCGCCGACGACAGCGTCGTACGGTGCGCCGAGCACATGTCCACGCTGATCCTCTTCCAGGACGAGGAACTCCTCGCCGCCCTGTCCACCCGGCAGCTCGCGCCACTGGCCCACCTGCGGCCCAGCCAGCAGGACCGGCTGGCCGAGACCCTGCTGGCGTGGTTGCAGGCGGGGCGCAACGCCAACGAGGTCGCCGTACGGCTGCACGTCCACCCCCAGACGGTGCGGTACCGGCTGCGCCAGCTCGACGACCTGTTCGGCGACCAGCTCCAGGACCCGGACCTGCGGTTCGAGCTGGAGATCGTGCTGCGCGCCCGCGCCCTGCTGTCCGAGGACGCCCGCGCGCGGGAGCCCGCCGAAGGGCAGGTGATCAGCCTCCGCCGCTGACCCCGTCACCTCTGGCGGGGCAGCATGCGGAACGCGAGGACGACGGAGAAGACGGCCAGCGGGATCTCCAGGAGCACCGCCATCGCCACCGCCGTCACCTGGTCCGCGCCCGGCGCGGCGGTGGACACGTCGAACCACGCGTCCGCGACCAGCAGCGTCGCGGTGACCATCGCGGTCAGGCACGCCCGCGCGTCGCGCCGGATCACCAGCGCGCCCGTCGTGACGAACGAGAGCGCCTCCAGCATGTCGAACCCGACCCAGGCGACCCGCCAGTGGGCGGCGGTCGCCGTCGCGGGCAGGCTGGTGGCCAGCACGAACAGCCAGGGCAGGAGGGCCAGGCCGGCGCCGATCAGCCCGAGGCCCAGCCGGACCGGCCACCGCGACCGGGCACGAGACGCGACACCATGGGCCGGCGTCCTCGGCGCGACGCGAGGGGCCGGCGTCCGGAGGGCGGCGCGGCGGTCGGTACGAGGCCGGGAGGGCGGGGCGGCGGTGATCAGCGACATGATCACCAGCATCGCGTCCGGCGACGTCACCGTCAGTCACGCCGCTATCCGACCTGGGGGTGGTACTGGCTTCACCTTCGAGCGGGCGTCCGCTTCATGGCAGGGCGTCCACCGCCCGGATTAGGGTCTTCTCATGACTCAAGCGGTTCCCCTGCACCGCGCCTCCCCCCATTGGAGCGACTACCTTCCGTTGTCGCGCGGTGCGTGGCGGAACACGACCTTCGTCACGGCCGGCGTGCCCGCCCATCTCGTGGCGCTGTCGGTGTTCGCACTGCCCTGGCTGGACGCGCCCGTCTCCGTGGGGGAGGTCCTGCTCGCGACCCTGATCTCGCTCGCCCTGCCCTTCCTCCTGCTGCGGCCGTTGAACGCGATGCAGCGGAGCCGGTTCTGGGGGCTGCTCGGCGTCGACGTGCCCGTGCCACCCCGCGGCCGCCGCGACCTCCGCGCCGCCCTCCGCTCCCGGACGACGTGGCGGTCACTGATCTACCACGGGCTGGCCGGCCCGCTCCTGGCCGGCGGGGGGCTGCTGGTCGTGGCCATGTGGGCGACCGGCTTCGGGCTGGCACTGCTGTACGCGTACGCGTGGGCGCTGCCGCCGCGCAGCCCGCTCTCCCTCACGGAACACCAGAAGTTCATCAACGTCCTGACCGTGTGCGGCGTCCTGCTCCTGCTCGTCGCGCCCGCCGTCGCGGCGGTGGTGACGCGACTGGACACCCGGGCCGCCCTGGCCCTGCTGGGACCGAGCCGTACCGAGGAGCTCGAACGCCGCGTCGAGGACCTCGCCGAGAAACGGGCCGGCGTCGTCGACGCCGCGGACGCCGAACGCCGCCGCATCGAGCGCGACCTGCACGACGGCGTGCAGCAGCGGCTCGTCTCGCTCGCGATGAACCTCGGCCTCGCGCGGGAGACGCTCACGGACGTGCCGGAGGACGCCATGCGGGTGATCGCCGAAGCGCACGCCGAGGCCAAGGAGGCCCTGACCGACCTGCGGAACGTCGTCCGGGGCCTGCACCCGGCCGTCCTCGACGACCGGGGCCTGGACGCCGCGCTGTCGGGCATCGCCGCCCGCGCCCCCCTGCCCGTCAAGCTCCGGGTCGACGTTCCCGCGCGCCCCGCGCCGACCGTCGAGGCGATCGCGTACTTCGTCGCCTCCGAGGCCCTCACCAACGTCACCAAGCACGCCCGCGCCTCGCAGGTGGAGATGGAGCTGGTCCGCGTGGCGGACGTGCTGCGGATGACCATCACCGACGACGGCGTCGGAGGCGCCGAGCCCACGCGCGGCACGGGCCTGACGGGCCTGCGGCAACGCGTCGCGTCGGTGGACGGTACCTTCCGGATCACCAGTCCGGCCGGGGGGCCGACCGTCATCACCGTGGAGTTGCCGTGCGCGTTGTGATCGCCGAGGATTCCGTCCTGCTGCGAGCCGGGTTGATCAAGCTGCTCGAGACGTCGGGGTTCGAGGTGCTCGCCGCGGCCGACGACGCCGAGGGCCTGCTCGCCGCGGTCGAGGAGCACCGGCCCGACCTGGTGATCGCGGACGTGCGGATGCCCCCCGGCTACTCCGACGAAGGAGTGCGGGCGGCGCTCGTCATCCGCCGCCAGTGGCCGGAGATCGCCGTGCTGCTGCTGTCGCAGTACGTCGAGGAGCGGTACGCCGCGGACCTCCTCGCCACGAACACCAGCGGCATCGGCTACCTGCTGAAGGACCGGGTCGCCGACGTCTCGTCCTTCCTCGACGCGCTGCGCCGGGTCGCGTCCGGCGGCACCGCCCTCGACCCGGAGGTCGTCGCCCAGCTGCTCGTACGCCGGCAGAGCGACCCCCTCCAGGCCCTGACCCCGCGCGAACGGGACGTGCTCGCCCTCATGGCCGAGGGCCGCTCGAACAGCGGCATCGCGCAGGCCCTGGTGGTCAGCGAGAGCGCCGTCGCCAAGCACATCAACAACATCTTCGCCAAGCTCGGCCTGATCGACGGCGCGGCCGCGGATCACCGTCGCGTGCTCGCCGTCCTCCGCTTCCTGGAAGGAGGGTCGTGATCGAATCCCCCGATGTACCGCGGACCGCTGGGGAGCCGGTGGCCGAGGCGACCCCGCAGCGCCCGCGCCGCCGGGTGCTGTGGAGCTTCGTGGCCGCCGCGACCGCGTTCGTCCTCGTCGTGCCGATGGGCGTGCAGATCTGGGGTCGTCTGATCCACCAGACGCAGCGGAGCCGCCTCATGGTCAGCACCCACCCGATCACGGCGCTGGAGGTGGCCATCGGTCCCGGCGGCCTGTCGGTCACCGCCGACGACTCCGGCGGGGTCACGGTGGACCAGACACTGAAGTGGGCGACGCACAAGCCGCACGTCAAGGCGACCTGGGAGGGCACGACGCTGCGGCTCACGGGCGCGTGCACGGCGTGGCCGCCGTTGTCCGGCCTCTCGTGCAGCGTCGGCCTGGACATCCGCGTCCCGGCCGGAGTGACGCTGCGAGCGACGTCCACCTCGGGCACGATCGCCGCCACGGGGCTCACCGGACCCGTGCGGCTGTCGACCACCTCGGGCGTCGTCTCGATGCGGAACCTGACCGGATCGGTCTGGGCGCGCGCCAGCTCCGGCGCCATCGAGGGGATAAGGCTCCGGTCGCCCCGGGTGGACGCCGGGTTGACGTCCGGAGCCCTCGATCTGACCTTCGCGGACGCCCCGCAGGAGGTCACGGCGCGGGCCAGGTCCGGCGCACTGTCCGTCTTCGTGCCGCCGGGACAGCGCTACCACGTGACCACGAAGTCATCGTTCGGCGACCCGTCCGTCGAACGCGGGCTGGCCGACGACACCGCGACGCGCCGCATCGACGCACAGACCTCCTCCGGCTCGATCGAGATCAGGTACGCCCGCCCCTGACCGATCCGCCCGGCACAGCACCGACCGCCCGGGCCGTACGAAAGGTTCGGTGATCGCGGGGGCACAGGGCGCGGAAGCCCGCAAATCACCGGCCGCGCTCGTTGTCGCCCGAGCCTTTCGTACGGCCCCGCCGATCAGCGCCGGGCGAGCCTGGCGAACACCGGCGACGGGGCGGGCAGCCGACCGTCGACCACCGCGCACTGCCGGGTGATGCGCTCCGCGGCGTCCGGCAGGAACGGCGACAGCTCCGCGCCGAGCGTCCGGCACGCTTCCAGCGCCACCGCCAGGGCCGCGTCGAGGCGCCGCCCGGCGTCGCGGTCACCGGCCCGTTCGGCGCGCGCGAGCTCCCACGGACGGACCTGGTTGACGAACCGGTTGGCGGCGTCGACGATCGCCCGGACGGCCTCCGTCGCCGCCCGGAAGTCGAACGAGCCGAGCGCGGCGTCGACCAGCGCGGGCGCCCGTTCGCACGCCGCGACCACCTCGCCGCCCGAGCGGCCGCCGGGACCAGGCGGCACGGGCGGGCGGCCGGCGGGGCCGGGGAGCACAGACGGGCGGCCGCCGGGGCCGGGGAGCACGGGCGGGCGGCCGTCGCGGTACCGGTGGATCATCGCGACCACCCGGTTGACGAGGTTGCCGACGCCGTTGGCGAGCTCGTCGTCGGCGCGCGCGATGAGCCGGTCGTGGGTGAAGTCCGCGTCGCCGACGCGGGGCACCTCCCGCAGCAGCCACCAGCGGACCGCGTCGGTCCCGTACGCGTCGACCAGCGCCGTCGGATCGACGGTGTTGTCGCTGGACTTGCTGATCTTGCGGCCGTCGGCGGTGAGGTAGCCGTGCACCAGGATCTCCGTGGGCAGCGGCAGGCCGGCCGACAGGAGCATGGCCGGCCAGTACACCGCGTGGAACCGGACCACGCCCTTGCCCGCGAGGTGGACCCGGCGGTCGGCCGCCGACCACCAGCGCCGCAGGTCCGCGTCGTCGGTGCCGTATCCGAGCGCGGTCAGGTAGTTGCCGAGGGCGTCCCACCACACGTAGATGACCTGGCCGGGATCGCCCGGCACCGGAATGCCCCAGCCGCGGGCGCGGGCGACCGAACGCGAGATGGAGAAGTCCTCCAGCCCGCCCGCGATGAAGCTCAGGACCTCGTTGCGGCGTTCGGCCGGCTCGATGCGCAGGCGGCCGCTCTCGATGAGGTCGTGGAGCCGGTCGGCGTGGCGGGACAGCCGGAAGAACCAGTTCTCCTCGGCGACCCGCTGCGGCGTGGTGCCGTGCTCGGGACAGCGGCCGTCGTCGAGTTCGGCGGGGGCGTAGAACTGCTCGCAGCCGACGCAGTACAGGCCCTCGTAGTGCTTGCGGTACAGGTCTCCCGAGGCCTCGCAGGCCCGCCAGAACCGCTCGACGCCGGCCCGGTGCCGCGGATCGCGACTGGTACGGATGACGTCGTCGACGGAAAGCGTCAGCGGCCGGTGCAGCGCCACGAACGCCGCCGCGTTCCGGTCGACGAACTCCTGGACCGGGACACCGGCCCGCTCGGCGGCCTGCACGTTCTTCAGCGCGTTGTCATCGGTGCCGGCCTGGAGCCTGACGTGGTCACCGCGGCGGCGGTGATGTCGGGCCAGCACGTCGGCCTGCACCAGTTCCAGTGCGAACCCGACGTGCGGGCGGGCGTTGACGTAGGGGATGGTGGTGGTGATGTAGACGTGGTGTCGGGTCATCGGAACCTCCCGGAGAGCCGGGGCTCCGATGCGCGAACACGAATCGAGGCCCCGTGCCAGGGCCTCGGATTCGGTACGTCCGTCAGTGCCAGCGGCCCCGTGCGGGGCGCATCATCACCTGACCTACGGACGTGTTCATGCCTCCACCATACGGCCCGCGGCCCGTAGGGCACGGCGATTTCCGCGGCTACCCCCTGCCGGTCTCGGTGGCCAGCAGGTCACGGACGGCCGCGTCGATGAAGGCGGCGTCGGCGGGGTTGGCGCCACCGCCGGTCAGATGGCCCCAGATCCCGGGGATCACCCGGACCCGGCCGCCGGGGATGTGCCGCGCGGCGCGGATCTCGTCCTCGGGCGGGAAGTACAGGTCCTTCTCCGCGGGGAGGGCGAGGGTCTCGGCCGTGATGGAGCCGAGCGCGCGCTTGAGGTCGCCGTCCATCCCGGGCGTCGCCGACACGTCGGCGTGCCGCCAGGTCCACAGCATCGACAGCAGGTCGTTGGCGTCCTGGTCGATGAAGTTGGCCTCCCAGAAGCCGGGCAGGAAGTCCTCCAGTGTCGTGAACCCGAGCTGCCGGTAGGTCTCCTCCCAGTAGAAGGCCTGGGAGAACCCCCAGCCGGCGTAGACCCGGGAGAACGCCCTGATGCCCGCGAGGGGCTGCGTCGCATAGCGTCCGTCGCGGTAGGCGGCGTCCAGAGTGAGGGTCGCCCGCAGGCTCTCGATGAACACCACGTTGTGCGGCGAGGTCTTCGGCGCCCCGCAGAACGGCAGGGCGCGCGCGACCATCTCGGGATGGCTCACCGCCCACTGATAGGTCTGCAGGGCGCCCATCGAACAGCCGAGGACGAGGGCGAGCCGTTCGATGCCGAGGTGCTCGGTGACCAGGACGTGCTGGGCCCGGACGTTGTCACGGATGGTGACGTCGGGGAAGTCGGCGGCGGCGTGCGGCGACGGGGTGTTGGAGGGCGACGAGGACACGCCGTTGCCGAACAGGTTCGGCACGATGACGAAGTACTCCCGTGGGTCCAGCGCCCGGTCCTCGCCGATCAGCCACTCGTTGGAACGGTGATCCCCGGCGAACCAGGTGGGGAACAGGACGGCGTTGGTCCGGTCGGCGTTCAGCCGGCCGTACGTCCGGTAGGCGAGCCGGGCCGGCCGCAGGGTGTCCCCGTTCTCCAGCGCGAAGTCGGGAAGCTCCAGGATCTCGTGGTCAGTGGACAAGTGACTCTCCGATGAGGGGATCTTCGTGATCGGGTCGGGGAACGGCGCGGGCGGCGGTCTCGAAGAGCCGGTCCTCCTCGCCGGTCCGGCAGATGAGCTGCAGCCCGGTGGGCAGGCCGTCGACCGTCCCGGCCGGGACGGTGAGCGCGGGCAGGCCGAGAACGTTCCATGGGCTGGTCAGCGCGAGCAGGGCGTCCCGTACGCGCACCAGTCCGCCGTCCAGGTCGACCTCCCGCCGGTCGACGGGCGGCGCGGTGATCGGCACGGTCGGCAGCGCGAGGACGTCGTGGTCCTCGAAGAGCGCGGCGACGGCGTCGGCGAGCCGCGGGCGTGCCCGCAGCCCCCGCACGTACCGCCAGGCGGGCACGGTGGCGGCCGTCCGGAGGCGTTCGAGGACCTCCGGGTCGAACAGGCCGGGCCGCTCGGCCAGGCGTTCGGCGTGGACGGCCGCCGCCTCGCCGCTCTGGACGGCGACGAACGCCTCACGCAGGTCCTCGGCGACCCGCTGCGGGAGGCGGAGCTCGTCGAGCGGGCCCTCCAGCGCGGAGCGCGCCGAGTGCAGGACGCGGGTGTCGGCGGGGAAGAACGCGCGGGGGTCGAGCCAGCCGACTCGGGACGTGCCCTCCGCCGACGGTCCGCGGCACGGGACGAGTGCGCGGTAGGCGATCCGGCAGTCGTCCGCGCTCGCGGCGAGCAGGCCGACGTGGTCCAGCGTCTCGGACAGGGGGAAGACACCGTCGGTCGAGATCACGCCGTACGCGGGTTTGAACCCCGATACCCCGCACAGCGCCGCCGGGATGCGGACGGAACCGCCGGTGTCGGTGCCGATGGCGAGGGGGACCATGCCCGCCGCCACGGCCGCGGCGCTTCCGCCGCTGGAACCGCCGGACATCCGCGCGGGATCACGCGGGTTGCGGCAGGGGCCGGTCGCGGAGCGGTCGCCCGTGGGGCCGTAGGCGAACTCGTGGGTCGTCGTCTGACCGACCAGGATCGCGCCCGCCTCCTTCAGCCGCCGGACACAGTCGGCGTCGGTGGAGGGCACGTGGTCGGCGAAGTGCCGTGAGCCCATGGTCACGGGCCGGCCCGCGACCATGATGACGTCCTTGACCGCCACCGGTATGCCGTGCAGCGGGCCCCGGTCGAGGCCGTCGGCGAGTTCGCGGTCCGCCTGCCGGGCCGCGGCCAGCGCCTGGTCGGCGGACGTGGTCGTGAACGCGTTGACGAGGGGGTCGAGCCGGGCGACGGCGTCGAGCGAGTGCCGCGCGAGGTCGGTGGCCGTGATCCGGCGCCGCCGCAGGTCCGCGGCGAGGTCGCGGAGCGACCGGCCGGCGAAGTAGCCGCCGGTCGCGGCGCTCGTACGGGAGGAGGTCACGGTGTTTCCTTGGGAGTCGGCGGCCGTCGTCACACGTGCCGGAAGCCGGGGAGCAGGTCGAGCAGGGGGACGATCGTCGCCGTGCACAGCGCCATGGTGGCGGTGTAGGCGACCATCGGCGGCAGGTGCGGTGGCAGTCGCCGGGCCAGCGCCGCCGCGAGCGGGGGCGCGATCATCGCGCCGAGCAGGGCACCGAAGATGATCGCCTGGAGCGTTCCACCGAAGGTCAGCACGGTGGCCGGGGCGACCGACACGACGGGGACGAAGGTCGGGTACCAGCCGTGGGCCGCATGGCGCCCGCGCCAGAACATCACGCCGCAGGCGGCCGTCAGGATCTGGGCGGCGAGCAGGTGCGGCAGCAGGCCGCTGCCGTACGCGGGCGCGGCGGGGTTCAGGAGGAAGTGCAGCACGCAGCCCAGCAGCAGCCCGGCTCCGGCCCACTCATTGCCGTAGAACTGGGCCTCGGTGAGGTCCGCGAGGATCCGGCGCGGCACCCACGAGGGGCCGTGGCGGACCTGGGCCGGCGGCATCGGCTCGGCAGGGCTGAGGCTCACCCGGAGGGGCGGCATCCAGGGCAGCCTGGCGCAGATCGAGCAGGCGATGAGGCCGCCGAGGGACATGGCCAGCACGCTGCCCACCACCGGTGACAGGCCCAGCGGGACGCAGACCTCGTTCACCGCGAGCACGGCGATGGGCGTGACGAGGGTGGCGCCCAGCGCCGCCCCGGTCACGGCGACGAGCCAACCCTCGCCGTACAGGATCACCACCGCGGGCGGGACGGAGACGAACGGCGCGAACGTCGGCTGCCAGCCGCCCGGCGTGGACAGCGTCCACCCCCACAGCAGGTTGCTCGCCACCACTCCCAGGCCACCGCTCAGGGCGACCCACGGCCACATCCCCGTGCCGCACGCCTGCGTGAACCCCTGGTAGCGGGCTCCGCGTCGTCGGGCGGCATGGGCGAACGCCGCACCGGTGATCAGGAGCAGGCCGCCGAGAGCGGACTTGGCCAGCGTCGCCTCGGTGGTGTCGCCGAGGATCCAGTACACGTACCAGGCCGGATGGGCGTAGCCGAGCCTCCAGGAGGCGTACCCGGGGACGACGGCGGGGAGCGCGGGCCGCAGGAGGTCCAGCGCCATCGCCAGCGACGACGCCAGAGCGACGACCGTGATGGCGGTGGCCCAGAGCCGGAGGGCGTGCGCGCGTTCGGGCGCGCGGAGTGTCGTCGTGGTCATCGTGACCGGTCCTCAGCGCGGGGCCGCGGGGCTGCGGGTGTAGCCGAGCATCGGGTCGTACAGATCGGTGCGCCGGTCGCGGATCAGGTCGTTCAACGGGGTCCAGATCGGGGCGCTGCGGGCGGAGACGACGTCGATGTCGGCCATCAGGATGGTCTCCTCCTCGGCGCCCGCGACCCGGCCGATCGGCCAGCCGTTGGTCCCGGCGATGAGCGAACAGCCGAGGAAGCGGGCGTCCCGGTCGGTCCCGACCCGGTTGGCGGCGGCGATGAACACGTTGTTGACGTGCGCGGCGGTCATGGTCAGATACGAGGCCATGCACCTGCCGCTCTCGTCGAAGATCGGCGGTGGCGTCCACACCCAGTTGTTGACGCTGCAGATGATGTCCGCGCCCTGCTGGGCCAGCAGCCGGGGCACCTCGGGGAACCAGATGTCCCAGCAGACCAGCAGGCCGATCCGCCCGATCCGCGTCTCGAACACCGGGAAGCCCAGGTCACCGGGGGTGAACCACAACTTCTCCCGGTTCCACAGGTGGGCCTTGCGATAACGGCCCACGTAGCCGTCCGGTCCGACGAGGACGGCCGTGTCGTACAGGCGCACGCCGTCGCGTTCGGCCAGGCCGCCGACCAGGTACACCCCACGCTGCCGGGCGAAGGACTCCCAGGCCCGGACCGTCTCCCCGTCCGGGACGCTCTCCGCGTGGTCGTACGCCTCGGCGCGGTCGCGGAAGCTGTAGCCCGTCGTCGCCAGCTCCGGCAGGACGATCAGGGTGGCGCCGTCGTCGGCGGCCCGGGCCGCCAGGGCGAGCGCCCGTTCGGAGTTGGCGGCGCGGTTCTCCAGGCCGACCTGGGGGTCGAACTGGATCACGGCGACCCGCGCCGGGCTGACGGACGAGTCGGGCGCCGATGATCCGTGCGGAGGGGTGGTCGTCATCGCGGGGTCCTTTCCCGTTGCCCAAACGTTTGGGCCAAACGTTTGGGTTAGCATGGACGCCAGTCCCGGAGCCCGTCAAGAGGCCCGGCGCGATCCGTTTCACCAGTTGTACGTGGTGGGCGGCTCGCCGACCTCTCGCGGGGTACGGGCGGGCGGCTCACCGGTTGCCCCGGGACGCGGTCACCGGCATAGGGTGAGCCGGTGCCGAAGGAGGTGAGGGGTTCGTGGCGGATCCGAAGGCTCGCCCGGTGACTCTGCGGTCCATCGCCGATCAGCTCGGGCTGCACGTCTCCACCGTCTCCCGCGTGCTGAACGGCCCCGCCGAGGACGGTGCGCGCGCGGCCTCCGGCGACACCGCCGAGCGCATCCGCCGCCTGGCCGCCGAACTCGGCTATCAGCCCGACCCCCACGGCAGCGGCCTGCGTACCGGGCGCAGCAGGCTCATCGGGGTCCTGGTCCCCCGGCTGTCCGACCTCGTGCTCTCGACGATCTACGAGGGCATCGACGAGGCGGCCGGCGAACGCGGGCTCACCACCATCGCCGCCAACACCCTCGATGACGACGAGACCCGGCGAACGCGGACGAAGATGCTGCTCGCCCGCCGCGTCGACGGCCTGATCTTCGGCGACGCCCGCCTCGACGACGCCTTCCTCGACCGGCTGGCCACGGACGGAGTCCGGTTCGTCCTGGTCAACCGCAGGGCGGGGAACCATCCGTCGGTGACGCCCGACGACCGGCTCGGCGGCCGGCTGGCCGCCGAACACCTCCTGGGCCTGGGCCACACCGACGTCGCCGTGATCGCGGGCCCGCCGTTCGCCAGCACCGGCGCCGACCGCACCGCCGGCTTCGTCGAGCACTACCGGGACCACGGCATCCGCGTCCCGGAGGCGCGGGTGCTGCACACCCCGTTCGACACCGCCGGCGGACGAGCCGCCGCGGACGAACTGCTCCGATCGCCGGACCGGCCCACCGCGATCTTCGCCGTCAACGACTTCGCGGCGATCGGCGCCCTGGGCGCGGCCCGCGATCACGGCCTCCGTGTCGGGACGGACGTCGCGATCATGGGCTACAACGACACCCCGCTGGCCGCGGAGCTGCCGATCCCGCTCACCAGCGTCGCCGTGCCGATGCGCGAGATCGGCCGCCGCGCCCTCGAACTACTGACCCGCCTGCTGGCGGGCGAGGACGTCGAATCGGAGCTCCTACCTCCGGTACTGGCCCCCCGCGCCTCAACCGGCGCCGCCCGCGCATAGGACCACCCCCCGCATCGACGCGCGTCGCCCGGCCGGACGCGCCCCTGACCGACCCGCCCGGTACGGCGAGATGCCCGGCGGCTGCTCGCGTGAGCGCACAGGCTCGACGAAGACACCGCCATAGGCCGAAGTCGAAGGGTCGCCGCCCGCGACCCGTCTATGCCGAGGATTTCCGTCGCTCCAGCGACGGAAATCCTCGGCATAGACCCGCAGCTTAAGGACGGCGCGAGAGGTGCCCCGCCTGGGCGTCGGTTCTCGCAGGTGTGAGCAACGGAAGCCCGCCCAGGCGAGGAGCTCAAGGACCGAACCGAGCCCAGACGACCTTTCCCCGGTGCGGGGACGGCTGCCAGCCGAGTCGTCCGTTCGTCAGCTCCCGGATCAGGAACAACCCGCGGCCGCTCTCGTCGGCCTCCCCCGGATCGACGATTCGCGGCATCGTCGCGGTGTCGGGATCCCACACCCCGACCTCGATCACCGGATGCGCCGGACGGGCGACCCATACGTTGATCAGGGCGCCGGGGTACTGCCGGGTCGCGTTGGTGGCCAACTCGGTCAGGATCAGCCGCCCGAGGTCCCGGAGTTCGGCCAGGCCCCACGATGCGACGGCCTGGTCAACCAGATTGCGCACCAAGTAGACATTTTCCGGACAGGCATGCATTTCAAGAGTGAATCGGTCCGGGACCGTCCAGTCGTTCACCTGTAGGGCCGTCATCACCATGCCTCGTCTTTCGCCGAAGACCTCACCGTCTGCCGTGTATTGCGATCTGGCTACATGGTGCACAAGCATGGATACTTACGGTGACAGCCAGCAGTTCCGTGGCAGGTTCAAGAGTGAGCCTGCATGATCCGGTTGTCGCCGGTTGTGAACCGGAAATCGGGAGTGGTGATGACGGTCGGACGAACCACAATGCTGAAAGTATTCGGGGGCGAAGTGCGGCGATTCCGGGTCGCGGCCGGCCTCTCGCAGGACCGCATAGCAGCGAAGATTCCCATCTCGGGCTCACACATCGGCAAGATCGAACGCGGCGAGACCCGCTGCGATAGGGCCATCACGGTCAGACTCGACGAACTCCTGGATACGAGAGGCACCCTGCCCTCGCTCTGGGACGAACTCGTCAAGAGCGCAGCCTTCCCCGTCTGGTTCGACTGGCCTCCCGTCGAGGAGCAGGCCACTCTGCTCCAGTCATACGAGAA
Source organism: Actinoallomurus liliacearum (assembly GCF_039542035.1). Lineage (NCBI taxonomy): Bacteria > Bacillati > Actinomycetota > Actinomycetes > Streptosporangiales > Thermomonosporaceae > Actinoallomurus > Actinoallomurus liliacearum. The sequence continues at coordinate 25,114 of NZ_BAABHJ010000040.1, forward strand.
CCAGGTCATCTACGGCCTGCTCCAGACGGAGGGATACGCCTCCGAACTCCTGAACGGCGACAAGGAGGCCGTGGCGGCCCGAATGGGGCGGCAGCAGATCCTCATCCGCGAAGACCCTCCGCCGCCTCGCCTGGCCGTCCTGCTAACCGAGTACGTTCTCTACCACGAGGTGGGGAACCGAGAGATCATGCGTGAGCAGCTTGAACACCTGCTCAGCCTGTCGTCGGACCGCATCTCGGTCCACATCGTCCCCGGCCCGCTTCACCCGTCAGGCACTGATGGCGCATTCGTCGTCGCTACCCTGCCGGACAGAAGCGAGTTGGCGTACATGGATACGGTGATTCGCGGACTTACCATCGATGATGTCGAGGACATTCGGGCATTGTCCGACGCATACGAGGCGATTCGGTCAAGAGCCCTGCCCGTCGATGCGTCGAAGGACTTCATCCGCAGGGTCATGGAGGAACGATGGTTGTGAAGGACGCCACTTGGCGCAAGAGCAGCCGCAGCGGCGGCAACGGCGGCAACTGCGTCGAGCTGGCTGTCGTCGAAAGGGACTCTGGCCGGGAGTAGTCCGGCCACGGCTTGACGGCGCCCCCTCACCGGCATGCGGGGGGCTCCGTCGCATCGCTCAGCCTTGCCACTGCACTTGTCGAGGGGCGCTGTTGCCACCTTGCCGTCGGGATGGACGCCTTGCCGCCGATATGGACGGCGCGTCGCCTGCTTTGTTGCGGATTGTGCGTCAACGACGGCGGCGAGGTCGGGGCGCGCGTGGCCTGACGACGTGCTGCGGCGATTATCGGCGGTTGCGGGCGAGCCGCACCGGCTGGTGCCGGCTCCGCGGTCGCTCCTGCGCTGAGCCTTCGACGGCCGAGACGACCGTTGCTGGAGCGTGCGGAAGGCTCGGCGATGGCGCAGCCATAGCGGGACGAAGTCAGCGAATCACCGCCTGCGACCCGCGTTGACCGAGCGTTTCGCGCGCCCCACCGTTCAGGAGCCGTGTGCGACACGCTTCGTCGCGCCGGCGGGCGACTGAAATCCGCGAATCGTGGGCGCGCTGGGCGAGTTTCTGTAACATCCTTTGTTACAGGAGGTGGTGATGGCGGCGAACAGTCGGCTTACGGTCGCCGTGCACGCTCTCGCCTGGCTGGCGCTGGCGCAGCGGCAGGGGCGGGATCAGCTCACGTCCGACCAGGTGGCCGCCAGCGTCAACACCAACCCGGTGATCATTCGCCGCAGTCTCGGCGACCTTCGGCGGGCGGGTCTCGTCAGCGTCCGTCACGGGCCGGGCGCCGGTTGGAGCCTCGCCCGGCCGGCCGAGGAGATCTCCCTCGTACAGGTCTATGACGCGGTCGAGCGGGATCCGTTGTTCGGGATGCACCGCAGCGAGCCGAACCTCGAATGCCCGGTCGGCAAGGGCATTCGCCCGGCGCTCGGGTCGATCTACGACGGGGCCGAGCAGGCCCTGCGACGGGAGCTCGGCCGCACGTCGATCGCCGACGTGCTCCGTCAGACCCTGCAGGTGAGCTGAGTGACCACGCCTGCCGCGCCGTCAGGGCAAAAGTGTAACAACCTTTATTACAGAAAGGACTGCCTCAATGAGCGGAGCCCGGTCGCAGGTCTTGGAGCTGCGGCAGTACACGTTGCGCAGTGGCACGCGCGACGTGCTGATCGATCTCTTCGAGCGGGAGTTCGTCGAGTCGCAGGAGGCGACGGGCATGGAGGTGATCGGCCAGTTCCGCGACGTGGACGCCGCCGACCGGTTCGTCTGGCTGCGCGGCTTCCCGGACATGCGGAGCCGGGAGGCCGCGCTCCGCACCTTCTACGGCGGTCCCGTCTGGGCGGCCCACCGGGACGCGGCGAGGGCCACGATGGTCGACACCGACGACGTGCTGCTGCTGCGACCCGTGGATGAGGGCTCCGGCTTCCCGGCGCCGAGCGAACCGCGGCCCCCGGTCGGCCGGGCGGAGTCGCCGTCCTCGCTGGTCGTCGCGACGCTTTACCGCCGCGACCGGCCCTTCGACGAGGAGTTCGCCGAGTTCTTCCGTCGCCGGGTGCGGCCGGTGCTGGCCGAAGCGGGTGCCGCGCCGCTGGCGTACCTGCAGACCGAGCACGCGGAGAACACCTACCCCGTGCTGCCCGTACGGCCCGGCGAGAACTTCTTCGTGTGGTTCGCCCGGTTCGCCGGCCGCGCCGACGCCACCGCGCGTCTACGGCGCCTGGAGGATTCGCGCGCGTGGCGCGACGACGTGTCGCCGCGGCTGTCGGCGGTCCTCGCGAGCGCGCCGCAGCGGCTGGTGCTGGCCCCGACCGCACGGTCCCTCCTGCACTGAGCCCCCGGTCGCCCGGGCCGGGGGTACCCCCGGCCCGGGCGACCGGGGGCGTACCGCCTACCAGTGGTTCCAGTGCAGGACCTCGTCGCGTGGGATGCGGCGGGCGGGCTTGAAGTCGGTTCCGATGGTGTAGGCCAGTGGGATGAACGCGGCGAGCATGACCTCGTCGTACGGGACACCGAGCGCCTTGGCGAGTTCGCGTTCGCGAGGGCCTTGGGCGGTGGTCCAGACGGTGCCGAGGCCGCGGGCGCGGGCGGCGAGCATGAAGCTCCACACCGCGGGCAGGATCGATCCCCAGGTCATGGACTGGTCGAGCACCGATGCCCGGTCGGTGCGTCCCTCCACGGCCGGGATGACGAACGCGGGCACGCGGTGGATGTTGTCGTACAGATGCCGGAGCCCGTCGTAGATGCGTTCCATGCTGCCGGGGTGGGCGTTCATGCGGCGCAGGTCGCGGTCGTTGACCGGTTGTCCGCCGCCGGTGGCCAGGGCGCGGCGGAAGATGTCGGCGACGATCCGTCGCTGGTCGCGGTCGGTGATGATGAGGAAGTGCCAGCGCTGGCGGTTGCGGCCGGTGGGCGCCTGGGTGGCCAGGTCCACGCATTCCTCGATCAGTTCGCGGGGGACGGGGCGGGACAGGTCGAGGCGCTTGCGCACCGCGCGGGTGGTGGACAGCAGTTCGTCGGGGGTCAGATTCAGGGTCATGGCGTGCTTCTCCTCGGTTGTCGCGACAGGGATCAGGAGTCGGCTGTGGCCGGTACCGACTCGGCCGCGGGCGCCGGGGCGCGCAGGCCGAGGGAGGCGATGAGGACGCCGAGCAGAGAGAAGGCTCCGGCGGTCAGGAATGCCAGCCGGTAGCCGGAGAGGGCGGAGTGGCCGAGCGGCATGACGGCCGCCAGGACGGCGATGCCGACTCCCGCGCCGATCTGGACGGATGAGGTGACCAGCCCGGAGGCCAGGCCCTGCTGGTCGTCGGGCAGGCCGCCGACGGCGGCGATGTTGAGGCTGGGAAAGGACAGCCCGTTGCCGATGCCGTGGATGAGCAGGGCGGGCAGCAGGACGGCGACGTAGTCGCCGGTGGCCCCGGCCCGCAGGAACAGCAGGATGCCGGTGGCCTGGATCAGCATTCCGAGTGCGGCCACACGTCCCAGGCCCCAGCGGTTGATCAGCTTTCCGGCCAGGTTGGCGGTCACCACGATGGCCAGGCCCATGGGGACGATGCCGAGGCCGGTCGCCAGGGCGGTGTAGTGAAGTTCCCGCTGCAGGTACAGGACGGCGACGAACTGCCAGCCGATGGTCGCGCATGCCCAGGTCAGGGCGGCGAGGTTGGCGGCGGTCAGCCGGCCCGACCGGAACACCCCCAGCGGGATCAGCGGAAGGCGTTGCCGGCGTTCGATGGCGACGAAGGCGGCCAGCAGGACCACGGCCGCGATGCCGGCGGGCCAGTTCTTCTCGGTCAGGGCGTAGACGAGCAGGAGTACGCCGCCGGTGACGGCGGTCGCGCCCGCACCGTCGAAGCCGCCTGCCGCCGCGCTCGGTCGTTCGCCGCGTGGCAGCGCGAGTGGCGCGGCGACCAGGACGGCCAGGGCGATCGGTACCGGCAGGAAGAACACCAGTCGCCAGCTGACCTGGGTGAGCAGGCCGGAGAAGATCAGGCCGGCGCTGTATCCGGTCGCGCCGGCCAGGGAGTAGATCCCGAGCGCGCGGTTGCGCCGCGGCCCCTCGGTGAACGTTGTCGTGATCAGCGAAAGCGCGGCGGGGGCGGTCAGGGCGGCGGCCACCCCCTTCACCACGCGGGTGAGGACGAGAAGCCAGCCGACCGACAGCAGGCCACCGGCCAGGCTCGCCGCCGCGAAGGCGCCCAGCGAGATCAGGAACATCCGGCGGCGGCCGAACAGGTCGGCGATGCGCCCGCCCAGCAGCAGGAAACCACCGTAGGCGACCGCGTACCCGGACATCAGCCACTGCAGGGTGCTCTCCGGCAGGGACAGGTCACGTCCGATCGAGGGCAGCGCGACGCCCATGAGAGACAGGTCCATCGAGTCCAGGAACACGGCTGCGCACAGCAGGACCAAGGCCGTCTGTCGCCGGCCGTCGGAAACGGTCATGACAACTCCATCTGCTCGCCAACAATCTGTGGACAGATGATCCAGACCGTAGAGCGACAAATCATCTGCTGTCAAACAATTGGCGATCAGACGGTTGTTGGTAGGATCGAGCTGATCGAACAGGTGAGAGGATCAGCGCCGACCATGACAGCGGACCGTTCGAAGCCGACCTACTTCCCGCAGTTGGCGGCGGAACGCCTGGACATCGCCCTGTGCCGGGCCTCGGCCGCGGTCGCGCGGGCGGCCGACGCGCACGCCGGCGAGCACGGCCTGGGCGTAGGCCAGCATCTGGTGCTGAAGATGCTCGAGGCCGTCGGCCCCTGCTCGCAGCAGACGCTGAGCGAAGAGTTGCGCATCGACCGCACGGTCATGGTGAGCGTCTGCGACGACCTGGAGAAGGCGGGTCACGTACGCCGGGAGCGCAACCCTCGTGACCGGCGCTCGTACGCCGTCACCATCACCGACGCGGGGCGACGGCGCCTCGCCGAGGCCGAGGCGTCGATCCCGGAGTTCCTCGAGGACACCTTCCACGGCCTGACCTCCGCAGAACGAGACCAGCTGAGCGCCCTCCTGGGAAGGCTCCTGCGTCTCCCGGACTGAGCCCGTCCGCGCCGTACCCCGGCCGGTGACGGTCGATCCAGGTTGGATCAGAGTTGTCATTCAACTGATTGATTGAATATCGTTCCGGCATGCCGACACGGAGGACGTCACAGTCCGGGGATCGCGGCACGGCGGCATCGCAGACGCGGGAGCGGATTCTCGAGGCCGCCGTGGCCGAGTTCGGGGCCAAGGGTTACGCGGGCGCGCGCACCGCCGGGATCGCCGAGCGCGCGGGTGTGAACCAGCAGCTGATCTCGTACTACTTCGGCGGCAAGCAGGGCCTGTTGGAGGAGTTGCGCCGGCGCTGGCAGCGGACCGAGGCATCGATCGCCGCCCGGGACGCGTCGTTCGACGAGTCGGTCGCCGCCCATCTGAACGCGATGTTCGATCGGCCCGACTGGGCGCGGCTGGTGATCTGGCAGGCACTGGGTGACTGCCCCTTCACCGACGCCGAAGAGGGCGAACGCCACTTGGCAGCCCAGCGGGCCCGACTGGCCGAGTCGGTGGCGAGGATGCGCGAACGTCAGCGGGCCGGCGAGGTCACCGACGCGGTCGAACCGGAGTTCGCGCTGCTCATCGCCTACGCGGTGGCCTTCGCACCGATCGCGATGCCGCAGTTCGTACAAGAGCTGTTGGGCGGTGATCCGCTGTCGCCGCCGGTCCGGGACCGGCTGCACGACCAATTGATCAAGCTTCTCGGCACAGCCGGCGATTAGGGAGTTCACGGAATGGTCGCAGTCGTCTTCGGAGCCCGGGGAAATGTGGGCCGTCATGTCGCCGCAGGTCTGCTCGCGGCGGGCGAGGAGGTCCGGGCGACGAGCCGGACCCCCGATACGGCGGGCCTTCCGCCGCGGATGCAGGTGGTGGCGGCCGATCTCGAACGGCCTGAGACCCTGCCCGCCGCCCTGGACGGCGCGGAGCAGGTCTTCCTCTACGCCAAACCGGACGGCGTCCAGGGTTTCGTCGAGGCCGCCAAGGCGGCGGGCGTACGGCACGTGGTGCTGCTGTCATCGGCGGCGATCGTGGCCCCCGGCGCCGAGCAGAACCCCATCGCCCGGCAGCACCGGGCCGTCGAACTCGCGATCGAGCAGTCCGGCATCGACTGGACGTTCATCCGCCCGGGGATGTTCGCCACCAACACGCTGTGGTGGTGGCAGCGGTCGATCCAGGCCGACGGAGTCGTCCGCAACCCGTATCCGGACGCCCAGACCGCACCCGTGCACGAGAAGGACATGGCGGCGCTGACGGTGACCGCGTTCATCGAGCCGGGACACCGGGGGCAGGCGTACACCGTCTACGGCGCGGAGTCGCTCACCCTTCGGCAGCAGGTCGAGCACATCGGTGATGCGCTCGGCCGGAAGATCCCCTTCGAGGTGATCTCCGTGGAAGAGGCCCGGACGGAGATGGGCAGGACCCTCCCCCCTATCGGCGTCGAGACCTTCCTGCGCCAATGGGCGGCCCGCGACGGCACGCCCGCTCAGACCTCAACGATCATCGAGGAGACCACCGGTCGCCCCGCACGCACCTTCGCGGAGTGGGCCGAAGACCACGCCGATGACTTCCGCTGACGTCTGTGCCGAGGATTTTCGTCGTTGGAGCGACGGAAATCCTCGGCGGTGATGACGGGGTGAGGCGGGAGGGGAAGCCCCTCCCGCCTACTCATATGGATGCAAGCACAGCATGCCTGCTATGCCTTACCCGCGCCCGCGGACTCCGTCCGTGAGCGCTCATCCGATCAGCCGCCGTAGTAGTGGCCGGCACCGCGCGGGTAGGTACGCGGGCCGCTGGTCTGGCCGCCGACGGTGTTGTTGTTGGTCGCGTCGTTGGGGTAGACGCGCTTCCCGTTCTCGTCCACCGGGAGGCCGCCGGCCGGCTGCTTGGCCGAGCTGCTGCCGGCGCTCTTGTTGTCACGGTTCGACATGGTCGTCCCCTCCAGGGTTCTTGGTTGTGGTGATGAGTCCGGGCATTCGGATGCGCCGGGCACGGGGCTGCACTGTCCTCACCTGACCACCGACGGCAACTGCCGTCTTGGCCGTGGACTCCTGCGTCACCCGGGAGAGCGGCTGTACGGTCATCGGGGTCAGCGGCGGTAGAGGGTGAGGTTCTCCTCGCCGATGCGGTCGCGCAGGGCTGGGTTCTCGATGCCGAGGCCCTCCTTCTCGGCGGCGACGAGCAGGCCGACCTTGCCGACGTGCTGGTTCGTCTGGACCGCACGGGTCGCCTCGCCGGCCTCCTCCAGCGGGTAGACCGTGGACAGCGTCGGGTGGATCATGCCCAGGCCGATCAGGCGGTTCGTCTCCACGGCCTCGAGGTAGTTGAAGCCGTGGCTGCCGACGATGCTCTTGATGTTCATCCACAGGAACCGGTTGTCGTACTCGTGCCGGTAGCCCGTCGACGAGCCGCAGGTGACGATCTTGCCGCCGCGCCGGGCGACGTACACCGACGCCCCGAACGTCTCCGCGCCGAGGTACTCGAACACGATGTGCGGGTCCTCGCCGGTGAGGCTGCGGATCCGCTCGCCGAGCCGCCGCCACGCCTTCGGGTGGCGCAGGCCCTCGTCGCCGAGTTCCAGTTCGCTGCGGTTGATGACGTGCTCGCAGCCCTGCCGCCGGACGAGGTCGGCCTTCTCCTCGGAGCTGACGACCGCGACCGGGACGCCGCCGCCGTTCTTGACGAGCTGCACGGCGTACGAGCCGAGCCCGCCCGTGCCGCCCCAGACGAGCACGACGTCGCCCTGCTTCATCCGGGCGCCGTGCGCGCCGACCAGCATCCGGTACGCCGTCCCGGCGCACAGCGTGTTGGACGCCGCCTCCTCCCACGTCAGGTGCGCGGGCTTGCGGATCAGCTGGTTGGCCTTGACGACCGTGAACTCCCCGAACGCGCCGAAGTTGTTCTCGTACCCCCAGGCGAGGGCGTGGCTCGACACGCCGTCCTCCTGGCTCGCGGGCTCCTGGTCGTCGATCACGCCGGCGTGAATGACGACCCGGTCGCCGACCGCGTAGTTGCGCACGCCGCTGCCGACGCGCACGACGACGCCGGCGGCGTCCGAGCCGAGGACGTGCCACGGCTGGTCGTGCCGGGCGCCCCACGGACCGGTGCGGCCGAGCTTCTCCAGGAACGCGAACGTCGGGATCGGCTCGAAGATCGCCGACCAGATCGTGTTGAAGTTGATGGCCGCGGCCATCACCGCGACGACGGCCTCGTCCGGGGCCGGCTCGGGCATCTCGACCTCGCCGACGTGGATCGAGCGCCGGACGTCCTTGTCCGTCTCGCCGTCGAAGATGCCCACCTCGTCCTTGAGCGTGTGCGCGGCACGGAACCGCGTCGGCAACTCGCAGGCGAGCAGGTCGGCGGGCCCGGCACCCGCGCGGACCGCTTCGAGCAGATCGGACATGGAACCTCCTAGGTGAGCAGTGCCCCCAGATGTCCGGCGAGGGCGTGCACGGCGGGCGGGTCGAGCAGGTTCAGGTGGTGCGCCCCCCGGATCGGGACGACCTCCAGGCGCGGGCAGAGGTCACCCAAGCCGTTCGTCTCGTCGAGCTCGTAGCGGGCGTCCCGCACCGTCCAGGGCGTCGGCTCGGTCGCCCGGTACAGGACCACGCGCCCGTCGTACGGCTCGGGCCGGTACGCCTCCAGGGACCGCGTGTCCTCGTGCGACGTGAGCTGGTGCTGCAGGATCGCGGGCGGCAGCTTCTCCATGAGCGACGCGGCGCGCTCCATCACGAGGGCGAGCTGCGCGTCTTCGCCGAGCGGGCGCAGCTCGTCGACGTCGAGCACGACCCCGAGGTCGTAGGTCTGGTTGAGGTAGGCCGCGAAGTCGGCGTACCGGCGGGCCGCGGCCTCCGCCGGGTCGTCGGCGCGGCGCGGGATCCCCGCGTCGATCAGCGCGAGCAGCTCGACGTCGCCGAGGAACCGGGCCGTCTCGTACGCCACCACGCCGCCGAACGACCAACCGCCCAGCCGGTACGGGCCCTCGGGCTGCGCCTCCCGGATCAGCTCGGCGTACCGCGCGGCGCGCTCCTCGACACTCGGCGCGTCCGCGAACCGCTCCAGCCCGAAGAACGGGCCGCCGACGAGCGTTGCGAGCTGCCGGTACACGCCCGTCGTCCCGCCGGCCGGATGGACGCAGAAGAACGGCCGTCCCCGAGTCGACGAGGTGAGCGCCCGTACGATGCGCCGCGCGGCCTCCTCCTCGCCCGCGCGGATCACCGTGGCGAGGTGCTCGACCGTCGGGTGCGCGAACAGCTCGGCGTGGTCGATCGGGCGGCCCACCTCGAGCTCGAGGACCTCCAGGACCGTACGGGCCTGGTCCTCGCGCCCGCCGAGGGCGAAGAAGTCGTCGGTCGCCGAGACGCGGTCGGCGTCGAGAACGCGCTCGAAGACCCGGACGACGAGACGTTCGGCGGCGTCGCGGGCGTCGACGAACCCATGGCGCGTCTCCGCCGGGGCGGCCGATGACTCCGAGTCGGCCAGGCCCAGCTCGGTCAGCGCCCAGGCCGTCAGCACGTGCACGCTGCCGCCCTGCAGCAGGACGGTGGCGGGCACGGTCAGGCCGAGGTCGTGTTCGAGCGCGCTCTTGATGCGGACCGCCACGAGCGAGTCCAGCCCCAGGTCGGTCAGCGACTGCGCCGGGTCGGGACCGAACCCCAGGACGGTGGCGACCCGGTCGGCGACCCGGTCCCGGACCAGCGCGCGGGCGGCGGACGGCTCGGCCGCGCGCAGCGCCTCCGCGCCCGGCCAGTCGTCCGCGGCCTGCGGGAGCGCCTCGACCAGCGCGGAGAAGTACGGCATCCGGCCGAGCTCGGGGAACGCCGCGACCGCCTGCCGCGGGTCGAAGCGGAGCACGCCGGTGGCCGCCCGGCCGTGGGCGAGCAGCGCCTCGAACGCCTCCGCGCCCTCCTCTGGCGTGATCGGGTCGATGCCGCTCGCGGGGCCGCCGCTCAGGTTCGCCGCGCCGCCGACCCGCGACCAGGTGCCCCAGTTGACCGTGTAGGCGGGCACGCCCCGCTCCCGGAGCGACCCGGTGAAGGCGTCGACCGCGGCGTTCGCGGCGGCGTACGCGCCCTGGCCGGGCGAGCCGAGCAGCGCGGCGGCCGAGGAGTACACGACCCACCAGTCGAGCTCGCGCCCGCGCGTCGCCGCGTACAGCCGGTGCGCCCCGTCGACCTTCGGCGCCCAGACCCGCCGCAGGTCGGCCGGGTCGATGTCGGTGAAGATCCGGTCGGCCAGCCCGCCCGCCGCGTGTACGACGCCGCGCAGCCGGTCCCCGGCGGCGGCGACCATCCGCTCCGCGACGCCGGGCGCGGCCACGTCGCCGAGGACGACGTCGACCTCGACGCCGCTCTCGCGCAGTTCGCTGATGGCCTTCTCCGCGTCGGGCGGCGGGCCGCTCCGCCCGGACAGCACGATCCGGCCCGCGCCGCGCTCGGCCAGCAGCCGGGCGGTGACGAGCCCGAGGCCGCCGTACCCACCGCTGATCACGTACGCGGCCCCGCGCCGCACCACCGACCGCGCCCGACCACCGCCGAGGCGGCCGTCGCCGACGGGGGGGTCGTCGAGGCGGGCGGCGCTCAGCCGGGCGACGTAGCGGGCGCCGCCGCGTCGGGCGATCTCGGTGTCGGCGGGGCGGACGCGCAGTTCGGCGGCGATCGCCTCGGCGGCCGCGTCCGCCGGTCCGTCCGGGTCGAGGTCGAGATGGGTTGCGCGCAGGGCCGGCGTCTCGAACCCGAGCACCCGGACCATCGCGCCGGCGAACGCCTGCCCCGGGTCGCCCTTGCCGGTTCCGGTCGGGCGGAGCGCGCCCCGCGTGACCAGCCACAGCCGTGGCGGCACTGACCCGCTGGTCAGGCCGCGGACCAGGCCGGACACCGCGAGGACGAGGCGTTCGTCGGTCAGGTCGCCGGGTGCCACTGTGACGACGTGGGCGGGCACGACCGCCGCCGTCACCAGGTCGCGGGCCCACCGCTCGGCGGCGGCCCAGTCGTCGACCTCACGGACGACGCCTTCGGGCAGCGCCCCGGCGATCGGGTCACCGGGTGCGGCCAGCACGACGACGTCCGCGAACGCGTCACCGTCGGCCGGGGACGCCTCAGCCGAAGACGCCGCGCCCCCAGGAGCCTCGGTCACGGCGGCCTCGGCGGCCGGGGCTTCGGCCGGGGAAACCTCGGCCGGTTCCCAGACGACCTCGGCGAGCTTCGCGCTCAGCGGCACGGGCAGGTCCGTGCGCCCGTACGAGCGCATCCGGACGTCGGTGGCCTCGACCAGGGTCCGTCCCGTCTCCCCGACCAGGCGGAGGCTGACCAGGTGGCCGTCGTCGGCGGGGATGTGGCGGACCAGGCAGCGACCGCCGTGCCGCGTCGGCCCGTGCACTCGCAGGCCGCCGATCGACTCCGGCAGCCAGGCGCCTTCGCCCAGAAGGTCGGCGGCCGCGACCAGGCAGCGGCCGAAGACGTCCGGGTGCAGCCGGAAGTGCCGGTTGCCCTCCTCGGCCGGCCCGATATCGACCTCGACGGCCACGCCTGTGTCGTCGACCGGCGGGCCGTCCCCCGACGGAACGGTGACGGACGCGCCGCTGTCGCCGACCGGGTGGCGGGCACTCGCCGCGACGACGGCGGACACGATCGAGGCACCGGTGTCGTCGGCCGGGTGGCCGAGGCTCGCCGAGGCCAAGGCGGGCGCACCGGTTTCGGTGGCCGGGTGGGTGGGGGTCGGGGTGACGGTGGCGGAGGCGGCCGGGGTCCAGGTGCCGGCGGGGGTGCGCGTGTGGATCTCGACGGTCGCGCCGTCGTCGCCGAGGGTCACGGACGTGGTGACCGTCGTGTGGTGCTCCAGGGGCACGGACCGGTGCAGGTGCAGGCCGGAGACGGTGACGTCCGGGCCGAGCAGTTCCGCGCCCGCGGCCAGTGCGATCTCGGCGTACGCGGCGGCGGGTAGCAGGGGGTGGTCGAACGGGCGGTCCGCCCACGGTGCCGCCGCCGTGCCGACGTCGGCGCTCCAGACGTGGCGGTCCTCGCCGGGCAGTTCGACGTGCGCGCCGAGCAGGGGGTGCAGGCCGGCCGCGCCGCGCGGCGGCGCGTCGATCCAGTGGTGGCGGTGCTCCCAGGCCGGGGCGGGGACGTCGACGACGCGGCCGTCCGGCGTCTGCGCGGGCAGGTGACCGTGGACGGTGAGGGTGGCCAGGGCCTCGTGGAAGGTCACGGTGTCGTCGGCCTCGGGCGGCCGCTCCCGCCCCCGCCGGGGCGGGCGGCGCAGCGTCGGGACGACGAGCGCGCCGTCGGCGGTCTCGGTGATCGCCTGGGCGAGCAGCGGGTGGGCGTTGACCTCGAGGAACGCCGTGAACCCGTCCTCCGCCGCGGCGGCGACCGCGTCGGCGAGGCGTACGGTGCGGCGGGTGTTGGCGGCCCAGTAGTCGCCGTCGAAGGCCGGGAGTTCGCGCGGGTCGTCCAGCACGGTGGAGTAGAACGGCACCTCGGCGAGGCGGCCGTGGACGCCGGCGAGCTGGACGCGCAGCGGGTCGAGGACGGGGTCGACGGCGGGCGAGTGGCCGGCGCCCTCGGCCTGGACGAGGCGGGCGAGCAGGCCGTCGTCGGTGGCGCGGGCCGCGGCCCGTTCCAGCTCCTCGGCGTCGCCGGTGAGGACGGTCTGCCGGGGCGAGGACCGGACCGCCACGTGCACGTCGGCGCCGGTCCGTACGTATCCGAGGGCGTCGTCGGCGCCACAGCCCATGACGAGCATCGCGCCGCCGCCCGTCTCGGCGACGCCGTCGAGCAGCCGGGCCCGGCAGGTCATGACCTTGAGGCCGTCCTCCGGGGACAGCGCGCCGGCGACGACGGCGGCGGCGATCTCGCCCATCGAGTGGCCGATCACCGCGCCGGGCTCGGCGCCGTACGACCGCAGCAGCGCGGCGAGGCCGAGCTGCAGGCCGAACAGCGTGGTCATCGTGCGGTACACGCCGGTGACCCGTTCGCCGCTCTCGAGGGTGTCCCAGAGCGAGAAGCCCGCCTGCGCGGCGAACGGCCCATCGAGTGTGTCGACGGCGGCGGCGAACGCCGGTTCGTCGGCGAGGAGGCGGCGGCCCATGCCGGGCCGCTGCGCGCCGTACCCGGAGAAGACCCAGACCGGTGGGGCGTCGCGGGCGACCGTGACGCCGGTGATGCGCGGTTCGCGCAGGGCCGCGGCGAGCGCCGCGCGGTCCCGGCCGACGACGGCGGCGGCCGCGCGGCCGCGCCCGAAGCGGCGGCTCAGCGTGCGGGCGACGTCGGGCAGTGCCGCGTCCCCGGCCTCGAGCCAGTCGGCGAGGCCGGCGGCGTACGGGCCGATCCGGCCGGCCTCGACGTCGGAGAGCAGGAGGGTGTGCACGGCCGGCGCGCGGCGCCGCGGCCGTACGTCCTCGGCGGGGGCCGCCTCGAGGACGACGTGCGCGTTGGTGCCGCCGAACCCGAAGCCCGAGACCCCGGCCAGGGCGGGTCGGTCATGGGTCTCGGGCCAGGGCGTCTCTTCGGCGGCGACGGCGAGGCCGAGCCCGCCGAAGTCGATGTGCGGGTTCGGCTCGCGGTAGTGCAGGCTCGGCGGGATCCGCCGGCCGGCGAGGGCGAGGACGACCTTGATCAGTCCGGCGACGCCGGCGGCGGCCTCCAGGTGCCCGAGGTTGGACTTGACCGAGCCGATGAGGACGGGCCGGCCGTCGGCGTCCGGGCCGCCGAGCGCTGCGCCGAGGGCGCGGGCCTCGATGGGGTCGCCGAGGAGGGTGCCGGTGCCGTGCGCCTCGACGTAGTCGGGGCGGCCGAGCCCGGCGTACGCGGCGCGGAGCACGGCGACCTGGGCCTCGGCGTTCGGCGCGACGAGGCCGGTGGAGCGGCCGTCGGAGTTGACCGCCGAGCCGCGGATCACCGCGAGCACGCGGTCGCCGTCACGCCGGGCGTCGGACAGCCGCTTGAGGACGACGGCGCCGCAGCCCTCGGCGCGGACCATGCCGTCCGCCGACGCGTCGAACGCCTTGCAGTGGCCGTCCTGGGCGGTCGCGCCGCCCAGGTCGAACGTCTTGGTGATCAGCGGGGAGAGCAGCACGTTGACGCCGCCGGCGACGGCGAGGTCGCTCTCCCCGGAGTGCAGGGACCGTACGGCCAGGTGCGTCGCCACGAGCGACGACGAGCAGGCCGTGTCGACGATCATGGAGGGGCCGCGCAGGTCGAAGAGGTAGGACAGGCGGTTCGCGACGATGCTCAGCGCGGCGCCGGTGGCGGTGTGGGGCCGCAGCGGAGCGGTCCCGGTGATGTAGCCGTACTCGGGCGCGGAGACGCCGACGAACACGCCGGTGCGGCTGCCGCGCAGGCTCGGCGGGGCGATCCCCGCGTGCTGGAACGCCTCCCACGCGACCTCGAGCATGAGCCGCTGCTGCGGGTCCATGACGTCGGCCTCGTCGGGCGTGATGCCGAAGAACCGGGAGTCGAAGCCGGCGATGTCGTCGAGGAACCCGCCGAGGCGGGTGAGGTCCTCCAGCGTGCCGTCGTCGAAGGGGTCCCACCGGCCGTCGGGGACCTCGCGGACGCCGTCCCCGCGGTCGAGCAGAAAACGCCAGTAGGCGTCGGGGCCGGACACGCCGCCGGGGAAACGGCAGCCTATTCCCACCACGGCGATCGGTTCGCTGTAATCGGCCGATAGCGGAAAGGCGTCATTCGCCGAATCACCGTGCGGAGCGGAGGATTCACCCTGGGCGATGACCTCGGCGAGGCGGGTGATCGTCCGGTGTTCGTAAAGGAGGGTGGCGGGCAGCCGCGCGCCGACGAGCTTTTCCAGTTCGCCGGCGATGGCGACCGCGTCGCGCGAGGTCAGGCCCAGTTCGTCCAGCGGCCGGTCCGGGTCGACCTCGGCGGCGGGCACCTTGCACCGGCTCGCCACGGCGTCGACGAGAAAGCGGCGGATCGCCGGTTTTCCCGGTCGGCGGGGGCCTGCTCCGCCCGGCTCGGTAGCCGCCATTTGTGCTACCCCCATTACCCACGGTCACTGATGAAACAACGCGGAAGAGTGAACACCGTGTCTTATCCGGCGCGACTCTGGATGCGCACGAAGCCCACTTTTCTCTCAGCTGCCTTATCACCGCGATGACAAGACTCGCCGTCGTGAATATGGCGTTATAGGTCGAATGACCCGCACGCGACATGGATGGACGCTCACTGTGATCGCGGTCGCCGGGTTCATGACCACGCTGGACAACACGGTCGTGAACGTCGCGCTGCCGTCGATCCAGCGTGACCTGCACATCTCCCTGTCCACCCTGGAATGGGTCGCGACCTCGTACATCCTGATCTTCGCCGCCGTGATGCTGGCCGGCGGCCGCATGGCGGACGTGTACGGCCGCAAGCGGATCTTCCTGATCGGCCTGGCCGTCTTCACGGCGGCGTCCGGGCTCGCCGGGCTGGCGGGCAGCGCCGAGGCGCTGATCGCCGCCCGCGTCGTGCAGGGCGCCGGTGGGGCGCTGGTCATCCCGGCGGGGCTGGCGCTCGTCACCGTCGGCCGTACCGAACGCGAGCAGGCGCGGGGCACGGTCGTCTGGGTCGGCTCGGCCGCGCTGGCGCTCGCCCTCGGCCCGGTGGCCGGCGGGTACATCGCGCAGCACTGGGCGTGGAACTGGATCTTCCTGATCAACCTCGCGCCCGGCCTGGCCGTCGTGCTGCTGGGCCTCGTCGTGATCCCGGAGTCGCGGGACACCACGGCGGACGGCGTCGACCTGCCCGGCATGCTCGCCTCCGGGACCCTGCTGTTCGCCGTCACGTACGCGCTGAACGAGGTCTCCACGCACGGCTGGGGCAGCGGCCTGGTCCTCGGCTCGTTCGCGCTGGCCGCCCTGGCGCTCGTCGCACTGATCATGGTCGAGCGGTGGGCCGCGACGCCAATGATCGACCTGGTGTTCTTCCGCAGCCGGGCGTTCGCGGGTGGGGTCGCGGTGCAGGTCCTGTGGGGCGTCGGCTTCAACGGCGTGCTGTTCTACGCCTCGCTGTTCCTGCAGCAGGTGCTGCGGTTCTCCCCGACGAAGACGGGTTCGGTCTTCGTGCCGCCGGCCGTGGTGATCGCCGCCCTGACGCCCGTGTCGTTCTGGGTGGGCCGGAGGCTCGGCGCCCGGGCCACGATCGCCTGGGGTCTGTTCCTCATGGCCGCCGGAATGACGTCGTTCGCGCTGCTGCGACCCGGGGACGGCTACGTCGACCTGCTGCCCGGCGTGGCGCTGATCGGCGTCGGCTCCGCGCTCAACATGCCCCTGACCAGCTACGTCCTGACCTCCATCCCCGAGGAGCGGTCCGGCGTCGCGGGCGGGATCCTCAGCGTCGGACGGGAGGTCTCCGGGGCCTTCGGCATCGCCGTCATCGGTGTGATCATCTCCGCGCGGCAGCGGTCCGAGGTGGCGTCCGGAGTGGGGCACGCCGCCGCGTTCCAGCACGCCACCGCGATCGGGCTGCTGTGCGGCGCCGGCCTGGTCTGCCTCGGCGCGCTGATCGCCATGGTCACGCTGCCGCCCCGTCCGCGCCGCGCCCGGCACGCCCGGCCGTACGGCCCGGTGCAGGATGCGACCGCCGGCGTCGCCGGCCTCGCCGAAGCGCTGGAACCCGTTCGGGGCGAGACCGCCGGCGTCCCCGGAGCGCCGGAACCCGTTCGGGGCGAGGCCGCAGGCGTTCTGGGAGCGCCGGAAGCGCCACCGCCGCGGACCTGGGGAGAGACCACCGGCGTTCCCGAGGCACCGGAACCGACGCCGCTGCGGGTCTGGTCGCCGTCCGCCGAGAGCGTCCGGTGACCGCGGTGCGGCGTGACATCGTCATCTTCGCGGCGGGCTCGCGGGGCGACGTTCAGCCCTGCGTGGCGCTCGGTCGCGGCCTGGCCGAACGCGGCCACGGCGTCCGGCTGATCGTCGCGGCCGGTCACGAGCCGCTCGCCGCCGGGCTGGACACCTCCGTCCTGTCCGTCGACCCGGCCCGGCTCATGGAGACCGAAGAGGTCCGCGACTGGCTACGGGGCGGCCGCAACCCGGTGCGCTTCGTCACGGGTTTCCGGCGCGTCATCCGGCCGATGGCGGAGATGCTGCTCGACGAGATCCTGTCCGGCTGCAAGGACGCCGACCTGCTGATCTTCCCGACGCTGGGCTTCGTCGGGCACCACCTCGCCGAGTACCTCGGCATCGACGAGGCGCTGATCCACTTTCAGCCCAGCCAGCCGACGAACGCGTTCCCGCACCCGCTGGTGTCCCGGGCCGGCGGCGCGAACCGGCTGAGCTACCACCTGGTGGAGCAGCTCGCCTGGCAGTTGTCCCGGCCCATCCTCAACACCTGGCGCCGCGACACGCTCGCGCTGCCGAAACTCCCGCTGGGCGGCCCGATCCGCACCGTACGGGACGTCCCGGTGCTGGCCTGCTTCAGCGAGGCCGTCGTGCCCCGGCCGCCGGACTGGCCCCCGCACGTCCGCGTCACCGGCTACTGGTTTCTCGACGAGCCCTCCTGGACGCCGGACCCGCGGCTCGAAAACTTCCTCGCCGCGGGCCCGCCCCCGGTGTACGTCGGGTTCGGCAGCATGACGCCCCCCGACTCGGAGGCGCTTTTCACGACGGTACGGGGGGCGCTGCGCGCCGCCGGCGTGCGCGGGATCCTCGCGCTGGGGGAGGACGGGCCGGCCGACGACGACGTCCTGACGGTCGGGGACGTGCCGCACTCCTGGCTGCTCCCCCGGGTACGGGCGGCCGTGCACCACGGCGGCGCGGGCACCACCGCCGCCGCGCTGCGGGCCGGAATCCCGGCCGTGATCTGCCCTTTCTTCGGCGACCAGGCGTTCTGGGGCGGCCGGCTGGCGGCGCTCGGGGCCGGTCCGGCCCCGCTGCCGATCAAGCGGCTGGCGCGGGAGACGCTCGCCGCGCGGATCGCCGCGGCCACGGGAGACGAGGCGATGCGGCGCCGGGCGGCGGAGCTCGGCCGGCGGATCGCGGCGGAGGACGGCGTCGGCCGCGCCTGCGCCGCGCTGGAGGACGCCTACGGGGTCGAGGAGACCCCGCGGGCCGGCAGCGGCCCGGGGCGGCCGCGGACCATGGAATGAGCGGGGACGGTCGATGACGAGCTTCGTACACCACTTGCGGGCCCGGGTCGCGCGCTTCGGCGACGACCGCTGGTACGCGCTGGTCGACGAGCACAAGGGTGAGCTCGTCGAGCTCGAGCGGGCGACGTTCGCGGAGCTGGACGGCCGCGCGCGGGCGGCGGGCGCGTGGCTGGCCCAGGCCGGGCTGAGCGGCGAGACCGCGCTGCTGCTCTATCCGGCGGGGCTGGAGTTCCTCCGTGTGTTCCTCGGCTGCCTGTACTCGCGGGTGATCGCCGTGCCGTCGCCGCTGCCGTCCACCGACCCGCGCGCCCTCGAACGCGCGGCGGGCATCATCAAGGACGCCGACATCCGGATCGTGCTCACCGACACGGCGAACGCGCCGCTGCTCACCTCCTGGCTGCAGGAGGCGGGCCTGGACTGCCGGGTGACGTGCGTGGCCACCGACGCCACCACCATGCCGGACCCCGACGCGTGGGAGATGCCGGAGGACCTGGAGCCGGGGACCCCGGCGTACCTGCAGTACACCTCCGGGTCCACGAGCGAGCCGCGCGGCGTGCTGCTGTCCCACGGCAACCTGCTGCACAACTCGGCGCAGATCTACTCGGTCATCGGCCGGCCCGAGGACGGGATCGGCGCGGGCTGGCTGCCGCACTACCACGACATGGGGCTCATCGGGCTGCTCCTCCAGCCGCTGTACGCGGGCGGCAGCCTGGTCTTCACCTCACCCGTGTCCTTCGTGATGAAGCCGGTGCTCTGGCTGCGGATGATCAGCCGGTACCGCGCCCAGTACACCGTCGCGCCGAACTTCGCCTACGAGTGGCTGGTCCGCGGCGCCAGGGACGAGCAGCTCGCCGACCTGGACCTGTCCTCGCTCGCCTGGGCCCTCAACGGCGCCGAGCCCGTCCGGACCTCCACCCTCGACAAGGTCGTCCGGCGGTTCGGCGACCTGGGGTTCCGGCGCGAGGCCTGGGCGCCGGGCTACGGCATGGCCGAGGCGACGCTGCTCGTCACCGGCACCGGGCGCGGCCAGGAACCGGTCGTCGGCCGGTTCGACCCGGCCGCGCTGGAACAGGACCGCGCCGAACCGGCCGCCGACGGCGTCGAACTGGTCGGGTGCGGCCGGCCGATCGACCTCACGGTGCGGATCGTCCACCCCGAGTCGGCCGAGCTGCTGCCCGACGGCCGGATCGGCGAGATCTGGGTCGCGGGCGGCAGCGTCGCGCTCGGGTACTGGCAGCGCGCCGAGGCCACCGAGGAGACCTTCCGGGCGCGCCTGTCCACCGGGGAGGGGCCGTTCCTGCGCACCGGGGACCTCGGCTTCCTGCGCGACGGCGAGCTGTACGTCACCGGCCGGCTGAAGGACCTGATCATCGTCAACGGCCGGAACATCTATCCACAGGATGTGGAGGAGGCGAGCCGCGACGTCCACCCCGCCGCGCGTGCCGCCGCCGCGTTCGGCGTGGAGGCCGGGCGCGAGCACGTCGTACTCATTCAAGAGGTGCGCCCTGCGGACCTGGGCGACCTCACGTACGAGGGCCTCGCCAGACGGATCAAGGGGGAGCTGGCCCGGGCGTTCGGGCTGCCCTCGATGAACGTCGTCCTCGTCCCGCGCGGCGGCGTCGGCAAGACCACCAGCGGCAAGATCCAGCGGCGGCGCATGCGCGAGATGTTCCTGGCCGACCGGATCGACCCCCTGCACGCCGAGCTCGAACCCGAGCTGCGCGCCCTCGTCGACCGGCCCGCCGCCGGTTGACCGGCCGGACTCCCCCGCACCCGGCGCACTTACGGAGGCCCCCATGCCCAGCGAAACGCTCATCCGCGACTGGCTCACCCAGCGCGTCGCCGAATACCTCGAACGACCCCCCGCGGACATCGACCCGTCGGCGATGCTCGCCGAGTACGGCATGGACTCGGTGTACGCGATCAGCCTGTGCGGCGACATCGAGGCGGAGTACGACCTCGACGTCGAGCCGACCCTCGCCTGGACCCACCCCACCATCGACGCCATCGCCGCCCACCTCGGCGAACGCGTCGGCGACCGCCCCGCACCCGGCGCTGTCATCCCCGACCAACCGGCCCCGACCGACCTCCCGGTTCTCCCCGACCAACCGACCGACCTCCCCGTTTTTCCCGACCAACCGGCCCCGACCGACCTCCCTGTTTTTCCCGACCAACCGGCCCCGACCGACCTCCCGGCCTGACCCTCCATGACGACACCCTGGCCGCTGTCGGCGGCGCAGCGCGGCGTCTGGTACGCCCAGTTGCTGAACCCGGACGCCCCCGTCCAGGTCGCGCAGTACATCGAGATCGACGGGCCGGTCGACCCGGAGGTCTTCGCCGCCGCCGTACGGGCCTGCGCGCACGAGGTCGAGGCGGTGCACGTCCGTCTCGTCGAGACCGCCGGGGACGGCCCGCCGGGACAGGTCCTCGACGTCGCCCCGGTCGAGGTGCCCGTCGTCGACCTGAGCGGCGAGGACGACCCGATGGCGGCCGCGCGGGCGTGGATGCGCGCGGACGCGGCCACCCCGGTCGACCTCGTCGGCGGGCGGCTGTTCGGGAACGCGCTGCTGCGCCTCGGCGCCGGCCGTCACCTGTGGTACCTGCGCTGCCACCACCTCGCCGTCGACGGCTACAGCGGTCCGCTGATCACCCGGCGGCTCGCCGAGGTGTACACGGCGATGGTCGACGGCCGGCCGCACGGCGCGGGGACGCTGGGTTCGCTGGAGGTCCTGCTCACCGAGGACGAGGAGTACCGCGCCTCCGGCAGGTTCGCGCGCGACCGCGCGTACTGGCTGGAGCGCTGCGCCGACCTGCCCGACGCCCCGTCGCTCGCGGTCCGCCCCGCGCACGGCGTGCGGCCGTCCGCACGGTTCCACCGGGCGTCCGGGCGGCTCGGCCCGGACGAGGCGGACGCGCTGACGTCGGCCGCCCGGCTGCTCGGTACCACCCTCACCGGCCTGACGATCGCGGCCGCCGCGGCCTACACCACGCGCCTGTGCGGCGTCTCCGACGTCGTGCTCGGTCTCGCCGTCACCGCGCGGACCACCCCGGCGGCGCGCCGCACGCCCGGGATGCTGTCGAACGTCCTGCCGCTCCGGCTCACCGTACGGCCCGCCGACTCGGTCCGCGCGCTGACCGCGCAGGTCACCGAGCAGGTCGGGCGGCTGCTGCGGCACCAGCGGTACCGCCTGGAGGACCTGCGCCGCGACCTCGGCCTCCTCGACGGCCGGCCGCTGTACGGCCCGCTGATCAACGTCATGGGGTTCGAACAGGACCTGGACTTCGCCGGGCACCGCGGCGTCCCGCACGTGCTGACCACCGGCCCGGTCGAGGACCTCGCCGTCAACGTGTACGAGGGCACGGCGGGCGAGGGCACGCGCGTCGACGTCGACGCCCACCCGGAGCGGTACACCGAGACGGAGGCCACCGCCCACCACGCGCGCCTTCTGAACTTCCTGCGCACGCTCGCGACCGCCGCCCCGGACCGGCCCATCGGCGTGCTCGACGTCGCACTCCCCGAGGAACGCGTCCCCGGCGGCCCGCAGACGATCCGGACGCGCCAGGCGACGGTCTCGGAGGCGCCCGGGGCGATCCCGGACCCGCTCGAGGCGGTCCCGGCGACGTCTGAGGCGGCCCCGGAGACGCGCGGGACGGTCCCGGTGATGCGCCGGGCGACGATCCCCGGGCTGTTCGCGGACCGCGTCGCGCGGTGTCCGGACGCCGTCGCGGTGACCCACGCCGGCACGTCGCTGACGTACGCCGACCTGAACGCCCGCGCGAACCGGCTGGCCCACCGGCTCATCGCGCGCGGCGCCGGCCCGGAACGGCTCGTCGCCCTGGCCTTCCCCCGGTCCGCCGACCTCGTCGTCGCGATCCTCGCCGTGCTGAAGTCCGGTGCCGCGTACGTCCCGATCGACCCGGACTATCCGGCGGGCCGGATCGCGGCCATGCTGGAGGACGCCGCACCCGCCCTCGTCGTCACCGCCCCCGGCGTGCGGCCGCCCGCGGGCGTCGAGGGGGTCGTGCTCGACGCCGACCTGCTCGCCGGTTCCCCGGATCACGACCCCGTCGTGCCGCTGCGGCCCGAGCACCCGGCGTACGTCATCTACACCTCGGGGTCGACCGGGCGGCCCAAGGGCGTCGTCGTCCCGCATGCGAACGTCGTGCGGCTGCTCGACGCGACCGACCACTGGTTCGGGTTCGGGCCGTCGGACGTGTGGACGCTGTTCCACTCCTACGCCTTCGACTTCTCGGTGTGGGAGCTGTGGGGCGCCCTGCTGTACGGCGGCCGTCTCGTCGTCGTCCCGTACGACGTCAGCCGCTCGCCCGACGACTTCCTGCGCCTGCTCGACGACGAGCGCGTCACCGTGCTCAACCAGACACCGTCGGCGTTCGGCCAGCTCATGCGCGCCGACCGGGACAAGAGCCGCGACCTGGCGCTGCGGTACGTGATCTTCGGCGGTGAGGCGCTCGATCCGTCCCGCCTCGCCGACTGGTACTCCCGGCACGCCGACGACGCGCCCGTCCTCGTCAACATGTACGGGATCACCGAGACGACGGTGCACGTCACGTACGCGCCGCTGGACGCGGCCGGCGCCGCGGCCGGCTTCGGCAGCGTGATCGGCGGCGCCATCCCGGACCTGCGGGCGTACGTGCTGGACGCGGCGCTGCGGCCGGTGCCGCCCGGCGTGACCGGCGAGCTGTACGTCGCGGGGGCGGGGTTGGCGCGCGGGTACCTCGGCCGCCCGGACCTGACGGCCGAGCGGTTCGTCGCCGACCCGTACGGGCCCGGCCGCATGTACCGCAGCGGCGACCTGGCCCGCCGGCACGCCGACGGCCGGCTGGAGTACGTCGGCCGCGCCGACCACCAGGTGCAGTTGCGCGGCTTCCGGATCGAGCTGGGCGAGATCGAGACCGTCCTCGCCGCCCACCCGGCCGTCGACGAGGTCGCCGCCGTCGTCCGCGAGGACGGGCCGGACGACGACCGGCGCCGCCGCATCGTCGCGTACGTCACCGGCCGCGACGCGGACCCCGCCGCGCTGCGGGAGCGGGTACGGGACGCCCTGCCCGCGCACATGGTCCCCTCGGCCGTCGTACGCCTGGACGCGCTGCCGCTGACGCCCAACGGCAAGCTCGACCGCCGGGCGCTGCCCGCGCCGGAGGTCGGGTCGTCGTCGCGCGGCCCCCGGACGCCGGTCGAGGAGGTGTTGTGCGGGGTCTTCGCCGAGGTGCTGGGCACGCCGGTCGTCGGGGTCGACGACGGATTCTTCGAACTGGGCGGGGACTCACTGCTGGCCACCCGCGTCGTCGCCCGCGTCCGCGCCGTCCTCGGCGTCGAGATCCCGGTCCGGGCGCTGTTCGAGACGCCCACCGTCGCCGGCCTCGCCGCCGCGCTGGACGCGTCCGCGCCGGCCCGGCCCCCGCTGGTGCCCGCCGGCGACCGGCCGGACCGGGCGGCGCCGTCGTACGCGCAGCGGCGGCTATGGTTCCTGAACCACCTCGAAGGGGACGCGGCGACCTACACGATGCCGGTCGCGCTCCGCCTTGCCGGCCGCCTGGACGCCGACGCGCTGCGGGCGGCCCTCGCCGACCTCGTCGCGCGGCACGAGGTGCTGCGGACCGTCTACCCGCTGGCCGACGGGGAGCCACGGCAGGTCGTCCTGGACGACGTACGGCCCGAGGTGCCGGTGACCCGGCCCGCGGACCTGGAGGCCGCGCTCGCGCGGGACTCCCGGCGCGGGTTCGACCTGGCGACCGAGATCCCGATCCGCGCCCGCCTGTACGCGGCCGGGCCCGACGAGCACGTGCTGCTGGTCGTGCTCCATCACATCGCGACGGACGGCTGGTCGCTCGCGCCGCTGGCGCGGGACCTGGTCGCCGCCTACGCCGCCCGCGCCGAGGGCCGGCCGCCCGCCGGAGAACCGCTGCCGGTGCAGTACGCCGACTACGCCCTCTGGCAGCGGGACCTGCTCGGCGCGGAGGACGACCCGGACAGCCTGATCTCCCGGCAGGTCGCCTACTGGCGGAAGACCCTCGACGGGCTGCCGGACCGGCTGGACCTGCCGACCGACCGGCCTCGCCCCGCCGAGGCGTCCCACGCGGGCGGCCGGGTGCCGGTACGGCTGGACGCCGAGCGGCTGGCCGCGCTGGCGAGCGCCACCGGCGCGAGCGTGTTCATGGTCGTGCAGGCGGCGCTCGCCGCGCTGCTGACCCGGCTCGGGGCCGGCACCGACGTGCCCATCGGCACGCCGATCGCCGGGCGCACCGACCAGGCCCTGGACGACCTGGTCGGCATGTTCGTGAACACGCTGGTGCTGCGCACGGACACCGAAGGCAACCCGACGTTCCGGGAACTCGTCGGGCGGGTACGTGACGCCGACCTGGCCGCCTACCAGCACCAGGACGTGCCGTTCGAACGCCTGGTGGAGATCCTCAACCCGCCGCGCAGCCTGGCCCGCCATCCGCTGTTCCAGGTCATGCTCGCCTTCCAGAACACCGGCCAGGTCGAGGTGGAGCTGCCGGGGCTGACCGCGCGGATCCGGCCCCTCGAGTCCGGGACGGCCAAGTTCGACCTGCTGCTCGACCTGGACGCGAGCGGGGCGGGCGCGCTGGAGTACGCGACGGACCTGTTCGACCCGGCGACCGCCGAGGCCGTCGCCGCGCGCCTGGACCGTCTCCTGACCGCCGTCGCCGCCGACCCCGACACCCGCATCGGCGCGATCGACCTGCTGGACGAGCCCGAACGCCACCGGATGCTGGCGGAGTTCAACGACACCGCTCGGCCGGTGCCGGACGCGACGCTGGCCGAGCTGTTCGGCGAGCAGGCCGACCGGACCCCGGACGCCGTCGCGGTGCTCGACCCGGCGAACTCCGTCACCCTGACGTACGCGGAGCTGAACGCGCGGGCGGACCGGCTGGCGGGCGCGCTCGCCGCGCGCGGCGTCGGCCCGGAGGACTTCGTCGCCGTCGCGCTGCCGCGCTCGGCGGAGCTGATCGTCGCGCTGTGGGGCGTGCTCAAGGCGGGCGCGGCCTACGTCCCCATCGACCTCGGCCACCCGGCCGAGCGGATCGCGCTGCTGCTCGACGACGCCCGGCCCGCCTGCGTCATCGCCCACGAGGACACCGAACTGCCCCGGGACCTGCCCCGCTTGCCGCCCGACCGACGAGGAGACGCGCCGGGCGTACGGCGGGCGCGGCCCGGCAACGCGGCGTACCTGATCTACACCTCGGGCTCGACCGGGCGGCCCAAGGGCGTCGTCGTCCCGCACCGAGGAGTCGCCGACCTGGTCGACTGGGCCGTCCGCGACTTCGGGCGGGACCGGCTGTCCCGCGTGCTGGCCGCCACGTCGCTCAACTTCGACGTCTCCGTCTTCGACACGCTCGTCCCGCTCCTGGCCGGCGGCTCCATCGAGATCGTCCCGGACCTGCTGACCCTGCTGGACCGGCCGGTCGACGTCGACCTGATCTGCGCGGTGCCGTCCGCGCTGGCCGCCGTCCTCGCGGAGGGGGCGCGGCCGAAGGCCGGAACGCTCGCGCTGGCCGGCGAGGCGCTGACGCCGACGCTGCTGCGGGAGGCGCGGGCCGCGCTGCCGGGCACCCGCATCGCCAACATCTACGGCCCCACCGAGGCCACCGTGTACGCGCTGGCCTGGGAGGGCGACGGCGACCCCGACGGGACCGTCCCGATCGGCCGGCCGCTGACCAACACCGGCGCGTACATCCTCGACGCCTGGCTGAACCCCGTACCGGCCGGCGTGCCCGGCGAGCTGTACCTGACCGGCGGCCTGGCGCGCGGGTACCACGACCGGCCGGACCTCACCGCCGAACGGTTCGTCGCGAACCCGCTCGGCCCCGGCCGCATGTACCGGACCGGCGACCTCGCCCGCTGGACCGCCGACGGCCAGATCGAGTACCTGGGCCGCACCGACCACCAGCTCAAGATCCGGGGGTTCCGGGTCGAGCCCGGCGAGATCGAGGCCGTGCTGAGCGCGCACGAGACGGTCGGCCGGGCCGTCGTCGTGCTGCGGGAGGACCGCCCCGGCGACCGGCGCCTCGTCGCGTACGTCACCGGGCACGGCGACCCGGTCGAGCTGCGGGAGTTCACGGCCGACCGGCTGCCCGGCCACATGGTGCCGTCGGCCGTGGTCGTCCTCGACGCGTTCCCGCTCACGCCGAGCGGGAAGCTCGACCGGGCGGCCCTGCCCGCGCCGGACACGTCCGCCACGGCGCCGTCCCGCGGGCCGCGCACCCCGGCCGAGGGGATCGTCTGCGGGATCTTCGCCGACGTGCTGGGCGTGGAGCGGGTCGACGTCCACGACGGCTTCTTCGACCTCGGCGGCAACTCGCTGCTCGCCACGCGGGTGATCAGCAGGATCCGGTCGGCGTTCGGCGTGGAGCCGGCGATCCGGGCGCTGTTCGAGGCGCCCACGCCCGCCGGTCTGCTGCGGACGCTCGACACGGCGGGCACGGCCCGGCCGCCGCTGCGGCCCGTGGACCACCCGCCGATCGTCCCGCTCTCGTACGCGCAGCAGCGGCAGTGGTTCCTCGACAGCCTGGAGGACGAGCCGTCGGGCACCTACAACCTCCCGATCGCGCTGCGGCTGACCGGCAAGCTCGACGAGGCCGCCCTGCGGATCGCGCTGTGCGACCTCGCCGAACGGCACGAGCCGCTGCGGACCGTCTTCCCGGTCTCCGGCGGCACGCCGTACCAGCTCGTCGTCGACGGCATGGCGCCCGAACTGACGGTCGTCGACGTCGCCGAGAGCCCGGAGCTGTACGAGCGGGTCGCGGCGGACGCCGCGCGCGGCTTCGACCTCGCGGTCGAGCCGCCGCTGCGGGCGCACCTGTACGCGCTCGGCGCCGACGAGCACCTGCTGCTCATCGTCGTGCACCACATCGCCTGCGACGGCTGGTCGCTCGCCCCGCTGGCCCGCGACCTGATCGGCGCGTACGCCGCGCGGATCCAGGGCGAGACGCCCTCGTGGAACCCGCTGCCCGTGCGGTACGCCGACTACGCGCTCTGGCAGCGCGCCCTGCTGGAGGACGACGACCCCGCCGGACTCATCGGGCGGCAGGTCGCGTACTGGCGCGAGGCGCTCGCCGGGCTCCCCGACCGGCTCGCGCTGCCCACCGACCGGCCGCGGCCCGCGTGCGCGTCGTACCGCGGGGCGACCGTCGCCTTCGACGTCGACACCGCGCTGCACGCCCGCCTCGAGGCCCTGGCGCGGAGGCACGGCGCGACCGCGTTCATGGTCGCGCAGGCCGCCCTCGCCGCGCTGCTGACCCGGCTCGGCGCGGGCACCGACATCCCGATCGGGTCGCCCATCGCCGGGCGCACCGACGAGGCGCTGGACGACCTCGTCGGCATGTTCGTCAACACGCTCGTCCTGCGGACCGACACGGGCGGCGACCCGTCGTTCGCCGAACTGCTGACCCGCGTGCGCGAGACGGACCTGGCCGCCTACCAGCACCAGGATCTGCCCTTCGAGCGCCTCGTCGAGGTCGTCGCGCCGGAACGGTCGATGGCCCGGCACCCGCTGTTCCAGGTCATGCTCGCCTTCCAGAACAACGAGCGGGCCGTCGTCGACCTGCCCGACGTCCAGGTCGCCGTCGAACCCGTGCACGCCGGTGTGGCCAAGTTCGACCTGCACCTCATGCTCGAGGAACGCCGGACGCCCGACGGCGGCCCGGCCGGGCTCGACGGGACCCTCGAGTACGCCCTCGACCTGTTCGACGCCGGAACCGCCGAACGGATCGCGGCCCGCTTCGTCCGGCTACTGGAGGCCGTCACCGCCGACCCGGACGCCCGGATCGGCGCCATCGACCTGCTCGACGAGACCGAGCGGCGGCGGGTGCTGGAGGAGTGGAACGACACGGCCCGTCCGGTACCGGCGGTGACGCTGGCAGACCTGTTCGAGGCACAGGTGGCCCGGACCCCGGACGCGGTCGCGCTGGTGTACGAGGGCGTCGAGCTCACCTATGCGGAGTTCGACGCGCGGGCGAACCGGCTCGCGCACTACCTCGTCGAGTGCGGCGTCAGGCCGGAGCGGCCGGTGGCGCTGGCGCTGCCGCGCTCGGTCGAGCTGCCGGTCGCCATGTACGCCGTCGTCAAGGCGGGTGCGGCGTACGTGCCGGTCGACCCCGATCACCCCGCCGACCGCATCGCGTACGTGCTCACCGACACCCGGCCCGCCGTCGTCATCACCACGACCGGGATCGCGGGCCGGCTGCCGAACGAGGCGCCGCTGCTGATCCTCGACGACCCGGGCGTGCGGGACGAACTGGACGCGCTGCCCGCCACCGCACCGTCCCGGTCGGTCGCGCCGGGCGACGCCGCGTACGTCATCTACACATCTGGATCGACGGGACGGCCCAAGGGCGTCGTCGTCCCGCACGCGGGGATCGTCAACCGGCTCCTGTGGGCACAGAGCGAGTACGGGCTGGGGCCCGGTGACCGGGTGGTGCAGAAGACGCCGGCGACGTTCGACGTGTCGGTGTGGGAGTTCTTCTGGCCACTGCAGACCGGGGCCGCGCTGGTGGTCGCGCGGCCCGACGGGCATCGGGATCCGGCCCATCTCGCCGAGCTGATCCAGCGCCAGGGCGTGACGACCGCGCACTTCGTGCCGTCGATGCTGGCCGCGTTCCTCACCGAACCGGAGGCGGCCGGCTGTACCGGGCTGCGCCGGGTGCTGTGCAGCGGCGAAGCGCTGCCACCGGAACTGGCCGCACGGTTCCACGGCCTGTTGCCGGACGTGGAGTTGCACAACCTGTACGGGCCGACCGAGGCGTCCGTGGACGTCACTTCCTGGCGTTATACGCCCGGTTCGGCGAACGTACCGATCGGGCGGCCGGTCTGGAACACCCGCGCCTACGTCCTCGACGCGGCGCTGCGGCCCGTCCCGCCCGGCGTGCCCGGAGAGCTGTACCTCGCCGGAGACCAACTCGCCCGGGGCTACCACGACCGGCCCGCCCTGACCGCCGAACGGTTCATCGCCGACCCGTACGGAACTGGGCGGATGTACCGCACCGGGGATCTGGCCCGCTGGAACCATCACGGCGAACTCGAATACCTCGGACGCACCGACCACCAGGTCAAAATCCGCGGCGTCCGCGTCGAACTCGGCGAAATCGAGAACATCCTCGCGGGGCAGGCCGGCGTGACCTCGGTCGTCGTGCTGGCGCGGGAGGACCGACCGGGCGATCGGCGCCTCGTCGCCTACGTCACCGGCGATGCCGACCCGGCCGAGGTGAGGTCGGCGGCCGCGCGGGTCCTGCCGGAGTCCATGGTCCCGGCGGCCGTCGTCGCGCTGGACGAGCTGCCGCTGACCTCCAGCGGGAAGGTCGACCGCGCGGCGCTGCCCGCTCCCGTGTTCGGTGCGTCGGCCGGGTCGCGGGCTCCGGGCACCCCGGCCGAACGGCTGCTCTGTGAGATCTTCGCCGAGGTGCTGGGCTCCGCGTCCGTGGGGGCGGATGACGGGTTCTTCGACCTCGGCGGGGACAGCATCCTGGCGATCCAGCTCGTCTCCCGGAGCCGGGCCGCCGGGCTGGTGATCAGCGCTCGGGACGTGTTCGAGCACCGGACACCGGCCGCCCTCGCGGCGGTCGCCCGGACGGCCGCCGACGTGACGACGCGAACGGAACCGCCGGGTGCGGGGATCGGGCCGGTGCCGCGCACGCCGATCGTCGCGTGGCTGGCCGAACGCGGCGGCCCGTTCGGCGCGTTCAGCCAGGCGATGCTCCTCACCGTGCCGCCGCACCTGGGCGTGGACCGGCTGACGGCGGCGGTGCGGACGCTGCTGGACCACCATGACGCGCTGCGGACGCGGCTGCGCCGGACGGACGGCGACTCGTGGTGGCTGGAGACGACACCGCCCGGAACCGTGGACGCGGCGATGTGCGTCGGCCGGGTGGAGGGGTACGACGGCGAGGCGATCGCGACGCGGGCCGAGGCCGCCCGCCGGAGCCTGGACCCGGAGGCCGGGGCGATGGTCCGGGTCGTCTGGTTCGACGCGGGCGACGCGCCGGGCCGGCTGCTCCTGGTCCTGCATCACCTGGTCGTCGACGGGGTCTCGTGGCGGATCCTGCTGCCCGACCTGGTGCTGGCGCTGGAGGACGTGGCGCTGGACCCGGTGCCGACGTCGTACCGCAGGTGGGCGCAGCGGCTGGCGGCCGCCGCGAACCATCCACAGGTTGTGGACGAACTTCCGCGCTGGATCGAGATCCTCGACGTCGATGATCCGTCCCTCGGCGGCGCCGGGTCGCGGAACGTCGCCGCCTACACCGGAGCGGAGCTGCGGCGCTTCACCGTGACCCTGCCGCGCGAGCAGGCCGAACCGCTGCTGACCACGGTCCCCGCGGCGTTCCACTGCGGCGTGAACGACGTCCTGCTCACCGGGCTGGCCCGCGCCGTCACGGCCTGGCGACGCGACCGCGGGCAGGCGACCGACGACGGCGTCCTGATCGACCTGGAAGGGCACGGGCGCGAGGATCCCGACGGCCTCGACGGCGAGACCACCGAGGATCCGTACGGCGGTACCGACCTCACGCGGACGGTCGGCTGGTTCACCGCCCTCCACCCCGTGCGGCTGAACCCGGGCGGCGAAGACGCCGGGCAGACGCTGAAACGGGTGAAGGAGCAACTGCGGGCCGTCCCGGCGGGCCTGACGTACGGGCTGCTGCGTCACCTGAACCCGCGGACCCGTGACCGGCTGGCCGCCCTGCCCACGCCGCAGATCGTCTTCAACTACCTGGGCCGGGTCGACACCGGGGACGGCGACTGGAGCCTGGCCCCGGAGTCCGACGTGCTCGGCCCCGGCCACGACCCGGACCTGACGGTCTCCCACGGCCTGGAGATCGACGCCGTGACCCGGGACGGTGCCCTGCGCGCGACCTGGGTCTGGCCCGGCGGATGGCTTCCCGAGGACGCGGTACGCGACCTGGCCGACCGGTGGTTCGCGGCGCTGCGGGAACTGGCCGGCGCGGACGGCGGCGGGTACACGCCCTCGGACCTGACCCTCGTCGAGCTGGACCAGGACGAGATCGAAGCGCTCGAAGATCTTTGGGAGCAGGGTTGAACCGGTCGCAGATCGAGGACGTCTGGCCGCTGTCGCCGCTGCAGCACGGCCTGCTGTTCCACGCGCTCCTCGACGAACGGGACGTCTACGCGGCCCAGGTGGTCCTCGACGTCGAGGGCACGGTCGACGCGGACGCGCTGCGGAAGGCCGGGCAGGACCTGCTGCGCCGCCATCCCAACCTGCGAGCAGCGTTCCCGCACGACCGGCTGAAGAAGCCCGTGCAGGTCGTGCCGCGCTCGGTGGAGCTGCCGTTCCGGGAGGTCGCGGCGGCCGACGAGGCCGAGGCCGACCGGATCGCCGACGCCGACCGTGTCGCGCCCTTCGACCTGACCCGTCCGCCGCTGATCCGCCTCACGCTCGTACGGATCGGGCCGGAGCGCGCCCGGATCGTCCTCACCAACCATCACATCCTGTTCGACGGCTGGTCGACGCCGATCCTGGTCGTCGAACTGCTGACCCGCTACGCCGGCGCGCAGCCGCCGGCGGCCACTCCCTACAAGCAGTACCTCACCTGGCTGAAACGGCAGGACCACGAGGCCGCGACCCGCGCCTGGACGGCCGCACTCGACGGGATCGAGGAGCCCACGCTCCTGCTGCCCGAGGCGGCGGGCCTGGCCCCCGTCCTGCCGTCGGCCGTGTCCGAGGAACTGCCGGAGGAGTCGGCCGCCCGGCTTCGCCAGCGGGCCCGCGCGCAGGGCGTCACGCTGAACACGCTCGTGCAGGCCGCCTGGGGACTGCTGCTGGCACGGTTCACCGGCCGGTCCGACGTGGTGTTCGGCCAGGTCGTCTCCGGACGTCCGCCGGAGCTCCCCGGCATCGAGCGGATGGTCGGCCTGTTCGTGAACACGGTCCCCGTACGGCTCCGGATCCGGGCCGACGAGACGCTCGCGGAGCTGCTCACCCGCCTCCAGACCGAGCAGGCCGCGCTCCTCGGACACCAGCATCTCGGCCTCGCGGAGATCACCGGCCTGGTCGGCGGCGGCGCGGTGGCCGGATCCGCGCTGTTCGACACGCTCACCGTGTTCGAGAACTACCCCTTCGACCCGTCCGCGATGGGCGAACCGGTGGCGGGCCTCCGGCTGACCGGCGCGGCGCAGCGGGACGCCACCCACTACCCCCTGACCCTGTACGTCGTCCCCGGCGACCGGTTGACCCTCCGCCTCGACCACCGGCCGGACGTCGTCGACGAGGACGCCGCCGCGACGCTGCTCGCCCGGTTCTTGAGGCTGCTGCGCGCCATGGCCGAAACGCCTGACGTGCCGGTCGGCGCGGTGGATCTCCTGCTGTCCGGCGAGCGGCGGCGGGTGCTGGAGGAGTGGAACGACACGGCCCGTCCGGTACCGGCGGTGACGCTGGCAGACCTGTTCGAGGCACAGGTGGCCCGGACCCCGGACGCGATCGCGCTGGTGTACGAGGGCGCCGCACTGACCTATGCGGAGTTCGACGCGCGGGCGAA
Organism: Actinoallomurus liliacearum; assembly: GCF_039542035.1. Classification (NCBI taxonomy): domain Bacteria; kingdom Bacillati; phylum Actinomycetota; class Actinomycetes; order Streptosporangiales; family Thermomonosporaceae; genus Actinoallomurus; species Actinoallomurus liliacearum. The sequence goes on from NZ_BAABHJ010000040.1 coordinate 57,755, forward strand.
CCGGCTCGCGCACTACCTCCTCGAGTGCGGCATCGGCCCGGACACCCGCGTTGCCCTGGCCCTGCCCCGCTCCCTCGACCTGCTCGTCGCCATGTACGCCGTCGTCAAGGCCGGCGCGGCGTACGTGCCGGTCGACCCCGACCACCCCGCCGACCGCATCGCGTACGTGCTCACCGACACCCGGCCCGCCGTCGTCATCACCACGACCGGGATCGCGGGCCGGCTGCCGGGCGAGACGCCGCTGCTGATCCTCGACGACCCGGAGGTGGACGAGGAACTGGCCGGGTTCGCCGACACCGCCCCGGCCCGTACGACGACCCCGGACGACGCCGCGTACGTGATCTACACGTCGGGCTCCACCGGACGGCCCAAAGGAGTCGTCATCCCGCACGCGGGGATCGTCAACCGACTGCTGTGGGCGCAGAGCGAGTACGGGCTGGGACCTGGTGACCGGGTGGTGCAGAAGACCCCGGCGACGTTCGACGTGTCGGTGTGGGAGTTCTTCTGGCCACTGCAGACAGGCGCCACGCTCGTCATCGCCCGGCCCGACGGCCATCGCGACGCGCGCTACCTCGCCCGGCTGCTCCACGACGAGCAGGTCACAACGGCACACTTCGTGCCGTCGTTGCTGGCCGCGTTCCTGACCGAACCGGAGGCCGCGGACTGTACGGGGCTGCGCCGGGTGCTGTGCAGCGGCGAAGCGCTGCCACCGGAACTGGCCGCACGGTTCCACGAACTGCTCCCCGACGTGGAGCTGCACAACCTGTACGGGCCGACCGAGGCATCCGTGGACGTCACCTCATGGCGCTACGAACCGGGCTCCGAGAGCGTGCCGATCGGGCGGCCGGTCTGGAACACCCGCGCCTACGTCCTCGACGCAGCCCTACGGCCCGTCCCGCCCGGCGTACCCGGAGAGCTGTACCTCGCCGGGGACCAACTCGCCCGCGGCTACCACGACCGCCCCGCCCTGACCGCCGAACGGTTCATCGCCAACCCCTACGGGACCGGACAGCGGATGTACCGCACCGGAGACCTCGCACGCTGGAACCACCACGGCCACCTCGAATACCTCGGACGCACCGACCACCAGGTCAAAATCCGCGGCGTCCGCATCGAACTCGGCGAGATCGAGAACATCCTCGCCGGTCACGAGGACGTCGCCCACTGCGCCGTCGCCGCCCGGCCGTACGGCACGGACGGGGTCCGGCTGGTCGGGTACGTCGTGGCGCGGGCGGCCGAGACCGATCCCGCCCGGCTGAGAGCGGACCTGCGTGCGCATGCCGCTCGCAGCCTTCCCGAGGCCATGGTCCCGGCCGCGCTCGTGGTCCTCGACGAGTTGCCGCTGACCCCCAGTGGCAAGCTGGATCGCCGGGCCCTGCCCGAGCCCGAGTTCTCCGCCTCCTCCTCGCGGGCGCCCCGGACGGCGACCGAGGAGATCCTGTGCGGGCTGTTCGCCGAACTGCTGACGGTGGACCGCGTCGGCCCGGAGGACGACTTCTTCGCCCTCGGCGGCGACTCGCTCCTGGCGATCCGCATGGTCAGCCGGATCCGTGCCGTGCTCGACGTCGAGGTCGGCGTGCGGACCCTCTTCGACGCCCCGACCGTCGCCGCGCTGGCCGAGCGGCTCGACGATGCCCGCCACGGCTCGCAGCCGAAGCTCGGGCCCGCGTCCCGGCCGGATCGGCTTCCGCTGTCGTACGCGCAGCAGCGACTGTGGTTCCTCGACCAACTGGAGGGCCGCAGCGCAACGTACGCGATGCCGCTGGCGCTCCGGCTGACCGGCGAGGTGGACGTCGACGCGCTACGGTCGGCACTGGCCGACGTGGTCGCCCGGCACGAGGTGTTGCGGACCGTCTATCGGCAGGTCGACGGCGAACCCTGCCAGGTGATCCTTGATGACGTGCGGCCCGGGCTACGGGTCGCCGAGGTCGATGGCCTGTCGGCCGCGCCGGTCCGGGACGCGGCCGCAGGCTTCGATCTGTCGGCGGAGATCCCGATCCGCGCGCATCTGTACGCGGCCGGACCCGGTGAGCAGGTGCTGCTGCTGGTGCTGCACCACATCGCCGCCGACGGCTGGTCCTTCGCGCCCCTGGCCCACGACCTGATCACCGCCTACGCCGCCCGCACCGAAGGACGACCACCCACCTGGCAACCGCTGCCCGTGCAGTACGCCGACTACGCCCTCTGGCAGCGGAACCTCCTCGGCTCCGAAGACGACCCCGACAGCCTCATCTCCCGGCAGATCACCTACTGGCGCGACACCCTCGCCGACCTCCCCGACCAGCTCGACCTGCCCACCGACCGTCCCCGCCCCGCCCAGGCCTCCTACCAGGGCGGAAGGGTTCCGGTGGACATCGATCCGGAGGTCCGCGCCGGGATCGCCGCGTTGGCCCGGAGCGCGCACTGCAGCGTGTTCATGGTCGTGCAGGCCGCCCTCGCCGCACTGCTCACCCGCCTCGGGGCCGGGACCGACGTCCCCATCGGCACGCCCATCGCCGGGCGCACCGACCAGGCCCTCGACGACCTCGTCGGCATGTTCGTCAACACCCTCGTCCTGCGCACCGACACCGCCGGAAACCCGACCTTCCGGGAACTCGTCGACCGCGTCCGCGACACCGACCTGGCCGCCTACCAACACCAGGACCTGCCCTTCGAACGCCTCGTGGAGATCCTCAACCCACCCCGCAGCATGGCCCGCCACCCGCTCTTCCAGGTCATGCTCGCCTTCCAGAACAACCCGCGCGCGCGGCTCGACCTCCCCGGACTCGCCGCCGAACCCCTGCACGCGGACACCGCGACCGCCAAGTTCGACCTGCACTTCGTGCTGGAGGACGGTGACGGGCTGAGCGGGGTGCTGGAGTACGCGACCGACCTGTTCGACGAGGCGACCGCCGAGACGATCGTCACGCGGTTCGTCCGGCTGCTCCGCGCGGTCGTCGCGGATCCGGACGTCGCGCTGCGCGACCTCGACGTCCTCGACGAACGCGAACGGCATCGGGTCCTGGAGGAGTGGAACGCCACGGCCCGTCCGGTCCCCGACGTCACGCCCGTCGAACTCTTCGAGGCGCAGGTGGCCCGGACGCCGGACGCCCCGGCCCTGGTCGCGGGCACGCTCGACGACCCGGCCGCCCCGGTGACGTTCACGTACGCGCGACTGAACGAGGAGGCGGACCGGCTGGCCCGCCACCTGGTCGAGGAGCACGGCGCGGGCCCCGAACGGCTCGTCGCCCTGGCCCTGCCGCGTACCGCCGAGCTCGTCGTCGCGCTGCTCGCCGTGCACAAGACGGGCGCGGCCTACCTGCCGATCGACACGCGCTTCCCCGCCGACCGCATCGCGATGATGATCGAGGACGCTCGGCCGGTCGCGGCGGTGACCTGCGAGGCGACGGCGCACGTACTCCCCGGCGGGCTGAGCGAGGTCCGGCTGCCGCTGCGACCCGACGCGCCCGCCGGGCCCGTAGCCGCGTGGGACTCGCGGCCGGACCACCCTGCGTACGTGATCTACACGTCCGGGTCGACCGGGCGGCCGAAGGGCGTCGTCGTGCCGCACGGCACCGTCACGAACCTCCTGCTCACGATGGCCGAGCAGGTTCCGCTCACGCCGGACGACACGCTCGTCGCGGTGACCACGGTCGGCTTCGACATCTCGGTGCCGGAGATCTACTCGCCGCTGCTGGCCGGGGCCCGGATCCGGCTCGCGCGCGAGGAGGAGGTCGCTGAGCCTGCGCGGCTCGGCCGGCTCCTCGCGGACGCCACCATCATGCAGGCCACGCCGACCCTCTGGCAGGAGCTCACCGAGCTTCCCGAGCCTCCCGACCTCGGCGGGCTCCGGGTGCTCGTGGGCGGGGAGGCGCTGCCCGCCGGGCTCGCCCGCGCCCTGGTCGAGCGCGGCTGCTCGGTCCGCAACCTGTACGGCCCGACCGAGACGACGATCTGGTCCACCGGCGTGGAGATCGACGAGGCTTCGGCGGCCCGGCCGCCGATCGGGCGTCCCCTCGCGAACACACGGGTCTACATCCTCGACGCCGCGCTGCGGCCGGTGCCGCCGGGCGTCCCCGGCGAGCTGTACATCGCCGGGGCGGGGCTGGCTCGCGGGTACCTCGGCCGCCCGGACCTGACGGCCGAACGGTTCACGGCCGACCCGTACGGGCCCGGCCGCATGTACCGCACCGGCGACCTGGCGCGATATCGCGCCGACGGGCGGATCGAGTACCTCGGCCGGGTCGACCACCAGGTGAAGGTCCGGGGGTTCCGCATCGAGCTGGGCGAGATCGAGACCGTGCTGACCGCGCACGAGTCCGTCTCGCAGGCCGTCGCCGTCGTGCGGGAGGACCGGCCCGGCGACCGGCGCGTCACCGCGTACGTCGTCGGGGCGGCCGACCCGGCCGAGCTGCGGAAGTTCGCGGGGCAGAGCCTGCCGGACTACATGCTGCCGTCCTCGATCGTGGTCCTGGAGGCGCTGCCGCTGACGCCCAACGGCAAGCTCGACCGCCGGGCGCTGCCCGCGCCGGAGGTCGGGTCGTCGTCGCGCGGTCCCCGGACGCCGGTCGAGGAGGTGTTGTGCGGGGTCTTCGCCGAGGTGCTGGGCACGCCGGTCGTCGGGGTCGACGACGGGTTCTTCGAACTGGGCGGGGACTCACTGCTGGCCACCCGCGTCGTCGCCCGCGTCCGCGCCGTCCTCGGCGTCGAGATCCCGGTCCGGGCGCTGTTCGAGACGCCCACCGTCGCCGGCCTCGCCGAGGTCGCCGAGGGGGCGGACACGGGCCGACCGCCGCTCACGCCATCTCCCCGTGCGGCGGCCGCCCCACCGCTGTCGTACGCGCAGCGACGCCTCTGGTACCTGGCCCGGCTCGAGGGCCGCAGCGCAACGTACGCGATGCCGCTGGCGCTCCGGCTGACCGGCGAGGTGGACGTCGACGCGCTGCGGGCGGCACTGGCCGACGTGGTCGCCCGGCACGAGGCGCTACGAACGATCTTCCCGGAGTCGGACGGCGCCCCGTACCAGGTGATCCTGGAGGACGAGCGGCCCGAGCTCCGGGTCGAGGAGACCGACGATGTCGCGGCGGCCCTGGCGCGGGACGCGGCGTACGGCTTCGACCTCGCGGTGGAGATCCCGATCCGCGCCCGCCTGTACGTGACCGGGCCCGGTGAGCAGGTGCTGCTGCTGGTGCTGCACCACATCGCCGCCGACGGCTGGTCGTTCGCGCCCCTGGCACGGGACCTGATCACCGCCTACACCGCCCGCGCCGAACGACGACCACCCACCTGGCAACCGCTGCCCGTGCAGTACGCCGACTACGCCCTCTGGCAGCGGAACCTCCTCGGCTCCGAAGACGACCCCGACAGCCTCATCTCCCGGCAGATCGCCCACTGGCGTGACACCCTCGCCGACCTGCCCGACCAGCTCGACCTGCCCACCGACCGTCCCCGCCCCGCCCAGGCGTCCCACCAGGGCGGACAGGTGCCTGTACGGCTCGACGCCGAGCGGGTCAGGGCGCTGGCCCGGCGGACGAACGCCAGCGTGTTCATGGTCGTGCAGGCGGCCCTCGCCGCACTGCTCACCCGCCTCGGCGTCGGGACCGACGTGCCCATCGGCACGCCCATCGCCGGGCGCACCGACCAGGCCCTCGACGACCTCGTCGGCATGTTCGTCAACACCCTCGTCCTGCGCACCGACACCGCAGGAAACCCGACCTTCCGGGAACTCGTCGACCGGGTCCGCGACACCGACCTGGCCGCCTACCAGCACCAGGACCTGCCCTTCGAACGCCTCGTGGAGATCCTCAACCCACCCCGCAGCATGGCCCGCCACCCGCTCTTCCAGGTCATGCTCGCCTTCCAGAACAACCCCTCGGCCGAACTCCGGCTCTCCGGCGGCGGCACCGCCGAGCCGCTGCCGCTGCACGCCGGAGTCGCCAAGTTCGACCTGACGCTGAGCCTGGAGGAGAGCCTCGAGGGGGTGCTGGAGTACGCGACCGACCTGTTCGACGAGGCGACCGCCGAGGCCATCGCCGCGCGCCTGGACCGTCTCCTGACCGCCGTCGCCGCCGACCCCGACACCCGCATCGGCGCGATCGACCTGCTGGACGAGCCCGAACGCCACCGGATGCTGGCGGAGTTCAACGACACCGCTCGGCCGGTGCCGGACGCGACGCTGGCCGAGCTGTTCCGGGCGCAGGCGGCCGCGACGCCGGACGCGACGGCGGTCGTCTTCGAGGACGAGGAGCTGACGTACGCCGACCTGGCCGCGCGGGCGGAGGAGCTCGCGGACCGGCTCGCCGAGCTGGGCGCCGGGCCGGAGCGGATCGTGGCGATCGCCCTGCCCCGGTCCGTCGGCCTCGTCGTGACGGAGCTGGCCGTCGCCATGACCGGCGCGGCGTACCTGCCGATCGACATCACCTATCCGCCGGACCGCGTCGCGTACCTGCTGGCGGACGCCGGCCCGGTGTGCGTGGTCACCGAGGAGGGCGTCGAGACACCCGACGGCCCGCCGAACGCCGTGCTCTCCCGGAGCGGTCGGGTCGACGGCGCGGCGTACGTGATCTACACGTCCGGGTCGACGGGACGGCCGAAGGGGGTCGTCGTCACCCACCGGGGGATCGCGAGTCTGGCGGCGACGCAGCGCGAACGTCTGGGGATCGGCCCGGGGAGCCGGGTGCTGCAGTTCGCGTCGCCGGGCTTCGACGCGGCGTTCTGGGAGCTCGTCGCGCTCCTGTCCGGGGCGACTCTCGTGCCGGCGCCGGCCGACCGTCTCGTCCCCGGCGCGCCGCTGGCCGAGCTGGCCGCCGAGCGGCGCGTCACGCACGCGACGCTGCCGCCGGCCGCGCTCCCCACCCTCGACGGACTGCCGCCGGGACTGACGCTGGTCGTCGCCGGTGAGGCGTGCCCGCCCGAGCTCGTGGAGCGCTGGTCGCGCGACCACCGCATGATCAACGCGTACGGGCCCACGGAGACGACGGTGGCCACCACCGTCAGCGCGCCGCTTTCCGGCCGGATCGTCCCGCCGATGGGCACCCCGGTGGCGAACACCCGCGTGTACGTGCTCGACGAGTACCTGCGGCCGGTCCCGCCCGGCGTGCCCGGCGAGCTGTACGCCACCGGTCTCAGCCTGGCCCGCGGCTACCTCGGCCGGCCGGGCCTCACGGCGGAACGCTTCGTCGCCGACCCGTACGGCGCGCCGGGCGAGCGGATGTACCGCACCGGCGACCTCGTCCGGCACCGCGCCGACGGGCGGCTGGAGTACCTCGGCCGTACGGACCACCAGATCAAGATCCGCGGCTTCCGGGTGGAACCGGGTGAGGTCGAGTCCGCGCTGACCGGACACGAGGCCGTGTCCCAGGCCGCCGTGCTCATCCGGGAGGACCCGCCCGGCGGGCGGCGCCTCGTCGCGTACGTCGTGGGCGACGCCGACCCGGCCGAGCTGCGGGCGTTCGTCCGCGACCGGCTGCCGGAGTACATGGTCCCGGCGGCCGTCGTCCCGCTGCCCGATCTGCCGCTCACCGCCAGCGGGAAGCTCGACCGCGCGGCGCTGCCCGCGCCCGAGTTCCGCGCGTCGGGCCGCGCGCCGCGCACGCCGGAGGAGGAGCTGCTCTGCCGGCTGTTCGCCGAGGTCCTCGGCCTGGACGGCCCGGTCGGCGCCGACGACGGCTTCTTCGACCTGGGCGGGGACAGCATCGTCGCGATCCAGCTCGTCGCGCGGGCCCGGCGCGAGGGCCTCGTCGTCACGGCGCGGGAGGTGTTCCGGCACCGGACGCCGGGGGCGCTGGCGGCGGTCGCGCGGCCCGCCGGCCGGGACGGCACGGCACCGGAACCGGAAGGGGCGGGCGTCGGGCCGGTGCCGCTCACACCGATCATGAGCTGGTTCGCCGGGCTGGGCGGCTCACTGCACCAGTCGGCGCTGCTCACCGTGCCGCCCGGCCTGGGCCTGGACCGGCTGACGCGGGCGGTCGAGACGCTCGTGGACCACCACGACGCGCTGCGCCTGCGGTTCGACGGGCGGCACGCCGAGATCACGCCGCCCGGTACGGGGCGGCCGCACGTCATCCGGGTCGAGGGCCTGGACGGCATCGCGGAGCACGTGGACGCGGCGCGGCGGGCCCTGGACCCGGCGACGGGCGCGACGGTGCGGGTGGTCTGGTTCGACGCGGGCGACGCGCCGGGCCGGCTGCTGCTGACGCTGCACCACCTCGTGGTCGACGGCGTCTCGTGGCGGATCCTGCTCCCCGACCTCGTGCTGGCTCTGGAGGATCATCCGCTCGACCCGGTCCCGGCATCGTTCCGCGGGTGGGCGCGGCGGCTCGTCGCGGCGGCGAACGATCCACAGCTTGTGGACGAACTCCCGCACTGGGCCGCGCTGGAAGACGATCCGCCGCTGGCCCGCCGGGCGCTGGACCCGGCGCGGGACACCGCCGAGACCGTACGGCACGTGCGGGCGAGCCTGCCGCCCGAGGTCACCGAACCGCTGCTGACGACCGTTCCGGCGGCCTTCCACGGCACCGTGAACGACGTCCTGCTCACCGCGCTGGCCCTGGCCGTGCGCCGCCGGCACGGGCGCGACGGGCTGCTCGTCGACCTGGAGGGCCACGGCCGCGCCGACCTGGGCGCGGACCTGTCCCGCACGGTCGGGTGGTTCACCGCCCTCTACCCGGTGCGGCTGGCCCCCGGCACCGACGAACCGGGCCCTGCCCTGAAACGCGTCAAGGAACAGCTGCGCGCCGTCCCCGGCGAGGGCCTCGGGTACGGGCTCCTGCGCCACCTCACCCCGGCGACGCGCGGCACGCTCACCGTGACGCCGCAGCTCGGCTTCAACTACCAGGGCCGGGTGAACCCCGGACAGGGCGACTGGTCCACCGCACCGGAGTCCGACCTGCTCGGCATGGGCCACGGTCCGGGCACGCCGCTGCCGCACGGCATCGACGTCAACGCGGTCACCCACGACCTGCCGGACGGTCCGCACCTGAAGGTGACCTGGTCGTACGCGTCCGGCCTGTACGACGAGGACGACGTGCGGGCGCTCGCCGAGGCGTGGTCGGCGGCGCTGCGGGAGCTGGCCGTCACGGAGGACGGCGGGCACACGCCGTCCGACCTCCCCCTGGTCGACCTCGGCCAGGACGAGATCGACGAGTTCGAGGCGGAGCTGGAGGAGCTGTGACCACCGGACGCGGGCGGCTGGAGGACGTCCTGCCGCTGTCCCCCCTCCAGCAGGGGCTGTACTTCCACGCCGCGCTGGACGACCGGGACCTGTACGCGACGCAGCTCGTGCTCGACCTGGCGGGCCCCCTGGACGTCGGGGCGCTGAAGGGCGCCGCGTCCGCGCTGCTCGCCCGGCACGCGAACCTGCGGTGCGGCTTCCGGCAGCGCAAGAACGGCGAGCCGGTCCAGCTCGTGCACCGCGAGGTGCCGCTGCCCTGGGAGGAGGCGACCGGCGACCCCGACGTGGTCGCCGAGCGCGAGCGGACCCGGCCGTTCGACCTGGCGCGGCCGCCGCTGCTGCGGTTCACCCTCGTGCCGGAGGGGCCGGAGCGGAACCGGCTCATCGTCACGAGTCATCACATCCTCCTGGACGGCTGGTCGATGCCGGTCCTGGCGGAGGAGTTCTTCACGCTGTACCTCGGCGGCGAGCCCGCTCCCGTCACGCCGTACAAGCGGTACCTCGAGTGGCTGGCCGGCCGGGACCGTACGGCGGCCCGCGAGGCATGGGGGAAGGCCCTCGACGGGGTGGCGGAGCCGACGCTGGTCGCCCCCGCGACGGCGGCCGGGCCGCCGCTGCCGCCGCGGCGGGTCACCACGGAGGTCGACCTGGACCTGTCCGCCGTCCGGCGGCACGGCCTCACGGCGAACACGCTCGTCCAGGGCGCGTGGGGATTGCTGCTGTCCCGGCTGACCGGCCGCGACGACGTCGTGTTCGGCGCGGCGGTGTCCGGGCGGCCACCGGAGATCCCCGGCGTCGAGCGGATGGTCGGGCTGTTCGTCAACGCCGTTCCCGTGCGGGTCCGGATCGAGGAGGAGCGGTCGGTCGCGGCCCTGCTGACCCGCCTGCAGGAGGAGCAGGCCGAGCTGTTCCCGCACCAGCACGCCGGGTTGACCGAGGTCAGCCGGACGCCGCTGTTCGACACGATGACCGCGTTCGAGAACTATCCCCAGCCTGGGGATATCACACTCGGCGACGTACGGCTGACCCGCGTGGACCTCTTCGACGCGACGCACTACCCCCTCGCGCTGGTCGCCGCGCCGCTCGGCGGCGACCGGCTGTGGCTGCGCCTCGACCACCGGCCCGACGCGTACGACGACGCGGAGGCCGGGCTGCTGCTCGCCCGCGTCGAACGGCTGCTGCGCGCGATGGCCGCGCGGCCCGACGCCCCCGTCGCGGACCTGGACGTCCTCCTCCCGGGCGAACGCGCCCGGATCCTGGGCGGCTGGGCGGCCGGCCCGCCCGCCGCACCGCCCCGTACGCTCCCGGAACTGGTCGAGACCTGGGTCGAGCAGACCCCCGACGCCCCCGCCGTCACGACCGTCGGGGGCTCCGAGACGCTCACGTACGCGGAGCTGTGGGCGCGGGCCGGGGCGCTCGCCGGCGAGCTGGCCGGGCTCGGTGCCGGCCCGGAGACGGTCGTGGCGATCGCGCTGCGGCGATCGGCGGAGTTCGTCGTCTCGGCCCTCGCCGTCAGCCGGGCGGGCGGCGCGTACCTGCCGATCGACCCCGGCTATCCGCCGGACCGCGTCGCGTACATGCTGGACGACGCCCGCCCCGCCTGCGTGATCGCCCACCCCGGCGTGCCGCTCCCGTACGACGGACCGCGCCTGCCGCCGCCGATGACCGGACGCGACGTCACCACCAGACCGGTACGGCCGGAGAACGCGGCGTACGTCATCTACACCTCCGGGTCGACCGGGCGGCCGAAGGGCGTCGTCGTCACGCACGCGGGCCTGGCAAGCCTCGCCGCGACCGAGATCGCGGGGTTCGGCCTGGCGCCGGGCGACCGGACGCTGCACTTCTCCTCGCCGAGCTTCGACGCGTCGGTGTTCGAGCTGCTCATGGGCCTCGCCTCGGGCGGGACGGTGACGATCGTGCCCCCGGACGTGTACGGCGGCGAGGCGCTCCGCGACGCGCTGCGGCAGGTGACGCACGGCTTCGTCGCCCCGGCCGTACTCGCCGGCGTCGACCCGGAGGGCCTGGCGAACCCGCGCACCCTCGTCGTCGGCGGTGAGGCGTGCCCGCCCGGCCTCGTCGAACGCTGGGCGCCCGGCCGCCGGATGATCAACGCGTACGGGCCGACGGAGACGACCGTGGCGGCGACGATGAGCGCGCCGCTCACCGACGACGCCTCGACGATCGGGCTGCCGATCACCGGCGCGCGGGTGTACGTCCTGGACACCAGGCTGCGGCCCGTGCCGCCCGGCGTGCCCGGTGAGCTGTACGTCGCCGGGATCGGCCTGGCCCGCGGCTACCTGAACCGGCCCGCACTGACCGCCGAACGCTTCGTGGCCGACCCGTTCGGGCCGGGCCGCATGTACCGGACCGGGGACCTCGTCCGGCGGCGGGCCGACGGGCGCCTGGAGTACCTCGGCCGTACGGACGCGCAGGTCAAGGTGCGCGGCTTCCGGATCGAACCGGGCGAGATCGAGGCGGTGCTCACCGAGCGGGAGGCCGTCCGGCAGGCCGCGGTCGTCGTCCGCGAGGACCGACCGGGCGATCGCCGTCTCGTCGCGTACGTCACCGGCGACGCCGACCCGGCCGAGCTGCGGGAGGCGGCGGCGCGGACCCTGCCCGGCCACCTGGTGCCCTCCGCCGTCGTCGTTCTGGACGCCCTCCCGCTCAGCCCGAGCGGCAAGCTCGACCGCGCGGCGCTGCCCGCGCCGGAGCTGGCCGGGTCCTCGCGGCCGCCGCTGGGTCCGCTGGAGGAGGTCCTGTGCGGCCTGTTCGCGGAGGTGCTGGGCCTCGACCGGGTCGGGGTCGACGACGGGTTCTTCGAGCTCGGCGGGGACTCCCTGCTCGCCACCCGCCTGACCGGCCGGGTCCGCGCCGAGCTGGGGGTCGGCCTGCCGGTCCGCGCGCTGTTCGAGGCCCCGACGGTCGCGGCGCTCGCCCACCGCCTCGACACGGCGGACGCCCGGGCAGCCGACGGGACGGCCGCGGTCGCCGGCGGGACGGCACCGCTCGACGTGCTGCTGCCGCTGCGCGCGGGGGGCGACCGGCCGCCGCTGTTCTGCGTGCACCCGGCGGTCGGCGTGGCCTGGTCGTACGCGGGCCTGCTGCGCCACCTTCCGGGCCGCCCGGTGTACGGCCTGCAGGCGCGCGGCATCGCCCGCGACGAGGAACTGCCCGGATCGATGGAGGAGATGGCCGCCGACTACGTCGCCGTCGTCCGCACCGTCCAGCCGACCGGGCCGTACCACCTGCTGGGCTGGTCGCTCGGCGGCCTGATCGCGCACGCCATGGCCGTACGGCTGCGGGCGGACGGCGAACAGGTCGCGCTGCTCGCGCTGATGGACTCCTACCCTCTCGACGGGGACCCGGACGCCGACGTGCCCCTCCCCGACCTGCTCCGCGACCTCGGGTTCGACGTCGCCGACGACGTGACGGCGGAGGACGTCGCCGCCCTCCTGGAGGGCAGCGCGCTCGGCGGGATCGACGGCCGCCGCCTGGAGGGCCTGTACCGCGCCTACCTGAACGCCCTGCGCAACGGGCGGCGGTTCGTCCCCGGCCGGTTCGACGGGGACCTGTTGTTGTTCACCGCCGCGCGCAACACCGAGGCGCCGCCCGCCGACGTCTGGACCCCGCACGCCGCCCGCGTCGAGCGGCACCCGGTCGACTGCGCGCACACCGAGATGGCCGATCCCGGCCCGCTGGCCCGAATCGCCGCGAAGTTGAAGGAGAACCTGGAGACATGACCAACCCGTTCGAAGACCCCGACGGTCGTTACCTCGTCCTCGTCAACGAGGAGGGGCAGCACTCCCTGTGGCCGACGTTCGCGGACGTGCCCGCGGGATGGACCGTCGCGCACGGCGAGGACACCCGGCAGGCCTGCCTCGACTACGTCAACGAGCACTGGACCGACATGCGCCCGAAGAGCCTCATCGCGGCCATGGAACAGGACGAGAGGGCCTGACGTGCCGGGCTGGCTCCGCTGCTTCCAGGCCCGGCCGGCCGCGGCGACGCGGCTGATCTGCTTTCCCCACGCGGGCGGCTCGGCTGCGTTCTACCGCCCGTTGGCCATGGCGGCCACGGAGGTCGAGGTCCACATCGCGGAGTACCCCGGCCGGGCGGACCGGCTGTTCGAGCCCCTCGTCGACGACGCGGGGCGAATCGCCCGTGCCGTCACCGAGGCGCTCGGTCCGCTGCTGGACCGACCGGTCGCGCTGTTCGGGCACAGCATGGGGGCGACCATCGCCCACGAGACCGCCCGCCTGCTGACCGCGCGCGGGGTCCCGCCGACGCACCTGTTCGTCTCCGCGTCCCGCGCCTCCCACGACCGGCCGGGCGGCCCGGCCGATGAGGTCCTCCACGACAAGGACGACGACGCCTTCGTCGCCGAGCTGGTCCGGCTCGGCGGCACGGACGCGCGGGCCCTCGCCGACCCGCAGCTGCGCGAGCTCGTCCTCCCGTACGTGCGGAGTGACTTCCGGCTGATCGAGACGTACCGGCACGAGCCCGGCCCGCGCCTCGACCTCCCGATCACCGCGTTCTCCGGGAACGCCGACCCGATCGTCACCATCGCGCAGGCCGAACGCTGGGCCGAACTGACCACCGGTGAGTTCACGCTGCGGGTCTTCCCCGGTGACCACTTCTACGTGGTCCCGCACCGGGACGCCGTCCTGGCGGCGATCCAGGAGGCCGTCGCCTCGGACGGCGGTGGCCGCCATGCCGGACCGAAGGCTCGGCGAGCCACGGATGACGCGCCCAGCGTGTCCAGATAGGCGGTGACCTTACGGGGGCCGGGCGTCCGTTGACCGAGCGTTCGTCACGGCCCGTTCTCTCCGCTGCCCCTGTGGTTCCGGGACCTGACGACCACGGCCCTGTCCTCGGGGACGACTGTCGGCGTCGCCGAGGACAGGGCCGGGCTGGTCAGCGTCGGCCAGGGGCGCTGACGACGGCCACGTGATCGCGGTAGAAGGAGTTGATGACGGTACCCGCGGGCAGGGCCGGGGAGTTCCAGGGGTACTTCTTCGGGTCGTGGGCCATTTGGCGCGCTTCGGCGGCGTTGGACGGTTTAGGAGCGGGCGGGCGGTGGCCGTCGCTGACGCTCGCCCAGCCGATCATCTGGTAGCTGGTCGGGTCGAGCAGGATCGCGCTGGTGGGAAGGTGGAAGACGGCGATGGCCGTACGCCTGGGCGCGTACTGGAAGTCGCGCTTGACCTGGATGCCGGGCAGTTGCGCCAGCGCCCGGTAGAGCGCTCCTTGGACGCGCGGCGGAGCGCCCGCCGGCGAGTTCCACAGCAACTGCTGAATGTTCTCGAACGCCAGCTCCTGCTTGCTCTGACCGCCGCCACGCGGTTCGGATCCGACCTTGGCGTACAGCGTGGCGAGGAGAGCGTGCGGGTCGGTGGGCAGCGAGGCCAGCAGCCGATAGGCGCCCAGCGGTGTGCCCTCCGCGGACTCGGCCGTCGAGTGCCGCGTGACCACGAGCTTTCCACCCACCATGGAGGCATCCTGCATCCCGTCCATCCGGATCCAGGATTGGTCGGTCTCGCCGCCGGCGGCGTGATGGTACGCGGTGAAGCGGTAGTAGAGCCACTGGTGCGGTTCGAGCTTCGGCGCCGGCCGGGACTCGACGGTCCGCGCGGCCTTGTCCAGCACCTCGGTGGCCGCCGCCAGCTGGATGGAGGACGGCCGGGGACCGACATGGCCCTCCTGCCGCCCCGATCCGCCGACCGTGACGACGACGGCTGTGGCCGCCGCCGCGAGTGCCAGGCCACCAGCGATGATCGCCGGACGTCGGATCAGCGCGGGGCGGGACCGTGCCGAGGCGGCGGGGGAACCGAACGCCGATCGCAGACGGTCACGGCCGGCCGCCAGCTGGCCGGCCGAGGGCTCCGGAGCGTCGGCACGCATCTCACGCACCAGGTCGAGGTCGTTCATCGGTCGAGCTCCTCCATGCTGGAAGTGGGATTGTGTCCGCCGAGCGCCTCGCGGACCTTCTTTCGGGCCCGGTGCAGCCGTGACCGTACGGTGCCGACCGAGATGCCCAGCGCCTCGGCGGTCTCCTCGTAGGACAGGTCGGCCCAGGCGATGAGCAGGAGCACCTCGCGGTACTTCGGCGACAACGCGGCCAGCGCGCGAGCGATGGGCCGCCCGGCGGCGGAGGCCGCCACCCGGTCGTCGACGCCGTCCCCGTAGCTTTGCGCGACCGGGTCGGATCCCGTCTTCGCGAGCGCCTGCAGCATCCGTATCTCCGAACGCCGGCGCTTGCCGATGATGTTCGCGGCGATGCCGTACAGCCACGGCCGGGCATCCGTCCGGTCGAAGTGGTACCTGCGGCGCTGCCGGAACGCGTCCAGAAAGGTGTCGGCCACCACGTCGTCCGCGGCATCCGCTCCGAGCCGGCGGGTCACGTAGCGGTGAATGTGCGCGGCATGGCGGTCGTACACCTGCGCGAACGCCTCGGGCTCTCGTAGGGACTGCTGTATCAACGCGGCGTCGTCCATGCTCTCCCGCGCCGTCGAAGCCACATACGGCTGTGTTCTCATCCGGTCTCCGATTTCCGGTCTCGTGCGGAACGGACCATGTGCGACCGGTTTTCACCCGGACGGCCCGGATGAGTTCCCAATCGGATTCACTCGCCTCGGGCCCGACCCATGTGCGGCGGCAGAGGCCAGGCCGGGCCGCGGTGGGAACCACCGTGGCGACATCGGGTGATCAGGAGTCGACCGTCGTTCTTCGAAAGGACTCTTGATGACCTTCATTCCTCGGCGAGGCCGCGGCGCGGCCCGGCTCGGCGCTCTCGCGGCGGCGGTTTCGGCCACCGCGCTCGCCATCGGCGCTCCCGCGGCCTCGGCGGAGCCCGTCAAGCCCGGTCCCGGCTGGCACCGGTCCGCGATCCCCGTCAAGGGCCAGGCCAACCTGACGAGCGTGGTCACCACCGGACGCACGGACGCCTGGGCGGGCGGGTTCAAGGTCAGCAGCATCGTCGGCCATCCCTCGGCCGCCGCGCGGGGCGGCCTCGCCGGCACGGCCGCGGGGCGAGCGGACGCGCCCCCGGACATCTGCCAGATGGAGAAGGAGATGTTCCCGACCCTGATGCTGCGCTGGAACGGGCGCTCCTGGTCCTCGGTGACCATGCCCGCCGTCGGCCGCATCAACTTCCTCACCGCCACGGGCCGCAACGACGTGTGGGCCAGCGCGGACTGCGCGATGCTGCACTGGGACGGGCGACGCTGGACCCCGATGAGCTACCCGGCCTTCCCCGGCGCGCAACAGTCGTCCGGGACCCTCGTCGCCGCCGGCGGGCCGAAGGACGCGTGGCTCATCGGGGGCGTCTACGACTCCCGCACCCGGGTCGCACAGGGGTACGTCCAGCGGTGGAACGGCCGCCAGTGGCGGCCCATGGCGCTGCCCGGCATCGGCGACAACTGGCTGCTGTCCGGCATGGCCGTCCGGAATTCCCACGACGTCTGGGCCGCCGGCACCGACTTCGGCGACTCTCAAGGCCGCGAGCACCTGGTGCTCCTGCATTGGAACGGCCGCGCCTGGAAACGGCTGAAGGAACCCGCGATCAGCAACCGGTGGACCAGGCGCGTGGCGGCGGTCCGGGCGCTGTCGGCCAACGACGTCTGGGTGGTCGGCGCCGGGCAGGCCGGCTCCCGCGGCGGAAGCCGTCTCCCGATCATGCTGCACTGGAACGGCCACAAGTGGTCCAGCACCCCTGTGCCCGACGGTTCCGGAGAGATCAACGACGTGGTGAAGAACGGACGGAGCGTGTGGGCGGTCGGGGACACGGATCTCCCCTACCACATGTACACGCTGCGCTGGGACGGAAAGCGCTGGTCGCGCGGCTCGATCCCGCAGGCCGGAGACGGGGGCGTCAATGGCGCCGCCGCCATTCCGGGGGGCGGGCTGTGGGCCGTCGGCGGCACCGGTGACTCCGAGAAGAGCGGCGGCCCGTATCCCTTCCTCGCACACCACGCGTAACTTCAGCCGGCACGGATCGCCGGACGGGACCACTCCGTCCGGCGATCGTGGCTGATCAGGTGAGGCCGCGTCCGGTCGAGGAGGACGACCTTCGGAGCACTGTCGTGATCGGCGGCGTGGCAGCGCAGCGGTAGCGCGGGCTGCCGCCCGCTGTCGCCGTCACAGCGCGATGGGGCCGAGATCGACGGCGATCTGGGCCAGCGCGCGGATGGCGGGGCTGTCGGCGGTGGAGCGCCAGGTCAGGGCCCATTGAAGGTCAGGGGCATCGCGCATGGGCAGGAAGACGATGTCGGGAGGGTTGTTGTAGCGGGCGGCTATCTCGCCCAGCGGGTGGACGCACTGTCCGGCGGCGACCAGGGAAAGGACCTCATGGAAGGTCCGCGCGGCGGGCCCGCGCGGGATACGGCGACCGCTCGGCGTACGCATGGGGACCATGGCGGCGACCCAGTACTCGGGGGCGTCGGGGCCGAGGTCGGCGACGTGGTCGTCGGCGAGGTCCTCCAGGGAGGCGGAGCCGCGTTCGGCGAGCGGATGGTCGGCCGACACCGCCAGCACGCGGCTTCCGGTCAGCACGGTGGGGCCCACGGTGAGATCCGCTTCGACGACGGGCAGCCACAGCACATTGATGTCGTTCACTCCGGCGCGCAGGGAGGCGAACGCGTCGCTGCCGGTGATCTCGTTGAACTGGACATCGCTGCCAGGGTGACGGGTGCGGAACATGTCGACGAGTGGGCGTAGTTCGTGTCCGGCATGGCCGAAGACACCCAGCCGCAGAGTCCGGCCCCCGCTCAGGCCGGCTGCTTCGGCGCGGGCGAGTCCCTCCTGGAGGAGGTCGAGGGCTTGTTGCAGATCCTCGCGGAGGCGCCGGCCGACCGGGGTCAGGCTCACGCGGCGGCTGGTGCGATCGAACAGGGCCACGCCGAGGCGCCGCTCTTGTCTGCTGATGACCTGGCTCACGCGGGCCTGGGACACATGGAGCCGTTCCGCGGTGCGGCCGAAGTGCAGTTCCTCGGCCAACGTCAGGAAGATCTCGATGTCCCGAAGCTCCATTGATAACTCCAGAATTATGGATCTCCGCACGAAGCGTACATTGTTCCGCCGCTGACCTGCCTCGATGCTGGAGATACACCGTCTGACAGGCAACACCCGCCTGGTCGGCACCTCGATAAGGCAGGCTCTGGAGCGACCCGTATGACCATCACGCCCACGCTCGGTGAGCTGAGCGGCGACTACGCCCTCGATACCGCCCACACCCGGATCGGCTTCGTCGCCCGGCACACGATCGGTCCCAAGGTGCGCGGGCGATTCGAGGAATTCGAAGGCGGGGGCCGCTTGGACGGCGACGATCCGTCGAAGTCGCACCTCCGGCTCACCATCCAGGCCGGCAGCATCCAGACCGGCAACGCCAAACGCGACGACCTGCTGCGCGGCAGATTCCTGAACCTCCACGACCATCCGACCATCACTTTCACCTCGACCGGGGCGCGGCAGGTCGGCGAGACCGCTTTCGAGCTCACCGGTGACCTGACCATCCGCGGCGTGACCAAGCCGGTCACCGTTGCCCTTGAGCAGACCGGCACCGAACACGACCCGCGGGGCAAGGTCCGCATTCGCTTCAAGGGCAACACCGTGATCAACCGGGCGGACTGGGGTGTGAACTGGACCGCCGCCGCGGGCCTGGTCGGCAAGAAGGTGACGCTGGAGTTCGACGTCACCGCTGTCCGGCGGACCTAGTGCCGCGTCAAACAACCCTGTTCGTGTAACCAGCCATTGTTCGGAATCGTCCGATGGCCCGGTGGCCCGGCAAACCTGGAGGGCCGGATTTTGTCGTAGGCACTTGGTGTAATCACCTCGTGCCTCGACGTGTTGGCCCTGAAGCCGTCCGGACGGTGTTGCGCACCGCCCGGGTCGGCCTGCGCGTCACGCCAGCGCAGCGGCGGCGCTGCTTCGGTCTGCTGCTCGCGGCCGGGGACGTGTGGGCGTGTGCGCTCGACATGAACCGGTGGCGACGCCAACGCGGCCTGGCACCCATCACCAACTTCCAGCAGCTGTGCCGGGAGCTGCACAAGGCCGGGCCGGGGGCCTTCGGTGATCTGAACTCCCCCTGCGCTGAAGGGGTGTTGCGTCGCTACAGCGATGCCTGGTTCGCCACCGCCAAACGCCGCGCCGACGGCGATGCCTCCGCTCGGTTCCCGCGCCGTAAACGCCGCTTGCTGCCGGTGCGGTTCCGCTACGGCAGCTTCGCCATCGACGGGCAGCGCCTGCGGTTGGCGGTCGCCCGTGGCCGCCTGCCCCTGTGGGTGCGCCTGGACCGGGAACTGCCCTATCCGGTCGGGCAAATCCGGTCGGTCACCCTGCTCAACGAGGGCGCTCGGTTGTTCGTCGAGGTGACCGCCGAGGTTCCCGTCGCCACCTACGCGCCCGGGACCGAACCCGACCCCGGCCGTGTGGCGGGCGTGGATCTAGGAGTGATCCACCCCTATGCGGTCGCCGGACCGGAGGGGGAAGGGCTGCTGGTTTCGGGGCGGGCGATGCGCGCCGAGGCCCACCTGCACCTCAAAGACACCAAACACCGGCGTCGCGCCGTCGCCCAGCGGGCACCCAAACCGGGGCAGGCAGGTTCGCGGCGGTGGCGCAAGTACCGGGCCCGCCAGCGCAAGCTCGAGGCCCGCCACAAACGCCGGATCAAACAGGCCCAGCACGAAGCCGCCGAACAGGTCGTCCAATGGGCCGTGGAACGGCGGGTCGGGACGCTACGGGTCGGTGACCCGCGCGGTGTCCTGGAGTTGAAGGCCGGGCGGCGGCACAACCAGCGGCTCCGTGACTGGCGGCCCGGCTATCTGATCCGCTGCCTCAAAGACAAAGCCGAACAAGCCGGGATCCGCGTCGAGCTGGTCGACGAACGCGGGACCTCCTCCACCTGCCCGTCCTGCGGGCGGCGGGTCCCCAAACCCGCCGGCCGCCGCTTCACCTGCATGCATTGTGGTTTCAGCGGGCACCGCGACCTGGTCGGCGGCGCCAACATCGCCCGGCGTGACCCGGGCGGACCCATCACCACCATGAAAAGGAACCCGTTCCCGGTGGTGATCACGCACCGTCGAGCCGGACGGCACCTCCCCGGTGCCGGACCGTCCCGGCGTGACCCCCGACGACGCCCCCATCACGGCACCGCACAAGGGTCCCCTGGCCGGCCGAGGCCCGCCCCACCACCCCAGTGGGGAGTCGCTCGCCCCGAGGCGAGGATCAACCAACACGGTCGTCCCACGACCAACGTTGCTTGACACGGCACTAGCACTCGCCCCCGGCAGGAACACCACTCGACGCGGAATCTCCGCCGTACCGTAGGGCGCGACCCGCCGGCGCGAGAAGCGCCGGCGGGTCGCGCCCGGTCGGTCAGTTGTAGAAGGTCGCGCTGTGGACGTCCACCGGGTTGGCGGTGTCGCCGGTGGTCACGCCGTACACGGCCACGAAGGCCGAGCCGGTCGAGACCAGGCCGGTGTAGTCACCGATCATCCGGCCGGAGCTCGTCAACGGCGCCTTCCGCGCGTCGAACGAGCCCTCGATGTGCCGCTCGCGCCACGATGCGGACGTCGTGCAGTCCGCCGAGCAGGTCACGGCCCAGAAGTCGGTGGGCAGGGTGGCCGCGGACGTGTTCTTCCGGAAGTCGTAGTACGTGACCGCCACGGTGCCGCCGGGGGACACGGCGATCGCCGGTACCGCGGCCGAACCGGTGGGCGTCTTGTCCACGCGAACCGGGCTGGACCAGGTCTTCCCGTCGTCCGTGGACCGCGCGTACGCGACGTGGAAGGTGCCGTCGGCGTCCTGGCTCTGCCAGACCGCGTTCACCACCTTGCTGTTCGGCTGGACCGCCAGCAGCGGCTCTGTGGCGTTGCGCACCGGGTCACCCGAGTTGTCGGGGTCCGGAATCTTGGTGGCCACAGTGAACGGGGCCGCCGCGTTCAGCGTCGGCGTCGACCACGTGTCGCCGCCGTCGGTCGAGCGGACGACCTGGGTGGCGGCGGTGGTGTCGGTCTCCACGTGCATGCCCATCAACAGCGTCCCGTCCGCCAACGGTTCCACGACGGCACCGATGGCGCCGCTGTTGGTGGGGAAGTCGTACACCTTCTTGCTGGTCCAGGTCTTCCCGTCGTCGGTCGACTTCGCCAGGTAGACCGGCTGTCCCCATTCGCCGTTCGACTCGCTGTAGGACCGGTCCCACACCGCGTAGACCACGCCCGGGTGGTACGGGTCGGCGGTGATCGACGGGCGGTCGTTGAAGAACTCCGGGTCGTCGTCCCGCTGCAGAGTCACCGGGGCGTCCCAGTGCTCGCCGCCGTCGGCGGACCGCGACACCAGCATCGCCGTGACCTGACCGGTACGCGACAGCGAGAACGACGCGGCCACCGCCGTGCCGGACGGTGTGATCGTGATCCAGTGGTCCGTCGTGACGTCGTAGTCGCCGCCGTTGGCGGCGGTACCGCCGTTGCACCGGGAAAACGCGGGCTGCGTCGCCGACCGATGCCAGGTCGCGCCGTAGTCATTGGACACGGCGGTGACGGCTCCGTTGCTGCCGTACCGGTTCCACCGGTCCTGCTGGTACACCGCGACGAGATGCCCCGGCCGCTTCGGATCCCGCGCGACCATGGGCTGAACCTCGGTGTTCGGGTTCAGCACGTAACCGTCGCCCTCGGGCAGCCCACAACCCGCCGGCAGCGCACTGGTACCCGAAATAGGCACCACGCCGGCAGGGTCAGAACCATCCGCGAAGGCGGGCTGAGCCGAAACGGTGCAGGCGGCCACGGCGGCCGCCACGGCCAGCACTGACCTTGAACGTCGTTTCAACGGTGCCTTCCTCATCCTCGATGGGGGTGTCTCCACAGGGAACGCTGCCGCCTAGCCGGGCAGCGTGTTCCCAGCAGACGCCGAACGGCACGACCGACGCTACAGCTTCAAGATCATCTTTGTCCCCCCTCTTGACTCACCGTGACCGAGCACTTCACTGCGTCAACCTCCTTGGGTCAGACGCGCTCAGCGCGGATGGCGGGACGAACGCGAGCGCTGAGGTAAGTACTCAGCGCTCGGTGATCTGTTCTGTGGCTTCGACGACCCATGGGTTCGTGGGCCACTTGGCGGCAATGCGCGCGTGTACTCGGGCGATCTCTCCGAGGGTCTTGCTGCCTCCGGTCACCGAGGCGATCGCGTGAGCGCGCCGCAACTCGGCCGATGCGGCATCGGGTTCACCGCTGGCGGCGAAGGCCGCAGCAGCTCGAACGCGGTATGAGGCGACCCATTCGGAGTCGCGTACGGCAGAGGGCAGGGCCGCGAGGGCGTCCAGAATCGTGTTCGCCGCACGAAGGTAGGCGGTCAGACTGTCCGCCAGGTAGGTGAGGATGATGCCGCGCTGCCT
This sequence comes from Actinoallomurus liliacearum, assembly GCF_039542035.1. Classification (NCBI taxonomy): domain Bacteria; kingdom Bacillati; phylum Actinomycetota; class Actinomycetes; order Streptosporangiales; family Thermomonosporaceae; genus Actinoallomurus; species Actinoallomurus liliacearum. Next base: position 80,290 of record NZ_BAABHJ010000040.1, read on the forward strand.
CGTGAGGAGCTCTGGACCGTAGAAATAGAGAGAGTCCGGGTCATCGCCGGATTTCCCGCCGGTGAGGGCCTGTTCGGCCTCGCCGATGGCATGGAGTGCGCCGTCCTTGTCGCCCATGATCGCGAGTGCGCGGCCTCCTTGCTGAATCGCCATCGCCCGAGTACCGACGGCCGTGGCCATCTCTGCGGCTGCATTCGATAGGGCGGCCATCGAGCCGATATCGCCCGTCACCCATGCCAGGTGGCCTCGCATGGACAGGGCCGTGGCCGCCAGATCCGCCTCGTCCGCCTGAATGCCGAGCCGTAGTGCCTGGTCGTACAGGGTGCCGGCGGCGTCGTGGCGACCGGTTGCGGTATGGAGCCAGCCATTGAACTGCGAGGCTCCGGACGCGGTCGCGGCCAGATCATCGACCGCAGAACCGCGTGCTTCGCGGAGGAGCCGAACGGTCAGGTGAACGACGGATCACGCGCCCAGCGCATCCGGATAAATGGTGAATCGCCCGAGGGTCCGGCGCCCGTTGACCGAGCTTTTCTCACGCCCCTCGGGGCGGCGAGCGATGTTCCGATCGTGGTGGGGCCTGATGTCTGCGTACGGAACGCAGCACGCCGAGGACGCTCACGGTGCCCAGCAGCCCGGCTGCGCAGATCACCAGGTAGGGCGGGACCACGGCGGCGACGGCGCCGCCGACGGCCATGCCGAGGCCCTGCAGGGTCATGATGCCGGCGCCCAGCAGGGACATGGCCCGGCCTCGCATCTCTTCGGGTACCGCGTGGACGAACCACCTGTCCATGCCGAGCGTGTACGCGGCGGACAGTCCGGTGAGCAGCATTAATCCGATCGCGAGCGGCAGCGGCGGGTGGACCGCGAATGCGGCCAGTGGCAGCAGCGATACGGCCGCGAGCGGCAGCGTGAGGCGCTCACGGGCGGCGGGGCTGAGCAGGGTGCCGACCAGCGCCTCGCTCACCACGGTGCCGGCGGGCATCGCGGCCAGGAACAGGCCGAAGCCGGTGGAACCCGCCCCAGAGGCGTCGGCGAAGGGGGCGGCGACCCCTTCGGCGACCACGAAGAACATCGGTGGGACCCACCACATCAGCAGCAGCGCGCGGATGCGGGCGTCGCCGAGCAACCGGCCGACCGAGGCGATGGAATCGCGTGCCATCGCGCCGCTTCCTGTTGTCCGGGCGGGCCGGTCACGGGTGCCCAGACGTAGCAGCAGAGCGGACGCGAGGAACGTGAGGATGGTGACGCGAAGCGCGGTGCGGGGCGATACCCACGCCAGCGCCAGGCCGCCCAGCCCGTAGCCGATGACCTGGGAACTCTGCGAGACGATCCGGATCAGCGAGCGGCCCAGGACGTACCGGTCGCCCTGCAGGATGTCCGCGAGGCTCGCCGCCCGGGTGCCGGTGAACAGCGGCGAGATCATCGCGACGGCGAGACGGAGCAGGAACAGGGCCGCGAACGGGGTCGCCGGGACGGCCATCAGGGCCACGCAACCCGCCGACAGCAGGTCGCAGGCGACCAGCACACGGCGGGGCGGATACCGGTCGGCGATGCCGGACAGCGTGATCCCGCTGAGCGCGTAGGGCAGGAAGCCGAGAGCGAAGACGAGGCCCGTCAACAGCGCCGAGTGGGTCTGCCGGAAGACCAGGACGGCCAGCGAGACCTCGGCGAGGACGCCGCCCAGCACCGAAAGGACATGGGCCACGAAGACGGCCCGGAATTCCTTGACCGCGAATACGGCACCGTATCCGGTCCTGGCGCTTTCGTCGCTCCGCGGGCCGGTGAGCGCCTTGTCCGATTCGGCGGGCGAAGAGGAATTCGCCACCATGCGAAGGATGCTCGCTTTCTCTGGTCCTGACGCCGGTGCACCGCGCAGGTCGCGACGGTGAGAGAGGTCGTCCGCGCGAGAGACAGCGGATCATCGGCGCATGGCCCATCCGCCGGTCCGGGGGTGGCGCATAGGGGGGAACCGGGGCCCGCCCCGGGCCGGCATCGGATCTCAGGACATAGCGGCTGAGATCAGCTTCTCAGGCGCCCGCCTGGTCAGCGGGGAACCCAGTTCTTCGGGACCCAGTTCTCGGTGTCGGCCATGTCGTCTCACTCCTCTCGATGCGTCCTCACGCATGGAGTCGCGTGCCGCGCGGGTCATTCGCACGGCGCCCTGACAAACCCGAGACGACCGTGACGCGATTCCTGTGACACCGCGGCGATGTGACGTGCGTCACTGCTCACGAATGTCACGCAGCGGTCGGGAGCAACGTCTCGTACACGGCAAGCCGGTCGCCGGACAGGCGTACGTCGAGCAACTCGGCAACTGGCGATAGCGGCCGACGACGGAACCGCAGACCGGCCGCAACAGTCCTGATTCCGTTCATCCGAAACTGACAGGAGACCCGAGAACGTGAATTTCCGTACCAAGACGGCTGCGGCGCTGGCCGCCGTCGGAATCGCCGCCGGAGCCCTGATGTCCATGGCGTCAGGAGCCGACGCGGCCAGTGCCCCCTGCTCGGGGTACACGTACCGTTCGAAGGCGGCCGTCAATGTTCCCCTTGTAGGCGGCACGAGGGTCACCGTCGGTTACACGTACTGGTATCAGAAGTCCTACGCGCACTCGCCCACGCGGATGTGCGCCGTCACCCGGCCGGCGAGCGCGTACGCCGGCAAGACGAACTGGCTCTATGTCGCCCTGGAGAGCAACGCCGGCATTGACCGCGACGGCGGGAACTACCGGTATTACGCCGGCCCGGTCACCGTGGCCAGGAGCGGGCGCGTGTCCCTATACGCGGAAGTCGGCCTCAAGACCGGGAAGAAGTACTCGGCCACGCTCGACAGCATCTGACGCCAAGGCCTGAACTGCCTCTTCGGGTTCCTTCCGCTGTCGGCGGGAGGAGCCCGAAGATCGTTGGAACGAGGTCTCCTCAGGCCGCGTCCTCGCAGCGCCGGGCCGGCGTTTCTCAAGCCCTGAGCCGGCGGCCGGGGTCGGTCAGGACCGACTGTGGCCGTCCGATTCCACGGCGCAACCATCCGGTCGTAGGTTGAAGGCACCTTTCCCCCACATGTCTGGAGGATCCGACATGATGCAGCAACCACCCCCAGGGTGGGATCCGGCCAAGTGTCAGGGCGGCGGGACGCCGACCTTCACCGGGGCGGACGTCATCACCGAGTTGGGGAACAACCACGCGCAGCCGCTCTTCATCTCGATGCACGACGCCGATGCCGGCAACCAGAACTGGGATCACACCTTCGTGCTCCCCTACCGGGTCACCTTTAGGAACTGGGTCGTGGTCGTCATCGCCCACGTGCACGTCAAGAGGCAGACCGACGGCAGCTACCACCAGTTCCCGGGCAACGCCTACATCCCGGGCTATGCCAACTGGGGCTGCCCCACTCCCCAGTTCGTCTTAACTGACGCGCCCCAGTTCAACCCGGCCGTGCACACGTACAACCGGGCCGTGAGGAACGCGCACTGGGCCAGCGACACCAACGCGGACGTCGCTCTCTTCTCAGGGAGGACCCGCTACCCACGACCCACGTAGAGCCGCAAGCCAGGCGCGGCCCGGCCGGCCGGATGACCGCCGAGGGTTCCGGCGGCGGTCATTCGGCGGGCCGGGAGGGGTCAGACGCGCTTGGCGCCGATGGCGGCCATCAGCTTGGGCCAGGCGGTGTGCATCTCGCGCGTCCACGCGGGCCAGGAGTGCCGGCCATCGCCGTAGATGTGCGAGGTGATCGGGACGCCGAGCTGCTGGGCCTTCTGTAGGAAGGTCACGTTCGTGGCGCCGACCATCCGCTCGCTGAGCAGGCCGATGTCCCACGGCGCGGTCTTGGGGTTGTCGCCGGGGCCGGGCTTGCCGGTGGTGCCCGAGGAGATGTAGACGCCGGTGCCCTTGAGGCGCGTGATCAGGTAGAGCGGGTCGTGCTGGCGCCAGTTGACGTCGTCGGCGACCGGTACGCCCCAGATGCGAAACGGGTCCGTGCCGTCGCCGGCACCGACGATCGTGAACATCAGCAGCGCCGGCACACCCGGTGACCGCAGTGACAGCACGCCGCTGAACGAGGCGGCGTACCGGTACAGGCCGGGGTAGCGCTCGGCGTACGTGATCGCGCCCTCGCCGCCGGAGGAGTTGCCCATGACGGCCCGCGCGGTCCCGGCGTGGTAGGCGCGCTCCACGATCTCCCGGACCTCGAAGTTGTGGAAGGTCTCCCACTGCGGGCTGCCGTACTTGCCGTAGTTGTACCAGTTCGTATATGACCCGTTCACGCCGCCTTCCGGCATGACGACCATGACGTTGTACTTGTACGCATAGGTCTCGATGTCGGTGCTGCGGGTCCACGACTGGTAGTGGTCGCGGCCGCCGTGCAGGGCGTACAGCACCGGGTACCGCTTGGTCGTCGAGGTCTTCCAGCCCTTCGGCACCAGGATCCGCACCTTCACCGACTGGCCGAGCGCGACGGACTTGACCGTCAGGTCGACCTCGTGGCTGGTCAGCCACTTCTGCGAGGTGACGCGCGCCCCGTCGCTCGCCTTGGCGGTACTGGGGACCTTGTTGCTCGGTTTGCTCGCTGCGGCGGCGGGCGACGCGCCCGCCATGGCGACGGCCAGGGCTGCGCCCATGGTCGACGCGACGGCGCGGCGGAGCGGAGTACCTGGCATGCTCATTCCTCCGGTGCTTTCCAGTGCCACCCGGGTCCGCCCGGGTTGGGAACGATCTCTCGCTGCGGACGCGGGGCGCTGCGACCGTCGCCCGCCTCCTCGCGTGTCTGACGGGATACCGGGGCGCGGCCGTTGACGGCCGCCACCCGGCGCAGGATCTCGTCGGCGAGCGTGGGCTCGCCGGTGGCGCCGTGCTCGACAACGGCCTCGAACTCCCCGGTCGGGCCGTGCTCGAGGACGGCCTCGGGCTCTCCGGTGACGGCGTCGGTGGCCGGGCCCGCGTCATCGCGACGGCCGGGGCCGCGCCCGTGGCCGACGAGTTCGGCGGCGGCCGTACGGTCCGGGACGGTCCGCAGCGCCCGCCGCTCCGCCCTGAGTTCGGCCAGCCGCTGCGCCTGCCGCCGTGCCCTGGGGGCGGGCGCGGTCTCGACGAGCACGTCCTCCAGGGCCGGAACGCTCTCCGGGACTCGTGCGGGCTCCTCCTCCACCGGGGTGCCCTCCGCGGGCGGGGCGGCGCTCCCCGCGGCCGGGACGGTGCTCTCCTCAGGCGGGGCGGCGCTCTCCGGGGGCGGGGGTTCGTCGTGTTCGCCGAGGTCGAGGTGGGAGTGGAGGGCGCGCAGCGGGCGGGGCAGCCACCAGTTCGCCGGGCCGAGGAAGCGCATCGTCGCCGGGACCAGCAGCATCCGGACCAGGGAGGCGTCCACGACGATCGCCACGAACATTCCGACGCCGATGAGCTTGACCAGGGTGATCTCCGCGGTGGAGAACACCGCGATCACCACGAGGAACAGCAGGGCCGCGCTGGAGATGATGCCGCCGGTGCGCTGCAGCCCGACGGCGACGGACCGGACGTTGTCCCGCGTGCGGTCCCACTCCTCGCGGACGCGGCTGAGCAGGAAGACCTCGTAGTCCATCGACAGGCCGAAGACGGTGAGCAGGACGAGGATGATGGTCGTCGGCTCGGTCGTACCGGTCGGGGTGAAGCGCAGCAGGCCCGCGAGGTGGCCGTCCTGGAAGCCCCACACGATCGCGCCGAAGGACGCGCCGAGGGACAGCAGGTTCATGGTGACGGCCTTGAGCGGCAGCACGATCGACCCGAACGCCATGAACAGCAGCAGGAACGTGACCAGCCCGATCACCGCGCCGACCATGGGCAGGCCGCGCCGCAGGCTGTCCATCATGTCCATCTGAGCGGCCGTGGAGCCGCCGACGTCGGCGTACAGGGCCTCCCGCTGCGGCGGGACCGCGCGGATGCGGCGGACGAGGTCACGGGCCTGGTCGGTCATCGCGCCGTACTCGTGGCGGACCGAGATGCGGACCGCGGCGTACTTGTCGGCGTACCCGGTGATCTCCACGCTGGTGACGCCGGGCAGGCGTCGCAGCCGGCCCTCGTAGTCGGTGATGAACGACGGCACCGGCCGCTTCTTCGACGGCACGAAGTTCTTCGGGATGAGGTCGCCGGACAGGACGACGTCGATCGGGTCCTTCGAGCCGGTGGGGAACTCCCGCTGGAACGCCTCGTAGAGCTGGCGGTTCGGGCTGCTCGTCGGCAGTACGCGCACGTCCGTCGTGCCGAACCGTACGTGCAGGAACGGTGTGGTCAGCACGCCGAGGACCGCCATGACGGCGACGAAGTACAGGATCGGGTGGCGCATGACACTGGTCGCCAGGCGGTACCACGGGCCGCCCTCGCGCCGGTCCTTCCGGGTCCGGCGGCGCCACGGCATCCGGCCGAACTCCACGCGATGGCCGAGCAGGGCGAGCAGCGCGGGCAGCAGGATGAGCGCGCCTACGATCGCGACGGCGACGACCGCCATGCCGCCGAGGCCGACCGAGCGCAGGAACATCTGCGGGAACAGCAGCAGCCCGCTGAGCGCGGTCGTCACCGTGATGCCGGAGAACGCGATCGTGCGGCCCGCGGTCGCCATCGTGTTCGCCAGGGCGGTCGGCCGGTCGGCGCCGCGCGCCAGCTCCTCCCGGAACCGGTTGACGATGAACAGCGAGTAGTCGATCGCCAGGCCGAGGCCCATCATCGTGATGACCTCGGCGCTGAAGGACGAGACGTCGGTGACCATCGTCAGCAGCCGCAGCACGGTGAACGCCCCGACGATGGAGAAGGCGCCGACGACGAGCGGCAGCCAGAACGATCCGAGGCTGCCGAACACCAGCAGCATCAGGACCAGCAGCACCGGGAAGGAGATCGTCTCCGCGCGGGCCAGGTCGCCCTGCGTCTGGGTGTTGAACTCCTTGGCGAGCGGCACGCCACCGCCGACCCGCACGCTGAGGCCGGGCGCGGCGAACATGTCCTTGATGGCGTCGTACGCCGCGGCCTTGGCCGAGTCGTCGCCGGCGAGCTGCACGGCCGCGAACGTCGCGTGCCGGTCCTTGGACGCCAGCTCGGCGACGCGCGGCGTCTGGCTCCAGTACGTCAGGACGTTGCGGATCCGGTCCTGCGGCAGGCGGGCGAGGGTCGTGACGACCGCGCCGCGGAAGCGGGGGTCGTCGATGCTCAGCCGGTCGCTGCGGTAGATGACGAAGACGTCGGGCGTGGAGTTGCTGAAGTACTGCGCGGACAGCTTGGCGACGAGCGAGGACGAGGAGTGCGGGTCGTCGAAGCCGCCGCTCTTCAGCCGCGCGACCGCGCCCGAGCCCCACATCCCGGACAGGACCGCGAACGCCAGGCACAGGGCGAGACAGCTCAGCCGTCGTCGATGGACGAGACGTCCCAGACCGGCGAACATCGCTGCCTTTCGTCTACCGGATCACGGGCAGCGTCCCGGCGAGATACCGCTCGCGGCAGGCGCTGCGGGCGATCTTGCCGCTGGACGTGCGCGGGACCCCGCCCGGCTCCACGAGCACGAAGTCGTGCAGCCGCAGCTCGTGGGCGGCGCTCACGGCGCTCCGTACGGCGCGGGCGACGTCCTCCACGGGGACGCCCTGGCCGCGCCGGCCGCGCTCGGCGACGACCACGACCCGTTCGCCGTCCTCGCCCGCGAGCGCGAACGCCGCCACGTGATCGCGCCTGATCCCCTCGTGCGCCTCCTGCGCGCTGACTTCCACATCCTGTGGATAGTGGTTGCGGCCGTCGACGATGATGAGGTCCTTGATCCGGCCGGTGACGTACAGCTCGCCGTCGTGGACGACGCCGAGGTCGCCGGTGCGCAGCCAGCCCTCGGCGGGCAGCCCGTCGGCCGGGTCCTCCAGTACGGCGCCGAACACCTCGGCGGTCTTGTCCGGGTTGCGCCAGTAGCCGGGTGAGACGTTCGGCCCGTTGACCCAGATCTCGCCGACCCGCCCGTCCGGCAGCTCGACCCGCGACTCCGGGTCGACGATGGCCACATGCTGGCCGGTCGGCGTACCGCAGGACACGAGGACGGTGTCGCCGCCGGGCCGTGCCTCGCCCTCGGCCAGCGCCACCCGGTCGAAGGCCGTGAACCGCGGCTCGCCGCGCGTCTTACTGGAGACGTACACGGTGGCCTCGGCCAGGCCGTACCCCGGGGACTGCGCCTCGGACCGCAGCCCCGCCGACCCGAACGCCGCGGCGAAGCCGCGCACCGTGTCCGGCCGGATCGGCTCCGCGCCGTTCAGCGCGACCCGTACGCCGCCGAGCCGCAGCCGGGCCTTCTCCTCCTCGGTGACCCGGGAGGCGCAGTACTCGTACGCGAAGTTCGGCCCCGCCGTGATCACGTCGTCGTGCTCGGACAGCAGCTCCAGCCAGCGCAGCGGCTCCATCACGAACGCCACCGGGTCGGTCAGAACGAGGTGGTTGCCGTGCACCAGCGGCAGGGCCAGCGCCAGGATCAGCCCCATGTCGTGGAACAGCGGCAGCCAGCTCACGCCGACCGTCTCCCGTGGCCGCGCCTCGTAGCCGGTCCACACCTGCAGCGCGTTGGCGGTGATGTTCCGGTGGGTGATCTGCACGCCGGCCGGCGCGCGGGTCGACCCGGAGGTGTACTGCAGGTACGCGACGTCGTCCAGGCCGAGCTCCTCGCCCGGCCAGGAGGCGGCGAGCGAGACGTCGACCGTGTCGGCGAGCACGATGTCCTTGGGCCGGGGCGCGCTCTGCTCGTCGATGAAGCGTTCGACCTGCGGGAGCGCGGAGGCGACGGTCACGACCACGGACGGGTCCGCGTCGCCGTACGAGCGGATCAGCCGCTCGGCGTGGCCTGGCAGGTCCGGGGAGAACAGCGGCACGGCGATGACCCGGGCGTACATCGCGCCGACCATCGTGGTGAGGTACTCCAGGCTCTGCGGCATGAGCAGCGCGACGCGCTCACCGGGTTCGGCGACCTCGCGCAGCCGGGCGGCGATCGCCCGTGCCCGCCGGTGCAGCTGTCCCCAGGTCAGGTCGCGGCGTTCGCCCGCCGGATCGGCGGCGTAGTCCACGAACGTCAGGGCCGGCGCGGACGGCATCTCGGCCGCCCTGCGGGCCACCGACGCGATGAGCGGCTCGTCGAGGGACCCGGGTTCGAGACGACGACCGCTCAGTGCCATGTCCGCACTCCCTGCCTCGCCACGGCCGCAAGGCCGACACCACCCGTGATCATCGTGACCGCGTGAAGCTATCGCAGGGCCCGAACCCGCTGCTTCCCTCCCGAACCACATTCGCCGCCCCGTCCTTGTCACCTCGGTGACAACCGGGCGAGCTGCATTACGGTGCAAGACGTGAGAAAGCCCCGGCTGCCGCGCGGGCAGCGCGCCGACGTCCTGCTCGCCGCGGTCGTCGGCGCGGTCGTCGCCTTCAGCACGGTGTGGCACGCCGGGGGCTTCCGCCCCGTCCACCCGCGGGCGTACGCCATGATGGCCGTCGGTGTCGCCGCGCTCGCCATCCGTCGCCGGGCGCCGGTCCTCGCGGTCACCGTCGTCGGGGTGTCGACCGCGTACTACTACATCGGCCCGTTCCCCGACGGTGGGGAGATGCTCACGTTCGCGGTCGCCTCGTACCTGGCGGCGGCGCAGGGGCAGCGGGTCGCCGCGTACGTCGGGACCGCGGCGGGGCTGGCGGTGTTCGGCTGGGCGGAGTTCGCCGTCGGGCCGCCGCACGGCGGGCGGTTCCTCGGCGTCCTCGCCTGGGTGCTGGTCGTCGTCATCGCCGGTGAGGTGACGCGCTACCACCGGGCGTACCTGAACGAGGCCCGGCGACGCGTCGCCGAGGCCGAGCGCACCCGCGAGGAGGAGGCCCGCCGGCACGTCACCGAGGAACGGCTGCGCATCGCCCGCGAACTGCACGACGTCCTCGCCCACAAGATCTCGCTGATCAACGTGCAGGCCGGAGCCGCCCTGCACCGGCGCGACCCCGAGCAGGCGTACGCCGCGCTGAGCGCCATCAAGGACGCGAGCAAGGAGACCCTCCGGGAGCTGCGCACGACGCTCGGCGTGCTCCGCCAGGTCGACGAGGCGCAGCCGCTCGCCCCCGCGCCGTCGCTCGACCACCTAGACGAGCTGATCGCCCAGACGAAGAACGCCGGGCTGCCCGTCGACCTCACCGTCTCCGGCGAACGCGCGCCACTGCCGTCACCGGTCGACCTGGCCGCCTACCGCATTGTCCAGGAGGCCCTCACCAACGCCGTACGCCACGCCGGCCCGGCGACCGCGACCGTCCTGGTGCGGTACGACCCGGCCCAGGTGACGGTGGAGATCGCCGACGACGGGCGCGGCTCCGCCACCACCGAGGGCAACGGCATCCGCGGCATGCGCGAACGCGCCACCGCCGTCGGCGGCACCCTGACGACGACCAACCGCCCCGGCGGCGGCTTCCTGATCCACGCGACCCTCCCCCTAGCCCCCGCCTGACGATCCCGTTCTTGATCCCTGGCGCCTGCTGCTCCCTATGCACACCGATCGCCAGCGGATCCGCGGTACGGAGTCGGCTCTATCGCCGGCCCACCGGTGAATCGAAGAGGACGAACTCGGCGCGTACCGTCTTGCCGTTCGGACCGGGGTGGATGGTGACGCGAGCGAGTTCTTCGGCGATCCACAGGCCGAAGTGTCCGACCTCACCAGGGAGATCCTGCACGGGGAGTACGGGCGAGGCGTCCGTGACGTCGAGGATGACGGTGGGCTCGGGTTCCGTCCGTACCGTGATGGCCAGCGTTACGGGGGCCGAGCCGTGGGCGAGGGCGTTGGTCACCAACTCGCTGGTCACCAGGATCGCGTCTTCGACGAGATCCGCGTCCCACCCGGCCAGGACGGTGCCCGTCAGCGCCCGGGCGGTGATCACGGCTTCGGGGTCCTGATCCAATCGGCACACCCACTGCCGCTGTTCGTAAGGGACCTGCGTCTCGCCGTCGGTGACCATGTACGACCTCCATCGATCGTGGCTGGTGTCAGTGGGTCGGACTGAGGACCTGGATGATGCGGGCGGCCGCGATGTCGAGGTTGTCGACGTGAGCGATCCGTACACCGAATGACCACCGGAACCACCACAGCCCGGCTCCGTCCGGCCCGACGGTGATGTCATCGTTCAAGGGCGGGGTCGTCGGGTTGACCACCCGTACGGACGGGGCCTTGCAGGAGCCCATGACGCGGGCGTACCAACCCTCCGCGCGCAGTCTCTCGGCGAGCATAGTGAGATGGGTGATCGGCTTGCCGCCCGGACTTGACGGTATTTCGCCATTAGGCACGCTTTTCACTTCCCCTCTGTAGCTAGGTCGTCGCTTCGCGTGTTCCGCCCCCTCAGGTCACATCGGCGCGTCGAGGTGCAGAAGTCGTCGAACGCGTGAAGACCGTGATGGCTGGCGACACCCGGTGAATGTCGTGAACCCGCTGCACTACAGGAAGGACGCAACCTAAATTTCTAGGTGAATGAGTGACCGGAGGTAAGGCATGGCATCGACTGGCAGCCCTCTCGCCACCTACCTGCAGCGAGCGCACTGGAAACCTCGCGACTTAGGTCGCGCCATCAGCGCCTGGCTGGACTCTCGGGGCCGCGTTAGCGAACGAATCCATCCCACAACGCCGTACTCCTGGACGAAACGCGACTATTGCCCATATGAGCCGTACCCGCAGATCGCTGCCGACGTTCTCTCGGCTCGACTTTGCGAGATGGTCACTCCGGAAGCGCTGTGGCCTGGCCGCAGGGTAGCGAGTTCATCGCTGAGATCGACTGATGACAATCTAGGAATGTCCTGGTCGGTCGATGACGTGATCCGGCAAATGGACGAGTTGATCGGTCACGGAACCGTCCGATACGTCGCAGCGTCGGGGAGTCGGCTCATAATCCCGGCGCTTGATGGCTTTCGAGGGCGCCCGCGACCGATCGGCGGCCTGCGCACCGACCACGTCGAGCCGCCGCTCGTGGAGCTGATCACTCGGCATATCGCCGACCTCCGCCGCCTTGACGACCGTGCCGGAGGCGGAGCACTCAGCCTCCGCTATGTGGACAACGAACTCCACGCGGTGCTGGATCTCCTGCGCAACGCCGTATGTCGCGCGGACGTGCATGATCGACTGCTCCTCGCCGCAGGTGATCTCGCCCAACTCTCCGGCTGGATGCACTGTGACGCCGGCGATCACGGCGCCGGACAGCGATATCTCCTGCTGGCCACTCGTGCCGCGCGTACGGTGTCCGACTCACCCGACTCCAGGATTCGCGCACTCGCTCAGGAGAGCGCGGCCAACATGGTCGGGATGCTCGCGTATCAATCGGCATGGCTGCTATCTCGTGCAGGCGCATCTGCTGAACCATGACCTTGAGACTGCCACGAGGGCAACGCGGGCAGCTCTGTCACGGTTGCCGGAAGTGCAATCCGGGCGCTGCCGTGTGCTCTTGCGCGGACTCCGGCAGGCGTTCGGACGCCGTGCCCGTAATCCCTACGTCGCCGACCTGCTTCCGGAATTGGATGCCGCGCTCCGCACTGCGTGACCATGGAGACATGACTCGCGCAATCCGACCCGAGGGGATTCTCATCCGGCCTCGTCCCTACGATCACCCTGATGCCGAACAGCTCGTACGCTCCCTGTACGCCGAGCAACTCAAGCTGTACGGATTCGCCGACCCTCCCGAAGCCGACCCGGAAACCTTCACCCCGCCGGAGGGTCTTTTCCTCGTCGCCTATGTCGAGGAAGCTCCTGTGGCTTGCGGTGGAATGCGGGCCCACGAACCCAGTGTCACGGAGATCAAAAAGATGTACGTCCGGCCGCCCCACCGCGGGCACGGCCTCGGTCGGCGAATCCTCGCCGAGCTGGAGAAGGCGGCCAAGGAAGCCGGAGCGACGCGCGCCATCCTCGAAACCGACGCCCGCAATCTCGAGGCGCTCGCCCTCTACTCCGGAGTCGGCTACGAAGCGATCGCCTCTTACCGGGACCGCGACGCTCGCATCAATCGTGCACTGGCGAAAGCGTTGCGCTGAGTCGTAATCGACGGAGAGGCAGGTCTCGTCCCGCTCCGCGTCATAGATCTCCGCGACGGAACCTGACCCCCCGCGAACGGCCCCGATGGCGGCTTCCCCGTCCACGCCGTGCCCGACTTGACGTGTGGTGCCATGCCACCCGTTCTTGATCCCTGGCGCCTGCTGCTCCCTATGCACACCGATCGCCAGCGATCACGCCGCGATCCCAGGTTCGTACGGTGAGGCCTGACCTAAGATCAGCCTGGCTTGTCCGGGATTCGCCCGGAAAGTGATGGTCAGTCACTGTGTCGAGGGGGTCTTGGATGACGATCGGGGAAGTCGACGAACGGGTCCCGTCGGCCCCGGAGAGCACGCCGGCGCCGGGGCACACGCCCGAGCGGTTGGCGATGTTCACCGACGCCATCTTCGCGATCGCGATGACGCTCCTCGTGATCGAGATCAAGCGTCCCGAGGGCAAGGCGCTGAAGGACACCGCGAGTCTCTGGCGGTTCCTGACGCATGAATGGGAGTCCTTCTTCGTCTTCGTCCTGGCCTTCGTCCTGCTGTGGACCGTCTGGCGCAGGCACCACGTGCTGATGGACCAGGTCGTCCGCCTGAATCGCGCGTTCACGGCCTGGCACGCGCCGTTGCTGCTGCTCGTCGCCTTCCTGCCGTTCCCGACGGCACTGATCGGAGAGGCCTTCGACAACCCGCTGGCGATCTGCGTGTTCGCATTGTCGGAGGCCGCGGTGCTCATCTGCGAAGGGGCGCTGAAGGAGATCGCGCACCGTACCCCGGTGCTGTCCGAGCACGCGGATCGGGCACAGGTACGGCGTGGCGCGAACAGCTCCTGGGCGGTCGGCGCGTTCTTCGTGGTGATGGGCGCGCTCGCCTGGTCGGTGCCCGGCATCCCCGTCGCCTGGCTGCTCGCCCCCTTCGCCGCCGCCTACGGGGGCGCGCTGATCGAACGGCTGCGCCGGCAGCTCTGAGCGGCCGCGAAGACTCAGCGGCACTTCTGTGTGGAGCAGATTCGTTGGGCGATTATCTCCTGCAGAATCCGCTGCACGTCCGATGAGTCCGTCGCGTGATACGCGGCGCCGTTGGTCTCCTCGGCGATGCTCTGCATCGTCTTCATGTCGACGGACGGGCCGAAGCCGATGGCCAGGACCGGGATCGGCCTGTCGGGATCGTTCTCCTTCTCGAGCGCGCGCCGCAGTTCGCTGAGGGAGATGCCGGAAGGGTCGTCGTTCTTGCCGTCGGTGAGCAGGAGGACGTTGTTGTAATAGCCCTGCTTGTAGGTTTTCCGCAGCGAGCGGACCGCCGCGAGCACGGTGTCGTACAGACCGGTGTCGCCGTCCGGCTTCGGTCGTACCCGGCCGAGCACGCCGAGGATCGCCTGACGGCGTGTGCTCGATCCCGCCCGGGTCGAGAGCGGCCCGATCGGCACGTCGACGCGATAGTCCCGGTTGCCGACCATGCGAGTGGAGAACGTCCACAGGCCGACATCGGTGTCGTCGGGCAGGGTGGCCAGTGCGCCGGTTCCTATCTTGGCGGTCGCCTGCAAGCGGCTCATCCCGCCGCGGACCGGCTCGGCCATCGACCCCGACACGTCGAGAACGCACAGCGCGCGGGCGCGCAATGACAGTTTGCTCCATACCTGCATCGTCTGCGTCACGTCGTCGGCCGACGGGGTCGGCAGCGCCCGCGGGATCTGGGTGTTCAGCCCGCCGGCGGCGAAGTCCTTACCCGGACGGCCGTCCGGGGTGCGGAAACCGAGTGCCTGGACGGCGGCCCGCGCCTGTCCGGTGTTCATCGCCTGCGCCAGCAGGGCCGTGGCGCTGACGCGGGTACGGTCGCCGGTGGTCACCGCGAACGGGTAGTCGAGGCTGAGCTGGCCCTCGCGGGGATAGAGCACGGCCGCCGGGTCGGTCGTGGCGTGGTTGTACTTCCACACCGCCTGCTCGGGAGCGATCAGCACGGGAGCCTTGCCGTCCTGCTTCCGGGACATGCCGGCGAGCAGGGCCTGTGTGGTCGGCGAGACGTTCTTCCGCACGTCCTGGACGAGTCGGCTGAAGATCGGGAGGGCGTTCGGGTCGCGCTGAAGCAGGACGCGGGTCATGGCGATCGTGCCGATGCCGGCCGCCTGACTCGCCGGGTCGAGGATCTGCAGCCGGACGGACTTCGCCGAGACGGCGGCCTTGTCACCGGCACCGGAGGAGGGCGCCGCCACCGACTTGAGCAGCGTCTCCCAGCTCAGCGGAACCTTCTGCCCGGACATCGCGGTGGCGAGCGAGCGCGTCGTCGCGACGACGACCGGTGTCCTGGCCACGGAGAGCGGAGCCGGACCGCCCTCGGCCGCGCCCGAGGAGACGTGGGCCATGGCGAGCCAGATGGAGGAGTCGGGGATCCAGACATCCGGCCTGGCCGTCCCCGGTGCCGAGACCGCGCCGGAGAGCATTCTGGCCACTCCGGCCGGGTCCGCCGCCTGCACGCCGGCCTGGACGCACCTGCCGTCGATGGAGTGGTGTTCCTTGTTGAACGCTCGGGTGATTTCGACGATGGCCGGTGCGACCTCCGGCGCCGCAGCGACGTTCAGCGCCACCGGGCCGCCGCCGCACTCCGGCTTGCCGGACAGCGCGTACACGGCCACCCCGACCAGGAGCACCACGACGGTGCCCCCCGCGAGCAGACCGGTCAGCGCCCGGATCTTACGGCGCCGCGCGGCGCGATCGTGTGTCACGTGGCCGGGACCGATGTCCCAGGGATCCGGAGGGCGGATTCCGGCACCGGTCGCGCCCAACCCGGCGGAGACCGCCGGGCGCTCGCGGGGTCCTGTGGTGGAGCGCTCGACGCCGCCGGCGGCGTCGTCGTGCCCGAACAGGTCGGGGCGAGTCACCTCCGAGGGCGTCGCAGGGGGCCCACCGTCGTCATTCTCAGCGGGATACGAGGGAGTCACCGGGGCGTACGGAAGCCAGTCGGCAGGCCCCCCGCTGCGAGGTCCGCCTGTGGGCGCCTGGTCGTACGGCTCGTTCCGCCGGTCGCTTACAGGCGCGTGGTCGCTGCTCGGCGCTCCGTACCCGTCCGCAGGCGGTGAGGTGGACGTGTCACGGTCGTGAGGCGCCTCACCGCCGACCGGTGTCGATTCCTCGAACCCCACATATTCCGACATACCGCCACGACCCGGCCTCTTGCGGCGGTTTCCGCGCACGACTGTCCTCATCTCGACCGTCGGAGATACGACGCGGAACTGTAGCGCCTGGTACAAGTGTGGCAAAACGGGCTAAAGGAATAATCAGCGCTGAGTGACGAGGCATAACACTCGGGAAAGGGGCGCGCCGCCGGGTGGGTTCCTCCCGATACGGAGCTGATTCCGGCGGCTTCACCGAGTAATTACGCCGGCAGCCGCCCTACCGCTCGTAGCGCTTCAGGGCGTCCGGGGTGGCGGGCGCGAAGAAGTTGACCAGGTTGCCGTCGGGGTCGCGGAACAGCAGTGACCGGTTGCCCCAGGGCTGAGTGACGGGCTCGGTCACGAAGTCGACCTCGAACCGCCGGAGGTTCTCGTACTCCGCGTCGACGTCCTCGACGCGGAACTCGATGATCACGCTCTGGTCGGCCGCCGGCCGGGGCGCGTTCGCGCCGAGCCCCTGCACCGTGCGGGTGCTCGCGATGGCGAGCGTCCCGGCCGGGGTGATGATCTCGGCGAAGTCGTCCGTGGACCGCTTGGCCGCCTGGCCCGTGGCCTTCTCGTAGAACTCGACGAGCCGGGCGACGTCCTCGGTGATGACGCGGATCGAAGCGAAGTGCATGGCACGCTCCCAGTGGGTTCTGACCTGTGATGATGCGACGGTAGAGCGAATACCGGACAGAAGCCGCCCGGTATTCGCCGGGACCTTTCCGTGACATGTGTGACATGCCGCGAAGTTTGAGGGTGACTGTCCGGGTAGGCGCGCTCAGAGACCTCTGAGCATCGATGGAGGGAGCGTCCACGTGAAGGCAGTCGTCTACCGCGGTTCGAAGAAGGGTCGACCGGGTCAGGGTGGGCGACCGGGTGTGCCTGCCGTTCAACATCGCCTGCGGGTTCTGCAAGAACTGCGAGCGCGGGTTCACCGCCTTCTGCCTGTCGGTCAACCCCGGCTTCGCCGGCGGCGCGCCCGGTGACTCCGTGGTCGTCTACGGCGCCGGTCCGGTCGGCCTGATGGCGGCGTACTCCGCGCAGCTCATCGGCGCGAGCAGGGTCATGGTCGTCGACCACCAGAGCGACCGGCTCGCGCTCGCCGAGAAGATCGGCGCGATCCCGGTCGACCCCCGCAAGGGCTCACCCGTCGAGCAGGTGCTGGAGCTGACCGGCGGGGAGGGCGCCGACAAGGGCTGCGAGTGCGTGGGCTGGCAGGCGCACGAACCCCAGGGCGACGAGCACCCCGAGGTGACGATGAACGATCTCGTCGCCGGTCGTCCTCAAGCCCGCCGCCTGACCCGCGAGCCACCGGGGTCCCCTCCGTGAGGGGACCCCGGTGGATGCACGCACCGTCGACCCGCCTCAGGACACGCCGTCGCCCGGGCGGGATTCGCACAGGGCCGTGGTGACGGCGGTGTGCATGTCGGTGCTTTGGGCGTTGCTGCCGCCCGGGTCGAGATTCGCCATCACGGTCACCGCTCGGCCGTCGGGGGTGACACCGCCCATCGTCTTGAACCCGACGATGTCACCGTCGTGTCCCCAGTACAGGCCGCCGCAGGGCAGCGGCATGCTCTGCAGGCCCAGGCCGTAGGCGCGCCCGGACGAGTCGCCGGTCGGCCGGGTGGTCATCATGGCCCGCAGCTCCGCCGGGCGCAGCAGACGCCCCTTCACCAGTGCGCCGAGGAACCGGTCGAGGTCGGCTCCGCTGGAGATCATCGCTCCGGAGGCGCCGGCGATCGAGGGGTTGAACTCGGTCACGTCGAGGAGGCCGGAGGGTCCGGGCTTGACGTATCCCCGTGGGTGCGTGCCGGGGATGCCCGTCTCGTCGCCGGGAACGGAGGTGTCGCGCAGGCCGAGCCGGCGGATGATGCGCCGGTCGATCTCCTGGCCGTAGGGGTGGCCGGTGACCTTCTCGATGAGCATTCCGGCCAGCAGGTAGTTGGTGTTGGAGTACTTCCAGTCGGTCCCGGGCGAGAACAGCGGCGGGTGGGCGAGGGCGATGTCCACGAGTTCCTGCGGGTCGTGGTGGGCGAGGGGATCGTCCAGGATCTGCTGCAGGGACAGGTACTCCAGATAGTTCGGCACGCCGCTGGTGTGCTGGAGGAGCTGCCGCACCGTGATGTCACGGCCGTCGTTCCCGTTTCCCCTGATCACGCCGGGCAGGTACCGCTCGACCGGTGCGTCGAGCTCCACTCTGTGCTCACCGACGAGTTGCAGCACCACGGTGGCGACGAACGTCTTCGTCATGCTGCCGATGCGAAACCGGCTGTCGCCGGCGATCGGCGCGTGGGTGCCGGTGTCCGCGACGCCGCTCGTCATCACCGTCCGGCCGCGCGCGTCACTCACCACGGCCAGCGCTCCCGGCGCCCCGTCGGCGGTGGTCAACCGCTGCAGGATCCCGCGCACATCGGCGTACGGCGCCGCTGCCGACACGGCGGCGCCGGCCCGCGCGGCCCCGGTGGTGGAGCCGGTGGTCTGCGCCGCGCTCGCCGATCCGTACGTGCTCATCGTCAGTGCCGCCGCAGCGGCGAACGTCGCGCCGACCATTCGGGCGTACCTGGGCATCTCTTCTCCTCAGTCTTGATCAACTTCACGCTAAGGCGTCCTTGACCAGGCACGAGTCACCCGCAAGACCCAACCCTCGCTCCTCCTCAAGTGCCGCACAGACCCCGGTGTCCCCTAGGGACTCAGCCGTGGTCCATCAGGGTGCGGCCGGCCGCGCGGCGGGCCGGCCGACCCGGTCCGGGTCACCTCCCGCGGCGCGGACCTGCAGATTCCCGGCAGCCCCCGGATCGTCCGACCGCCCCTGGCCGGACGGCGGAAACGATCAGGGTCATGAGCAGGAACCCGCGCCCGGCCCGTCGGTGTGATGATGGGGCGCGTGCGCTCCCCCATCAGGGTCGTCCTGGCCGACGACCAGACGCTCGTACGGGCCGGGTTCCGCTCGATCCTCGACCACGAGGACGACATCAGCGTGATCGCCGAGGCCGGTGACGGATCCGAGGCGGTACGGCTCGCGGCGGCCGAGCGGCCCGACGTCGTCCTGATGGACATCCGGATGCCCGTCCTCGACGGGCTGGAGGCCACCCGGCGGATCGTCGCCGACGAACGCCTCCGGGACGTCAAGGTCGTGATCCTGACGACGTTCGACCTGGACGACTACGTCTACGGCGCGCTCAAGGCCGGGGCCAGCGGCTTCATGGTGAAGGACACCGAGCCGACCGAGCTGATCCACGCCGTACGCGTCGCGGCCCGCGGCGACGCGCTGCTCGCCCCGTCGGTGACCCGCCGTCTGATCGCGGAGTTCGCCGCGCGCATCAAGGAGCCGCCGCCGTCCGTCGAGCTGAACGCCCTGACCGACCGCGAGCGCGAGGTCCTCGGACTCGTCGCGTCCGGGCTGTCCAACGACGAGATCGCCGAGCGGCTGGTCGTCAGCCCGGCGACCGCGAAGACCCACGTGAGCCGGGTCCTGACGAAGCTGCGCGCCCGCGACCGGGCACAACTCGTCGTCCTGGCCTACGAGTCCGGTCTGGTGCGGCCCGGCTGGCTCGGCTGACCCGCCCGGCCCGGGGGCGGACCGCCACGCTCCCTTCTGGCTCGGCTGACCTCTCCTTCTTTCGGAGGAGGGTCTACCGCGCGGGCGGTAGGGCGTTGACCAGGCTTGCATCGCGAGGTGTACGGCGAATGTCGCGTGCAGCAGGACGCCGGACGGCCACCTGATCGACTTTGCTTGCAGGGTGCCTGGCCCGGGGAGCTTCCACGGGCCCCGTCGCATGAAAACCGCGGCCGGACCTGGAGGACCGTTGAGCACCCTGTCGCTCGCCCGATCGTTGTTCGCCCTCACCGCGGGCACGCATTTCCTGTTCGTCGCGCTGACGCTCGGCCTCGCGACGCTCGTCGCGATCGTCCAGACGAGGGCGGTGTTCGGGGGCGATGCCGTCCACCTGCGGATGGTGCGGTTCTGGGGTCAGCTGTACGTCATCAACTACGCGGTGGGGATCGTCACCGGGCTGCTGATGGAGTTCCAGTTCGGGCTGTGCTGGCCGGGTCTGACGGATCGTGCCCGGGACGTCTTCGGGGCGCCGCTCGCCATGGAGACGCTGGTCGCGTTCTTCGTCGAGGCGACGTTCCTCGGGTTGTGGATCTTCGGGTGGGACCGGCTCAACCGCCACGCCCACCTGGCGCTGATCTGGATCGTCACGCTGACCGCGTACGCGTCGGCGTACTTCATCCTCGTCGCGAACGGCTTCCTGAACCATCCCGTCGGATACGTGCGGTCCGGTGGTGAGCTGCGCGTCGACTCCGCCGGCGCCCTCTTCACCAATCCGGCGGCGCTGCTGCCGCTCGGGCACGTCCTCTCCGGGGCGTTCCTGACCGCCGGATTCTTCATGGCCGCGGTGAGCTCCTGGCACCTGCTGCGCTCCCGCGAACCGGAGTTCTACCGCCGGTCGCTGCGGATCGGCCTCGTCTCGGTCCTGCTCGCCGTCCTGCCGACGGCGGCGTTCGGCGGCGTCCAGTTCCCCTACGTGCACGACGACGGGGGTGTGCGGCCCCTGAGCGGGCTCAGCGCGGACGTGATGATGGCCGCCTGGGCATGGATGTTCGTCGTCGCCCTCATGGCGCTGGTGAAGCTGCCGTTCACCGGTTGGCTGCTGCGGGGGCGGATCTTTCTGCGCGTCGTGACGGTGACGCTGCCCCTGCCGTACGTGGCCATGCTCGCCGGCTGGATCTACCGCGAGACCGGGCGCCAGCCCTGGCTGATCTACGGCGTGCTGCGCACCGAGGACGCCGTACGCCCGATGGGCCACGGAGCGATGCTCGCGGCGATCACCGGGGTGACGGTCCTGTTCGCGGCCCTCGTCGTGGTGAACATCGCGCTGCTCCGGCAGTACGCGCGCCGCGGCCCGGATGCCGCCGCGCTCGGCCGGTCCGAGATCGCCGCCCCGTCCGAGCCCGTCCCCTCCTTCTGATCCGGAGCGCATCGTGGACACCTTCGCGTTCTTCCTGCTCGGCTTCTTCGTCGTCGGGTACTTCGTGCTGGCCGGCGCCGACATCGGCGTGGGCATGCTGCTGCCGTTCCTCGGCCGCGACCGGCGGCTGACCCTCGCGGCGATCGCTCCGTTCTTCCTCGGGAACGAGGTGTGGCTGGTCGCCTCCGCCGGTCTGCTGACCGCGCTGTTCCCCGTCCTGGAGGCCGACCTGTTCGGCCGGGTCTGGGGCGCGCTGGTCGTCCTCGTCTGCGCCTGGATGCTCCGGGACATGGGGCTGTGGCTGCGAGGACGCCGCGAGGGACCGGTCTGGCGGAAGATCTGGGACGCGGCGATCGTCGCGGGCAGTTGGGGTGTCGCCGCGTCCTGGGGTGTGGCGATCGGCGTGCTGCTGGGCGGCGGCGGACCGCTGTTCGCGGTGACGACGTGCGGCCTGTTCGCGCTGCACGGCGCCGTCTTCGCCGTCGTACGGCTCGGCGGCGAGGCACCGCGCGCGATGGCGCGGTGGGTCGTCCGGATCACGCTCCTCGCGGGCGTGCCCTGCGCCGTCGGCGCCGGGGCCGGCGAGCTCGGGAGGACGGCGCCCCTCGCGGTCGCGCTCGCCGCGGTGCTGGCCGCCGTGTGGGGCGTGCTCGCACGGCCCGGCGGTACGGGAGGCCGGGCGCGGGACGGGTGGGCGCTCGCCGCCTCCGCGCTGGCGATCACGGCGGTGCCGCTTCTCGGCGGGCTGAACCTGCCGGACGTCTCCCTGACGGGCGGCGCCACGCTGACGCTCGCGGTCACCGGTCCGCTGGTCCCGGTCCTGGTCGCGGCCCAGGCGTGGGTGTGGTGGATCTTCCGCGGCCGGGTCGAACGGCCGTCGTACCTGTGATGGCCTACATCCTCTTCGCGCTCGCGCAGGGCGTGCTCGTGGCGGCCCAGGCCGACCTGCTGTCCCGGGTGCTGGCCGGGAGCGCGACGCTGCTGCCCCTGGCCGTGGTCGTGGCCGGCCGCGCCGTCCTCCTCGCCGGACAGGGCAGCGTGTTCCGGCGGGTGGCGGCCCGGCGCAAGGATGAGCTACGCCACCGGCTCCTGCGAGCCGGGACCGGCCCCGCCGGCCGGGGGCCGGCCGTGGACGTCACGCTGCTCGGTCGCGGCCTCGACGCACTCGACGCCTTCTACGCCGGCTACCTCCCCCAGCGCTACGCCGCCGCGATCGTCCCGGTCGTCGTGCTCGTACGGCTTGCGGTCGCCGACTGGCCGTCGGCGCTGGTCATCGCGGTGACGCTGCCACTCATCCCGGTGTTCGGCGCACTCGTGGGGTGGCGGACCAAGGAGGCGACCCGGCGGCAGTGGGGCTCGTTGCACCGGCTGGGCGGGCACTTTCTCGACGTCGTCGCCGGGCTGCCGACGCTCCGGGCGTACGGCCGCGACGAGGCGCAGACGAAGGTGGTCCGCGCCATGGCCGACGGCCATCGGCGGGCGACCGTGCGCACGCTCCGCATCGCCTTCCTGTCCTCCTTCGTACTGGAGGTCGTCGGCACGCTGTCGGTGGCGCTCGTGGCCGTGCCCGCCGGGCTCCGGCTGCTGGACGGCTCGATCGACCTGCGGACGGCGCTGCTGGTCCTGTTGCTGGCACCAGAGGCGTACCTGCCCCTGCGGCTCCTCGGGACCCGGTTCCACGCCGCCGCCGAGGGACGTGCCGTCCTCGACCAGGTGACGGAGACCCTCGCCGAACCAGGCGGCGGTCCGCGCTCGTTCCCAACGAGGGAGCAGAC
Organism: Actinoallomurus liliacearum; assembly: GCF_039542035.1. Lineage (NCBI taxonomy): Bacteria > Bacillati > Actinomycetota > Actinomycetes > Streptosporangiales > Thermomonosporaceae > Actinoallomurus > Actinoallomurus liliacearum. The sequence continues at coordinate 103,191 of NZ_BAABHJ010000040.1, forward strand.
CGAATCGGCGGCGAAGCCGACCGGCCCGGCGACGGAACGGAAGTCCACGACGGAGCAGGCCCCGTGGGCAACGGAACCGGCCCGGACGGCGACGGAACGGGTCCGAACGGTGGCGGAGCGACGGGCGGCGCGGATCGAGGTCGAGGACCTGGTCGTGCGCTACCCCGGGGCCGACGCACCGGTCCTCGACCGCCTGTCACTGACCGTCGAGCCGGGCGAACGGGTCGCGCTCGCCGGTCCGAGCGGTGCCGGCAAGACAACTCTGCTGCGGACGGTGCTCGGCTTCCTCGACCCCGAGGGAGGCCGGATCCGCGTCGACGGCGTCGGCCTCGACGAGCTCGACCTGACCGCGTGGCGTGGCCGCGTCGCGTACGTGCCGCAGCGCCCGCACCTGTTCGCCGGCACGGTCGCCGACAACATCCGCCTCGGCCGTCCCGACGCGGGGGACGACGTCGTACGGGCCGCCGCTGAGGCCGCCGCCGCCCACGAGTTCATCGCCGAGCTGCCGGGCGGATACGACGCGCCGCTCGGCGAGCGCGGTCTCGGCCTGTCCGCCGGGCAGCGGCAGCGCATCGCGATCGCCCGCGCCTACCTGATGGACGCGCCGATCGTGGTGCTGGACGAGCCGACCGCGCGACTCGACCTGGCCGCCGAGGCGGCGGTCGCGGACGCGGCCGCCCGGCTGCTCGACGGGCGTACCGCGCTGCTGGTCGCGCACCGTCCGGCGCTGTTGTCCATCGCCGACCGCGTGGTCCACCTGACCGGGCGGGAGGTGTACGCGTGATCGGCGTGCGGGCACGGCGGGACGGACAGGCGCGGAAGATGCCCCAGCCCATCGAGGACCGGAAGGGACGCGGGCCGATCCGGGACCGCGAGGGGAACAAGCCGACCAAAGCACCGGAGCGGCGCGGGTTGCGCAAGGACCGGAAGGGACGCAGCCCGATCGAGAACCGCGAGGGGAACGCGCCGGCCAGAGCACGGAAGCGACTCGGACTGCTCGAGAGCCGAAAAGGACACCGACTATTCGAGGGCCGGAAGGTACACCGACTGCTCGAGGACGGGCAGGGACGCGGGTCGGCCGCGAGCGGGGAGGGAAGCCTGCTGGTCAAAGCCCGGGAAGTGGGCGGGCTGATCGAGAGCCGGGAGGTGCCTCGCCTGGCCGGGGCGGTGGCCGCCGGGACGAGCGCCGAGTTGTGCGCGGTCGCGCTGACCGCGACCGCCGCCTGGCTCATCGCGCGGGCGGGACAGCACCCGGCACTGTCCGCGCTCGCCCTGGCGATCGTGGGTGTACGGGCGTTCGCGCTGTTCCGGGGCGTCCTTCGGTACGCCGAACGACTCGTCGGTCACGACGCCGCCCTCCGCGTCCTCGCCGGGCTGCGCGTCCGCGTCTACGAGGCGCTGCGCCGCTCCACCGACCCGGCCGGGGCGGCACCCCGGCCGGCACCACGGGACGCGGACGCGGTGCAGCGGATGGTCGCCGACGTCGAGGCCGTCCAGGATCTGCTGCTGCGCTGCGTGCTGCCCGCCTCGGTGTCGTGGCTCACGGGTCTGGCGGCGATCGCGATGACGGCGCTACTGCTGCCCGCGGCCGGCGCGGTGCTGGCCGCCGGTGTCGTGCTCGCCGGTGCGGCGCTGCCCGCCCTCGCCGCCCGCACCGCACGGTCCGACGCCCGCCGGGCCGCCGAGGCCCGCGCCGACCTCGCGGTCCACGGCCTCGACCTGGATCGCGGTGCGGTGGACCTCGCGGCGTTCGGCGCGACCGAGCGATTCGTCGCCCGTGCCGAGGCCGCCGCCGCTCGGCTGGCCCGGCTGGAGCGGCGGGCCGGGACGGTCGAAGCGGTGGTCGCGGCGCTCGGCGCGGCCCTTCAGGGCGCGACCGTGCTCGCCGTGCTCTGGACGGCGCGGCGGAACGGCGCGGACGGTGTTCTCGTCACCGTACTGACGCTGACCGCCTTGGCCGCGGTCGACGCGGTGCTGCCCGTCGCCGACGCCGCCCGGCGGCTGTCCGAGGTCCGGCCCGCCGCCCGCCGCGTGCTCGACCTGCTGCGGGCCGGTGACCGACCGCACCCACGCCCGGTGATCGCCCCGGCCCCGCTCGCGGCCCCCGCCCCCGACCCGACCCCGGTCTCGGCTTCCGTCCCGGTTCCGGTCATCGAACTGCGCGGGGTCCGGGTGGCGTACGGATCCGTGCCGGCGCTGGGCGGAGTCGACCTGCGCGTCCCGGCCGGGCGGAAGATCGCCGTGGTCGGAGCGAGCGGCGCGGGCAAGAGCACCCTGCTCGGTGTCCTGACCGGTGAGGTGCGCTCCGAGGGCGCGGTCCTGCTGGGCGACGCGCCGCTGAGCTCCCACGACCCGCGCGACGTACGGGCGACCGTCCGCGGCCTCACGCAGGACACGCACGTCTTCAACGCCTCGATCCGGGCCAACGTGACGCTGGCCCGGCCCGGTGCCACCGAGGCCGAGGCAGCCGACGCCGCGCGCCGGGCCGGGCTGCTCGACTGGATCGCGGCGCTGCCCGAGGGCTGGGACACCCCGGTCGGCGGCACCCGGCTTTCCGGCGGGCAGCGGCAGCGGCTGCTGCTCGCCCGCGCGCTGCTGGCCGATCCGCCGGTGCTCGTCCTGGACGAGCCCACCGAGGGCCTCGACCTCGTGACCGCGGACCGGATCGTCGCCGACCTGCTCACCGACCAGCGCACGGTCGTGCTCGTCACCCACCGGCTAGCGCCCCTCGCGGCCGCCGATGAGATCGTCGTGCTCGACCGGGGCCGGATCGTTCAGCGCGGCACCCACCGCCACCTCGCGAAAAGGCCCGGCCCTTATCGGGATCTATGGGAGGCCGAAAACCATCCGATCATCAGCAGCGCTATTCCACCGGCGTGAAGATCTGGTGCATGATCCCCCGCCGGTGCCGACCGTGGTAGGACCCGGCGGCGTCGGTGTCCGCGTCGAGATTGGCCAGGTAGTCGCTCTCGGCGTCGATCAGTCGATCCAGCTCCCCGCGGTCCAGGAAGACGCCGTGACAGCCGACGCATTCCTCGATCATCACCCCATTGCGTTCCCGAGCGTCCCACTCGCCGGAACACTTCGGACACGTCATCCCCGTCACAGCCATTGCGGCTCCCCTGTGAACGAATTCGGCGATCAGCAAGACTAATAACGATCGCCGTAAGAGGGAACGTTTTTCGCGCGACGCCTATACGATCATGAGGTTTTCGGAAGGATGGCTTCAGCGGGTCGGTCCCAGCGTCTTCGGCCGGACCGGCCCCGCCGGATCCGGCCCGGCTCCCGTTCCCGGTCTCCGTTCCCGGCTCGGTCTCCAGAGCGGCAGCGTGATCTGAGCCCGCCGCACGATCACCAGACCGGCGAGCCACAGCAGGAGCGCCTCCGTGACCACGGCGACGCCGAGTACGGCCGTCCAGGACCGCCGCCCCTCCCGGAGCGAACCGGTCGGTGTGACGGCCGTCAGCTCGGACGTCCCCTCGGACCGGGGGGCCATCGCCGTCGGGGTCAGCGCGACACTCGGCAGCACCGGCGTCGTGGGGCCGGCGGACGGCCGCCCGCCGGCGCCCGCCACCGGAGCGGCGGGAGCAGCCGGCCCGCCCTGGGGCCCGACTCCGGCCCCCGCGCCCGCCGCGCCGATCGGACCGCCGAGTTCGGCCGGTCGAGCCGGCGGAACCACGGGCCCGCCCGCCGTAGGCGGCTGCGCGTGCTTGGCGGACGAACCGCCCTTGGTGGACGGCCGCGCCGCTCCGCCTGCGGCCGGCTCGCCCTGAGGCCGGCCGGGGACCGGTACGGAAGCCGGGGTCCGAGCCTGACCGGGGACCAAGGCGGAAGCCGGGGTTCGAGCCTGGCCTGGGGCCGGAGGCCGGGCCGGGGATGGGCCGGTCGCGGATCCTTCGGCGCCATGGGCTCCGGCCGGCGTACCGGGCCCGGGACGTGCTCCATGTCGAAGCCCCGCGCCGGAGAGACGTGGTGTCCGCCCTGGCGCCGTCTTGGGCACGGCGTTCCGTGTCCCCGTGCCGGTCGGCCGGGGAGCGCCCGGAACGCCGGACGGCCCGGCGGTGCCCGGCCCGGCCGGTGACCCGGCGGTCATCGAGGCTCCAGGTGATGCGGCGATCGACGGGGCTCCCGGGCCGGACGCCAAGCCAGAGGAGGGTGATCCGGAAGGCGCGGTCCACGGGGACGCGGACGGCGAGGCGGTCGCCGGGGTCCGTACGGACGGCGTGGTGCCCGCCTTGGTCGGCGTCGGCGGTGACGACACGCCCGCCATGCCGGGTGGCCCGGCCTGCTTCCCTGGCGGCACGGGTGTGGTGCCCGCCTTGGCCGGTGCCGGCGGTGACATCACGCCGGCCATGCCGGGTGACGCGGCCTGCCGTGGCGACACGTCGGGAGACGCCGCGATCGCGGTCCCGTCGGCCGGCGGGGCCGCGGAGGCCGATCCGGCACCGAGGGCGTACGGGCTCGCTGCCGGCGCGGCACTGGACGAGACCACCGGGGCCGGCCGGGTACGGCCGGACGGCAGGACGGTCCGCAGCAAGGTCACCGACCGTTGCGAGGCATTGCTCGCGCTCACCTCGGCGGTGACGGGCGGCTCTCCCCGAGAGGACTCGCCCGTCCGTACCCGCACGCGGAGCGTTCGCGCCGTGGTCAGGTCGCCGAGGTCGCAGCGGAGCACGGTCGTCGACCCACTCGCCGCGCAGGACGGCGCGGGCGGCTCCCAGCTCGCGGGCGCCTCGGTCGTCAGCACCAGCCGCACTCCGAGCGCCGGACCGCCGATCGGCCTGACCAGCACGGTGTACTCCACCATTCCGGGCGTCACCGCGGCGACCGCGACGGAGGCGTCGACCCGTACGTCCCGCACCGGCGCCGCCGACGCACTCAGCGCCGCGGGTCCGAGCAGGGCGGAGGCGGGCACGGCCGACTCCGGGAGCGGGACCTGCCACGCGACCACCGGAACGGTCAGCGCGGCCGTACCGACGGCGGTAAGCACCGTCCTGGACACCGCCTTCACAGCTGTACCCCCACAAACGCCTGTCGGCCTCCGGGGGGACGGGCCGGGAGCCCGTGAGGCGATCTCCCCACTACTACCGCACGATCGCGGAGCGTAACCACGGCCGGTGAGCGTTTCGGCGAAGCGGAACGTTCTTTCTACACTTCCGTCAGGTGTCGAGAGGAGTCCGCGTGGCGACCGAGGAGCCGGTAGTGCCGTCCGCTCACCCGCCGACCGCGCTCCCCGAAGGGGAACCGCCGGTGGAGCGATCCACGTCGGGCGTGCGCTCGCTGGAGCGCGCGTTCGAACTGCTCGAGCATCTGGCCGACGCGGGCGGTCAGCTGGCCCTCACCGAGCTCGCCGAGGTGTCCGGGCTGCCGATGCCGACCATCTACCGGCTGATGCGGACGCTGGTGAACCGCGGGTACGTCCGGCAGGAGCCGTCGAAGCGGTACGCGCTCGGTCCGCGGTTGATCCGGCTCGGGGAGACCTCGGAGCGCCTGCTCGGCTCGTGGGCCCGCCCGGCGCTCGCGCAACTGGTCGACGAGGTCGGCGAGACGGCCAACATGGCGCTGCTGGAGGGCGATGAGGCGGTGTACGTCGCGCAGGTACCGTCGCGGCACTCGATGCGGATGTTCACCGAGGTCGGCCGGCGGGTCCTGCCGCACTGCACCGGGGTGGGCAAGGCCCTGCTGGCGCAGTTGCCCGAGCCGGTGGTCCGGGAGATCATCGCCCGTACCGGCATGCCCGCGTACACGCCGCACACCATCACCGATCCGGCGGCGCTGCTGGAGGAGCTGGTGCGCATCCGGCAGCGCGGTTACGCCCTCGACGAGCAGGAGCAGGAGATCGGGGTGCGCTGCGTCGCCGTACCGGTGACGGACACGCCCACCCTGGCCGCCATCTCGGTGTCCGGGCCGCACGGCCGCCTCACCCACGAGGTGATCGAGGACGTCGTGCCCATCATGCGGCGTACCGCCGGGCAGCTCGCCCGGCGCCTCTCCCCCTGAAGCCCCCTATAACGCAGTGGTCGGAAATGCCGGGCCGACTCGGATCGCGCGCCACGGCCCGGGTAGAGGAGACGCCATGGACAATCTCACCGTCGCCGTACTCGGAACCGGAATCATGGGCGAGCCGATCGCCCGCAACCTGCTGGGCGCCGGACACGCCGTACGCGTGTGGAACCGCACCCGGGCCAAGGCGGAGCCGCTCGCCGCCGACGGCGCCCGCGTGTGCGACGAGCCCGCCGAGGCCGCCGACGGCGCGGACGTCGTCGTCACGATGCTGCACGACGGCGAGGCCGTCGAGAACGTCATGGCCGGCGTGCTTCCGGCGATGGAGGAGGACGCGGTCTGGGCGCAGCTGAGCACGGTCGGGGCCGAGGCCGCCGACCGTCTCGCGGCCCTGGCCCACCGGCGCGAGGTGAAGTTCATCGACTGCCCGGTGCTCGGCACCCGCAAGCCCGCCGAGGACGCGGCGCTCATCGTCCTGGCCGCCGGTCCCCGGGACGAGCGCGCGGAGCGGGTCTTCGACGCGATCGGCTCCCGTACGGTCTGGGTGGGCGAGGGCACCGAGGCGTCCCGGCTGAAGCTGGTGCTCAACAGCTGGGTGCTCGCGCTGACCACGGCCACCGGCGAGGCGATCGCCCTGGCGGAGGCGTTCGGCCTGGATCCGCGGCTCTTCCTCGAGACGATCGCGGGCGGATCGCTCGACTCGCAGTACGCGCAGATGAAGGGCAAGGCGATCCTGTCCGGAGAGCTCCAGCCGAGTTTCAAGGCGGCCGGCGCCGCCAAGGACGCCGGTCTGGTCGCGTCGGCCGGGCGGGCCGCGGGCGCGGAGCCTCGTCTGGCCGAGGCCGTACGCGATCAGCTGCGGCGGACGGTCGAGCTCGGCCACGGGAACGAGGACATGGCCGCCGTCTACTACGCCGCTCGTCCCTCCGATTCGGAGTGAATATCGGGCGATGACCTTCACGGGGCCTGCTTTACGTGCTACCAACAAATGTAAAGCCGATCCCCCTCGGGTCCCTCGGGAGGTTCCCCCGATGACGATGCGCGACCGCTACACGATCCCCGTTCCCGACGGCACCTGGGACGTACCCGCCGCAGGCGCGGCGCGGTTCACCTGGGAGTACGACGACGGCCGGGACCGCCTGCTCGCCCTGTACCAGAAGGGCAAGGACAAGCAGTGGGACGCCCAGAAGCGCATCGACTGGGACGTCCCCGTCGACGTCGACAACGTCGCCGGGTTCCCCGAGGAGTTCAATCCGCTCGTCGGCTCCGACGTCTGGGAGCGCATGCCGCAGGAGGCCCGCGACGAGTTCGGCCGGCACCAGGGCGCGTGGCTGTTCAGCCAGTTCCTGCACGGTGAGCAGGGCGCGCTGACGGTCTCGGCGCGGATCGTCGAGTCCGTGCCCGATCTGGACTCCAAGTTCTACGCCGCGACGCAGGTCATGGACGAGGCCCGGCACGTCGAGCTGTACAAGAAGTTCGTCGACGAGAAGCTCGGCATGTACTACCCGATCAACCAGGACCTGGCCAGGCTCCTGGAGGAGTCGCTCACCGACGGCCGCTGGGACCTGCCCTACCTCGGCATGCAGGTGCTGATCGAGGGCCTGGCCCTGGCGTCCTTCGGCCTCTACCGCGACATGTCGACCAACCCGCTGGTCAAGCAGCTCCTCGCGTACGTCATGCAGGACGAGGCGCGGCACGTCGCGTTCGGCCGACTCGCGCTGAAGGACTACTACTCCGAGCTCACCGAGAAGGAGCGGGCCGAGCGCGAGGAGTTCGTCGTCGAGGGCTGCTACCTGATGCGCGACCGCTTCAAGGGCAAGGAGATCTTCGAGACGCTCGGCATGCCGGTGAAGGAGTGCATGGACTACGTCGACAACGGCTCGGTGTACCAGCTCTACCAGTCGCTGCTGTTCAGCCGGATCGTCCCGTGCGTCCGCGACATCGGCCTGTGGGGCGACAAGGTGCAGAAGGCGTACGCCGACATGGGCGTGCTCGACGCCGCCAAGCGCGACCTCGTCCAGCTCATGAAGCAGGACGAGCAGATCGCCGAGGACCTGGACCGGGCCAAGCACGAACAGGAGCTGGCCGAACGCCACGCCGAGGTGCACGCGGCGATCGCCGAGGGCGCCGCGACCGACTAGGACGTGTCCGGTGGATCACGTATCGGTCGATCTGTGACGGCAAGGAATGCGTGCGGCTCCGGCCGGTCCGCCTGCCTGCCTGCCTGCCATAGAACGCCACAAGATCCACCGGACAGGTCCTAGGGCGGTAGAACACCCACCGAAAACGGCGAGTTACGCGCGGTCACGGTCCGTCGCCCCCTATCGTCGGGGACTTGCGCGTGGGACCTCGGTGTCCCGCGCCGTCCGGGCGCCGGCCGGAACTCCGGTCGGCGCCCGATGTCCTGTCCCCTAGCGAAGGACGTTCCGTGGGTGGTTCCGGCCGACATCGCCAGACTCGCCGATCCGCACACCTCCGTACCGGCCTGCTCGCGGCCGCCGGGCTGGCCGCCGCGACGCTCGCCGCGACCATCGCGGCCCTGATCGGGTCCGGCCGATCCGCGCCTCGGGCGGACGTCGGCGCGGCGGCCGTCCCCGCGGCCCCGCCGCAGGCCCCCGGACGGGTGAGCCGGGCCCTGCGCCGCGGCCCGGTCCGGTCCCGGCCCGCGCGGCACCGGGCGGTTCGGAAGCGGACCCGCCGCGCGCCGCGGCCCATGGTCCTGGACCGCGGTAGCTGCGAGGCGTCGTTCTACGGAGCGGGCACGGCGACCGCGAGCGGCGCGCCGTACGACCCGGAGGCCCTCACGGCGGCGCACCGCACGCTGCCGATGGGAGCGCGGGTCCGAGTGGTCAACCTGAGCAACGCCCGGTCCGTCATCGTGCGGATCAACGACCGGGGGCCCTTCGTCCCGGGTCGGTGCCTGGACCTGTCCACGGCGGCGATGCGCGCGATCGGCGGGGTCCTCTCCGGAGTGATCCCGGTCCGGTACGAGGTGCTGGCGAGCGTCTGACGGACCCTGGAACGAGCGCCGGCGGGCTCCTCCGACGGGGGCCGGCGGGCCGTGGCGGAACCTGGGACGAGGGGCCGGCGAGCCCTGCGGAGCCTGGGATGGAGGCCGACGGGCCCTGGGAATGAGTGAACGCCCGCGACCGGCCCCTTCCCCCAAAGAAGCACAGCTCGCGGGCGTTCACCTTCGCAGCCTGGACGGGTACAGATCCAAGGCCTGCGGATCCGGCCGTCGCGTCGTGTCCCCCGTTGAATCCCCCAATTCATCACGACGCGTCGGCCGTTTAAGGTGGTCCGTGTTCTCGCAGTAGCTACGCTATGTGAGAGGGACAGGGCATTCCGTCCACCCTTGGTTGACACTTCCGCGTACACCCCCGGTTGACCTGCGGCTTTGCCGTTTTTTGGGGTTGCCGAGACAAGTATCGACCGATGATCGGAATGTGGCTGTGAGGGGCTCCACCGTGCGGGCCGGGAGATTCGTGACTCCGGCCGACGTCATCCTGTCGGTCGGGATCTTCGCTGTGTCGATTCTGTTCATTTACGGAAACAGGGATCTGAGGATCCAGGTACCGCTGAGCGCGGCCAACGCGACCATGCTGCTGGCGAAGAAACGCCTCCCCCTGGTGACACTCGCCGGCGTCCTGCTGTTCACCGCGATACTCGCGCTCCTGCTGCGGGGGACGTACCCGATGACCCCGGCGGCCTTCATCGCACTGTACGCGGTCGGCCGCTACTGCTCGCGCGGCATGGCGCTGGCCGCGGCGGTCGGCACGATCCTCATCGGCTTCTTCGTCTCCGAGATGGTCAGTGCCATCCCCTCGTACACCCTGCACAACGTCCGGGATCTCGGCTGGGTGGTGTTCGCGGTCCTCGCCGGGGCCTGGGTGCGGACCCAGAAGCTGTACGTCCGCGACGTCGAGGAGCGGGCCGAACGCGCCGAGCGGGAACGCGAGGAGGAGGCGCGGCGCAGGGCCGCGGAGGAACGCGTGCGCATCGCCCGGGAGTTGCACGACATCGTCGGCCACGCGCTGATGTCGATCAACGTGCTGTCGTCGGTGAGTTCCCGGATCATCGACCGGGACCCGTCCACGGGCCGCGACTCCCTGAAGCAGATCAGCGGGATCAGCAACTCGGCCCTGCGGGAGATCCGCAGCACGTTGAACCTGCTCCGCGAGGGCACCGCGCCGCTCAAGAACCCCGAACACGGCATCGGGGACCTCGAGCCGCTCATCGAGCAGTCCAAACTCAGCGGCCTGCCGGTGACGTACAAGTGCCACGCATGTGACCGGCAGATCCCGACGATCATCGGCTTCACGGTGTACCGGATCGTCCAGGAGAGCCTGACCAACATCAGCCGGCATGCGAAGGACGTCACCAAGGTCGTCGTCGCGGTCGCCTGTTCGAACGATCACCTGGACGTCTCCGTCGTCAACGACGGGGCTCCGGTCACGCCCGGCGAGGGCGGCGGAATCGGCATTCAGGGCATGCGCGAACGCGTCACCGCCACCGGCGGCCGCCTGGACACCACGGCGCTGCCCGGCGGCGGTTTCCGCGTGCACGCGCGTCTGCCGCTGAAGGAGGCATCCGCATGACGATTCGCGTCCTGCTGGCCGACGACCAGACGACCGTACGGGCCGGGTTCCGCATGCTGATCGACTCGACCGAGGACATGCACGTCGTGGCCGAGGCGGCCAACGGCACCCAGGCCGTCGAGTTGGCCCGCGCCACCGTGCCGGACGTCGCCCTCATGGACATCCGGATGCCCGGCATGGACGGTATCGAGGCCACCCGCCGGATCACGTCCGACCCCACGCTGCCGAACGTGCACGTCCTGATCCTCACGACGTTCCAGCACGACGAGTACATCTTCGGCGCCCTGCGGGCGGGAGCCGGCGGGTTCCTCCTCAAGGACACCGACCCGGACGACCTCCTGGAGGCGATCCGGGTGGTCGCCTCGGGAGAGGCGCTGCTGGGCCGGGGCCTGACCAGCCGGGTGATCAAGGAGTTCGTCGCGCAGCCGCAGCAGCCGGAGCCGGGCGGCAAGGATCTCGAGGTGCTGAGCGAGCGGGAGCGGGAGGTCCTGCTGCAGATCGCGTACGGCCTCACCAACGAGGAGATCGCCGCCAAGCTGCACCTCAGCCCGGCCACCGCGAAGACCTACGTCCATCGGATCATGACGAAGCTGCACGCGCGCGACCGGGTGCAGTTGGTGATCTTCGCCTACGACCAGGGGCTCGTACGGCCCCGGCCCTGAACCGGCGATGACAAATGTCATCGTGAAGCCAGGATCGAGCACACTAGGGCGCTGACCGGCGCGAATCTAACGTTCTTGACATGAACGCCATCGCCTTCACCGGGGTCGCCAAGAGCTACGGATCGGTCCGCGCCGTCGAGGCGCTGGACCTCACGATCGAGGCCGGCAGCACCGTCGCGCTACTCGGCCCGAACGGAGCCGGCAAGTCCACCTCCATCGGAATGCTGCTCGGTCTCGTACGGCCGTCGGCGGGCGAGATCCGCGTCTTCGGCGACGAGCCCGACGCCGCGGTCAAGCGCGGCCGGGTCGGCGCGATGCTGCAGGACGGCGACCTCGTCCCCGGACTGACCGTCCGCGAGGTCGTCTCCTTCGTCCGCGGCCTGTACCCCGACCCGATGCCACTGGAGGAGATCCTCACGCTGGCGAACCTGACCGACCTCGCCGGGCGCCGGGCCGACCGGCTCTCCGGCGGACAGGCGCAGCGGGTGCGCTTCGCGATCGCCGTCGCCGGCGCGCCCCGGCTCCTGGTCCTGGACGAGCCCACCGCGGCGATGGACGTCGAGTCCCGCCGGTCGTTCTGGGCGAGCATGCGGGAGTACGCCGCCACCGGCCGGACCGTCCTGTTCGCCACCCACTACCTGGAAGAGGCGGACGAGAACGCCGACCGGGTCATCGTCATCGCCCGGGGCCGGGTCGTCGCGGACGGCAGCCCGCAGGAGATCAAGGCGGCGGTCGGGACCGGCACCGTCCGGTTCACGATCGGCGACCAGCCCACGGCCGGCCTGGACGCGCTACCGGGCGTCAGCGCGATCGACGTGCGCGGGCCGGTCGCCTGGCTGCGCACCACCGACCCGGACGCGACCGTCCAGGCGCTGTACGCCACGGGCCTTCGGGTCAGCGACCTGGAGGTCAAGGGCGCCGATCTCGAGGACGCCTTCCTCTCCCTGACCCACGACCGCTGACCCCCTGCTCGGCTCCCGGAAAGGACCCCCACGATGTTCCGCTACCTCGGCCTGGAGATCCGGCGCACGGTCCGGGACCGGCGCTTCATCTTCTTCACCATGGCCGTCCCGGTCGCCTTCTACCTCCTGTGGGCGAACGTCTACGGCAAGGGCAACGGCTCGGTCGCCGGTACCAACCTGAACGCCCGGACCTACCTGCTCGTATCGATGGCCGCCTACGGCGCCCTCGGCGCCTCGCTGACCGCCACCGCGGCGCGACTGGCCGGCGAGCGGCAGATCGGCTGGCTGCGCCAGCTCCAGGTCACTCCGCTGCGCCCCTGGGCCTTGATCACCGTGAAGATCGTCTCGTCGATGTGCCTCGCGCTGCCGGCGATCACCCTGGTCGGGCTCACCGGCGTGCTGACGCAGCACGTGCACCTGTCGGCCGGTGAATGGGCCGGGATGGTCGGCCTGATGTGGCTCGGCACGCTGCCGTTCGCCGCGCTCGGCACCCTGATCGGCTCGCTCGTCGGCGCCGACGCCGCCCAGCCGGTGACGCTGGCCTGCTACTTCACGCTCTCCATCCTCGGCGGACTGTGGATGCCGGTGAGTTCGCTGCCCACGGCGCTGCGTCACGTCGCGCGCTGGCTGCCCTCCAACCGATTCGCCGGACTGGGCTGGAGCGTCGTCGGTGGGCACGTCCCGCCCGCCTCCGATGGGCTCGTGCTGGCCGGCTGGGCGCTGGTCCTGGGCGTTCTCGCCATCGCGGCCTACCGCCGCGCTACGGTACGCGCTTGATGAACATCTTCTTCCCGAAGGGCGCCGACGGGACGGCCACACCGCCTCGTTGGCGCCGTCTCGTGTGGATGTCGTTCGGGCTGGTCTACCTCTTCTTCTGGCCCCTGGCGGGCCTCCTGGAACACCAACGGTCGACCGCACGCATCGCGTTGTCAGTGCTCGCCCTGGCGGCGTTCGTCGCGGCCTTCCTCGCCCTGGCCATCGGCAACAAACTGTGGAGCGGCGAGACCACCCGTCGCACCTGGGTCCTGCTGGGGACCGTCACGGCCATGGCGATCGGCTTCCCGCTCGTGTTCGACGGCCAGTGGGACGGCCTGCCGATCTACCTGGGGGTCGGCTACGCGATGACGCTGCCGCCCGCGTGGGCCATGCGCGGCGTCCTGGCCGCCACCGTGCTCACGGCCGCCCTGTGCCTGGCGACGCACGTCGGGAGCGCGACGTGCGTCCTGCTGACCTTCCAGACGCTGAGCATCGGCCTGATCATGCTGGGCTTCCGGGGCAGCCGGATGCTGATCGCCCAGCTGCAGGAGGCGCGCGGCGAGGTCGCCCGGCTCGCCGCGAACGAGGAGCGGCTGCGGATCGCGCGCGACCTGCACGACCTGCTCGGCCACACGCTGTCGCTGATCGTCTTGAAGAGCGAGGTCGCGGTGCGCATCGCCGACCGCGACCCGGCCAGGAGCCTCGGTGAGATGAAGGACATCGAGACGGTCGCGCGGCAGGCGCTGACGGACGTCCGCGCGGCGGTCAGCGGCTACCGGCGGCGCGACCTCGCCGAAGAACTGGACAACGCCCGCGGGGTACTGGTCGCCGCCGAGATCGAGCCGGCGATCAGCACCTCCGGGACGCCCCTGCCGGACGGGGTCGACGACCTGTTCGCCTGGGCGGTCCGCGAAGGCGTCACCAACATCGTCCGGCACTCCCGCGCCCGTACCGCCGACATCTCGGTGACCCGCGTCGGCGCGGACGCCGTCCTCCAGATCAGCGACGACGGGGCGGGCCCGGCGGCGGACGGCGGCTCTCCGGGCGTCGGCGGCAACGGCCTGACGGGGCTCGGCGAACGGGTCGCGCTGGCCGGCGGGTCGGTCGAGTCCGGCCGGGGCCCGAACGGCGGTTTCCGGCTGATCGTGCGCGCTCCCCTGGACGCGCCGGCGCCGACCGCGTGAGAAGGTCATCGGGTATCGAGAAGGATCACGGGATGATTCGCGTACTGCTGGCCGAGGATCAGGGCATGGTGCGTGGCGCGCTCGCCACCCTGCTGAGCCTCGAGGACGACATCGAGGTGATCGGCGAGGCCGCCGACGGTGACGAGGCCCTGGCCGTCGCCGCGCGGACGCGTCCCGACGTCGCGCTGCTCGACATCGAGATGCCCGGCCGCAACGGAATCGACACCGCCGCCGCGCTGCGCAAGGCCCTGCCGGACTGCCGAGTGATCATCCTGACGACGTTCGGCCGTCCGGGCTACCTGCGCAGTGCCATGGAGGCGGGCGCGTCGGCCTTCCTGGTCAAGGACAGCCCGGCGCGCGAGCTGGCGGCCGCGATCCGGCGCGTGCTGGCCGGCGAACGCGTCATCGACCCGGCGCTCGCCGCCGCCGCGCTCAGCGCGGGCCCGAACCCGCTGTCCCCCCGCGAGCGGGAGGCGCTGGCCGCGGCCGCCGACGGCTCGACCATCGGCGACGTGGCACGGAAGCTGCACCTGTCGGAGGGAACGGTCCGCAACTACCTGTCCGCGGCGATCCACAAGACCGGCGCCCGCAACCGCATCGAGGCCGTCCGCACCGCCCAGCGCCAGGGCTGGCTCTAGATCTTCCGCGTCGACGGCGTGAACCGGCCACCCGTCCGGCCCGTATGCCGAATTAGATGATCTTCCAGGCCGTCCAACCTGGGGTGGATGGCCTGGAAGGCATCGCTCGGCTTGTCGTCGTCAGAAAGGGTTGCGCGTGATCCGCAAAGTCCTGCTGCCGCTGGGCCTTGCCGCGGGCATTGCCGGCGGTGTCCTCTTCTCCGCGAGCTCGGCCTCCGCCTCGGGTTTCGTTCCCGGTGGCGTCTACCCCTCGGTCCAGGCGTGCTCGGACGCCGGCAACGCCGGCTTCCCGCAGGGCCGCTGGGTCGGCTTCTATTGCCAGTCGCTCGGCTACGGCCAGTACGAACTCTGGGTCCAGCCGACCTACTGATCCATCTCCCCGGCGGCACCGCCCCCTCCCGCCTGCGACGCGCGTGGGAAGGGACGGTGCCGTTCCGGCGGTGCCGACCGACAGCGGCGTGGCGCGGCTGGTGCCAGGTCGCGAGCAGAAGTCTCGGGGAACGCGGCCGCAGCCGCCCCAGTTGCCCTGGTTCACCCCCTCCACGAACCGGAGCGGGTTGCGTTCACCGAGCGTTCTGCACCCCCAGCGCCAGGGCGGCAAACGCCGTCGGCTCGGACCGGAGGCGGCAGCGCCGGTGCCTGTGGTTGCCGTCGCTGTTGACAGGTTGCCGTCGGTGTGGTCGGTGAGGTGTCCGGATCGTCGCGTTCGGCCCGGCGATACCGACGGCAAGGTCCTAGGTCACGCAGGTTCCCGGGCCCCTCGACGTGAGGAGCCCGGGAATCAGATCACCTTCGGTGAAGTCAGCCGGTTCGCCGGAGTCTTCGGCGCGGTCGGCGTCAATCGGGTGTCGGTTCCGACGTGGATGTGCCTGGTCGAGGTGGTCGGCGGGTGTGACGGCTCAGCGGACGTCCCGGAGCATCCAGAGTGGCGTCCCGAACTCGATGACTCGCGGGCGGAAGACCGGGATGTTCGGGTTCCGGGCCAGGAGCACGGCCGGCATCTCGTCGAGCGCCTTCATCGCCCGGATGATGTCGTCCCACTCGATCAGCTTGTCCAGCGTCGTCTCCTGCATTCTCCAGCCCCAGTGGCTGAGGACCTGCTGGTGGCCCCTGTCCCGAGTTCCACGGCTGACCACCACGTGGTTCGCCCCGTCCATGAAGATCACACATCCCGCCGGAATGCCGGGTGTGCTGATCCTGGTCTTCGGGTCCACCTCGATGCGGCTGCGCGGGCCGGGACACACCTGTTCCAGCAGGCTCGTGTAGTACCTGCGGCCGTAGCGGGCGGCCGTCGCGGCATCGTGCGCGTTGACGTGGATCTGCTTCAGCCACGCCTTGTCGACGAAGCCGGCGCGGTAGGCGGTGTACATGACGGCCTCCCAGCAGTTCATCGTGTCCGACGGTCCCGGTTCGGGACCGTCCTCGATGAGCCAGGTCAGAAAGCCGTTCTTCGGATGGCCGGGAAGCTGCGTGCTCACCCTGCCGGAGGCCCAGTCCAGTCCGCTGGGGACCCACGTGAACCAGCCGAGCATCTCCCTGCCCGCGTCGAGGAACGCCCGCGCCCGGGTCTCGGCGGACCACGCCGCGGAGATGACGCCGCCCTCAAGCCGCTCTCTCAGGGCTTCGCTGTTCGCACCCATGAAAGCTCCCTTTTCGTTGTACCCCCTCCGCCGAACGGCGGACATGCCGGCCCTTAGGACCGGCACTACCCGAAACCGTGCCGAGTGACGATCGATCCGCCACGTGGACGGCGGAACCCCGCCAGGTGATCGGCTCCCGCTACCGGCAGAGGAACTCCATCGCCTGATTGTTTGCCGTCGGCGATGGCGCTGAGTTCGCTGGTATGGTGCAACGCGAGTAGCCCCGATCTCAGGGAGACAGACGTGGTTGGTGACGACGACATCTCCGGCTGATACCCGGACATGACGGCCACCGGCAGGCGCGCAGGAGCGCCGCCGACGTGGCCGAACGGTCGTTTCACCCTTCCCTGCTCCCTGCGGATGGCCGTTGTGCCCCGCGTTCGACCCGAGGGCTCTCTCATGTCCGACGCTTTCATCGTCTGCTCGAACCTGTCCTTCTCCTGGCCCGACGACACCCCCGTCTTCCAGGACCTGTCCTTCTCCGTGGGCGGCGGCCGTACGGGCCTCGTCGCGCCGAACGGCGCCGGGAAGAGCACCCTGCTCAAGCTGATCGCCGGTGAGTACCGGCCCGGCGGCGGCACCGTGTCCGTCGAGGGCGTGCTCGGCTACCTCCCGCAGACGCTGCCCCTCACCGGTGACCTGACCGTGGCGGAGGTGCTCGGGGTCGCCTCGGTGATCCGCGCGATCGACGCCATCGAGGCCGGCGACGCCAGCGAGGAGAACTTCGCCACGGTCGGCGACGACTGGGACATCGAGGACCGCACGCAGGCGCAGCTCGACCGGCTCGGCCTCGGGGACGTCGACCTGGCCCGGTGCCTGCGTACGCTCAGCGGCGGCCAGATCGTGTCGCTCGGCCTCGCGGCCCAACTGCTGCGGCGGCCCGACGTGCTGCTGCTCGACGAACCGACCAACAACCTCGACCTGGACGCGCGCCGCAGGCTTTATGCGGTCCTCGAGGACTGGAAGGGCTGCCTGCTGCTGGTCAGCCACGACCGGGAGCTGCTCGACCGCATGGACCGCATCGCCGAACTCGACCGTGGCGAGGTCCGCTTCCACGGCGGGAACTTCACCGCCTACGAGGCGGCCGTACGCGCCGAGCGGGAGGTCGCCGAGAAGAACATCCGCGCCGCCGAACAGGAGGTCAAGCGGGAGAAGCGGGAGATGCAGCAGGCCCGGGAGCGGGCCGAACGCCGGGCGAGCAACGCCGCGCGGAACATCCAGAACGCCGGCCTGCCCAAGATCCTCGCGGGGGCGCGGAAACGGCGTGCCCAGGAGTCGGCGGGCAAGGCGGACGAGACGCACGCCACGCGGGTGGCCGGGGCCAAGGCGCGGCTGGACGAGGCGAGCCGCGCGCTGCGCGACGATCAGCGGATCACGCTGGAACTGCCCGAGACGAACGTCCCGGCCGGCCGTACCGTCTTCCTGGGCGAGCGGATGCAGGTCCGCCACGGGGAGCGGGCGATCTTCGCCGGCGAGGGCGTCGACCTCGTCATCCGGGGGCCGGAGCGGATCGCGCTCACCGGGCCGAACGGCGGCGGCAAGTCCACCCTGCTGCGCCTGGTCAACGGCGAGCTGGATCCGGACGGCGGCGAGACCAGGCGGGCCGACGGCCGGGTCGCGTACCTGTCCCAGCGGCTCGACCTGCTCGATCCGGACCGCACCGTGGCGCAGAACCTCGCGGCGTATGCGCCCGGGATGCCGGAGTCGCAGCGGATGAACCTTCTCGCCCGCTTCTTGTTCCGGGGATCGCGCGTCCACCTTCCGGTCGGGGTGCTGTCCGGCGGCGAACGGCTGCGCGCGACGCTCGCCTGTGTCCTGTTCGCCGAACCCGCGCCCCAGCTCCTGCTGCTGGACGAGCCGACCAACAACCTCGACCTGTTGAGCGTCGGCCAGTTGGAGAGCGCCCTCAACGCCTACGAAGGCGCCTTCGTCGTGGTCAGCCACGACGAACGGTTCCTCGCCGAGATCGGGGTGAGCCGCTGGCTGCGGCTGACGGAGGGCCGGCTGCTCGAAACAGGCGCGCCCGCCGGGGAGTGAAACCTCAAGACGGGGGCGCCCGCCGGGAGTGAGACCTCGAGCCGCTCCCGAGGGGGACCGGTTACAAAGCCGAGGGGCCATCTTTTGGCGGGGCCGCCGCGCGCTCATCGCCGGTCCTGGAAGGGACAATGAGCGCGATAACCCTCGAAAGGGAGGTTCTACGTGTCCAACTCGCAGGCTGTGGCGAGCCGTCCGGCCGTCCTCGGCGACCTGGTGCCGGGCCGGCTGGTCCGCGACGTCGCGCTGGTCGTCGGCGCGGCGGTCTTCGTCGGACTGGCCGCGCAGGTCAGCGTGCCCATCCCGGGAACGCCGGTGCCGGTGACCGGCCAGACGTTCGCGGTCCTGCTGTCGGGCGCGGCGCTCGGGTTCCGCCGTGGCGCCCTGTCCATGGCGCTGTACGCGCTCGCCGGAATGGTCGGCGTGCCGTGGTTCGCCGACGGCGCGTCCGGGTGGCGGATGGCGTCGTTCGGTTACGTGCTCGGCTTCGTGCTGGCGGGCGCGGTCGTGGGCGCCCTGGCCGCCCGTGGCGGCGACCGGTCGCCGCTGCGGACCGTGGGCACGATGGCCCTCGGCCTCGCCGTGATCTACGCGGTCGGGGTGCCGTGGCTGATGGCCTGGACCCACAGCGACCTGGGCCAGGCCCTCTCGATGGGCGTCCGGCCGTTCCTGGTCGGCGACGCGATCAAGATCGCGCTCGCGGCCGGGCTGCTGCCCGGCGCCTGGCGGCTCCTCCGCCGCTGACGTCCCCGCATGAGATGAGGGCCCGGCTCCCGATACAGGGGGGCCGGGCCCTCGTCGTCATCACGGACCCTCGTCGTCACCACGAGCCCTTGTCGTCATTGCGGGCCTCGTCGTCATTGCGGGCTCTCGTCGTCGGCGCGGGCCTCGTCGTCGGCGCGGGCCTCGTCGTCGGCGCGGGCCTCGTCGTCAGCGGCCGCCGAGGTGGTCGGCCAGGTAGCCGTGGATGAGTCGCTCGACCTCGGCGAGCAGTGCCGGGTCGCCGTCCGGCTGATTGCGGAAGGCCAGCTTGAGCACCGCGTCCGCCGCCTCGACGGAGACGGCCAGCGCGCGGGCGAAGTCCCCGTCGTCCGGCAGGTCGAACGCCGAGACGAGAAGCGTCTTCAGCCGGTCCGCGACGACGGCGTTGTTCTCGGCGGCGACGTCGAGCAGGTGGACGTCCGCGATGTCCCCGAAGCGCAGCACCCGGAAGCCCAGGACCGTACGGTGCATGTCGACGAAGATCTCGATGACCGTGCCGACGGCGTCGTACCAGTGCGCGTAGCGCCGCTCGGCGAGCGCACGCTCCACCCGGTCGCCGAACATGTCCAGGTTGCGGAGCGCGAGCTGCTGCGCGATCGCCTTCTTGTCCGGGAAGAACTGGTAGACCGAGCCGATCGCGACCTCGGCCCGCTGGGCGATCTTGGTGGTGGACAGGCCGTCGTACCCGGATTCGTCGAGGATCTCCGCACACGCGTCGAGCATGCGCTGGACGCGTTCGGCACTCCGTCGTTGCGCAGGTCGGCGGCGCAGCGCCGAGCTATCCGTCGTCACACGTCCAATCATGCCTTTTCCGACGGAGATACCGGCGCGTAATATCCGAGGTCCGTTCACGTTTGCGGGGAGGTGGGCCGTGTTCCCCACGGACTTTCAATGGGGCGTCGCGACCGCGGCGTTCCAGATCGAGGGCGCCACGGAGGAGGACGGCCGAGGGCCGTCCACGTGGGACACGTTCTGCCGGGAGCCCGGCCGCGTACGGGACGGGCACACCGCCGACGTCGCCTGCGACCACTACCACCGGTGGGCCGAGGACCTCGACCTGATCGCCGGCCTCGGCGCCCGCGCGTACCGCTTCTCCATCGCCTGGCCCCGCGTCCAGCCCACCGGCAGCGGCGCGGCCAACCCCAAGGGCCTGGACTTCTACGACCGCCTCGTCGACGGCCTCGCCGAACGCGGGATCGCGGCCGTGCCGACGCTGTACCACTGGGACCTCCCCCAGCCGCTGGAGGACGCCGGCGGCTGGATGAACCGCGACACCGCCCACCGCTTCGCCGAGTACGCCGCGCTCGTCGCCGAACGGCTGGCCGACCGCGTCGACCTATGGATCACCCTCAACGAGCCGATGGTCGTGATGGCGTACGGCTACGCCTTCGGGATCTACGCGCCGGGCCAGGCGCTCATGCTCGACGCGCTGCCCACCGCCCACCATCAGCTCCTCGGCCACGGCCTCGCCGTCGCCGCCCTGCGCGACGCCGGTGCGGAGCGGGTCGGGATCGCCAACCACTACACCCCGGCGTGGCCGGTCGACGACACCGCCGAGGACGCCGAGGCGGCCGCCGCCTTCGACGACCTGCTGAACTGGCAGTTCGCCGACCCGATCCTGCTCGGTCGCTACCCCGACCTCGGCCTGGACATGTCCCACGTCCAGGACGGCGACCTGGAGGTGATCGGCGCGCCGATCGACGCGCTCGGCGTGAACTACTACCACCCGACCGGGATCGCCGCCCCGGCCGACGACGCCCTGCCCTTCGCGATGCGCGACCTGACCGGCTTCCCCACGACGGGGATGGGCTGGCCGGTCGTCCCGGACGGGCTGCATCGGCTCCTGGTCGACCTGCGGGACCGGTACGGCACCGCGCTCCCGCCGGTGTACATCACCGAGAGCGGCTGCTCCTACGACGAGTCACTGGACGACGACGCCCGCATCGGCTTCCTGAACGCGCACGTCGGCGCCGTACAGGCGGCGATGCACGACGGCATCGACGTGCGCGGCTACTTCGTCTGGTCGCTGCTCGACAACTTCGAATGGGCCGAGGGTTACGCGCCGCGTTTCGGACTCGTGCACGTCGACTACGCCACCCAGCGGCGCACGCCGCGCGCGTCGTACGGCTGGTACCGCGACCTGATCGCGGGCTCGTCCTGATCAGGGCCCGGCGGTGAGACCGGTGCAGCGGCGCAGCCGCTCCCACTTGGCGTGCGCCCGGGTCGCCGCCGCGCCGTCGAGCAGCCGTGGCACGCCCTTGGTGATGTAGGCCGGCTTCCACGCGGCCCCCAGCACCTTCCGCTTCCGCAGGGTGATCTCGAGGATGCCGGAGTCGGGGTCGTTGCGGTCCGGGGCGGTGAAGAAGAAGTTGCCGAGGCCGTAGTCGACGTACCGGCCCTTCATGTACCCGCCGCCGAGGGGGATGTGGGCGTGCCCGCCGACGACCACGTCCGCGCCGGCCCGGACGAGGGCGCGGGCCAGCGTCTTCTGGCGGGGCAGCGGGCAGGGGTTCTTCTCCTGCCCCCAGTGCAGGTACACGATGACGGTGTCGGCGTTGCGGCGCGCCGCGCGTACCTCGTTGACGAGGCGCGGGACGTCCTTGGCCGAGGCGAGGCCGCCCTTCTTCGCGGTCGCCGTCCAGGCGCTGATCAGGTTGTCGTCCAGGACCTGGGTGGCGCCGAGGATCGCGAGGCGGTCGCCCTTGACCGTCACGTAGTACGGCCGGAAGGCCTGGGCGGCGTTCGCGCCGATGCCGACGGTGGGGAAGCTCGACTTCTTGATGGCCGCGAGCGAGTCGCGCAGGCCGACCGGGCCGTAGTCCATGGCGTGGTTGTTGGCCATGGTCACCACGTCGACGCCGGCGGCCCGCAGCGCGTCGAACGCGCTCGGCGGCGCCCGGAACGTGAACTGCTTCGGCGCCTTCGTCCCACGCGTGGTGATGGCCGTCTCCAGGTTGACCATGGCGAGGTCGGCGCGCGTCAGCTCGGGGATGGTCGGGCCGAGCGCGGTGGCGGGGTCGGCCAGGCGCGCGCGGAGCCGCCCGTTGAAGTGGACGTCCCCGGCGAACGCCACCGTGATCGGCCCGTCCTTCGCGTCGCCCGGCGCTCGACTGGATGGCGTGGAGCCGCGCGGGCTCTTCGCCGCACCACCGCCACCGCCACAGGCCGCCGCCGCGGCCGCGACACCGGCCAGCGCGGCCATCAGCATCGTTCGCCGCATCACGCCCACCATCTCTGGGAAAGGATCACAGGATGGCATCTTTCCCGCATTTCGGAAAAATGGAGTGATCTTGCTCGACATCGCGGGCATCCGCGCCGAGACCCCCGGCTGCCGGGAGGGCGTGCACCTGAACGCCGCCGGATCGGCGCTGCCACCACGGGTCGTACTCGAGACGATGCGCGACCACCTCGACCTCGAGGCGCACATCGGCGGGTACGAGGCGGCCGACGCCGCCGAGGCCCGGCTCACCGGAACGTACGACTCCCTCGCCCGCCTCATCGGCGCACGCCCCGACGAGATCGCCTACGCGGAGAGCGCCACGCGCGCCTGGGACATGGCGTTCTACGGCATCCCGTTCCGGCCCGGCGACCGCGTCCTCACCAGCGCCGGCGAGTACTCCAGCAACACGATCGCCTTCCTCCACGCGGCCCGCCGGCAGGGCGTGAAGGTCGAGGTCGTCCCGGACGACGAGTACGGCCAGATCTCACTCGACGCCCTCAAGGCCGCGCTCGACGACGACGTACGGCTCGTGGCGATCAACCATGTCCCCACCCACGACGGCCTGATCAACCCGGTCGCCGAGGTCGGCCGCCTGGCCCGGGCGGCCGGCGCGCTCTACCTGCTCGACGCCTGCCAGTCCGTCGGCCAGCTCGCGGTGGACGTCGGTGAGATCGGCTGCGACCTGCTGTCGGCCACGGGCCGCAAGTTCCTGCGCGGACCGCGCGGCACCGGCTTCCTCTACGTACGGCGGTCGGCGCTCGGCCTCCTCGACCCGCCGTTCCTCGACCTGCGGGCCGCGGACTGGACGGGACCGGACTCGTACGAGCTGCGGGGCGACGCCCGCCGGTTCGAGTCGTGGGAGAGGTCCGTCGCCGGGCAGCTCGGCCTGGGCGCCGCCGCGGAGTACGCGATGGCGATCGGGCTGGAGGTCATCGAGAAGCGCGTGCTGGAGCTCGGCGCGCTGCTGCGCACGGCCCTCGCGGAGCTCCCGGACGTCACCGTACGGGACCGGGGGCTGCACCGGTCGGGCATCGTGACGTTCACGCACCGGGACCGGGAGCCCGCCGAGATCGTCGCGTCGCTCGCCGAACGGCGGATCCACGTGCGGGTGTCCCAGCAGACCTACCGGTACGACGAGGGCGCGCGGCCGGAGCCGCGAGTGCGGGCGTCGGTGCACTACTACACCACCGAGGACGAGATCCGGCGGCTCATCACCGCGCTCTGAAACGTTCCCCGAGGTAGATCAATGTTTGGGACGCCGTGGGTCCGGCCCAACTCCGACCTATCATTGTCCTGAACGATTCCACCCAGGGGGGACAGCGTGGACGACGCGAAGGGCCGTGCGCCCCTCCACGATCCGGCCGCCGAACTGCGCGCGGCCGGGTTCCGCGTGACCGCCGCCCGGGTGGCGATCCTCGACACCGTGCGCTCCGGTGACCACCTCGACGTCGACACGGTCACCGCGCGTGTACGCGAGCGGCTCGGCCGGGTGTCCGTGCAGGCGGTGTACGAGGCACTGCACGCCCTCACCGGCGCCGGCCTCGTACGGCGGATCGAGCCGGCCGGCAGCCCGGCGCGGTTCGAGGGACGGGTCGGCGACAACCACCACCACCTCGTCTGCCGCGACTGCGGCCGCGTCACGGACGTCGACTGCGTCGTCGGCGACGCACCGTGCCTCGAGCCCGCCCACGACGCGGGTTACCTCGTCGACGAGGCCGACGTCACGTTCTGGGGCCACTGCCCCGACTGCCGTCGGGAGCAGGTGCGGAACCGCACCTGACCGACCGCGCATATCCCCCATGACCAGGCGGGAGATCTCGGGCCGGTGCGCGGCGATTCAGCGGGGTCGCTGAAGCGCCGCACGCTCAGCCGGTGTCAGTTCCACACCGGGCGCGGCCAGCACAGCATGGATGGTCTTGCCTTCGCGGCCGTAGACCACCCAGCACGACGCCGACAGCACGTCGACGATGTGAAGCCCCCGTCCGCCCTCGGCCAGACTGTTGTCCGGATCAACCGGACGCAGAGGTCGTGGGTCAGGGTCGACGACGGACACCTGCGTCCACCGCCGCGTCACCTCGACGCCAAGACGGACAGGCCGATCGTGATGCCGCCACTGGTCGGCCAGCCCCTCGGCCACCAGATCGGCAGCGGCGCGAAGGCCATTGGTGACCAGCTCCGAGACGACGACCGCGACGTTGTACGCATGCTCGGGGCTTCGGATGCCGTCGGAGACGACATCCGCCGTGAAGCGGCGTGCGATCGCCACAGAAGTGGCGTGCACCCGCAGCGCGATCCACGAAACTCCATCCCGTCGGATCCCGATTCCAGACGGTTCGCCACCAGCGGATGATGGCGGCTCTCGGTTCATCGGGTGATCACCATGCCCTCCGTGTTCGACTGAACATGTCAACTCAGTCACGCTGGGTTATGACGCCTGCAGACATGGTCGAAGTGCACTGTGCATGATCACAACGCACGAGGCCGTATTGACGCATCGATGGCCACATTCGGTCATTAATTGATCACTTAGCGTGGCATCGTGAGACTGGGGTCATGCCCGAGCCCCATAGTCCGACCGTCCGAGGTCGGAAACTTGCGAGCGAACTGCGTCGCCTACGTGATCACGCCGGCTTGACCACGGAAGAGGCCGCCGCCAGACTCGGAGACGATTGGAGCCGCTACAAGGTCTCCCGTATCGAGCAGGCCAAGACCAAACCGACCATTAACGGCGTCACCGCACTCCTCGACCTGTATGGAGTCGACAGCGCAACGCGTGCCGCACTCATCGAACTGGCGAGAAACGCCTGGCGAAGAGGCTGGTGGGAAGACTACAAGGATCTATTCAAGAAGCCATCGTATGTAGCTCTCGAAGACGACGCGGCTCGGATCGACGAATGGAGTCCTCAGTTGGTTCCGGGACTCCTGCAGACCGACGAATATGCCAGGGAGGTCATCCGCACCTGGGAGCACGGTGACGAAGCCAGTGTCCAACGGCGCGTCATGGCGCGGATCACCCGCAAGGCTCTGCTCGGCAGAGCCGAGCCGCCTGCGCCGGACCTCACGGTAGTCATGGACGAGGCCGTCCTTCGGCGTCCGATCGGCGGCACCAAGGTCATGCGATCGCAGTTGCACGCGTTGCTGGATGTCGGGGAGCGGCCGAATGTGACCGTCCGGGTGATCCCCTTCCACGTCGGCACCCACGCCGGCCTTGACGGCCCGTTCATCGTCCTTGGCTTTCCCGACTGCATCGCATCCGATGTCGCCTACGTCGAGACCAAAGCGGGGGCTACCTATGTGGAAAGCGTGGACAGCGTGCAACGCTTTAAGCTGGACTTTGAGAAGTTGAAGGCCGCGGCGTTGTCCATAGAGGATTCGGTGGACCTGATCGCCGCCATTGCCAAGGAGTGACGGATTCTCATGCCTCTCCCTCCGATGGACTTGTCGCATCTCCCGTGGCGTAAGAGCACCCGCAGCGGCGGAGGGCAGGCGACCTGCGTAGAAGTGGCACCTATCGTCATGGAGCAGAGCAGCCAGACCGGCGAGTGCGCGGAAGTCGCGATCGCGGATAGGTGGCGGTCGGCTCTTGCCCCCGGTCGAGCGCTCACCGCCTGATCAATCCGTTGCCAGTAGCGCCTCGATCTCGCCGATCGCCTGGTCGTTGTCCCGATACAGCACCGCGTGGATGCCGGCCCGGCTCGCCGCGTCGACGGCGACCTCGACATCGTCGAGGAACACCATCTCCTCGGGTGAGACACCGAGACGTGCGCAGGTGAGTTCATAGATCCACGGATCGGGCTTGCACATGCCGACTTCGTGCGAATACACGATCTCGTCCACCAGATCTTCGAATCCGTAGGTGGCCTGTTCACGCTCCCGGGCGCCGACGAAGCTGTTACTCAGTATCCCCGTCCGACACCGTGAACGCAGCGCACGTGCGTACTCGATCAGGTCGGTGTTGGCGACGCCGAGGTACTGCTTCCACATGTCCGCCATGAGCTCATCGACCTGCTGTTCGGAGAGCCCGAGCCGCTCCCTGACCGCCCGGTGCACGTCATCTTCGGTGATCGTGCCGACCGCCCCTGCCGCCCAGACATCGGCCATCCGCCCACCGATCTCACCGGGAGCGAACCCGAGTCGCTTCTCCCATCGCTGATCGAAGTCCATCTTCGGGGTGATCTCCAGGACACCCCCGATATCAAAGACGACCGCGCGAACCACCATGATCTTTAGGACGGTGGTCCGAGTCCAAGTGTTCACCTGGACAGGGAATCCGCACCTGGCCCGGCGGTGGAACCGGTGGCAGGATCAAGCCGTGGAAACGCCTCGGATCACCTGGCGGATGGGGGTCGCCGCACGGACGTTAGCGGCGCTGGTGATGCTCGTCGGGATCCTGCTGGAGATCGGATTCGTGGCGGCGCTGGTCGAGGAGCGGGAATTGGGATTCGTCGGTGCGCTCCTCGTCCTGCCCTGCTTCGTCGTGTGGCTCTGGTGCGCCTTCCTCCGGCCGTCGATCGGCCTCACGTCGACCGAACTCGTGCTCCGCAACAAGTACCGGACCGAACGCGTCGAGCTGCGGACGATCCAGGCCGTCGTGCCGAGCTCCGGCGGCCTGGTCATCGTCGTGGACGGCCGGCCCGCCTGCACCGGATGGGCGGTCCAGAAGTCGAACCTCGCCCTCTGGCTGAACCGGGAAGGCCGGGCCGACCGGATCGCAGAACAGATCCGGCAGGCGGCACTCGCCGGCGGCGCACCGGTCGCGCCCGCCCCCGAGTGATGCGTCCTTCCGCCACCATTTCGACCCTACGGCGCCCGAGTAAGTGACCGTTTATCACATCGGTCGCAAATCGCGGGCCGCCGATTGATGGTGCTCGCCTATCACCCCGGCGGCGTACGGGAGATAGTCCAGGCCCCGCATCGATGACGTACGGTGCCCGCCTCCCGCTGGAGTGATCGATGACCACGGCCGCCCCCCGCCCTCGGCTCGTCGCCCGAACCTTCCGCGCACTGCCGATCGCCGCCGCCGCCCTGACTCTGGCCGCCGGTGCCGCGTCGGCCGCCGATCCGCCGCCGGCCGGTTCGGTCCCGCCGGACCAGGACCCCTTCTACAGCGCGCCCGCCGACATCGGCTCGTACCAGCCGGGTCAGGTCGTCGCCGACCGGAAGATCACTCCGAAGGTGGGCGACCTGGCCACCACGACCGACGCGTGGCAGATCTCCTACCGCACCGACGACTCGCACGGTCAGCCCGAGCTGGCGGTCACGACGCTGCTCGTCCCGAAGAAGGCGTGGACGGGCGGCGGCCCGCGTCCCATCGTCTCGGTGCAGGCGGCCGAGGACTCCACCGGTACGCAGTGCGCGCCGTCGTACGGAGTCTCCTCGGGCCAGGGGTACGCGGCCTCGTCCGCGATCTACCCGGCCGCCGTGCTGGCCAAGGGCTGGGCGGTCGCGATGCCCGACTTCGAGGGCCCGAAGTCGGTGTTCATGGGCGGCCCGCAGGCCGGGCACGCGGTCCTCGACGGGATCCGGGCCGTACGGAACCTCGGCGCCGGTGGGGTCGGCACGACCAACCCCTGGGCCCTGAACGGCTACTCCGGCGGTGCCCAGGCGACCGGCTGGGCCGCCGAACTGCAGCCCTCGTACGCTCCGGACGTCACACTCGTCGGCGCGGCCATGGGCGGTGTCCCGGCCGACCCGGCCGCGGTGGCGCGGTCGCTGGACGGCGGGATCTTCTCCGGCTTCGAGGCCGCCGCGACCGTCAGTCTGGCCGCGGAGTACCCCGAGGCCGGCATCGACGACCTGACCAACGCCGAGGGCAAGGAGGCGCTGCAGAAGGCGCGCGGCAAGTGCCTCACCGACCTGCTCACCGGCTTCACGTTCAAGAGGCTCGCGGACTACACCACCGTGCCCGACCCGCTGTCGGTCCCCTCCGTGGCCGCGATGCTCAAGAAGAACACCATGGGCGCGGCGGCGCCGACGACGCCGATCTACGACTACCACGCCGACACCGACGAGATCGTTCCCGTCGCTCAGGACGACGCCCTGACCCGGGCGTGGTGCGCCAAGGGCGCCACCGTTCAGGTCGTCCGCGACCTCCTCGGGGAACACGCGGTCGAGATGGTCGTCCGGCAGAACGACGTGCTGTCCTTCCTCACGGACCGCTTCGCCGGCCGGACTCCCGGGAACACCTGCACGTAGGCTCCGAACCGCCGCCGCGAACCCGCCCGTTCCGGCGGACGCCCGTCCGTCAGCGCGCGCCTCAGGCCACCGGGCCGGCCGGTGGCCTGAGGCTTTTCCGCCGACCGACTCCCGGCCGGCGCCATGGCGCTATCGGAATGCCACGGTCGATCACTCCGCTGCTTCCTCAGAGCCCTGACCGACAGTGCTCTGCCGCTCAACGGCGCTCTGGTGAGAAGTGGTCTGCTGCCCCGAGGATTTCGACTGCTCGACCAGTTTCTTATTCTCCAGACTCGTCTGGATCTCCTGCAGTCTCAGCTGCTCCGCCAGCTTTTCGCGGTCCAGAGCAGTTTGGCGCTCCTGAGACTTCATCTGCTCGATCGTTTTTTCATGCTCCAGAGCGGTCTGACGCTCTTGAGACTTCATCTGCTCGAGCGTGATCTGGTGCTCCAGAGCGGTCTGGATCTCCTGGGACCGCAACTTCTCCTGCAGGCTCGGTACTCGTTCCGGCACCAGCACCGGCGACTTGATCGGGATGTAGGTGGTCGGAATATATGCCGTTCCGGGATAGTAAACGCCGGTAGCCGGGTCGTCTTGCGCGAACGCCGGCGCGGCTCCGATCAGCGAGGCCGCCATGGTCGTGGCCACCAGACCGCCTGCGGCTATTGCCGTTTTCAGCACGTCAGGTCACCTTCTTACCTGGACGATACATTAATATTGACGAAACCACCCTTTTATCATCAGACTTCAGGGCGTCATGAAGCCAGTATCTCCCGGTAAGCCGGACAGTCCACCAGAAGAACGTAATATTGCCGCAAATAAGAATGACGGTATCGAGCGTAGTTTCGAAAGGAACCACATGACGCGCATCACGCTGATCCAAGGCGACATCACCGAGCAGAAGGTCGACGCGGTCGTCAACGCGGCGAACTCCTCGCTCCTCGGCGGGGGCGGGGTGGACGGCGCCATCCATCGGCGGGGCGGCCCCGAGATCCTGACCGCGTGCCGGGAATTGCGTGCGTCTCAGTACGGCAAAGGACTCCCGACCGGGCAGGCGGTGGCGACGACCGCGGGACGACTGCCCGCACGCTGGGTGATCCACACGGTCGGCCCGGTGTACTCCCGGTCCGAGGACCGCTCCGAGCTGCTGGCCTCCTGCTATCGAGAGTCGCTGCGGGTCGCCGACGAGCTGGGCGCCGCGACGGTCGCCTTCCCGGCCGTGTCCGCCGGCATCTACGGCTGGCCGCTGGACGACGCCGCGCGGATCGCGGTCGGCACCGTACGGGCGACGCCGAGCGGGGTGAAGGAGGTGCGCTTCGTACTGTTCACCGAAGATGTCCACGACGCGTTCGCGCAGGCACTGGCGGACTGAGCGGCCGCGAACCCCCAGGTGACGTACCGCCGGGCGGCGGTGACCGCGGTCGTGGCGGTTCCTCTTCTCAAACGGTGAAGGGCCGGGCCGTGCGGGCGTCGCGTAGGGCGCGGGCCCACCAGACGAGCTGGTCGAGCAGGGGTGTGACGGCGGCGTTGCAGGCGGCGGTGGCCTTCGGCCAGCTCCCGTCGGCGGCGAACAGGTCCCAGTAGCAGGGCAGAGTGATCGACGCCGCGATCGGCACCGCGTGCAGTTCGGTGAAGACCTGCCGGAGCTGGGCGACCGCGTACAGCCCCCCGGACTCCCGCCCGTACGCGACGAAGGCGACGGGCTTGGCGTGCCACTCCTCGTACAGCCAGTCGATCGCGGTCTTGAGCGGGGCGGGGAAGCTCTGGTTGTACTCCGGCGTCACGACCACGAACGCGTCCGCGGCGGCCAGGCGCGCACCGAACTCCGCGACCCTCGGAGGTACGGCCTCGTCGTGGTCGCAGAGGGTCGAGGGGAGCCGCGTCTCGGCCAGATCGACCAGGTCGACCTCGAGGTCCCCGCGCCGCCGGGCCCGTACGGTGAACCACTCGGCAACGGTGGGGCCGAACCGGCCGTTGCGGGTGCTGGCGATGATGACGGCCAGTCGCACCATGTCCCCCTCCCGTCGTTCTCGGTGTGGTCTCACCATGCGGGAGGGGGTTTACGGCTTCTTTACGGCGTCTCGCGCGCCCGCCACCCGGCCGGCGTGGTCACTCGGTGGCGGCGTCCACCCGGCCCGGGGCGAGTTCGAAGGGCGGCGTGTGCTCCCGCAGGGCGGCCTGCTCCTCCGGGCCGTCGATGGCCCCCGGTCGCGGCTCCGGCACGCGCGCGTTCCGTTCCTCCTCGCGCGGCGCCGGACGGCCCTTGCCGGCAGCCTTCGGCTGCTCGGCCTGCCCGCCGAACGCCGCGCTGACCGCCCGCAGCGCGGCGGTGACCTCGCCGGGGATGACCCAGAAGGAGTTGCCCTCCCCTGCCGCGATCTTCGGCAGCGTCTGGAGGTACTGGTAGGCGAGCAGCTTCGGATCGGGGTCGTTCCGGTGGATCGAGGTGAAGACCTGCTCGATGGCCTTCGCCTCGCCCTCGGCCTTGAGGATCGCGGCCTGCCGCGCGCCCTCCGCCTGCAGGATCGCCCCCTGTTTCTCCCCTTCGGCGGTCAGGATCCGGGACTGCCGTACGCCTTCGGCCTGCAGGATGGTGGCCCGCTTCTCGCGCTCGGCCCGCATCTGCTTCTCCATCGCGTCCTTGATGGACTGCGGCGGTTCGATCGCCTTGATCTCCACGCGGGTCACCCGGATGCCCCACTTGCCGGACGCGTCGTCCAGCACGCCGCGCAGCGCGGTGTTGATCCGGTCGCGGGAGGAGAGAGTGGCCTCCAGGTCGAGCGTGCCGATCACGTTGCGCAGCTGGGTGGCGGTGAGCTGCTCGATCGCCTTGATGTAGTCGACGATCTCGTAGTCCGCCGCCCGCGGATCGGTGACCTGGAAGAACAGCACCGTGTCGATGTGCACGACGACGTTGTCCTCGGTGATGACCGGCTGCCCCTGGAACGCCACGACCTGCTCGCGCAGGTCGATCAGCGGCTTCACCCGGTCCGCGAACGGCACGATGAAGTTCAGGCCCGGTTGGAGGGTCTTGCGGTAGCGACCGAAACGTTCGACGTTCCGCGCGCGGGCCTGGGGCACGATCCACACGGTCCGCATCACCACGGTCGCCACCAGGAGCAGCGCGATGACCAGCGCGACGATGCCTGCTACGGCGAGGTCGGCCATGAGTCCTCCCGAGGATGTACGAGGGCGGTGACGCCTTCGATGGCGAGGACGTCCACGGCCGCCCCCTCTGGAATCACGACTCCGGGGTCGTACGGGCGCGCGCTCCACTCCTCGCCGCCGATGCGCACCCGGCCCGAGTAGCGGGAGACCTCGGTGATGGCCAGCGCCTCACGTCCCACGAGCGCCGCGGTACCGCTCCGCAGCAACGGTGGCTGCCGGACGTGACGCAGGGCGATCGGGCGTACGGCGGCCAGCCCGGCGACGGAGGTCGCGCCGAACACGATCACCTGAACCAGCAGGGGAACGCCGACCGACGCGGTCACGGCGGCGACGAGCGCGCCGACCGCCATCAGCCCGAGCGCGAACGTCAGCGTGGTCACCTCGGCGATTCCGAGAACTGCGGCCACGACCAGCCAGACCACCCACGCCGGCATCGGGGACTCCTTCAGTGACGCACGGCCCTGAGTCCACGGTAACTCCGTACGCGCCGATTGCCGCCGTCCGAAGAGGCGATACTTGCCGCTCGAGCCGAACCCCTATGTGCCGGGGGAAATCGAGACGGGTAGGACCCCCGGTGATGGGGACGTAGGACGGCAGACTAATGTCCGAAAAGCGAAGCCATCCGAGGAGGTGCGGTGAACCGCCAACGGGTGAGCAGGATCTCCCGGTCGCTGGTGCGGCCCCGTCCCTTGAAGGTCGCCGAAGATCTCGAGCACGCCGACGCCCTCGACGGGGCCGCGCGGTCGATCACCAAGGTCGTACGGCGGTTGCTGCCCCCAGGCCCCGTCAAGGATCTGCTGCACGGAGTTCCGTTGGGCCACCCGGCCCACCCGCCATTGACCGATGTCCCGATCGGCTGTTTCGTCTCGGCCGCCATACTCGACCTGCTGCCCGGCACTGAAACGGCGGCCGAGGTGCTGCTGGCGACCGGGTTGGCGGCGTCGGTCCCGACCGTCCTGACCGGGGTCGCGGACTGGTCGGCCCTGCACAGCGAACAACAGCGCGTCGGCCTGGTCCACGCGCTCAGCAACGCGGCCGGCAGCACGCTCTACACCGTCTCGCTCCTCGCCCGCAGGCGCGGCTTCACCGGTGCGGGCAAGGCGTTGTCCTTCGCGGGTCTGACCGCGCTGGTCGCCGGGGCGTACCTCGGCGGGCACCTGGCGTTCCGGCAGTCGGCCGGGCCGAGTCACGCCGAGTCCATCACGCACCTCGGCCCGCTGGGCTGGCACGACCTGTGCTCGATCGACGAGCTGCCGGACGGCTGGCCGGTCCACCGGAACCTCGGCTACATCAGCCTGTTCGTGCTGCGGGAGGGCGATGACGTGCACGTCCTCGCCGACCGGTGCTCCCACCTGGACGGCCCCCTGCATCAGGGCCGCGTGATCGAGGTCAACGAGGAGACCTGCATCGTCTGCCCCTGGCACGGCAGCACGTTCCGGGTCGGCGACGGCACCGTCGTGCACGGCCCCGCCACCGGCCGGCAGCCCGCCTTCGAGACGCGGATGGGCGACAACGGCATGATCCAGGTGCGCCCGGCCCGATAGGACCGTTCCATCCCGTCCGCCGTACGGCGCCTTCCCCACCCGAAGGCCCGTCACGGCGGCCCGGTCCTACTCCTCGTCGGCCTCGGCCCGCGACTCTCCGCGGTCGTTCACCGGGTGCTCCACCAGCGCGAGGATGCGGCTCGCCATGAACCGGGCGGTCCGTACGGGAGTTCCATTCCGAGTGACCTCGACGACCTCGACCACGCCTCGCCGCGTGACCACCTCGACCCGCCGCCCGGCACGCGTCGCCGCCACCTCATAGGTGCGGGTCGCCCCTCCGGCATCGATAACGACCTCAACCCGGTCACCCTTCACACCACACCCCTTTCGAACACCTATTCGAGTAATACCCGTCCCTCGAACCTCCCAACCAGACCGAGAGATGGGTATCACCAAATAAAGCGATCACAATGCGTGCTCGATCGAACACCAATACGATCCACTGGGTGACCACCCATGCCTTCGTCGACGAGTCAACGCGCCGGGAGCGGTACATCCTGTGTGCCGCAACCGTGGACACCTCGAGTTTGGACGAGGTGCGACGGCTGCTGCGCGGACTCTGCCTTCCCGGCCAGCGACGCTGGCATTAGCTGCATCGCCGAAACGCTCAGGAAGAGTTCGGAGAACTTGAGCTACGCGCATCTACGTCCGCACGAAGAACCCGGATTGTGGCTGCCGGATGCGGTGGCCTGGACCTACGGCGCAGGCGGTGACTGGAGACGGCGAGTGCAACCGATCATCGAGCTCACGCGGAATGTTGGCCTAGTCGCATAAAACGCGAAACCCGACTGCTGACCGTCCGGACAGGAGTCGGGCTCACTTCCTCCGGCTAGTGCCAGAGGCTGGGACCATTGTGCAACAGAGGCTAAGCGTAATCAAGCGGTAACGGGATCGACTCGATTCTCAGCCTCAGTGGGGCGGGGTGGCGGTGGGGATGCGCCAGCCGGGGGGCGGGTTGTAGGGGCGGCGGGTCGAGTGCCACAGGCCCACCAGCCAGGCGATACCGATCACGGAGATGACGGCGAGCCCCGCCCACGACAGGAACGTGAACAGGCGCACCTGCTCGTCGGTGGGCCTCGGCATCCAGCCCGTCTCGAGCAGCCGGTACTGCGCGGGACTCCCGGTGAGCAGCAGGGTGACGACCAGCGCGATGGAGTGCATCGAGTCCCACAGGGCGTGCAGGAGCGAGACGCCGACGTAGGCCACGATCAGCCGGTAGGTGATCAGGAAGTGATGCCGGGTGCTGGCCCGGAACAGCACGCCGCCGAGGATCCCCGTCCACAGGCCGTGGCCCACGGGGGCGAGCAGGCCGCGGAGGAGTTCGGTCTGCACCACCTGCATCAACGACAGGCCGTTCTCGGTGAACAGCGCGGTGAAGGCGTAGCCGGCCGACTCGAAGGCGGCGAAGCCGAACCCGACGGCCGCGCCGAGGATCATCCCGTCGCGCATCGTCTTGGTCGCCAGGTGCCGGGTGAGGACGGCCAGCGCGCACAGCTTGACGGCCTCTTCGATCAGCCCGACACCGACGAACAGCCAGGGCGACGGGTGCAGCAGGTACGTCTCCAGCAGGGAGGCGGCCAGCACGCCCAGCACCCCGCCGGTGAGGAAGGTGCTGAACACCAGCGTCGGCGTCAGCTCGCCCGTGTCACGGCGTTCGAACGCCCAGACGACGAACGTCACCGGCACCAGGAAGCTGCCCAGCAGCACGAGGGTGGGGATCAGGTTCGGGTTCTGCGTGAGCAGGATGACGAGGACGGTCAGCACCCACAGCACCAGTCCGGTGACGAACACCCGGAGCCATGGCCGCGCGGCCCGCCGCGGAGCCTGAAAGGTGGGTGTGCCCATCGCCCGCTCCCGTCGCCTCGACCCGTACCGGGATTCATGCGCCGATCGGTCGGCGTCTACCCGGGCCGCGGAGCCGAAAAACGCCGCTGACCGGCGATCGAGGGATCGGGGTCGGGCCGTCCTGCGGCGCGGAGAGCGGGACCGGCCGGCAGGGGCGGCTCGGCCGGTCCTCGGGAGTCGGTCGTCTCGAGCCGGCTCAGGGGCGGGGGGCGACCGCGTGCGCGTGCCAGCGGCCGTCCTGCCGCTCGATCTTCAGGGGCAGGCCGAAGCACTCCGACAGCAGCTCTTCGGTGAAGACCTCATCGACCTTCCCGGTGGCGACGACCGAGCCTCGGCGCAGCAGCAGCGCGTGCGTGAACCCCTCGGGCACCTCCTCGACGTGGTGGGTGACGAGGGCCATCGTGGGCGCGAGGCGGTCGTTGGACAGGGCGGTGAGGCGCGCCACCAGGTCCTCTCGGCCGCCGAGGTCGAGGCCGGCGGCCGGTTCGTCCAGGAGCAGCAGCTCGGGGTCGGGCATGAGCGCGCGGGCGATCGATACCCGCTTGCGCTCGCCCTCGGACAGGGTGGAGAACCGGCGCCGGATCAGGTGCGCGCAGCCGAGCGCGTCGAGGAGCTCGACCGCCCGGGTGACGTCCGTGGAGTCGTACTCCTCTTTCCACCGGCCGATGATGGCGTACGACGCCGTCAGGACGATGTCGATGACCTTCTCGTCGGCCGGGATCTTGTCGGCGATCGCCGCGCTGGACAGGCCGATGCGGGGCCGCAGCTCGAAGACGTCGGTCTTGCCGAGCGTCTCGCCCAGCAGCTCCACCTCGCCCTCGGTGGGGAACAGCATGGCGGCGGCGACCTGGAGCAAGGTCGTCTTTCCGGCGCCGTTCGGGCCGACGATGACCCATCGCTCGTCTTCCTGGACCGTCCAGTCGACGTCGCGCAGGAGCGACGCGCCTTCGCGTCGGACCTCGACGCCCTTGAGTCGTAGTACCTCGCCGGCCATCGCATCCTTCCCCTAGAGCGCGCAGCGACCGGCGGGATGCCGCCGGGCGCTGTCCGGGTCTCGGAATGAACCTACGGCATTATGAAACGCTTATGGTGGTCGGCATGCGCCTCACTCTCCCTTCCACCGGGCTTGTCGCCTGGGGCAACGCCTGGCTGACCGGCCATGTGGGGCTCGACGAGGCGGCCGATGTCGTCGAGCGCCAGGGCGGCCCGCACGTGGTCGCCGGCGTACCCGGCGAGAGCGGCGAGCTTCCGCTGCGCCAGGGTCTCGGCGCGCTCCGCGTGGCCGGACTCACCGGGCTGCGCCTCGCGCTGCCCGCACCGGGCGACCCGCTCGGGCTGACCGGCCCGCCGGATTTCAACACGGCGGCGATCGACGCCGGGGAGGCCGTCCTCGCCACGACGCGCGAGCGGTCGCTCGGCCTCATTCCGGCGGAGGACCGCCGGGGCTCCTCGTACGTCGGCACCCGCTGGGAGGTTCACGAGACCCGCTCCGGCGCCCTGGACACCCCCGCGCTGCCGGAGGCCGATCGTCAGTTGACGCTGGCGGTTCGGGACGCCACCGAGGCGCTCCTGTCCGTGGACGGCGGGCAGGAGTGGCGGCCGGAGATCGCCGAGGCGCTGGGCGCGCTGCGCGACTCGCACCGGCACGAGCACGTCGGCGGCCTCGCGCCGGGGTACCCCGCACGCGCGCACCGGGTCGCGGCGCTCGCGAGCCGGCTGGCCGTCGTGGTCGATCTGGCACGTTCCACCGAGAGCGTCGGCCTGTCCGCCGCGCACGTCGAGCGTCGCTCCGAGGCTCTCCGCACCCTCGACCGCGCGGTCCGCCGGGCCCGGGTCGCCGCCTACAACAGCGTCTTGGACCCCGTCCGCTGACCTCGTACGCGAAACGCCCCGGCGATCGCTCTCGCGGTCGCCGGGGCGTCTGTCCCGATCCTGTTTCTCAGGCCTGGACGACGATGGTGGTGCAGACCTTGTCGGCGAACGTCTGGCTCTTGTCGTCCCAGAGCGGCCACAGGTAGCCGATGTAGCAGGCGGCGCCGTCGAGGAAGTGGGCGAGCCGGCGCACGAACGCCATGCCGAACCCGATCGGCTGACCGGTGGTCTCGCCGATCAGCTTGATGCCGAGGGCGCGCTTGCCGGGCGTCTGACCGGTCGTGCCCTCCTGGTGGCACAGCCAGAGGCCGAGCCCGACCGCGGCGAGGAACCCCAGGAACACGACCAGGGCGCCGCCGCCACCGCCGATCGCGATGCCGATGCCGTAGAGCAGGCCGTACGGCACGCCGACGATCAGTCCGTCGACCAGCGTGGCGCCGACCCGGGAGAACCAGCTGGCGTACTGCCCCTGGTTGTAACCGGCGCCATAGCCCTGCTGCGGGTACTGCTGGCCGTACGCGGCGGGCTGCTGGCCATAGCCCTGCTGCCCGTAGTCCTGCTGGCCGTATCCGGGCTGCTGCCCATAACCGGGCTGCTGGCCGTACCCCTGCTGCTGGCCGTAGTCCTGCCCGTATCCGGGCTGCTGCTGGCCATAGCCGGGCTGCTGCTGCTGGCCGTACCCGGGCTGCTGCTGGCCATAGCCCGGCTGCTGCTGCCCATAACCGGGCTGCTGCTGACCGTAGCCCGGTTGCTGCTGGCCGTACCCGGGCTGCTGCTGCCCGTATCCGGGCTGCTGACCGTACCCGGGCTGCTGGCCCTGGCCGTACGGGTCGTAGGGGGTGCTCACGCTCTTACTCCTTCATCGAATGACGCCCGTCTGCCAAGCCGGGCCCGCGGTCGCCGTGACGCGATATGGAATTCACCACTGCAGGAGCCCGAACCGGGCGAGCTGCCATAGCCAGGACAGGCCCAGCACGACGCCGAGCAGTGCAGTGCGGGCGCGCGGCTCGATCGTCCACCATCGGCGCCCGATCCCCAAAGGCGCCGTGGCCAGACCGATCGCCCCCGCGAGAGCGAACGGATTCGCGAGGACGGCTCTGACCGGGTGGGCGGCCCCCAACTCCATGAAGACGGTGGTACCGCCACAAAGAGGGCAGGGGACTCCGGTGAACCGCCGAAGCGGACACAGTATGCCGGGATCGTGGGCACGGTGCACTAGCGCCGCGAGTACGGCCGCAACGGCCATGCTCCCCGTGCGGATCGCCACACCCCGTACCCCGTCCCCTGCGGCGGCGGTGAAGGAGGCGAGCATCCGCGCCGGCGCGGTCGGCGCACCAGGGGTGACCCTCGTCCCCCGTGCGACGTCCAAACTCCGCCCTCCAACCCCGTGCCGTTGTACGCCTGTGGGACCTATATCGCAGCAAGGCGGGTAACGGTCAAGTCAGATGGGCCCCAGAGCCCAGAACGTGACCGCACGGAGACATTCGGGACCGGCCGGCATCGACGCCGGGCGGCGTCCACCACCGTCCTCGGCGCCGAGCGGCACCCACGACCGTCGTCAGCGCCGGACAGCGCCCACGCGACCGTCGTCAGCGCCGGACGACACCCACGACCGTCGTCAATGCCGGACGGCGTCCAGGCCCGTCGTCAGCGCTGGGCGGCGCCCACGACGACCGGGGGCCTCGCGTCCGCGCCCTCCGGGACGACGTCCACCACGATGACGGTGATGTTGTCCGGTCCGCCGCCCTGATTGGCCAGATCGATGAGCGCGCGAACGGCCGCCTCGGGCTCCGGCTGGGTCGTCAGGACCTGATGCAGCGTCTCGGCGTCGACCGGGCCGGTCAGGCCGTCGGAGCACAGCAGGTAGCGATCGCCCGGCAGGGCCTCACGCAGCGACATGTCGGGCTTGCGGTCCGACTTGCCGTCGAGCACCCGGACGAGGCGGTTGGCCAGATGGGGCGCCGCGCCGTCCTCGCCGGTGAGCATCTTCTCCAGCGTGTGGTCCTCGGTGATCTGGTACAGGATGGTGTCCCGCAGCATGTACGCGCGGGAGTCCCCGATGTGCGCGAGCGCGAGCTGGGTGCCAGACCACAGCATCGCGGTGCAGGTCGTGCCCATCGACTGCAGCGCCGGCTCCTGCACGACCCGCTGCGCGATGGCCTGGTTGGCCGACAGCACGGCGTGTTCGAGCGTGTCCACCAGCGCTGGCTGTGGGACCTCGGCGTCGGTCGGCGCGAGGGCCTGGACGGCGAGGGAGCTTGCGATCTCCCCGCCGACGTGGCCCCCCATCCCGTCGGCGACTGCGAGCAGCCATGGGCCCGCATACGCCGAGTCTTCGTTGTTCTCGCGGGTACGGCCGACGTCCGACCCCGCGGCGTAGCGAATGGCGACTCTCATATGAATTCCGATGACATCCTCGGCGATGCGGTTCACTCAGCCGACTACTGAGGTTCATCAAGATATTCGACCGACGCGTCTTACGCCTCCTCGATCTCACGCGAATACTCGCGAGTCACCGATCGGCGAGGCCGTGACGCACGGCGTACAGGGCCGCTTGGGTGCGATCCTGCAGCCCAAGCTTAAGCAGGATGTTCGAAACGTGCGTCTTGACGGTCTTCTCGGAAACGACCAGCGCCCGGGCGATCTCCCGGTTGGACCGGCCCCGGGCGATCTGGACGAGGACCTCGCGCTCGCGTTCGGTGAGCGCCCCGGCGCCCGGCGCGGGCGCCAGCATCGCCTCGGTCGCCTCCGGCGCGAACAGCATGTGCCCGTCGTGGACGGCGCGGATCGCCTGCACCAGGGCCTGCGGGTCGACGTCCTTGTAGAGGTATCCGGAGGCGCCGGCGCGTACGGCCGGCAGGACGTGCTCCCGCTCGCCGACGCTGGTGAGCACGACGACGCGGGACTCGATGCCGCGGGCGCGCAGCTCGCGCAGCGCGGTCGGCCCGTCGACGCCGGGCATCTTCAGGTCCAGGAGGACGACGTCGGGATTCAGGGCCTCCGCGCGGGAGACCGCCTCCGCGCCGTCGGCGGCCTCGCCGACGACCTCGATGTCGTCCTGCACGCCGAGGAACGTGCGCAGCCCCTGGCGCACGACCGGATGGTCGTCGGCGATCAGCACCCGGATCATGCGGACACCTCCAGGCGTACGACCGGACGGTCATCGGCGATCAGCAGCCCGATCATGCGGGAACCTCCAGGCGTACGCTCGAACGGTCGTCGACGATCAACACGCGGGTCATGCCGGCACCTCCAGGCGTACGACCGTGCCGGCGGGGGACGAGTCGACCGTCAGGCGCCCGCCGACCGACTCCGCGCGTTCGCGCATGGACGCCAACCCCAGGCCGTCGCGCGAGCCGACCCCCACGTCGAAGCCGGTGCCGTCGTCGTGGACCTCCAGCGCGCCGGCCGTCAGCCGCACCGTCACCTCCGAGGGGTCGCCGTGGCGGAGGGCGTTGTACAGGGCCTCCTGGGCGACGCGGTACGCCACCGCCTCGACCTCGGCCGGCAGGGCGACGTCCTCGCCCTCGAACCGGACCCGTGGCCGGCGCCCGCGCCCCGAGCTCCAGGCACGGTCCAGGACCCGTACGTGCTTGCGCAGCGACTCCGCGAGCCCGTCTCCCTCGAGTTCGGCGGGGCGCAGCTCGAAGATGACCTCCCGCAGCTCCGCGAGGGCCTCCTTGGCGAGCGTCTGGACGCGTTCGAGCTCGGCGCGGGGGTCGGGCGCGGACAGAGCGGCCGCGGCGGTGAGGCGGAGCGAGAACAGCTTCTGCGCCACCGCGTCGTGCAGCTCGCGCGCCAGCCGGGCGCGCTCCTCGATCACGGTGAGTTCGCGGTTCCGTTCGTACAGCCGCGCGTTCGTCATCGCGATCGCGGCATGGGCCGCGAAGAGGGTGAGCAGGTCCTCGTCGGCGGCCGTGAACGGGAGGTCGGTCGGGGTAGGTTGGTCGGGCGAGACGCCGCCCGGCGTGCGCCGGTTGGCGAGGAAGATGATGCCGAGGGTCTCGGTCCCGTCCTTGATCGGGACGCCGAGGAAGTCCTTGAGGACCGGGTGCGCGGTCGGCCAGCCCTCGAACGCCGGGTCCTTGCGCACGTCCGGCAGCCGCTGCGCGCGGTCGTCACGCAGCATCAGCGCGAGCAGCCCGTGCTGCCGGGGCAGTGGGCCGATCCGCTTCCACTGCTCGTCCGAGACGCCCTCCACGACGAACTCGGCGAACGAGCCCTCGTCGTCGGGTACGCCGAGCGCGGCGTAGCGAGCGTCGAGGAGCTGGGCGGCGGCCCGGACGATCACCTGCAGGACCTCGTGCACGGACAGGTGCCGCGTGACCGCGAGCACCGCCGTGCTGACGGCGTGCAGCGTGGCGTCCCGATCGGTGTCCACGGCTCACGACCGTACCGCCGCGCGGCGCCCCCGCCCGATCCGGGCGGGGACCCCGCGGGAGACCGTCAGCTGCCGGCTTGCAGCCGGACGATCGCGCTCACGACGCCGAGGGCCAGCGCGACGATGCCGCCGATCCAGGCCACCCTGGCGATCGTGTCGGGCCGCCCCTGGGCGCGGAACTGGCCCTGGGCGACGAAGCCGAGCACGATGGCCGCCGGCGAGCAGCAGAACCAGCAGATGATGCCGATGATCGAGAGCACCTGCGGAGTGCTCGACTGCGGCTGGGCGGGCTGTCCATAGCCGCCGCCGTATCCGGGCGGCGGAGGCGGAGCGGACGGCGGGCCGTCACCGTACCCGGGCGGGCCCTGAGGCGGGTATCCCACGGTTCCTCCAGTCAGATGATGCCGAAGCGGGCGAGCTGCCAGACCTCGGAGACGATCAGAGGTGCGACGATAGCGACGATTGGGACGATCTGTCGCGTTCTGCGGGACGATCGTTGCCAGAGCGTGCTCAACCGGGAACGCCGCGCGATTGGAACGAGCACGAACCCGGCGCACACCGCCACAGCCAGCGGCGATGCGTCGAATGCGCCCACGATGTCGGCGTGGCCGAGATGGACCGCCGCCGTCGTGAACCCGCACAGCGGGCAGGGGACACCGGTGTACTGCCGCAGGACGCACAGCGTGGGCGGGCGCGGGATGCGCAGCGCGGCCAGGCCGACGACGACCGCGACCAGCAGCGCCACCCGTGCGGGCACCCCCCACGGCCGCCCGATCGCCATCCGCCCGTTCCTCACACGACAAGTGTGCCCGAAGGACCTACGACCATCAGCCCGGCCGGACCAGGTCCCGCGACCGATGCCGGTCACGCGGTACGGGCTTAACGTCGAGGACATGAAGGCACTGATCACCGGAGCGTCTCGCGGGCTCGGCCTGGCGCTGGCCCGCGCGCTCGCCCAGGACGGCTGGAGTCTGATCCTCGACGCCAGGGGGGCGTCCGACCTGGAGAAGATCGCCGCCGACCTGGCCGCCGCGGGGGTGGACGTCACCGCCCTCGCCGGCGACATCGCCGACCCCGCCCACCGGGAGACGCTCGTACGGGCGTCGGACGGGCTCGACCTTCTCGTCAACAACGCGAGCACGCTCGGCGCGACGCCGCTGCCCCGGCTGGCCGAGTACCCCTCGCCCGAGCTGGAGCGCGCGTTCGCGGTCAATGTGCTCGGCCCGCTCGCGCTCATCCAGGGCGTGCTGCCGGCCCTCCGCGCGCGCCGGGGCGCCATCGTCAACGTCACCTCGGACGCCGCCCGCGAGCCGTACGAGGGCTGGGGCGGGTACGGCGCGACGAAGGCCGCGCTCGACCAGCTGTCCAACGTCCTGGCCGCGGAGGAGCCCGAGATCGCCGTGTGGTGGGTCGACCCCGGCGAGATGCGTACGCGGATGCTCGCCGACGCCGGTGAGGACGCGGACGCCGCGCCCCTCCCCGAGGACGTCGCCGTCCCCGCCCTGCGCAGACTGCTCGGCGAACGCCCCGCGAGCGGCCGGTACGCGGTGGGCGACCTGTGAGCGCCCCGGCCGAGACCGCGGAGACGACCGGCCGGGAACCGCGCCCCCGGCTGCTGACCGGCCCGTACCGTACGACCACGATCGGCATCCTGGTCGTCGTCACGCTGCTGGCGTTCGAGCAGATGGCGGTCGGCACGGCCATGCCGGTGGCAGCGCGCGACCTGGGCGGCCTGTCGATGTACGCCTGGGGCTTCAGCGCGGTCTTCATCACCGGGCTGGTGGGGAACGTGCTGGCGGGCGGCTGGGCGGACGCGCGCGGCCCCGCCATGCCGCTGTTCACCGGGCTGGCGGTCTTCGTCACCGGGCTGGTCATCGTGGGGACCGCCCCGGCGATGACCTGGTTCGTGGCGGGCCGGGCCGTCCAGGGCCTCGGCTCCGGCCTGGCGGTCGTCCCGCTGTACGTGATCGTCGCGGGCGTCTATCCGGAGACGTCCCGGCCGCGGGTGTTCGCCGCCATGTCGGCCGCCTGGGTCGTGCCGTCGCTGGTCGGCCCGTCCGTCGGCGGGCTGGTCGCCGAGCACCTCGGCTGGCGCTGGGTCTTCCTCGGCCTCGTTCCCCTCATCGTGCCCGCCGCGGCCATGCTGATCCCGGCCCTGCGCGGCTCCCGGACGCGCGGCGTGCTCCCCCGGGGCCGTACGCTCGCCGCCGTCGCGCTGGCCGTCGGCGCCGCCCTCCTGCTGTGGGGCATCGACCACCGCTCGCCGCTCGCGCTGCCCGGCCTGGCCGGCCTCGCGTACGGCCTACGGGTGCTGCTGCCGCGCGGCACGCTGCGCCTCGGCCGGGGCCTGCCGACCGCGATCGCCATGCGCGGCCTCCTGATGGGCACGATGTCCGGCACCGAGGTGTTCATCCCGCTCGCGCTCATCACCCGCCATGGTTTCACCCCCACCGCCGCCGGGGTCGTGCTGACCGCGGGAGCCCTCGGCTGGAGCGGCGGGTCCTGGCTGCAGGGCAGGTCCACCGGCGGCTCGCGAGCGCGGTTCGCGGTGCTGGGCGCGGCCCTCCTGGCCACCGGAGTCGCCGGGATCGCCGTGGCCCTGTACGTCTCCGGCTGGGCGGCCGTCCCCGCCTGGATCGTCGGCGGGCTCGGGATGGGCATGGCCCTCCCGACCCTCAGCGTGCAGGTGCTCGCCCTGTCCGCCCCGTCCGAGCAGGGCGCCAACTCCTCGGCCCTGCAGATCTCCGACACCCTCGGCGCGTCCCTCGCCGTCGGCGTGGCCGGCGCGCTGGTCAACGCGGCGGGCCTGGGCGCCGGGCTCGTGTGCACCCTCGTCATCGCCGTCATCGCGGCCACGGCCGCGCACCGTGTGGAGGCCCCCCGTGCTTGACTTCGCCCTTCCGCCCGACCTCGAGGCACCCGAACCCCCGGCGCGCCGCGACGCCGTCCGCCTGCTCGCGGCCACCCGGGACGGCGTGACGCACCACGCGTTCACCGATCTGCCGGCCCTGCTCCGGCCCGGCGACCTGCTGGTCTTCAACACCTCGGCGACCCTGCCCGCCGCCGTACGACTCGACCGGCTGGCCGTCCACTTCTCCGGCCCGGTGCCGTCGGACCCGGACTGCTGGCTCGTCGAGCTGCGGCTGCGGACCGGCCGGGCCTCCGAGCCGTACGCGGGCGGCTGCCCGGGCGAGTGGTTCCCCATGCCCGGCGGCGCGACGCTGACCCTCCTGGACCGGTACACGCCCCGGCTCTGGCGGGCACGCCTCGACACCGACGTGGAGCCGTACCTGCGGCGCCACGGCGTGCCGATC
This sequence comes from Actinoallomurus liliacearum, assembly GCF_039542035.1. Taxonomy (NCBI): domain Bacteria; kingdom Bacillati; phylum Actinomycetota; class Actinomycetes; order Streptosporangiales; family Thermomonosporaceae; genus Actinoallomurus; species Actinoallomurus liliacearum. The sequence continues at coordinate 147,948 of NZ_BAABHJ010000040.1, forward strand.
CGGTACGGCCACGTCCGCCGCGACCAGCCGGCGGCGGCGTACCAGACCGTCTTCGCCGAGGCGCTGGCCCGGCAGGACGGCTCCGGGAGCGCCGAGATGCCGAGCGCGGGGCGTCCCTTCACCGCCGACCTGGTGACCCGCCTCGTCGCGCGCGGCGTGCTCCTCGCGCCGCTGACCCTGCACACCGGCGTGGCGTCCCCGGAGAAGGACGAACCGCCGTACCCGGAGCGCTACGAGGTCCCGGCCACGACGGCGGCACTCGTCAACCACGTGAGGTGGGAAGGAGGCCGGGTGGTCGCCGTGGGGACGACCGTCGTACGCGCGCTGGAGAGCGCCGTGACCGGCAAGGGGTTCGTCCGGGCCGCCCACGGCTGGACCTCACATGTGGTCACTCCGGACGAGGGCGTACGGGTGGTGGACGGCCTACTCACCGGGCTCCACGAACCGCGCTCCTCGCACCTGCGAATGCTCACCGCGATCGCCGGCGAGGAACTGCTCGAACGCGTCTACGCCGAGGCCCTGGCGGGCGGCTACCGCTGGCACGAGTTCGGCGACGCGAACCTTCTTCTTCCCCACTGACAGCGCACACGGCGGTCCCGCCCGGCTTCCGCCGTAAGGTGCCAGAACCGGCCGCGGGGCCGTCGCCTTTCCGGCGGTGCTGAAACGGCGGTGGTCCTGGCCTGAACGGCTCAGCTTGGACGCCCGTAGCGCACGCACTTCAGGTAGGTGATCGGGGGTTGAAGGGCGCCGTCGTCGAGGCAGACTCGCACGATCGGGGGTCCGGGAGAGGACACCACTAGGGAGAAGCTGAAACTTTTACTGGTGCCGCATGCGTTGTCATCGACGTAGCTGTACTGGCGATCCATTTCGTGACCTTCAGCGTCAAGAGCGAAAGCAGTGGTCCCTCGGCAATAATTCTGGTCAACCGACTTGTGCTCACCCGTCAGGGTGACCGATCGGTTGTACCAGGTGATTGTGCCCCTCGTGTAGGTGTTCCCGAGCGTTACGTCGAACGTGCTGACCGGGTAGCTGGCGGCGCTTGCCGCAGGAGCGCTCGAGAGCATGCCTGTGGCCAGTATGGCGGTGCTGAGGGCGGTGGCGAGCTTGATGCGCACGTCTTCTCCAGAGTAGATGCCCATGCGACTTTCGACAGGGGACGCTTAAGTATCCATACGTAAGCCGATCACGTCCATTAAAGAGGGAGATTGATCCAGAGGCCTGGCATGGCACCCGCCGATACGGGCGCGAGATCCCGCAGTAGGGACAATTTCCATTCCAGCAGATAGGAGGTGATCTCGACGGCCGCGTGCACACCTCCTGGAGACCGCTCCGGACGACGACTGCCGGGCGCCCGTGTCATCACCGAGACCTGCGGCGTAGCGCGTGCGACAGCGGCCCGCGCCGTCCAGGAACTCACAGCGCGCGGCACGGTCATCGCAGTTCCCGGACGCGGAACTTTCGTTAAGCCTCGGGAAAGCACGTCGAACGACGATTGACGACCTGCTCACCGGACTGGCCACATCAGCCGGCCGAGCCGGCAACCGGGACGCCTCCGGTCCGCCGCCCAACGCATCTCGAATGCACGGCGACCGCGGACCCGGACGGGGACAAGGCCCGCATATCGACACCACGGGCGGGGTGCCTGCCGAGCATCCGGTACGGCGCCTCTTCCCTGAGGGACGTGTCCTGAAAGGGGGTGACCTGCGGTAACGCAGGGCGGGCGCCAAGGGTCCGGGCGACGAACCCTCGGTGTCCGGATGGTGGACCGTCGAGCGGGCCACTATGCGGGCCAAGTACCGTGGTGAACAGCATGGATGCCAAGACGCGCACGCTGCTGATCACGCTGACCGGCCGTGACCGCCCCGGAGTCACGTCCCGCCTGTTCAGTACTCTCGCCGCTTTCCCCGTCACCGTCGCCGACGTCGAGCAGGTCGTGATCCGCGGTCGTCTGGTGCTCGGTGTGCTCGTTTCGTACGGTCCGGATACCGACATCGGCCAGGTCTGGGCCGCCGCCGAGAAGATCGCCGCCGACCTCGGCATGGAGATCGAGCTGGCCACGGGGACCGGCAACGGCAACCCGCGGCGCCGCCACGGCCGGTTGCACGTCACCATCCTCGGCCACCCGCTGACGCCCGCCGCGCTGGCCGGGATGGCGGGGCGCGTCGCGGCGCACGGCGCCAACATCGACCGCATCGAGCGGCTCGCCCACCACCCGGTCACGTGCATCGAGATGGACGTGTCCGGCGCCGACCCCGACGGCCTGCGCGTCGCGCTCGCCGCGGAGGCGGCCGAGCAGCACGTCGACGTGGCCGTCCAGCGCGGCGGGCTCGCCCGGCGGGCGAAGCGGCTCATCGTGATGGACGTCGACTCGACCCTCATCCAGGGCGAGGTCATCGAGTTCATCGCCGAGCACGCCGGGCTGGAGACCAAGGTCGCCGAGATCACCGAGGCCGCGATGCGCGGGGAGCTCGACTTCGAGGGCGCGCTGCGGGAGCGGGTCGCGATGCTGGCCGGGCTCGATGAGGGCGTCCTGGCACAGGTGCGCGACCGCATCGAGTTCTCGCCGGGCGTCCGCACCCTCGTGCGCACGTTGAAACGGCTCGACTACAAGTTCGCGATCGTCAGCGGCGGGTTCACCCAGATCACCGACGCGCTCGCCGCGGACCTCGGCATCGACTACACGGCCGCCAACGTGCTCGAGGTCGAGAACGGCAAGCTCACCGGGCAGCTCGTCGGCCCCATCGTCGACCGGGCGGGCAAGGCGGAGGCGCTGCGCCGGTTCGCGGCCGACGCCGGCGTACCGATCAGCCAGACCGTCGCGATCGGTGACGGCGCGAACGACCTCGACATGCTCGCCGCCGCCGGGCTCGGCATCGCCTACAACGCCAAGCCCGTCGTACGCGAGGCCGCCGACACGGCCCTCAACGTGCCCTACATGGACAGCATCGCCTTCCTGCTGGGCATCTCCCGCGAGGAGATCGACGCCGCGGACGCCGAGGACGCCGGCCTGCTCTGAGCGCCGGGTCCGGGGCCGCGTCGCTCGCGCCGACCGGCGCGGCACCGCCACGGCCGGCCGATGTTCCCGGGTCAGGGGGCTGCGTCGCTCAGGACGGCCCGGCGGAGGCGTTCGGCGTCGGAGGCGAGACCGCGCAGCGCGTGCCGGGCGGCGGCGACCTGGACCAGTGAGCGGCGCAGCGTCGTGACCGCGTCCGTTCCCACGTCGTCCAGCTCGACGCGGCGGCGGCGTGTCAGCTCGGCCAGGTGCCGGTCGAACTCCTCCAGGAGGTCGTCCAGCCGGAGTTCGGCGACGGCGCCGTCAGGGGACAGCAGGGCGTCCGCGCTCTCGTCGAGCTGGTCGGCGACCCGTTCGAGGATGGCGGGCAGCGGGCCGGCGTCCGTACGGTCCTCCCAGAGCGTGCCGACGGCCTGCACGTCGTCGCGCAGCCGCCGGGCGATCGACGTGGCGTCGAGCAGCCGCCGTACCAGCTCCGCCGGTGGCGCCGGCTCGTGCCCGAGCCGGGTCGCCGACTCCTCGACGTCGGCGGCCGCCCCCGCGGCGTCCTCCATCCGCCTGCGGACGGACGTCTCGGCCTCGCCGTCGAAGCGCGCCGCGACGGCCCGGGCCAGCCCGGCGTGGGTCCGCATCAGGCGGGCCAGCCGGCCGGGCAGGAGGCCGATCGTGCCGGCCGGCCAGAGCACCCGGGCGGCGGCCAGCGCGAACAGTCCGCCCACGACGGTCAGCCCGATCCGCCACCCGGCGGCGGACCAGCTCATCGGGGCGGAGTAGTCGATCAGCAACATGATCATCGGCGTGGCGACGGCCATCCAGTGCCCGTGGTTCACCGGCCGCACCGTGAACCCGAGGGCCGCTCCGATGAAGACCAGCACGATGAGCGTGGCCTGGTGCGGCACGAGCGCGAGGGCCAGCGCGGCGACGATCGCGCCGATCGCCGTGCCGCCGATCCGCTTCACGACCCGCGTCACCGTGTCGCCGTACGAGTCGCGCAGGCTGGCGACGACCGTGATGGTCAGCCAGTGGCCGTGCGTCAGGTGCAGCCAGGTGGTGAGGGCCATGGCGACGGCGATCGCCACCCCCATGCGCGTGGAGTGCCGGAAGCCGGGCGAGCGCGTACGGACGCCCTCGGTGAAGCGGGCCCAGCCGCCCGTCGGGCGTTCGGGGAGGCGCGGCGAGTCGATTTCGATCTTCAGGCCGGGGGCGATGATCTCCCGGGCGCCGTCGACGGTCGCGGCCATCCGGCCGATCGACTGCCGGACCTGCACGATGAGCGCCGTCCGTACCAGGTCGTCCGGGAGCCACGCCTGGCGTACCTCCTCGCTGACCCGGGCGAACCGGTGCAGCGCGACCGGCTGGTCCGCGCCGAGCGGTGTGCCGCCGCCCGACTCGATCCCTCCGGCGACCAGCCGCAGCCGGGCGGCGATCGCGGCGACGGCGACCCGGCGCTCGCGCTCCCACTCCTCGGGCGGGGACGTCTGCCGCGCCGCCTCGAGGTGCGTGCGCAGCGCGACGGCCTCGTCCATGACGCGGTTGAACGCGTCGATCAGTCGCCTCGGACGCTGCTCGTCGTCCCGCCCGCCCGACAGGTACAGCCCGTACGTCGCCCGGGCCTTCCTGATCTCGTCGTACGCCTGGCGGCGCCGCCGCTCCCACTCCTCGGTGCGCGGCTCCGGCTCGGCCAGGAGGTCCAGCGCGAAGGCCACCGAGCCGCCCGCCTCCGCGAGTGCCGTGCGCAGTGGCCGCAGGCGGTGGGTGAGCAGGGGACCGACCATGAGCAGGGCGACGAACAGCCCGCCGAGCATCTCCAGGAAGCCGTTGAACAGCACCGGGCTGCCCGCCGGCCGGACCGTCGCGGCGATCAGGACCAGTGTCGCCGTCACGCCCAGCCAGGGGACGGCCACGGCCACCGCCGCGACGACGGGCACGACGACCACCGCGAGCAGGGGGTGACCGGCCAGCAGGCCGCCGAGCACGGAGAAGCCCGTCACCACCAGGACCGCCGCGAGCAGCGCGCGGGCGCGGGCGCCGTACGGGCCCTGGGGCGTGGTGTTGACCACGAAGAAGGCCCCGAGCGCCGCCACTCCGCCCTGGGCCGGATGCCCGGTCACCGTCCCGATCAACAGCGGGACGGCGATGCCGATGGAGGCCACCACGCCGTACATCGGCGACGCGCGCCCCTCGGACTCCGCATACGTCTCCCGCAGCCAGGCAAGCGACGACCGCAAAACACGCCCCTTCGTCCGGAACCTCCCGGAGTAAGGGTACGAAAGGCCAGGTAATCGCGGCCACGGCGACCGGCATGCCGAGTCCCGTACGCGGCGCGGCGGCGGGCGCGTCAGGTCCGTGGAGTACGCGACACGGCGGGCGCGGAGTCCGGTAGGCGGCGCGGCGGGCTGGTCAGTGGGTGTGCGGGGCCCAGTACGCGGCGAGGCGGCCGGCTCCCGGCCACAGGTCAGGCCAGTCACCGTCGAAGCCGGGGAAGTCCTTCTGGCGATCACCGGACGGCGGCAAGGCGACCCGCTCGTCCGTCCGTAGCCCACTTCCGGTCGCTTCCGAAAGAGGGACTTCGGACCGTCCCCATAAGCACACGCGACGTGATCATCGTCCTCTAGGCTACCGAACCATCAAGATCACCAACTGAAGGGACGAATTCGTGCACGGCTTCATGCGGAAAGCGGTGCTGGCGCTCAGTACCGCGGCGGCAATCGCCGGATCGATTGCGGTGACCGGTCCCGCGGACGCGGCGTCTTCACCGATCGCGGCCTGCGGTGGCGGCAGCTACCACGTCATCGGCCACCATGATCTCGGCAAGATCGCCACCGTCTACCTGCTCTACAACGGCCGCACGGACTGCGTGGTCACGTGGAAGAAGCGCGCCTACGTCGGCAAGCGCACGAAGATGCTCGCCTCCATCGCGAAGAACACCGGGACCACCAAGCATTACAACTTCAAGTACACCAACAACTACGGCACCTACGGCACCTACGCCGGCCCGGTGAAGGTCACGGCGCCGCACACCTGCATCGACTGGGGAGGCGGCACCGGTCCCGGCTGGAAGGTGTGGTACTCGGGTCCGTCGCACTGCGGCTGACGGTCTTCGGTGATGACGGCCGTCGTGTCGACGCTGCGACGACTACCGGGCGCGCGGAGTCCACAGCGACGCCAGACGGCCGATGCCCGGCCATAGGTCACTCCAGTCCCCGTCGAACTCGATGACCGCCGTCGCGGCCGTCGGGAAGCCCTCGCCCGCCCCGCCGCCGAGGTCGGACACCAGCCGATGCATGGATGGGTTGTGTCCGACCAGCAGAAGCGTTCCAGGGGCATCGGGCCGACCGCGCAGCAGGTCGAGGATCGCCTCGGGATCGTTGTCGTACACCCCGTCCTCGATGTCCACCGGGGCGTCCAGCCGCAGCTCCTGAAGGGTCTGCCGGGTACGCAGGGCCGGCGAGCAGATCACTCGATCGGGGACGCGGCCGGTGGCGCGCAACTCGTCGCCGGCCGCCCGCGCGTCGCGCCGTCCCCGCTTGGCGAGCGGCCGATCGATGTCGGCCGTGCCGAGCGGGGACTCGGCCTTGGCGTGCCGCAGCACGATCAGCGTGGGCATCAGACGCGGTGGTGCGGCGAGAAGATCACGGCGATCAGCATGATCGTCAGGACGATCGCGAACATCACGCCGACGAGGATCGCGAACCCCTTCGCGCCGGACGGCTGGGACTTCTGCATGCCTCCAGTCTGCCGCCTCCCCGCAGTGCCCCGACCACACCCCGCCCCCTGGCCGCGGACGCACCGGTCAGGGGCCGCGGTGCGAGGGCCTCATCCTGCCCGTACACGCGGAGAGGGCCGGACGGTGATCCGTCCGGCCCCCTCTGCCCTCTTCACAGAGTGGCTGATGCGGTCACGACGCCTTGGCCGACGCGGCCTCCTCGTCCGTGTCCTCCGCGCCGCCCGGCGCCTTCGCGCCGCTCTCGACGGCCGGCTCGGCCTCCCCGCCGATGGAGGACGCCCGCCGCTTCGAGACGACGATCGCGCCGACGATGACGGCGACCGCGACGACGGTGACGACGACCCGCAGGGCGGTGTTCGCCGCGTACGTGACGACGGCCTGGGCGATCAGCAGCGACACGAGGTTCATCACCTTGATCAGCGGGTTGATCGCCGGGCCCGCGGTGTCCTTGAACGGGTCGCCGACCGTGTCGCCGATGACCGTTGCCGCGTGCGCCTCCGAACCCTTGCCGCCGAGGTGGCCCTCCTCGACGAGCTTCTTGGCGTTGTCCCAGGCGCCACCGGAGTTGGACAGGAACACCGCCATCAGAGCGCCGGCCGCGATCGCACCCGCGAGGTACGCGCCGAGCGGCGCGTACCCGAGCGCGAAGCCGACCGCGATCGGCGTCATGATCGCCAGCAGACCGGGCGTGGCCAGCTCGCGCTGCGCGTCGGCGGTGCAGATGCTGACCACCCGGTCGTAGTCGGGCTTCTCGGTGAAGTCCATGATCCCGGGCTTGGTGCGGAACTGCTCGCGCACCTCGACCACGACACGTCCGGCCGCGCGGCCGACCGCCGAGATCGCCAGACCGGAGAACAGGAACACCACCGAGGCGCCGATGATCAGGCCGACCAGGACGTTCGGGTTGTCGACGCCCAGGTTGAAGGTCCGGAACGTCGGGCCGAGGGCCTTCTTGACGTTGTCGCTCGCGCCGGACAGCTCGTTGACCACCGTCGTGCGGAACGAGCCGAACAGCGCGGTCGCGGCGAGCACCGCGGTGGCGATGGCGATGCCCTTGGTGATCGCCTTCGTGGTGTTGCCGACCGCGTCGAGGCGCTCCAGTACGCCGGCGGCCTCGCCCTCGACGTCGCCGGACATCTCCGCGATGCCCTGCGCGTTGTCGGACACCGGGCCGAACGTGTCCATCGAGACGATCACGCCGACCGTCGTGAGCAGACCCGTGCCGGCCAGCGCGACCGCGAACAGCGCGACGGTCGTGTTGTCGAACCCGAGCAGGAACGCGCCGTACACGGCCGCGGCGATCACCAGCGCGGTGTAGACGGCCGACTCCAGGCCGAGCGAGATGCCGGCCAGGATGACGGTCGCCGGACCCGTACGGGCGCTGTCGGTGGTCTCCTTGACCGGACGGCGGTTCGTCTCGGTGAAGTAGCCGGTGAGCAGCTGGATCGCGCTGGCCAGCACGATGCCGATCAGCACGGCGCCGAGCGCGACCCAGCGCGGATCGACGTCGGCGAGGTTCGAGTCGCCGGTGATCGAGGCGTTGGCCCCGTGCAGCTTGGCGAACGAGTCGGGCAGGTACAGGAACGTCGCCACGGCGACGGCGATCGCGGAGATGATCGCCGAGATGAAGAAGCCGCGGTTGATCGCGGTCATGCCCGACCGGTCCTTGGCCCGCGGCGCGACCGCGAAGACGCCGACCACCGCGGTGACCACGCCGATCATCGGCACGATCAGCGGAAAGACCAGGCCCTCGGTGCCGAACGCGACCCGGCCGAGGATGAGGGCCGCGACGAGCGTGACGGCGTACGACTCGAACAGGTCGGCGGCCATGCCGGCACAGTCACCGACGTTGTCGCCGACGTTGTCGGCGATCGTCGCCGCGTTGCGCGGGTCGTCCTCCGGGATGCCCTGCTCGACCTTGCCGACGAGGTCCGCGCCGACGTCGGCCGCCTTGGTGAAGATGCCGCCACCGACCCGCATGAACATCGCGAGCAGCGCGGCCCCGAATCCGAAGCCCTCGAGCACGCCCGGGGCCTTGCCCTTGTAGGCGAACACGACGACGGCGGCGCCGAACAGGCCCAGGCCGACGGTGAACATTCCGGCGACGCCGCCGGTGCGGAAGGCGATCCGCATCGCGAGTTTCTCGCCGGTCTCGCGCGCCGCCGCCGCGACCCGGACGTTGCCTCGCACGGCAAGCCACATTCCGGTGAACCCGGTAATGCCGGAGAACAGCGCGCCGACGACGAAGAACACCGATCTACCGATCTTCACCCCGGTCGACTCCGCCGGAAGCAGGAGCAGCAGGAACGGAATGATGACCACGAAGATGCCGACCGTACGGAACTGGCGCTTGAGGTACGCCAGCGCGCCCTCTTGCACCGCCGTTGCGATGCTCTGCATCTTCTCGGTGCCCTGGCTCGCGGCGAGTACCTCGCGAACCAAGACGCCTGCGACAGCCAGTGCCAACAAGGCGATCACGCCGACAACGACCACCAGACTCAGGTCGCTGCCGCCGAGACTCACCTCCGCACCGGCCTGGGCGGGCGGGTGAAGCCCAGACATGCATCCTCCTCGACAGCCGCGTTCGATCCGGTCGCCCCGGGGGTGACCGGCCACCGCCACGCGTCGGGCGGGGCAATGGTGCCGGGAGTCTACGCAGGCGTAGCCGGAATTAGAAGCCTGCTCGGTTGCTTAACGGTAATGCGACCGAGATGTGACACTCGCTGCACCAGAAATTAATACTACGCGGTTAGTCAGAGGCGTCTTCGCTGGTCAAAGCCGACTTACGCGACGATCCACTTCTTGACCAAAAAGCTGTCCATAAGCGGCGATCAGGGGATTAGGGCCGCGAAAACTGGGAAAAGTGTACTGCCCGTATAAAGCAGAAGCCCCCGGAGTCGCGCGTCGCGCGACCCCGAGGGCGGAGCCTTCTATGCCGGCCGAGGACCCTCGATCTGAGCGTGCCGGCCGAGGAGACCTCGACCGGCGCGTACGTACGGATCCTTCGACGGGTCGGGCCGGTCAGTCCTTCTTGACCGGCCAGCTCATTGTGATCTCTACTCCGGACGGCGTCGATGCGATGTCCACGTCGTCGGCCAGCCCCGCGATGACGGCGAACCCCAGATTGAGCTCGCCGTTCAGCTCCGTGAGGTCGACCGGCCCCGTGCCGCCGTTACGCGTCGGATCGTCGTCGGGCACCCGGTCGGTGACCACGACCACGAACCGATCCCCGCCGTCCCGCAGCTCCACCCGGACGGGCTCTTCCGGGCACTGCTGCCGATGGGCCTCCACCGCGCGGGAGCAGGCCTCGCCGACCGCCAACCGCACCTCGTCGAGCAACGTCTCTTCGATCCCGCCCCGCCGGGCGACGGCGGTCGCGATCAACCGGGCGGTGCGGACATGAGCCGGGAGGGGACTGAACGCAAGCTCGACGGTGGCTGTCTCGGGCGCCATCCGACCCTACTTCTGCTTCTTGCGGTGCTCTCGCGCGTCGTCGACCGAGTCGAAGATGCCGAAGACCTTGGTCAGGCCGGTGATCCGGAAAATCTTCAGGATGCGCTCCTGCGTGCAGACGAGCTCCAGCGAGCCGTCGTGCGCCCGAACCCGCTTGAGCCCGCCGACCAGAACCCCGAGGCCGGTGGAGTCGAGGAACTCGACCTTCTCCATGTCGACGAGGAGGTGGTACTTACCCTTGTTCACCAGGTCGATGAGCTTCTCGCGGAGTTTCGGCGCGGTGTAGACGTCGATCTCTCCCTCCACGTTGATGACTGTGAGGTCATCGTCGGTGGTGTAGTCGTTCACCTTCAGGTCCACAGATCCTCCTGCGCCGTGCCGCGTATGGAAGTCGGGGCCATGGAACCCCGCCGTGATTCAACCACGCTCCGCCATCGTGTCTACACGAAATCACCACACAGGGCGACCCCGCCCAGCGTGGCGTATGCCTCGTGCGAGCAGGGGGTAGGCACGTGACGGCCCAAGCGTTGTGCCCAGGATGCCAGACTGGAAACCTCCGCATGGCGAACCACTTTCAACCGAAGGGGTGACGCAGGCCATAGAGACGGACTCCGCCTTCCCCTCCGACCATGACGCCCCGTCGGCCGCAGGCGGCCGTACCGGCCCGCACGGGCGCGCCCCGCTCATCCTGCGCCGCCTGCTCGACGACCCCCGCCGCCGCGGTCGCATCACCCATGTCCAGAGCGTTCCCGCAGGCGACGGCCGTACCGCCGACTGGCCCGCGTGGGTGCCGCCGCTCCTGGTCGACCGGCTGCGCCTGGCCGGCGTCGACCGCCCGTGGGAACACCAGGTCAAGGCGGCCGAGCTCGCCCACGACGGCAGATCTGTGATCATCGCCACCGGGACCGCCTCGGGCAAGTCGCTCGCCTACCTGCTGCCCGCTCTCCAGGGCGTGTTCGACGGCGGCTCGGTGCTCTACCTCGCCCCGACCAAGGCCCTGGCCGCCGACCAGCTCCGCTCCCTGCGCGGCCTGAAGCTCGCCCAGCTGCGGGCGGCGACCTTCGACGGCGACACCCCGGCCGACGAACGCGCCTGGGTCCGGCAGTACGCCGACTACGTCCTCACCAACCCCGACATGCTGCACCGCACGGTCCTGCCCGGCCACGCGCGCTGGGCGCCGTACCTGCGCCGGCTCCGCTACGTCATCGTGGACGAGGCGCACGGCTACCGCGGGGTGTTCGGCTCCCACGTCGCGCAGATCCTGCGCCGGCTGCGGCGCGTCTGCGCCCGGTACGGCGCCGAGCCGGTGTTCATCCTGGCCTCGGCGACCGCGTCGGATCCCGGCCTGTCCGCGTCCCGGCTGACCGGTGTGGACGTGGCGGAGGTCGCGGAGGACACCTCGCCGCGCGGTGCCACGTCGTTCGCGCTCTGGGAGCCGCCGCTGACCGACCTGCGCGGCGAGCAGGGCGCCCCCGTACGCCGCACGGCCACCGCCGAGGCCGCCGACCTGCTCGCCGACCTGGTGATCGAGGACGTGCAGACCCTGGCGTTCGTACGCTCGCGGCGCGGCGCGGAGGCCGTCGCGCTCGGCGCCAAGCGGGCCCTCGAGGAGATCGCTCCGGACCTGCCCGCCCGCGTCGCCGCGTACCGCGCGGGGTACCTGCCGGAGGAGCGGCGCGCGCTGGAGAAGGCGCTGCGCTCCCGGGACCTCGTCGGGCTCGCCTCGACGAACGCCCTCGAACTCGGCGTCGACGTCTCCGGCCTCGACTCGGTCATCATCTGCGGCTGGCCGGGCACGCGCGCGTCGCTGTGGCAGCAGGCCGGCCGCGCGGGCCGCTCCGGCCAGGACGCCCTCGCCGTCCTCATCGCCCGCGACGACCCTCTCGACACCTATCTCGTGCACCACCCCTCGGCGATCTTCGGTACGCCCGTCGAGGCGACCGTCCTCGACCCCGACAACCCGTACGTCCTCGCCCCACACCTTTGCGCCGCGGCCGCCGAGCTTCCGCTGACCGAGAAGGACCTGCCGCTGTTCGGCCCGTCGACCGGGGAGATCCTGCCCGATCTCGTACGCCGGGGGATGCTCCGGCACCGGCCCACCGGGTGGTACTGGACCAAGCGCGAGCGGGCCACCGACCTCGCCGACATCCGCGGCGCCGGCGGGCCGCCCGTCCAGGTCGTCGAGGCCGCGACCGGACGCCTGCTCGGCACGGTCGACGAGCCGTCCGCGCACACGACCGTCCACCAGGGCGCGGTCTACCTCCACCAGGGCGAGTCGTACGTCGTCCAGACCCTCGACCTGGACGACTCGGTGGCGCTGGTGGAGGCCGCCGACCCCGACTACACGACGACCGCCCGCGACGTCACCGACATCTCGATCCTGGAGACCCTCCGGTCGTCGTCCTGGGGCGAGGCGACCCTCTGCTTCGGCACCGTCGAGGTCACCCAGCAGGTCGTCTCGTACCAGATGCGCCGCCTCGCCAGCGGGGAGGTCCTCGGCGAACGCCCGCTCGAACTCCCGCCACGCACGCTCCGCACCCGGGCGGTCTGGTGGACGCTGCCCGACGAGGCCCTGCGCGTGCTGGGCGACGCTGACGTGGGCGGGTCCGCGCACGCCGCCGAGCACGCCTCGATCGGCCTGCTGCCGCTGTTCGCCACCTGCGACCGCTGGGACATCGGCGGCGTCTCCACGGCACTGCACCCCGACACCGGCCGCATGACGGTGTTCGTCTACGACGGGCACGACGGCGGCGCGGGCTTCGCCGAACGCGGCTACGAACAGGCCGGACGCTGGCTCCGCTCGACCCGTGAGGCGATCGCCGACTGCGAGTGCGAGCACGGTTGCCCCTCCTGCATCCAGTCGCCGAAGTGCGGAAACGGGAACGATCCCCTCGACAAACAGGGCGCGCTCGACCTGCTCGACGCCCTGCTGAAGCAGGCCCCGCCGCGCTGATCACACCGGCTCGATCCGGCGTGCTTCGTGCCTGCTCCGACCTCGTACGTCCGCCGTTTCGAGGGCGGTCGGCGACGGGCCGGCCGCACCGCCGCGTACGCGCCGATTGTCCGGTCTCACGAGCGGGGCGAACGCGCACCGCCCTTTTGAGATCGTGCGACTTCCCGCTAACTTGACCAATCCGACATTTTGCCGGGTGCGTCACCGGGGGTCGTGCCTCGCGCTCCGCTGTCATAGGAGAGGAGACATCTCGATGATCATCCTGGGAATCGTGCTGGCCGCCGCGGCGGTCGCGGTGGGCGTCGGCGTCATCGCCGAGAACTCGTCATCCGCCTCGATCGACATCTTCGGCCAGCACGTGCCGGGTGTGCAGACCGAGGGCCAGGTCTTCGCCGCGGGCGTCCTGGTGGCGTTCGTGTTCATGCTGGGCATGGGCCTGGCGTTCCTCACGCTGAACCGGGCGCTGCGCAACCGCCGCGAGCTTCGCGACCTGCGGGAGGAGCACCGCGAGTCGATCAGCACGCTGGAGATGGAGAAGCAGCGGCTGCAGCGCGAACTCGCCCGCGCCCGCGGCACCGCCGGAGAGACGGCCACCACCGCGGACGACATCCGCGTCGCCGGCCGCCCGGCCCCCGACCCGGTCTCCTCCTTCTTCGACCGCACCGACTGACCCCTTCGCCCCGCGGCCGTACCGTCCAGCCGACGCTCCCGGCACCCGTACGAAAGGCTCGGTGAAGCCGCGCCGCGACGGCCGGATCGCCCCGGTTTCATCACCGAGCGCCGGGTACGGTGCGCGACGCTGTTGGTGCGCGCCGGACCGGTCCGGCTCCATGCCGGCGTCTCGTCCGGTGGCGTCGGACGTCCGGCCCGGAACGGACGGCTGAGCAGAGGCGAGGTGACCCCACGCCAGTGGGGAAGGAGGCCGGATGGACGGCAACGCGCTCGGCGACGCGGCGAGCGGACGCAAGGCGATAGTGGTCGGCGGCGGCATCGGCGGCCTGGCGGCCGCCATCGCACTCGACCGCTGCGGCTGGCGGGTGGAGGTCCTCGAGCGGGCCGCGACGTTCGGCGAGATCGGGGCCGGATTGTCGCTGTGGCCCAATGGCGTACGCGCGCTGGACGCGCTCGGCCTGGGCGACCAGGTCCGCGAGCGCGCCCTCACCGAGACCGAAGGCGGCATCCGCGACACGACCGGCCGGTGGTTGTCGCGAACGGACGTCCAGGAGCTGGGACGCCGGTACGGCCCGGTGGTCGCGGTCCACCGCGCCCACCTGCTCGAGATCCTGCGCGAGGCCGTGCCGACCGCGGCGCTGCGCACGGGCACCGAGGTCATCGCGGTCGGAACCGAGGGTCCGCGGATCGAGGTGCGGCACAGCGAGGGAACGTCACGGAGCGATCTCCTGGTCGGCGCCGACGGCATCCGCAGCGTCGTCCGGCGCTCCCTGTGGCCGAGGCACCCGGCCCCCCGCTACGCCGGATACACGGCTTGGCGCGTGATCGTCGACACGGATCGCCCCCTCACGTCGGGCGGCGAGACCTGGGGGCGCGGCGAACGCGTGGGGATCGTGCCGCTCGCCGACGGTACGACCTACCTGTTCGGTGCCGCGAGCGCCCCCGAAGGACAGCGCAGCCCCGACGGCGAGCTGGCGGAGATGCGGCGGCGCTTCAACGGCTGGCACGCGCCGATCCCCGAACTCCTGGCGGCCGCCTCCGACGACGCGGTCATGCGCCATGACATCTACCACCTGCCGCCACTGCGCACCTTCGTCCGGGGGACGACGGCGCTGCTCGGCGACGCCGCACACGCGATGACACCGGACATGGGACAGGGCGCCAACCAGGCGCTGGAGGACGCCGTCACCCTCGCCGCGGTGCTCACCGCACACCCGACCGTCGAGTCGGCGCTTTCCGCCTACGACCGCGGGCGCCGCGCCCGCGCTCAAATGATCGCGCGCCGGTCCCGCCTGATCGGAACCGTCGCGCAGTGGAGCTGGTCTCCGGCCGCAGCGGTCCGGGACTGGGTCGTCCGCCTGAGCCCGTCGGCGTCCATGCTGAAGGCGCTGGACCCCGCCCTCAACTGGAGCCCACCGACTCCGGATGCCACCGGAGCCGACCGACCCTAGATCCCGTGCTCAGACCGTCCTGAGCGCCCAGCCACGCCGCCGGCACCTGCCGCCGGCGGCGGATGCCGACGCCGACGCGTGACCTCCAGCGACGAAGGCCCTACGAGCCCTCACCGGCAGCAGCGGCCCATGGGACAGAGACCCGTCGGGCTCTTTGCGACGCCAGAGACCCCTGGGGCCAAGGGCGTTAGAGACCCATGGTTTTCAGTGGCAGCAGAGACTCGTGGGTCTGCCCAGCGGCGGCAGAGACCGGTGGGACTCTGACTGTCAGCTGCCGCAGAGAACCAAGAGACCACTAGGCGCGGCGGAGATCCATCGCTCCGTTAGCGGCGGCAGAGACCCAAGACTCCCTCCCTCCGCAGCGGCAGAGGCGCATGGCCTCTCCAACTGGCGGCAGGGAGGCACGGGCTCTCAGCTGCGACGACGACGCCCGCGGTAACCGCGACGAGCCGGCGTGGCCTCCTGCTCGGCGGCGGTGGGAGCTGACTTCTCCGCCGCCGGCCCGTCCGAAGACGCCTGAGCCGCCTCCGCCGTAGCAGTGGACTCGGTGGCCGCACCCGTCTCGGCGGCGCCTGACTCACTCGTTCCGGTCGGCGTGCCGGTCTCGGCGACGCCGGACGAGGTGGTTCCCGCGGTGGCGAGCTCGGTGATCGGTGGCCTTCTCCGGCGCCGCCCGGCGGCGGAACCCCGACCACGCGTGCTCTTCCCGGCGGGGCCGGTCTGTACGGCACGGGCCTCCGCCGCGAGACGCTGGCGGCGGGACCACATGCCGAAGTGCGCCGAGAGCAGCAGGAGCACCAGCGCGGCCGCGACGCTCTGTCCCCACTTGATGGGGGTGGTCGCGGAGGCATCGTCCGCCTGGATCCGCTTGGCGGCCGGCTCGGCGATCTGCGGTTCCGGGGTGGGGTACTGGAACCCGACCCCGGAGCCGTTCGGAGCCAGCGACGGCAGGCTGAACGGTGAATTGTTGTTGCTCGACGGCTGCGTCGGGATGCCTGCCGTACCGCTGCCAGAGTCCGTACCGGTGGGCAGATTGGGAACCGAACCCGGAGTGGTCGGGTCACTGCTCGACGTCGGGCTCTTGCTCGGTGTCTTGGAGTGCGTCGGCGTCGGCTTAGCCTCCGTCGATCGGGCTTTCACGGAGAACCCGCTGGTGTCATACGTGCACTTCGTGATGTCCCCGACGACGCTCAGGGTGAAGTATCCGGCTTCGGAGACCTTCACATCGCCCGCGATAGTGCCGTTGCCGGTACGTGATCCGACCTGCTGATCGATGCCAGGCCCGGAAATCTGTAGATGCGCCGAGAGCAGTCCTTTGACCGTGGCGCTCACGTGGACACTCGACCCCGTCGTAACCGACCCGGAGGGAGGGGTGATCGATGCGCTCCCCAACAACGAGCAGGGACTCGCAGCGTTCGCGGAGCCGCTGATGCCGAGCGTGATGGCGGCCGTGGCCAGGGGAGTCATCAGGGCGACAGTGGCGACCTTGCCGACCTTCCTCAAGACGCCGTCCCTTCGTCGACACTCTTCCGTCGCCCCGGTCTGCTGAACTCCGGCGGCGACTCTCAGCCCTTGCTCGCGAACGACCCCGCGGTGAACGCGTGTCGGCCGTTCCGAGTGACTGTAGGGCTTTTCGAGGCTGGTGGGGGTAATTGTTCGCAGCAGCTTATCGGACACTAGCTCCAATAGTGTCACCGATCAATACCGAAACATGCGTGGCAGGACAGGGGAACTCCGGATACTTGTGAAGGGTTCAACGAGGCGAAGCCCGGCGGGTGACGGTCGGAGCCGGGAAATCGGGGACGGAGCCTGAATCGTCATCGACCGGCCCGGCACGTGCCCGCGCGGTGGCGCT
This sequence comes from Actinoallomurus liliacearum, assembly GCF_039542035.1. Lineage (NCBI taxonomy): Bacteria > Bacillati > Actinomycetota > Actinomycetes > Streptosporangiales > Thermomonosporaceae > Actinoallomurus > Actinoallomurus liliacearum. Next base: position 165,072 of record NZ_BAABHJ010000040.1, read on the forward strand.
CAGCCGGCCCGTTCGCGGAAGGGCACCGACGCGGGCGATGACGATGACATCGACGACCCGACCGCGGAACGTGCACCGCCGGAGCGACGCTTCCGAATCGCGGGCGACTCGTGCGGCCAACTCGCAGGCGCGTTCGGATCCCTCGGCCACGTGGGCCGCCGCGGCGAGGGCCGCCAGGTCCGCGGCGGCGTCCGCGCGATGCCGTGCGACACGCGCGCCGCCCACCACCATCGCCATGACGGCCACCGACCACACGGCTCCGATCAACGCGACCATCCACACAGTGCCCGACCCCCGATCGCCACGGCCCGCCCTCCGGACACGCCACCCACTCCTCAGCGGAAAGCCACCCCGCAGCGCACGCCACCCAAGTCGGTGTCGCGCCGCGCTGCCGGGGCGCATGCCGCCGGGAATCGCAAGTCGGTCGCCTTGCCGGATGAGCCGCACGCGGTCGGACATGGGCCGTCCTTCGCTGTCCTGGGCCGCGTGCGGCCGAACCGGTGACCTGATGGAGTGGTCAATTTCGCGCGGAGATCGGTTGGGCTCCTCCCTCCGGTTCGGTGGCGGCGACGGTCTGGGCGCGCAGCCGCAACGGCGGGAACAGCCGTCGTACCGGAGAGTCGACGGTGGCTCTCACCCGCACCCGGGTGAACCGACGATCACGGTCGATCGAAACGCCGGCCCCGGGCGGTGCCGCGCGGCGAGCGGCGGCACGGACCTCGGCCAGAGGCTCGCCCCTGGCGGCGGCGCGGGCACCCGCTCGAGCGGCGTCCACGCACGCCACCTGCGCTGCTGCGGCGCTCACGCCCCACAGGGCGATCGCGAGGAGCAGGACCAGCGCCGGAAAGGCGACTGCTGTCTCGACCGTCACCGACCCTCGATCCCCACGCGCCCTCGAACCACCTGGTCGCCGCCGCCCCCACGCCGCCACAGCGGAGCGCACCGGGCGCCCGAGCCACCGGCCCGGTCCTGAGCCACCTGATCGCCGAAGTCCCCGCACTACCCCTGCAGCCGAGCATGCGGACGTCTCAGACGACCAGCCTCGCCCCGAGCCACCCGATCGCCGGCACCCCCACCCCGCCACAGCCGAGCGCACCGACGGCCCAGGCCACCGACCCGACCTCGGCCTGCCGGCCGTCTCACGCGTCCGCGACCGTCCGGGGCTCCGGCGAAACATCGGGCTGGAGAGCCGCAGCGACCAGGTGAGACGACCGGATGCGCCTGGCGATGCGCGCTCCGCGCGGCGGCCGGTCACCCGACGAAGTTGAGCGCGCGGTGGATGATCGTTAAGAGCATCTGCCGGACCTCGGAGCTGGTCACGATCTTGAACAGCAGGCCGGCGAACGCGGCGGCCGCCACGGTGCCCACGGCGTACTCGGCGGTGGACATGCCGTCATCGGCCTTGCGCGCCTGCCAGCGACGCCTCAGCGCGGAAACGATGTGCATGTGGACCCTCCTGTTCGGACGACGGACGCGAGCACGTCCCGGCATCCAGCGTTGCGGACCGCTCAGCACCCCACCACGCCCGAATGCGGTTCTGTGGATAACCCGTCCCAGCCGCGCTCGCCGGAGGCTCGTCGGTGATATCGCCCCGTGGCCCTGACCCGGGTCTCGCTTCGCAGCGTCGTCATCGCCTACCAGACCGGTCTCGTACGGCCGGCGTCGTCGCCACGGTGAGGTCAACGCCGAGGATTTCCGTCGTCATGGCGACCGAAATCCTCGGCGCAGCCAGGATGACGCGGATCGGTCACAGTCAGGGCAAAAGCACGGTCGCGGCGATGCCGGCAACGGCCGGGACGATGCCGAGCAGGATGAACGCCGGGAGGAAGCACAGGCCGAGCGGCGCGACGGCTCGCACGCCTGCGGATCTGGCGCGTGACGCCGCGGCAACCCGGGCGACGCGCCGCTGGTCCCTGGCGAGGCGGGTGAGCGTCGCGGCGAGCGGTGCGCCGCCGGACGCGGCCCGGGCCGCCGCACGGCCCAGAGGCGCCAGTACGGGATCCTGCGTGAGGGCGAGCCATTCGGCGGCAGGGTCGGCGCCCAGCCGGATACGCGCCGCCACGTAGGCCAGTTCGGCGCCGAGCGGCCCGCCGACCGCACCGGCCACGGCCTCGACCGACTCGTGCCACGCACCGCCGCCCCGAAGGCACGCCGCGAGAAGGTCGATCGCGATGGGCAGTTCGGCGACCACGCGGGTCCGGCGGAGCCGGGCCGCCCGCGGCTCGAGTCGCGTGAGAAGACGCATCGATCCGACCGCCACGAGCACGCCGGCCACCCAGCCCACCGGGCCGCCGAGCAACAGAGCGCTGACGAGACCCGCCACGAGGCTCAGCACGGGTCGACGCCGATCTCTCGTCCCGTCCGCTGAAGCCTCTGGACCCACGTTCGCCGCGCGAGAGCGACCGGCCGTCGTGACCGAATGAGAGCGGCCGGTCGTGACCGAACGGATCTCGTCAGGTACCGCGGTGCTCGGTGCCGCTCCCGCCGGGCTCCCCACTGTACGTGCGCCTCCGGCGACTTCTCCTGATCCGCTCGGAGACCTAGCGCCATCGTGCTCGTCAGGGAACAGCCTGCCCAGTCGCTTACTCGCGTCGTCGGCCGAGATGACGACGAGACCGGCGAGGCCGGCGCAACCGATGGCGATCAGCTCAAGGAACACCGGCGGTCCCCCAAGGGCCGGCGCGCTCGAAGGCCCACCTCGTCCGTCGCATCGGCCCCGACCGGGGTGCCCCTCGGGGCCGCCGCGCTCGAAGGCCCACCTCGTCCGTCGCATCGGCCCCGACCGGGGTGCCCCTCGGAGCGTGTGTGCTCGTAGGCCCACGTTGTCCGTCGCGCCGGGCCCGACCGGGATGCCGCGCTCGGGGACGGCGCGCTTGAAGGGCCGCCTTCTCTGTCGCAACGACCCGACCGGGGTGCCGCGCGGGGGCGGCGTCCGGGTTCCCGTGTCGGTGCCGGGGCTCGGCGCGGTCAGGCGATCTCGCCGCGCTCGGCGCGTTTTCGGGACGTCGGCGCGGGGTCGTCACCGGGGCTCCTCGGCGGCGATGGCGAGGCGCCTGGTCCACCACAGGCCGAGGACGTCGAGGCCGGTCCCGAGCCCCAGGCACAGGGCTCCCGGCAGCGTGCCGAACAGGAAGGCGAAGGGGCGTGCGCCCAGCGCGATCGCCATGAGCAGGCCGAGGAGGGGCAGCCCGGCGAGCAGCCGGGCGGTCGCGCGGGGACCAGCGAGTTGCAGGGCGACCTCCTCGCGGTGCGTCTGCTCGTCGCGGAGTGCGTCGGCCAGCCCTTCGACGACCGAGGCGAGCATGCCGCCCCGGTCCATGCCGATGCGCCAGCATCCGGCGAGCAGGCGGAGACCTTCGCAGCCAGGCGCCACGGCCGCCCGGTCGAGCGACGCGGCGACGTCGTCACCCGACCGGGCGGCGGCGAGGACGGACTCGAACCGGGGAATGGACGAGAGCCCCTCGGCCGCGCCGGTCAGCGCGGCGCCGGGTGGGCGTCCGGCGGCGAGCTCGGCGGCGATCCCGTCGCACAGCTCGACGACCGCCGCCCGCCGTGCCGTGACGTCTCGCCGGCCGCCGAAGAGCAGGTCCCGTACGTGGCGCAGCCGGTCGACGGGCCGGGGCGCGGCCGCCCGCTCGGCGGCCTCGCCGGCCGACCGGGTCCCCATGATCGAGGTCAACCGCAGCACGGTCGGCGAGGGCAGCGCCAGCACGCAGACGCCCGCGAACACACAGGCCACGGCCAGCACGGCGGTCACGGCCGCGGACCCCCGAGTCGGGCGGCCAGCGCCGCGGCCCCCGGACCTTCCCGGATCTCTCCTCCGGGCCCGCAGGACACCGCGGGGACCACCTCCACCAGGCCGTCCGGCCGCCGCTGGAAGACACAGATCGCGGCCATCCGGCGGCGTCCTCCGGGTGCCTCGCGGACGAGGTGCACGACCACGTCGAGGGCCGCGGCGAGCTGGCTGTGGACGGCCTCCCGGCTGAGGCCGGCGGCGCACGCGAGGGCCTCCAGGCGGGCGGGAACGTCGGCCGGAGCGTTGGCGTGCAGAGTGGCGCAACCGCCCTCGTGGCCGGTGTTCAGCGCGGCCAGCAGGTCGACGACCTCACGCCCTCGCACCTCGCCGACCACCAGGCGGTCCGGACGCATCCGCAAGGCCTGGCGGACGAGGTCATGGAGGGTGACGCCGCCCGCGCCCTCGATGTTCGGTGGACGGGTCTCCAGGCCGATGACGTGCGGGTGCGCGGGCCTGAGCTCGGCCGAGTCCTCGACGAGGACGATGCGCTCCCCCGGGTCGGCCAGCGACAACAGGGCCGACAGAACGGTTGTCTTGCCGGTCCCCGTGCCTCCGGTGACAAGGAACGCCAGCCGGGCGGCGACCAGGGCGTCCAGCAGGTCCGCTCCCTCCGGGGACAGGGTGCCGGCCGAGACCAGCTCGGCGAGCGTGAAGGCCCGGCGTCGCGGCAGGCGCAGCGACAGGGCGGTGCCGCCGGACGCGACCGGCGGCAACACCGCGTGCAGGCGCACTCCTCCCGGCAGTCGCGCGTCGGCGTACGGCGCGGTGTCGTCGAGCCGGCGACCGGCCGCGGCGGCGAGCCGCTGGGCCAGCCGCCGTACCGCGGACTCGTCCGGGAACCGTACGCGGGTCAGCCGCAGGCCGGCGCCCGTGTCGACCCAGACCTCTCCCGGGCCGTTCACCAGGACATCGGTGACATCGGGATCCCGGAGGAGGGGCTCGAGCGGCCCCGCTCCCACCAGGTCGGCCCTGACCTCATCCGCCAGGGACAGGACCTCGGTGTCGCCGAGAACGGGCTCCTCGGCCCGCAGCGCGGCCGCGATCTGGGCCGCGGTCGGGACCGCGCCCGTGCCGACGAGCCGTCCGCGGACCGCCTCGGTGAGGTCGCTCATGGCCGCCCGCCTCCCTCACCGCTCATCGGCCGGATCTGCCGGAGGTCGGTGAGGAAGCGGCGGCAGAAGCCGTCGAGCGCCCCGCCCCGGCCGGGACGGTGACCGCGCTCGATCGCGGTGGCCAGCCGCCGGTCGGTCGCGACCACGCCCGCGAGCGGAAGGCGCAGCGACTCCGCGATGACCGCCGGTTTGAGGCCACCGGGCGCCGGACCGCGCACGACCACCCGCAGGTCGCGGGAGTAGTTGCGGACCAGGTCGGCGACGCGGTCGGCCGCCACGGTGGCGCGGACCTCGGCGGGCACGACGATCAGCGTGGAGTCGGCGGCCGCCAGCACCTCGGCGCCGGCGTCGGTCAGTTGGCGGGGCAGGTCGGCCACGACGAGGTCGTAGCCCCGGACGGCGGCGTCGAGCACCGACCGCATCGTCTCCGGCGAGACCGGCTCGGCCGCACCGCGGTGCCATGACAGCACGGCGAGGCCGTCACGCGCCGGCAGCGAGTCGTGGAGCGTCGCGGTGCTCAGCCGTCCTTGCCGGTCGGCGTAGTCGGACCACCTGGCCCCGGGCGTCCCCTCCGCGCCCAGGACCAGGTCGATCCCACCGCCGAGCGGATCGCCGTCGAGCAGAAGCGTGCGCAGCCGATGCCGGGCGGCGACACCGGCCAGCACCGCGGCCAGCACGCTCGCGCCCGCCCCGCCGCGTCCTCCCAGGACGGCGACCACGGCGGCGCGTCGACGGGCCGGCTCGGCGGCCGCCGCCATCTGCTCGACCAACCAGGTCTCGCCCGCCGGCAACGCGATGACCTGCTGCGCTCCGGTCTCGACCGCGAGGCGGTAGACCTCGTCGCCGTCAGGCTCCGCCGCGGCGAGGATGACGCCCGGCCGCCGCTCGGGAGACGACCGGGCGAGGTCACCGGCTAAGTCGGCGCCGACGACGATGAGCGCGGCCTCGCGCCAGGCGGCCCGTGCGCTCGTGGGATCGGTGGCGAGCCGGCTCTCGACGTCCGCCGCCGTGGCCAGACGCATCAGGTCGTCGATGAGCAGGGAGTCGGCAGAGACGATCAACACGGTCGCGGACATGGCATCTCCTCGCTTTCGCGAGATCAACCATGCGGCTCCGGCTCGCCCCCTCGAAAGTCCCCTGCGCGAACCTGTGGATAACCCGGCCCCGGCACCGTCGCGCGAACGTGAATGCCCCTGGATACGAGACGACCCCCGCCGGGGGGGAGAGCGGGGGTCGCCGGACGGTCCGGCTCCGGGGGGGTAGAGCCGGTCCCGTTTCCCGGAAGGTCTCGAAGGTCAAGCCAAGGCCGGGCGTTCGTCAGCGCACCGTAAACCCGACGGCCCCCAGTCTATGCAGATTCGACATAAAGTCGCCCGATCACTCGGAGTTCCGTCGAGTGGCGACCAATTCGTGATCATTGGCCGATCACCCAAAACGGGAGTATTCGGGCGTTTGCCACGCGGGGGGTGCGGCGAGAACGCCTGTCCTAAGCGTCTGCAGCGTAGCGGAAGGAAGCGAGATCGTTCTGCTCTGGGCCATGGTTGATTGATTCAGAGGTAGATCACGCTATGTGATCACCCTGCCGAGCCCCGGCCATACCGATCATCTCGGCGAAGCCGCTCTCTTCGCGGTCGATCGCTTGCTCGGGCGCCCGCCCTTCTACCGGACGAAGATCCTTCGTTGGACCTCCGTTAACCCGGCCAAGGGGCTTGCGATCTGCGCTGATTCGGCGTAGACAGAATGCACGGACCAAGTGTCCGAGCACGGCAGCCGGGCACCCACGCGCGACCAGCCGCGGGAGGCGCGTCGAGACGGGCTTGACCCGATCCGACGATTTTGAGGTGCACGCTTGGTAACCCGGTGTGACGTGTCGGCGACGGCGTTCCTCCGGGAACGCCGTTCGCTTTGTCGCAGGCAGCCACCTGTTTCGGATCGGCCGAAATCGGCACTGATGAAACGATCTTCCGAGATCCATGCGTGCTTCCGAACCCCGTCCGCGTGCGACGAGCGGTTCTGCTCGCGTGAATCAACGAGCGCAGGCTCCGGTGGGTCCCCGACAGCCGGATAAAGCCGCGCGTCAACGGCGATCTCGCACGTCACCGGTCGATTGGCGCGGATTGATCATGACCGACGCCCGTCCCGCGCGCCGACGACCCGCACCGAGCGGATGGCACCACACGGCCGCGATCTCCGCGCCCACGATCCCGTACGGACGACTCTCCCACCGCGTGACCCGTCGCATTCAGCGCCGGCCACCCGCGCGTTCGGCGCCGGGCACCCACGTGATCGGCGCCCACCCGCAAGATCGGCGCTGTCCACTCGCATGATCGGCGTCGGCCACCTGCATGATCGGCGCGGTCAGCCGCGCATGAACGCCTCGCAGACCGCGAGCGCCTCGCGCGCGCCGAGTTCGACGGCCTCGGCGCAGTGGCTCACCCATCGCCCCACGCCCTCGGGGGTGCCGGTCGCGTAGCCGCGCAGCGCGTCGCCGTACGCGGCCCGCAGTTCGAGATGTCCGACCTCCGGGGCGGTCAGTGACTTCGGATCGAGGCCCCGGTCGACGAGGGTCAGCCGCGAGGCCGCGCGGGCCACGATGCCGTCGCCCCACCCGAACGGGCGCAGGGCGAGCAGTTCCCCGTGCACGATCGCGGCGATGACGATCGCCGGCGCCTCCGTCGTGATGGTCAGCAGGTCGCTGAGCACGTCGAGCCGCGCGGCGACGTCCGCGGGCGGCAGGGGCGTGCCGAGTTCCAGCGGGTCGGTCGCCTCGTCGTCCGGACGGGGCCGCCCGAGCGCGTCGGGGTCGAGGGCGTCCGCGGCCGCCAGCACGTGGAGCCGGGCGAGCGCCTGGCGCGGCGCCTTGTGCCAGGTGTCCGCGAGCGCGCCGAGCTCGGCCGACACGCGCAGGGCGCCCTGCACGACCGGGTCGTTCGTCAGGCCGCCGCGTACCTCTTCCAGCGGCACCGCGACCCCTTCCAGGGCCGCCGACGCGCGGGCGCCGCGCAGCGCCGACTCGGCGGACACCTCGGCGCTCCGCCGCCGCAGGATCCGGTGACCGAGCAACCGGTCGACGGCATCCCGGGCCCGGGCGACGGCCTCGGGAACTCCCGGCAGGCCTGCGACGTTGGCAAATGGGTCGCTCATTCGAACGCGCGGCGCTCGGTGGCCGTCCCGGTGGCGGACCGGTCCGGGAACGCCGCTTCCTCCTCGGGATGTCGGTGGCCGAACACGGCACGGCGCGGATGTCGCGGCGCGGGCCCCCGCCGGTGACGGGAACGGCGCCACCGCATGACCCTATGCCGCGAGCACCCCTTGTAACGACACATGCGAAGCTGCTGAAGTTGGCTTGGACCGTCCTGACCTCCCGAACCCCGAAGGAGCGCGCCGTGACGCAGGAAACCCCACACGAGACCCTCTCCAATCTTCTCCAGGAGAGTCGGCGGTTCGCTCCCCCGGAAAAGCTGGCCGCAGCGGCCAACGTCACCTCGGCGGCGTACGAGGAGGCGGCGGCGGACCGGCTGGCGTTCTGGGAGGAACAGGCCAAACGCCTGCACTGGACCGCCGAGTGGGACACGACCCTCGACTGGTCGAACCCGCCGTTCGCCAAGTGGTTCGTCGGGGGGAAGCTGAACGCCGCGTACAACTGCGTCGACCGGCACGTCGAGGCGGGCAACGGCGACCGCGTGGCGTACCACTGGGAGGGTGAGCCCGGCGACACCCGCACGATCACGTACGCGGACCTCAAGCGCGAGGTCTCGAAGGCCGCGAACGCCCTGCTCGAGCTCGGCGTCCAGAAGGGCGACCGTGTCGCGATCTACATGCCGATGATCCCGGAGACGGTGTTCGCGATGCTGGCCTGCGCCCGCATCGGCGCGCCGCACACGGTGGTCTTCGGCGGGTTCTCCGCCGACGCGCTGCGCGGGCGCATCGAGGACTGTGACGCGCACGTCGTCATCACCGCGGACGGCGGCTACCGCCGGGGCGCGCCGAGCGCGCTCAAGCCGAACGTCGACGAGGCCGTCGCGGGCGTCGACCACGTGCGCAACGTCCTCGTCGTCCGCCGTACCGGCCAGGACGTCGCCTGGACCGAGGGCCGCGACATCTGGTGGCACGACCTCGTCGACCGGCAGAGCGAGGAGCACGAGCCGGAGGCGCACGACGCGGAGCACCCGCTGTACGTCATGTACACCTCGGGCACCACCGCCAAGCCCAAGGGCATCCTGCACACCACCGGCGGGTACCTCACGCAGGTGTCCTGGACGCACCACGCGGTGTTCGACCTCAAGCCGGAGACGGACGTCTTCTGGACAGCGGCCGACATCGGCTGGGTGACCGGCCACTCCTACATCGTGTACGGGCCGCTGTCCAACGGCGCGACCAGCGTCATGTACGAGGGCACGCCCGACACCCCGCACAAGGGCCGCTGGTGGGAGCTGGTCGCCAAGTACAAGGTCTCGATCCTGTACTGCGCGCCGACCGCGATCCGCACGTTCATGAAGTGGGGCGAGGACATCCCCGCCCAGCACGACCTGTCGTCGCTGCGGCTGCTGGGCTCGGTCGGCGAGCCGATCAACCCGGAGGCGTACGTCTGGTACCGCAAGAACATCGGCGCCGACCGTACGCCGGTGGTCGACACCTGGTGGCAGACCGAGACCGGCTCGATCATGGTCAGCCCGCTGCCGGGCGTCACGCACGGCAAGCCCGGCGCGGCGATGCGGCCGCTGCCCGGCATCGAGGCCGACGTCGTCGACGACCAGGGCAAGTCGGTGCCGAACGGCGGCGGCGGCTTCCTCGTCGTCAAGGAGCCGTGGCCGTCGATGCTGCGCACGATCTGGGGCGACGACGAGCGGTTCATCAAGACCTACTGGTCGCGCTTCGAAGGGCTGTACTTCGCCGGCGACGGCGCGAAGAAGGACGACGACGGCGACTTCTGGCTGCTCGGCCGGGTCGACGACGTCATGCTGGTCTCCGGCCACAACATCTCGACCACCGAGGTCGAGTCGGCGCTGGTGTCGAACCCGAAGGTCGCCGAGGCGGCCGTGGTGGGCTCCACGGACCCGGTCACCGGGCAGGCCATCGTCGCGTTCGTCATCCTGCGCGGGGAGGTCGTCGACGACGGCGAGGCGCTGGTCGCCGAGCTGCGCGACCACGTCGCCAAGCACCTCGGCCCGATCGCCAAGCCCCGGCAGATCATGATCGTGCCGGAGCTGCCGAAGACCCGGTCCGGAAAGATCATGCGGCGGCTGCTCCGTGACGTCGCGGAGAACCGCTCGCTCGGTGACGTCACCACGCTGACGGACAGCACGGTGATGGACCTCATCAAGGACCAGATGCCGGCCGCGTCGAGCGACGAGTAAGGGCGGCGAACGGGTGAGCGCGGCCTCCGGGTCCGCGCTCACCCGTCGCGGCGGTACCGGCCCGCCGCCGGAGGCGTCGGAACCCATCACCGGTAATCTCGGACAGTCGCGTGCCGATAAGCCGTTCTTTTGCCGGGACTTCGCCGGTTCACTCCTCATCGGCGATTCGGTCTATTCGGATCCTGCCCGATCCGGGAGAGTGGCGACCTGCACTGAGAGGAGAAACATGACCGAGGTACGGCCGAACGGCCAGTATGACGACAAATCACTCGGCGAGCTGGTCGCCATCGCCACGGGCAGCGTCTCCCGCCTCGTGAAGTCGGAGCTCGAGCTCGCCAAGCTGGAGCTGAAGGGCGACGCGAAGAAGGCCGCCCTCGGTAGCACCCTGTTCGCGGTCGCCGGCGTGATCGGCGGGGTCGTCGTCATCCTGTTGTCGATCGCCCTCGCGTACGGCCTGGTCGCGCTCGGCATCTGGAACTGGGCCGCATTCCTCATCGTCGCCGGGTTCTACGTCCTGCTGGCGGCCGTGCTGATCCTCATCGGCCTGTGGCGGATGAAGAAGATGAGCGGCGCCAAGCGGTCCCGGCAGTCCGTCATGGAGGACTTCGCCATGCTCCGCCGGGGCGGCGACTCCGAAGACAAGCCCGCTCCGGCGGAGTGACGCCCTTCGCGCGGAGGCCCGCGCCGGCGGAGTGACGCCCACAGAAGAGGAGCCCGCGCGGGCGGAGTGACGTCCACCGGCGCTCGCCGGGGACCGATGAAGGGGGGCCGTACGTGACCGACGAGTCCGTCGTTCAAATCGACGGCCCGTGGCGGCACCGGTCGGTGAGCGCGGGCGGTACGCGCTTCCACGTCGTCGAGATCGGCGAGGGGCCGCTCGTCCTGCTGCTCCACGGATTCCCGCAGTTCTGGTGGTCGTGGCATCGCCAGCTCGTGTCGCTGGCCGAGGCCGGGTTCCGGGCGGCGGCCGTCGACCTGCGCGGGTACGGCGGCAGTGACAAACCACCACGCGGGTACGACCTGATCACGCTGGCCCGGGACGCCGCCGGCCTGATCCGGGCGCTCGGCGAGGCGAACGCGACCGTCGTCGGGCACGACTGGGGCGGCCTGCTCGCCTGGACGATGGGCGTCTACCAGCCGCGTGTCGTGCAACGGCTGGTCGCGGTATCGGCGCCGCACCCCCTGCGCATCCGTACCGCGATGGCGACGGACCTGCGCGGCCAGGCCTGGGCGGCCCGGCACACCTTCGGCTTCCAGTTGCCGATGGGACCGGAGCGGCTGCTCGTACGGGACGACGCCGCCCAGGTGGGCCGGGTGCTGCACGCCTGGTCGGCGCCGGGCTGGCCCGACTCCGGCAGCGAGCGGCTGTACCGCTCGGCCTTCCAGATCCCCGGCGTCGCGCACTGCGCGCTGGAGTACCACCGCTGGGCGGTGCGGTCGATGCTGCGCCCGGACGGACTGCGGTACGCCCGGCGGATGCGCACCCCCATCCGCGTCCCCACCCTTCAGCTGCACGGCTCGCTGGACGGCTACGTGCTGCCCCGCAGCGCGCAGGGGTCGGGCCGGTTCGTCGACGCGCCGTACCGGTGGCGGCTGATCGACGGCGTCGGGCACTTCCCGCAGGAGGAACGCCCGGGGGCCTTCGACGCCGAGCTCCTCTCCTGGCTCGCGGAACCCCACCCGGACCGCCGCCGCCCCGACTGAGGCCGTCCGGAGCGGACAATAGGACCATGCGCGATCGAGATGAGGTGGGGCGGGCACGCAACGCACGGCCCCGTGACGCGTACGGTCGGCCGCTGCCGCATGGGGCGGTCGGGGAGGAGCGCGTCCCGGACGACTACGCGGCCGAGCCCGCCGAGGCCCTGGCCGAGGCGCAGCGGCTGCTCGACGCGGACCGGCCCTTCCACGCCCACGAGGTGCTGGAGGCCGCCTGGAAGGCCGCGCCGGAGGCCGAGCGCGCCCTGTGGCAGGGGCTGGCCCAGCTGGCGGTCGGATTCACCCACGTACGGCGCGGAAACGCGCGAGGGGCCTGCACGCTGCTGCGCCGCGCCGCCGACCGCATCGCGCCGTACACGGACACCGCCGTGCCGCACGGGAGTGCCGCCGCGCCGCACGGGATCGCGGTGGCCGACCTCGCGGGTACGGCGCGCGAGCTGGCCGACCGCATCGAGCGCGATGGCCTGGCGGCGGTCACGGACGCGGACCTGGCTCCCCGCCTCGCCCAGCCGATTTAGGACGTGTTCGGTGGATCACGTGCTGGTCGATCTGTGGGGGCGTACCGGATGCTCGGGAAAGGCCCCACCCGTGGTGCCGATATGCGGGTTCTGCCCCGGTCCTGGACCGTGGTCGTCGAGCATTCGGGTACACCGTGGGCGGCGGACCGGAGCCGTCCCGGCTACCTAGTCCGAGCAGGACTGCGTCGAGACGCTGCCGCTCGCGTTGATGCCCGCCTCGGCGTCCGGCGCGACCTCGTGGGCGGTGAGGGCGTACCCGGTCTCCTTGTTGTCCAGGGCGGCGGCGAAGACGACGCCGTACACCCTGCCGGACGGGGACAGCAGCGGGCCGCCGGAGTTGCCCTGCTCGACCAGTGCGCGGATGGCGTAGATCTCGCGGGTGACCTGGCCGGAGTGGTAGATGTCGGGGCCCTTGGCCTTCTGCTTGGCACGGATCCGGGCCGCGCGGGGGGTGAACGGCTGGTTCTTCGGGAAGCCGGCGACCACGGCGTCGTCGCGGCTCTGGGCGCCCTCGTCGAATTTCAGGGACGGCAGGTTCAGCCCCGGCACGTCGAGGACGGCGATGTCCCGCTTGTCGTCGTACAGCACGACCTTCGCGTGGTAGTTGCCGTCCTTCTCCGTGTAGACGGTCGGGCCGGAGTCCACACCCGCGACGACGTGCGCGTTGGTCATGACGCGGCCGGGCGCGTACACGAAGCCGGTGCCCTCGATCCTGCGCTGGCAGCTGTGCGCCGTGCCCATGATCTTGACGATGCTCTTGCGGGCGGCCAGCAGCTGCGGGGTGTTGAGGATCTTGGTGTCGGGCGGCGGCACCTCGGCGATGGGCTCACCCCCGAGACCGCCGAACACCTGCGGGAACTCCGTCTTGGACACGAAGCCGCGGAAGGAGGAGAACCAGGTGTTCGCCTGCTGCGGCATGAACGTGTCGACGCCGTGCAGCACCTGGGAGCTCTTGACCTGGGTGCGCAGCCAGACGATCGGCGAGGTCACCAGGGCGCTGCCGATGAACCACGCGACGACGAGCAGCGCGACGCTGCTGACGCAGGCGCCGCCGACGGCGTCGACGCTCCGGGCCGACTCCCAGGTCACGCGGCTGCGCAGCGCGGACCCGACGGAGGAGGCGATGAGCTGCCCGAGCGTCGCGGCCAGGAAGGCGATGACCACGGCGAGCAGCGCCTGCTGCGCCGCTCCGTCGACGACCGCCTTGACCAGAGGTGGGGCGATCAGCATGCCGAGGACGACGCCGCCGACGAAGCCGACGAAGCTGAGGACGCCCACGATGAAGCCCTGTCGGTACCCCGAGATGGCAAAGAGCACGACGAGCACCAGCAGGATGAGATCAAGAACGTGATCGCCCAGCACCGGTCAACCGTATAGCGCATTCGGCCCCGAGGACGTCCCCTCCCTGGACCAGATCGGCCGCGGAGACGTACGAACCGGGGACTACTCGCGCCGCCCGAGGTCGATGACCTCGGCGGGGAGGTCCTCGACCCGCGTGGTGTCCCAGGGACGATCCCAGCCGCCCGCCTCGAGCACCGCGTGCAGGATTCCGGCGGTGAACCCCCACACGAGCATCCCCCGGACGCGGAACGCCGGGCCGAGGTGCCCGGAGGGCCCGCGGATGCGCAGTCGGTTGGCCGGGTCCGTCAGCTCGGACAGGGGGACCCGCGCGACCGAGGCCACCTCGCGAGGGTCGGCCGGGCCCACGGCGGACGGCTCCCGCCACCAGGCGACGACCGGGGTGACGCGGTACCCGCTGTGCGCGACGTACATCTCCGGCATGGTCGCCAGGACGGCCACGCCGGAGGAGTCCACCCCGGTCTCCTCGGTCGCCTCGCGCAGGGCCGCCCCGACCGGCCCGTCGTCCCCGGGGTCGACGCCGCCGCCGGGGAACGCCGGCTGCCCGGCGTGCTTGCGCAGCGTGTCCGCGCGCTGGAGGAGCAGGAGGTCCGGGCCGTCGGGCCCCTCACCGAACAGGATGAGCACCGCGGCGGCGCGGGCGCCGTTCGCGGGCGGACGAAAGAGCGCGGGGACCTGCATCCGGGGTGCCTTGGCCGCGAACCCGCGCAACCACTCCGGGCAGTCCGTCCCAGGGTCGACCGACATCATTGAAGGTTCAACCGGCTCGGGCGCTTGATCCTTCCCCGTCACGAGACCTGTTCCTTCCCGGTCACGAGAACGGACCGGGCTTCACCAGCTTGCGGGCGGTCTCCTCATCGGTCGGACCTTCGCCGTACGACGGGCAGAGCCGGGCGAGCGGGCAGGCCCCGCAGGCCGGGCGCCGCGCCTGGCAGATGCGCCGGCCATGCCAGATCAGCCGGTGCGACAGGATCGTCCAGTCCTTGCGCGGGATCAGCTCCCCGACCTCGTACTCGATCTTCACCGGGTCGGTCTCGGTGGTCCAGCCGAACCGCCTGCTCAGCCGCCCGAAGTGCGTGTCGACCGTGATGCCCGGCACGTCGAAGGCGTTGCCGAGCACGACGTTGGCGGTCTTGCGCCCCACGCCGGGCAGCGTCACGAGCTCCTCGAGGGTGTGCGGCACCTCGCCGCCGAACCGGTCGCACAGCTCCTGGCCGAGCTTCAGCAGGCTGTTGGTCTTGGCCCGGAAGAAGCCCGTCGACTGGATGATCTTTTCCACCTCTTCCCGGTCGGCCGCCGCGAGGTCAGCGGCGGTCGGGAATCGGGCGAAGAGGGTCGGGGTGACCATGTTGACTCGCTTGTCCGTCGTCTGCGCGGACAAGATCGTCGCAACCAGGAGCTGGAACGGATCGACGAAATCAAGCTCACAGTGCGCATCCGGGTACACTTCCGCGAGCTCTCGATTGATCCGGCGAGCCCGGCGTACGAGGGCGAGACGCGACTCCGGTTTGCGTGGCACGAACGCAAGGGTAACGGGGGGGTCGACCAAAACTCATCCTGCGATGTGCGTCACACTGTGGTGGTACGTCAGCAAGGAGGAAACGTGAACGACCGCGACGTGGAGGTTCTGGGACGGGCCCCACTGTTCGAAGCACTCGACGAGGAAGGGGCGAAGGCGCTTCGCGCCATCGTGTCAGAGGTCCACCTCTCACGCGGTCAGACGCTGTTCTCCGAGGACCAGGAGGGCGACCGGCTCTACGTCGTCCTCGATGGCAAGATCAAGCTCACCCGGACGGCACCCGACGGCCGGGAGAACCTTCTGAGCGTGCTCGGCCCCAGCGAGATGTTCGGCGAGCTGTCCCTGTTCGACCCCAGGCCGCGTACGGCCAGCGCCATCGCCGTGACCGAGTCGCGGCTGGCCGGGGTGGGCCACAACGACCTGTGGCCGTTCCTCAAGGTCCACCCCGAGATAAGCATTCACCTGCTCCGCGCACTCGCCCAGCGTCTGCGCCGGACCAACGAGAACATGGCCGACCTCGTCTTCACGGACGTGCCCGGCCGGGTCGCCAAGGCCCTGCTCGACCTCGCGGAGCGGTTCGGCCAGCCGAGCGAGAGCGGTCTGCACGTCCACCACGACCTGACGCAGGAGGAGCTCGCCCAGCTCGTCGGCGCGTCCCGGGAGACGGTGAACAAGGCCCTCGCCGACTTCGCCCAGCGTGGCTGGCTGCGCATCGAGGCCCGCGCCGTACAGGTCCTCGACATCGACCGCCTCCGCAAGCGCTCGCGCTGAGCGGGTCCTGGCCGAGCGGGTTTCCGTTGAGCGGGTTCTGGCCGAGCGGGTCCCGTCAGATGACGCCGCGCTCGGCCAGGTAGTCGAGCTGGGCCTGGACGGCCCACTCGGCGGCCGGCCACAGCGACCGGTCGACGTCGGCGTAGACCCGCTCCACGACGTCCCGGGCCGTCCGCGCGCCGGCCGCGACTGCGGCCTCGACCTGCTGGAGGCGTTCGCGCCGGTGGGCGAGGTAGTGGTCGAGCGCGCCGACGGGGTCGTCGAGCCGGGGGCCGTGGCCCGGCAGGATCACGCTCGTCCCCTCGGCCATCGCCCGCAGCCGGTCCAGTGAGGCGAGGTAGTCCCCGAGCCGGTCCACCACCGTGGTGCCGTAGCCGAGCACCGTGTCACCGGTGAGCACGGCCCGGTCACCCGGCAGCCAGAAGCACAGCGAGTCGTGGGTGTGGCCCGGGGTCTCCATGACCCGCAGCTCCAGGCCGTCCAACTCCACCACGTCGCCCTCCCCCAGGCCCTCCTCGCCCAGCCGCAGGGCCGGGTCGAGCGCCCGGATGGGGACGGGGTGGGAGTTCCCGGCGGCGAACTCGGCGAACCGCCGCGCGCCCTCGGCGTGGTCCGGATGGCCGTGCGTGAGGAGCACGAGGGCCACGCGTCCCGCCTGGGCGGCGACCCGGCGCAGGTGCTCCTCGTGCTCCGGCCCCGGATCGACGACGATCGACCGCTCGGCGCCCGGCTCGCGGAGCACCCAGGTGTTCGTACCGTCCAGGGTCATCGGCGAGGGGTTCGGCGCCAGCACGCACCGGGCCCGCTCGGTGCCCATACCGTCGATGCCGCTCACGGCCGGGCTCCGGGAACGTGGCCGTCGAGTTCCGGCGGCAGGACGAGGTAGACGCCGTCACCGGTCACGCGCGTCTCGGGCAGCCGGGGCCGTACGTCCCGCTCGGCGGCGAGGACCGCGGCGACCGAGTCGTACGCCGTCAGCTCGGTGAGCGTGACCATGGTCGGCGGCAGCAGCGCCATCTCGCCGCGCCGGGCGGCCTCGACCGCCTCCTGCGGGCGTACCCACGTCACCCGGTCGGACTCGGTGCTGACGTCGCGGGTGCGCTGGCCGGCGGGCAGCGCCGCGACGAAGAACCTGGTGTCGTAGCGGCGTTCCTCGATGACGGGCGTGATCCAGTGCGCCCAGGGGCGCAGCAGGTCGCCGCGCAGGACGAGGCCGCGCTTGTCGAGCAGCGCGGCGAGGGACAGCGAACGGTCCAGCAGCGCCTGCCGGTCCGCCTCCCAGTCGTCGCCGCTGATGTCCCCCGCGATCAGGTCCGCCGTGGGTCCCGCGAGGAGCACGCCCGACTCCTCGAACGTCTCACGGACGGCCGCGCACACCAGCTCACGGGCGAGGGTCTCCCCGGCGCCGAACGCCGCGCCCCACTCCTCCGGCGACGGCCCGGCCCAGCCCACCGTACGGTCGCCGTCCCGCGCGTCCACCGAACCGCCGGGGAAGACGTACGCGCCCGGCGCGAATGGCATCGACGACACCCGGCGCAGCATGTACACCTCGATGCCGCCGCTCGGGGCGTCGCGGAGCAGGACGACCGTGGAGGCGTCCCGTGGCGCGGCCGGCTCCGCCCGGCCCTCCTCGATGTCGCGGGCGCGCTGGGCGAATTGGTCCGGCAGCCGAAGGCCGGAAACGTCCGTCAACGGGGCCTCCTCGTTCACGGGGGGGTCGGGACGCCGGCCGGCGGGTGCCGGCACGGCGTCCCGTAAGGCTCTGTCCGCCGAACGTTATTCGACTTCGGCGATCAGTTCGACCTCGACGGGCGCGTCCTTCGGCAGCACCGCGACGCCCACCGCGCTGCGGGCGTGCCGGCCCGCGTCGCCGAACACCTCGCCGAGCAGGTCGCTCGCCCCGTTGATCACCTGCGGCTGGCCGTAGAAATCCGGCGCGCTGGCCACGAAGCCGACGACCTTGACGATGCGCCGCACCCGCGACAGCTCCCCGACCTCGGCCTTCAGGGCGGCGATCGCGTTGAGCGCGGCCGTACGGGCCAGCCCGGCGGCCTCCTCCTCGGTGACCTCCGCGCCGACCTTGCCGGTCGCGAGCAGCTTGCCGTCGGCGATCGGCAGCTGGCCCGACGTGTAGACGAGGTTCCCGGACCGGGCGGTCGGGACGTACGACGCCAGCGGCGCGACGACGTCCGGCAGCTCCAGGCCGAGCTCGCGGACCCTCTCCTCCGGGGTGCTCACTGCTTCTCCCGCTTGAGGTAGGCCACGAGGTTCTCGGGGTTCGGGCCGGGGATGACGGTGACGAGCTCCCACCCGTCCTCGCCCCAGTTATCCAGGATCTGCTTCGTCGCGTGCACGAGCAGTGGAACGGTCGCGTACTCCCACTTCTTCATGGGGGAACGCTACTACCGCTGGGTGGGCGGCTCCTCGTGGCGTGCGGCGATGCCGGGCTGCTCCTTCGCCTCCAGTCCGGGCACAGGCGGTACCTCCTTGACGGAGTCGATCGACGCCGGCTCACCGGCCTCGGCCAGCTCCTCCTCGGCCTTGGCGAGGCGCTCGGCGAGGTCGGTCCGGGGCGTGCCCTCACGCGGTGTCTGGTCCCCGCCGGCGGCGCGGTCGAAGAAGCGCAGCAGCTCCACGGGGAACGGCATGACGAGCGTGCTGTTCTTCTCGGCGGCGACCTCCACCACCGTCTGCAGCAGCCGGAGCTGGAGGGAGGCGGGGTCCTGCGCCATGACCTCGGCCGCGGCCGCCAGTCGCTTGGACGCCTGGAACTCACCGTCGGCGGTGATGATGCGGGCCCGGCGCTCCCGCTCCGCCTCGGCCTGGCGCGCCATCGACCGCTTCATGCCCTCCGGCAGCGAGACGTCTTTGATCTCCACCCGCTCGATCTTGACGCCCCAGGGCGCCTCGGTCATGCCGTCCATGATCTGGCGGAGCTCGGCGTTGATCGACTCGCGGTCGGACAGCAGCTGCTGCATGTCCGCGCGGCCGATGACCGAACGCAGCGACGTCTGCGCCACCTGCGAGATGGCCCAGTTGTAGTTCTGCACGTTGACGATCGCCTTCACCGGGTCGATCACCCGGAAGTAGACGACCGCGTCGACGCGGACGCTGACGTTGTCCTGGGTGATGCCCTCCTGCGCGGGCACGCCCATCGCCACCGTCTGCATGTTGACCTTCGTCATCCGGTCGATCACGGGGAAGATCAGCGTCAGGCCCGGCGGCCGGAAGTGCGACTGCACCTGGCCGAGGCGGAAGACCACGCCGCGTTCGACCTGCTGAACGACCTTGATCGACGACAGGATGATCAGCAGGATCACGAAGCCGATGACGCCTAGGAGCACGAATGCCGCTTCAGCCACGGCGCTCACCTTTCTGACGGCCGATTCCCTCATGTCCGACACTAGTCGTCGGATCCCCTGAGGTGGCAGACGTCACCTTGCGGGGGTTGCGAACGCGTCGCCGGACGGACGATAACCTCACAAGAGTGAGCGCGAGAGACACCGACTGGGACGGTGTACGGCTGCACGTCGTCACTGGTAAGGGCGGTACCGGCAAGACCACGGTGGCCGCCTCCCTGGCGCTCGCCCTGGCCGCGGGCGGCCGTCAGGTCCTGCTCATCGAGGTGGAGGGCCGGCAGGGGATCGCCCAGCTCTTCGACTGCCCGCCGCTGCCGTACGAAGAGCGCAAGGTCGCGGTGGCGCCGGACGGCGGCGATGTGTACGCCCTCGCCGTCGACCCCGAAGAGGCCATGCTCGAGTACCTCGAGATGTTCTACAACATCAAACGGGCGGGCAAGGCGCTGGGCAAGATGGGCCTGATCGACTTCGCCACCACGATCGCCCCCGGCCTGCGCGACGTGCTGCTCACCGGCAAGGCCAGTGAGGCCGTGCGCCGCCGCGACAAGAGCGGCCGGTTCATCTACGACGCGGTGGTGATGGACGCCCCGCCCACCGGCCGGATCAGCCGGTTCCTCAACGTCAACGCCGAGGTCGCCGGGCTGGCGAAGGTCGGTCCAATCCGCAACCACGCGGACACCGTCATGCGGGTGATCCGCAGCCCGGAGACCGCGGTGCACTTCGTCACGCTCCTGGAGGAGATGCCGGTCCAGGAGACCCTGGACGGGGTCACGGAGCTGCGGGAGATCGGCCTTCCCGTCGGCGGCTTGATGATCAACATGGTCCGGCCGCCGCTGCTGCCTGCGGACGAGCTGGACCTGGCCGTCCACGACGAGCTCGACGTCGAGGCGATCCGCATGGGGATCAAGGCGGCCGGCATCGAGGACCGCACCGCCGAGATCGCCGACGCCCTCGCCGAGGAGGCCGCCGACCACGCGCGGCGCACCGCCCTGCAGGAGCGCGAGAAGGCGCGCCTCGCCGACGCGCACGTCCCGCAGTACGAGCTGCCGCACCTGAGCGACGGCATGGACCTCGCCGGACTGTACGAGCTGGCCGCCGAGTTGAGGAGGCAGGGAGCAGCGTGACCCCCGCGGCCGAGAAGACCCCGCCGGACTTCTGCGTCGACGACCTGATCGACGACCCCGACACGAAGATCATCGTCTGCTGCGGGTCGGGCGGCGTGGGCAAGACCACGACCGCCGCCGCCGTGGGCGTCCGCGCCGCCGAACGCGGCCGCGACGTCGTCGTGCTGACCGTCGACCCCGCCCGCCGGCTCGCCCAGGCGCTGGGCCTCACCGAGCTGGACAACACCCCACGTCTCGTCGAGGGCGTCGACGGCGAGCTGTACGCCATGATGCTCGACATGAAGCGCACCTTCGACGAGATCGTCGAAGCGCACGCCGAGCCCGGACGCGCCCAGCAGATCCTGGCCAACCCCTTCTACCAGTCGCTGTCCTCCAGCCTCTCGGGGACGCAGGAGTACATGGCGATGGAGAAGCTGGGCCAACTGCACCGGTCCGGCGCCTGGGACCTCATCGTCGTCGACACGCCGCCGTCCCGGTCGGCGCTGGACTTCCTCGACGCGCCGGAGCGGATGGGCCGCTTCCTCGACGGCCGATTGATCAAAATTCTGATGG
The DNA here is from genome assembly GCF_039542035.1 of Actinoallomurus liliacearum. Classification (NCBI taxonomy): domain Bacteria; kingdom Bacillati; phylum Actinomycetota; class Actinomycetes; order Streptosporangiales; family Thermomonosporaceae; genus Actinoallomurus; species Actinoallomurus liliacearum. The sequence goes on from NZ_BAABHJ010000040.1 coordinate 186,255, forward strand.
CCCCCGCCAAGGCGGGCGGCCGCTTCGGACTGAAGGTCGTGACCGCCGGCTTCGGCATGTTCACCAGCGCGATCACGAAGGTGCTCGGCGGGCAGCTGCTGAAGGACGTTCAGACGTTCGTGCTGGCCTTCGACACGATGTTCGGCGGGTTCCGGGAGCGGGCGGAGCAGACGTACCGGCTACTGCAGGCGCCCGGCACGGCGTTCCTCGTCGTCGCGGCCCCGGAGCCGGACGCGTTGCGCGAGGCGTCCTACTTCGTCGAGCGCCTCGCCGAGGAGCAGATGCCGCTGGCCGGCATGGTCCTCAACCGGGTGCACAAGTCCGACGCCTCGCACCTGTCGGCCGTACGCAGCCAGGCCGCCGCGGAGACGCTGGAGGACCGCGGCGCACACCCCCTCGCCGCCGCGCTGCTGCGCCTGCACGCCGAGCGGATGCAGGTGACCGCGCGCGAGGCGCGGCTGTGTGAGAGCTTCACCTCGTCGCACCCGACCGTGCCCAGGGCCACGGTCGCGGCCATGGCCGAGGACGTACACGACCTCGACGGGCTCCGGTGCATCGCGAGGGACCTCGCGGGCGAACCGGAGGAGCCTGCGGCCTGACCGCCGTACCGCTCTCCTACGCGGCGCGGGCGCCGGCGACACCGACGCGCGCCCGGCATGCCGAAGGAGTCGGCCGCCTGATCGTTCAGGCGCTGCATGAGGGAACCTGGCCGGCCGGGGCGGCCAGGCGATCGACTCGCCGGATCGGTCGGGCGACGTGCCGGTTCAACCGACAACGTGCCGACTCGGGCGGCGATTCGCCGGATCAGCTCGCGACGAGCTCTTCGTCCGGGTCCTGCGACTGCTCGTACTGCTCCTTGGCGGTCTCCAACAGCTCTCGCCACGACGAGACGTCCGGGCGCCGACGAAGCAGCGCACGGCGCTCGCGCTCTGTCATGCCGCCCCAGACACCGAACTCGATGCGGTTGTCGAGAGCATCGGCGAGACACTCGGTGCGCACTGGGCAGCCGCGGCAGATCAGCTTGGCCCGGTTCTGAGCCGCCCCCTGCACGAACAACGCGTCGGGATCCGCGTTACGGCAGGCGGCGCGGGCGGTCCAATCCGTGATCCACATCTTGGCCCCACTCCCCTTGGGTCGGTTGTCGTTTGCGAGCCCCGGCCGGACGGGCGCGGACGTCAGGCCGCCATACGAAAGCCGTGGGGAGAAACTTACGGAAGAGCGCGCCGCTTCAACAGCCCCCGATGGGTCCATTCTTGAGATAGCCCCTACGGGCCATAAGGAGGCAACGAACTAGTCATCCCCCACGGCGAGGTGTCCCATATGCACCTCTAGTCCCGCGTAACCTATGTCGCGTGACTGATGAGAAGGCAGACCGGGAACCCGCCATCCTCAAGCTGATACGCCTCCTAGGGGCGGCGCTCGTGGCCGGAGTCCTGGTCAGCTTCCTCGCCCTGCCGGCCGTCGGCAGCGCGGGAATGGCGACCCGGGACGCCTCCGACAGCTTCAACAAGCTCCCGGACGACTTCAACATCCAGCCGCCCCCGGAGCGCACCACGGTGTACTCCGCGGACGGCCAGGTGATCGCGACGTTCTACCACCACAACCGCGAGTCGGTGCGTCTCGACCAGGTCGCCCCGATCATGCGGAAGGCGGTCGTCGCGATCGAGGACTCGCGCTTCTACCAGCACGGTCCCCTCGACATGAAGGGCTCCGCCCGCGCGCTGGTCACCAACGCCCAGGAGGGCGGGGTCAAGCAGGGTGGTTCGACGCTCACCCAGCAGTACGTTAAGAACCTGCTGGTCGAGAGCGCGGACACCGACAAGGAGGTCGAGGAGGCGAAGGCCCCGACGTTCGGCCGGAAGCTGCGCGAGCTGCGGTACGCCGTGAACGTCGAGAAGCACCTCTCCAAGGACCAGATCCTGCAGGGCTACCTCAACATCGCCTACTTCGGCGCCGGCGCGTACGGCGTGCAGGCCGCGGCCCAGCGCTACTTCAGCAAGGACGCCACCGAGCTGGCCCTCCCGGAGGCGGCGCTGCTGGCCGGCATCACCAACAGCCCCAGCTACTACGACCCGACGATCTTCCCGGACCACGCCCTGGAGCGTCGCAACACCGTGCTGTACCGCATGGCCGAGCTGAAGATGATCACCAAGCAGCAGGCCGACCAGGCCGCCGCCCAGCCGATCAAGCTGCACACCAAGCTGCCCAAGAGCGACTGCGTCGACAGCAAGGTGCCGTTCTTCTGCCAGTACGTGAAGAACGAGATCCTCGGCAACCCGGCGTTCGGCAAGACGGAGAACGACCGGGCGAAGCTCCTGTACCGCGGCGGCCTGACGATCCGCACCACGATCGACATGAAGGCGCAGAAGGCCGCGCAGCAGGCGCTCAACCGGCGTCCCAGCCACAGCAGGACCGCCACCGAGGCCATGGTCAAGCCCGGCACCGGGGAGATCAAGGCCATGGTGGTCAGCCGCACCTACGGCACGAACGTCAAGAAGGGCGAGACCCAGCTCAACCTCGCCGCCGACTACGCGCACGGCGGCAACCTCGGCTACTCCGCCGGGTCGACCTTCAAGATCTTCACGCTGGCGGCCGCCCTCGACAAGGGCATCAACGCGGGCTCCTCCTTCCCCGCGCCCGAGAGCGCCACGGTGTCGGGCTACCGGGACTGCAAGGGGAACGGCTCCGAGCCCTGGCCCGTCCAGAACGCCGAGAAGTCCAAGGGCAAGTCCGCCAACCTGCAGACCGGGACGTGGGAGTCGATCAACACCTTCTACGCCTACCTGGAGAAGGCGGTCGGGATCTGCGACGCCGTCAAGATGGCGCAGGACTTCGGCATGAAGCGCTCGGACGGCAAGCCGCTCCAGCAGAACCCGGCCCAGGTCCTGGGCACCAACGAGATCGACGTCACCCACCTCGCCGCCGCGTACGCGGGGTTCGCCGCGCGCGGCGAGTACTGCACGCCGATCGCGATCACCGAGGTGACCGACTCGACCGGCAAGAAGATCAAGGTGCCCAAGTCCAAGTGCACCAAGGCCGTCGACGCCGATATCGCGGACGAGGTCACGAACATCCTGCAGGGCGTCCTCACCAAGGGCACCGCGGCCGGCATGGGCATCGGCCGGCCCGCCGCGGGCAAGACCGGCACCTGTGAGAGCTTCACCTGCGCGGTCTTCGCCGGCTACACCCCCGACCTGGCGGCCGCCGTCTGGTACGGCGACCCGGAGGCGCCCTGGGGGCACCGCAACTACGGCGTCTACGGCAGGAACGTCGCCCCGATCTGGCGCGCCTCGATGATGGGCGCGCTGAGCGGGACGAAGGCCTCGTCGTTCCACACGCCGGTGAAGGACTTCGGCACGCTCGACCAGAAGCAGATCCCCAACGTCCAGGGCATGCCGGTGCAGCAGGCCAAGAAGCAGATCGAGAACGCCGGGTTCAGCGTGCAGATCTCGCCGCGCGCGGTCGACTCGAGCCAGCCGGCGAACACCGTCGTCTACACCTCGCCGAGCGGCGGCAGCCAGGTCGACCAGGACACCACCGTCATGCTGTTCGTGAGCAACGGCAGCGGCGCGGGGGTCGCCGACAAGAAGGGCAAGCGGGGCGGCAAGAAGCACGGCGGCTGGCCGTTCGGCAACTGACCACCGAACCGTGAAAGGTCCCGCGCACGGCCCGTGCGCGGGACCTTTCCGTTGTGCGGGAGCGCCGGTCAGCCCGCGAGCTGGCGCTTGACCTCTCCCGAGACCCGCTTCCCGTCGGCCCGGCCGGCGACCTTCGGCGTGACCGCCTTCATCACCTGGCCCATCGCGCGCGGCCCCTCGGCGCCGGTCTCCGCGATCGTCGCGGCGACCAGCTCGGTCAGCTCCGCGTCGGACAGCTGGGCGGGCAGGTAGTCCGCCAGGACCACACCCTCGGCCCGCTCCGCCTCCGCCTGCTCCGTACGACCCGCGTCGGCGAACGCGTCGGCCGCCTCACGGCGCTTCTTGGCCTCCCGCTGCAGCACCTTGACGACCTCGTCGTCGGAGAGCTCGCGCGCCCGCGTGCCCGCGACCTCCTCGTTCGTGACGGCCGTCAGCACCATGCGGAGGGTACGGGTGCGCACCTCATCGCGTGCCTTCATCGCGGCCGACAGATCGGCCTGCAGCTTCTCCTTCAACATAGGGACAATCTTGCCCTGCGTACGGGCTTGGACGCCCGGCAATAATCGGTGCGTCGTTCTGGCACGATGGTGAGCGTGCGAAAGAGATACGCGATTCCCCTGGGCGTCCTCGGCACCGGGGTCGCCGGAATCGGTTACGCATCGGTCATCGAGCGGAACTGGTTCCGCCTCCGCCGCTACGACGTGCCGATCCTCTCACCCGGCCAGCGGCCGATCAAGATCCTGCACATCTCCGACACGCACCTGACGCCGGGCCGCCGCCGGCTGATCAAGTGGGTGAGCGCGCTCGACTCCCTCGAGCCCGACCTGGTCGTCAACACCGGCGACTCGATCTCGCACCGCGACGCCATCGGCCCGTTCCTCGACCTGCTCGGACCGCTGCTGGACCGTCCGGGCGTGTTCGTGTACGGCTCGAACGACATGTACTCCCCGGTCCCGAAGAACCCCGCCCGCTACCTCTGGCGGACGAGCCAGAAGGATTACGGCAAGAGGCGGACCGTCCCCGACCTGCCGTACCGCGAGCTCGGCTCCGCCATGACCGCCGCCGGCTGGCTCGACCTCAACAACGCGACCGGCACGATCAAGGTGGGCGACACCGAGATCTGGCTCGGCGGCATCAACGACTCCCACATCCGCAAGGACCGGTACGACGAGATCGCCGGCCCGGCCAAGGGCCCGCTCAGCATCGGCGTGATGCACTCGCCCGAGCCGCGCAACCTCGACCGCTTCGCCGCCGACGGCTACCAGTTGCTGCTGGCCGGCCACACGCACGGCGGCCAGCTCTGCGTCCCGCTGTACGGCGCCCTGGTCACCAACTGCGGCATCGAGCGCGCCCGCGTGAAGGGCCTGAACCGGCACGGCGACGCCTGGCTGCACGTCTCCGCCGGCCTCGGCACCTCCCCGTACGCCCCGGTCCGCTTCTGCTGCCCCCCGGAGGCGTCCTTGCTGACGCTGGTCCCGGCAGCGAGGTGAGGCGAGCCTTGATCCCTGGCACTCGCCGCGCCGTAGCGTCAGCGTCCGCCAGGGATCAGAGGCCGAGTCGGTAACCATGGCGCGGGGAGGGTCAAAAGTCCGCTAGACTCGTCGAGGCGCAGGCGTTGAAGACGACCTGCGGCCACCGGGGTGTAGCGCAGCTTGGCAGCGCGCTTCGTTCGGGACGAAGAGGTCGTGGGTTCAAATCCCGCCACCCCGACCAGCCCAGAGGCCCTGTACCGCGACGGTACAGGGCCTCTGTTCATGTTCGGCCGCCTATCGCCTCTGGGCCGACTTCGGCCCGAACGCCTTGCCGATGATCTCGGCTCCCTCGGTGATGACCGGGCGGTGGGCGGTTCTCTCTCCCCCCGACCGATGACTTTCGCGTCGTCACGTGGTCTACATGTTGGGAACTTCCCCCTTCCGCACCTGCGGGAGGCCCGAGATGAGATGACAAGGAGCGTGCACACCGTGGACCAGGAGAACATGAGCGCCACCCTGACCGTCGCCGTGCCCGCCGCCAGGGTGTTCGCGGTGCTGGCGGACCCGACGACCCATTCTGCGATCGACGGCACGGGCTGGGTTCAGGAAGCCGTCGACCGGGCGCCGCTGACCGAGGTGGGGCAGATCTTCCGGATGGACATGTATCACGCCAACCATCCAGACGGTGACTACCGGATGGCCAACAAGGTCCAGGTGCTCGACCCGCCGCACGCCATCGGCTGGCTGCCGGGGCCGGACAAGGGCGACGGTCAGCCGGAGTTCGGCGGCTGGACCTGGCGTTACGAGCTGGCGTCGCTCGGTCCGTCCGAGACCGAGGTCACGCTCACCTACGACTGGTCGGCGGTGCCGCAGTCCTTCCGGGAGTACCTCCGGTTCCCGCCGTTCGGCCCTGAGCATCTCACCAACTCGCTGCACCACCTGGCCGAACTCGCCGCACAGACGTCCCGAGCCTGAACGTCCGGCGGCTGGACACCGGCCGTCTCCTCTCCGCCTTGGGGGGATCCCTGGCGTCGCCGGGTGCATCACCCGCCCTGCAAGAGTGCCGGGGTCCCCTCAAGGAAGAAGGCGGTGGCCTGCCTCGGGTGGCATGCCGATACGAAACACCGCTGAACCGGAGGAAGAGCCGCCATCGCACTGGCCGCCCCACACTGCGCCGGCCGTTCTCGCCAGAACGCTGCTCACAGGCCGAGTTCGACCACTTGCGCCGGAATGCCGTGGTCGATCAACGCCACCAGTGGGGTGGCGAGGTCGCGAGGTGAGAACAGCTCGGGACCGCGATATGCGGCGATCTCCTGCGGCGGCCACCATCGGAACCCGCTGATGTTCTCATCGACGAGTTCCTCATCAGCCAGCGTGCCGCGTGGACGGAACGACTCGGTACGGACGAGGAAGTAGTCGTTCACCACACCGTCGTAGCCCGGCGCATGGTCGGCTGCCTCGACTCGCTGGTGCCATACGTGCGGTGGGTCGGCGTCGATGGCGAGCCCTACCTCTTCGAGCAGTTCGCGACGCAGTGCGGCAAAGGCCGACTCGCCGCTCTCGACACCTCCGCCGGGGGCGGCCCACACGACGGCCCCAGCCGTCTTTGGAAGGGTGAACCGGCACAACAGGATGCGGTCCTCTTCGTCCAGGACGATGGCGCGCACCGAACGGCGGATCTTCAGCGCGGACATCCGGGAAGCACATCCATACCCCCGGAGACACTGCGTGGAGAGCGGGAGAGCAGTGCGGTGGCTGCTTTGACTCCTGGGGCCGCCGACCATAGTCCGTGATCACGGCTGATGCTCCGCGCCTTCCAGGACTGAAGTCGGCCGAGGCGGACTGGTTGGTGCAAGCCGCATTGGCGGTCGGTGCGGCGAGCCCTGTCGACGACTCCGAACAAGCCTCCCCGCCGTGCCGGCCGTAAGACTCGGGGAAGGCCCCCACTGCCGGGCGGTTTGTCTCGATAAGGGACCCGATCATGGTGCATTCACCGAGCATTACGCTCGCTCCACCACGAACCTGCCTCGGGCACCACTCCACCGGACCTCTGATCAAGGCGGGACCGCCCCAGCAAACGGCGATGACCTGGTCGCTACTCGCTGCACGCCCAGTGCGGTCGATGACCACCTGCGAGTGGCCGAGTAGACAACGAAGTGCGGGCCCGGCCGATGGCCGGGCCCGCAGTACTCACAGGCGTCTCGCCCGCGAGGTCGTCAGCGCCTGGGCTTGGTCACGCGGACCGGGCCCTCGATGCGCGGGTTCTGGTTCCCGCCGCTCTGGCCGCCGGAGCCGTTGCCCGAACCGGAGCCGTTGTTACCGGAGCCGTTGTTGGCCGCCATCGTGGTGTCCCTTCGTTGTGATCGCCCTCCGCGTTCTCCCGGGGAGGGGGCCGCGTCATCTCGTGACGATGGCCAATAGTTATAAGTCCGGCACAGAGCCCACGACGCAACTCGGTCCAACAAAAAATTTCATCTCCGCGTCGCCAGCGAGTCCATACGCCGACACGTGGCGATCAGTCGGCGATGGTTCCGCAGGTCGAGAAGGTCAGGCAGCCCGTTCCTCGGCCGAAAGGGCAGTGGCAGGCGCGCTGCGGATCTGCACGAGTCTGTTGCGAAGATCAGTTTGTGATGGAAACCTGCTTCCATGACAGACGGAACGACTCCCTCCGCGGACGTCGCCCGAGAGGTGCTTTCGACCACCCGGGAACTGACCCGACGCGTACGCCGTGCGCAACGCGGCACCTGGTTCCCGCTCGCGCTCCTCGGCGTGGTCGTCGTCGCGGCCGCGCCCTTCTACCGCCTGGGGCGACACGCCGTCAGGTGCGACCCGGCCCGGGGCGCCCGCGGCGGCGTCGAGATCATCCATGACGGCACCTGCACCCAGGTCGTCGGCTGGCCCTCCGGGGTCTACTGGCTCGTCGCCCTGGTCCTGGCGTACGCGGCGATCGGTGCCTTCTACGTGTACCGGGCCCGCAGCCGCGGGGTCGGCGCCCGCATCCTGCCGTACGTGGGCTCCGGGATCGCCGCCGGACTCGTCTTCGGCATCGCCTCTGCCTGGGCTCGACAACTCGGCCTGGAGGATTACTCCCCGGGCGGTCCGCTCGCCGTCGGTCTGGTCCCGCTGATCTCCATCGGCCTGGCGCTGTTCGTGCTGGCCCAGGTGGAGGACAACCGGCCCCTCCTGGCGTTCGCCGCCGGCTATCTGGTGGTCGCGGTCCTGACCTGCGGCGTGGGAACGCGGAGGCTGGGGCTGAACACAAGCTTCGACCTCGCCCCGACGTGGAACTTCCTCCCGGGCCTGGTCGTCGCCGGCGGTGTGCTGCTCCTCGGTGGCGTGTGCTTCGCCCTGGCCGAACGGCGGCGCGGGGCATGACCCATCCGGCGAACGCGCTCGACGACGTCGTTCACCAGCGCATCCGGCTGGGCATCCTCGCCGTCACCCACGAGGCACGGCGAGTGGAGTTCGGCTTTCTGCGGACCACGTTGGACCTGACCGCCGGCAATCTGTCCCAGCACCTGACCGTGCTGGAGAAGGCCGGGCTGGTGAAGATCGAGAAAGGCTACGAGGGCAGGCGCGGCCGTACGTGGATCAACTTGACCGCAACCGGCAAGAAAGCCCTGTACGACGAGATCTCCCAGCTCAAACAACTCATCCGCCAGGTCGAGGAGTCCCCTGCGGCCGACCCGGCCGCCGAACCCGCACGGGTCGAGAACGAATCCGAGGGTGGATGAACGAGCTCGGCGGTGTGCTGCAGGTCCGCGGCCTGTTCAAGGAGCATGGCCAGGGGCAGAGTCTGATCCGCGCGGTCGGTGGAGTCGACCTCGAGGTCCCGGCGGGACAGATGCTGGCGGTGATGGGACCCAGCGGCTGCGGCAAGTCCACACTGCTGCACCTGATGGGGGGCCTGGAGCGACCCACCGAAGGGGAGGTGTGGCTGGCCGGCCGGCGCATCGACACCGTGAGCGAGCGGGCCTTGGCCCGGCTGCGGCGCCGGTCGGTGGGGTTCGTCTTCCAGGCCTTCCATCTGGTGGAGGAGTTGTCGGCGGCGGAGAACGTGGAGTTGCCCGCGCTTCTGACCGGGCGCTCGGCGCGCGCGGCCAGGCGCCGCGCGACCTTTCTGCTGGAGCGGTTCGGGCTCGCCGACCGCGCCCGGCACCTGCCCTGGCAGTTGTCGGGGGGACAGCGTCAGCGCGTGGCCATCGCCCGTGCCCTGGCCAACGAGCCGCTGGTCCTGTTGGCCGACGAGCCGACCGGGAACCTGGACACCGCAGCGACGCTCGACGTGCTGCGGATCTTCGCGGACCTGCGGGCCGCAGGGCAGACTCTCGTGGTCGTCACGCATGACGAGCGGGTCGCGGCCACCGCGGACCGGGTGATCTCGATGCGCGACGGGATGTTCGTCGACGACACCCGGCCGGCAAGCGGCGCCGGGCGGCTCGACGGCCGGTTCGGGCTGGAGGGCTGAACGCCGTGGGCCGCATTCTGCTCGTGCTCCGCCTCGTCCTGGGCGACGTGCGACGGCATCCCGGCCAGGCCGCGATGCTCCTTGTCTCGATCACGGCCGCCACCGCCGCCTTGGGCCTGGGACTGTCCCTGCACGGGGCGACCGGCGCGCTTTACCGACAGACGCGCGCAGCCACGGCCGGGCCGGACCTGGTGGCCGTTTCCCCTGGCACCGACCGGACCTCGATCTCGGCTCTGACGTCGTTGGAGCACGCTCCCGGGGTCGTCGCCCACAACGGACCGTACCGCCAGTTCTATGCGACGCTCACGGCGCACGGCTCCACGGCGCGCGTGGTGGTGGAAGACGCCGCTGCGACACCGTGCTCGGTCAACCGTCCGTCGGTGACCTCGGGCAGCTGGGTACGCCCCGGAGGCGTCGTGCTCGAACGCGGCTTCGCCGCCGCTCTGGGCGTCCACGTCGGCGACCACGTCACCGTCGCCGGGCGCTCACTTCCGATCGTCGGGACGGCCGTGACCGCGGCCCACCCCGTCTACCCGTGGGCGCAGCTGACCGGCGCGGACGGTGGGGAGAGCGACGACAGCGGTCTGGCCTGGCTGAGCGAACAGGACACTCGAGCGCTGGTCTCCGCGCATCTTTCGGTGACCTCCGCCCTGGATCTGAAGCTGCGCGACCCCGCCGCGACCCGGGCGTTCATAGATTCCCATCGTGGCTCCGATATCCCGGTGAACTTCTTCACCTGGCAGTTGATGGCAGACCAGGACTCCGTCATGCTCAGGGACAGCCAGCCGATCCTGGTCATCGGCAGTTGGCTGCTCTGTTTCCTGGCCATCGCCGGCGTGGCCACGCTGGCCGCCGGACGCGCCGCCAAGCAGACCCGCCGGGTGGGACTGCTCAAGGCCGTCGGCGCCACACCCGGCCTCATCGCCGCCGTCCTGCTCGCCGAATACCTGACCCTGGCGCTCCTCGCCGACGTACTGGGGCTGACGGCCGCACGGCTGGCCGAGCCCGCCATCATCAATCCCACCGCCGGCCTGATCACCGCCGCCACCGGACCGACCGGCGGCACCATCGTCGTCACGACCGTCATCGCCCTGGCAGTGGCGGCCCTCACCACCCTCGGCCCGACCGTACGGGCCCTGCGCACGGAAACCGTCGCCGCACTGGCCGACACCGCCCACCAGCCCCAGCACCGAGCCCACCTGACCAGAGTCTCCGCGCTGCTCCCGACTCCACTCCTGCTCGGGCTCCGCCTGATCGCCCGCCGACCCGGCCGCGCGTTCCTCCACGCATGCACCATGACGGCCACACTGACCACGATCACCGCCCTGCTGATGGAATACGCCCAGCCCGCCAGGGGCTACGGCCTGGGCGGCTCTTCCAGCCTGACCAATCTGAAGGCCGATCAGGGACGGCACATGATGCTGGCCGTCACGGCCGCGCTGATCACACTCGCCGTCGTGAACACCCTCACGATCACCTGGACCACGGCGCAAGAAGCCCGACCCACCATGGCCATCGCACGCACCCTCGGCGCCACCCCCGGACAGATCACCGCCGGACTGTCCGTCGCACAACTCCTGCCGACCCTGCCCGGCGCCCTCGCCGGCATCCCCATGGGCATCGTCCTGTGCCTGCCCTTCAGCGCCGCGAACATGGCCTGGCCCCCCGCGTGGTCGCTGTTCGCCGCCGCACTCGCCGCCCTACCCGTTACAGCAGCGCTCACCGCCGTACCCGCCCGCATCGCGGCCCGCCGATCCGTGGCCCAGACCCTCAGCGCCGAAGCGACCTGAGTGGATGGCGCCGGCCGGCGCCGAGCATGGGGTTCCTTCTCGGCACCGGCGGTGCGTGCCCGGTCATTCTCCGTGCGGGTCGGAGGCGTTGAGGGTCGCGACGACCTGGTCGTAGTCGCCGCGGGCCTCGCCGTACCGGAGGAACTTCACCCGCTCGACCTGGATCTCCTTGGCGTCGGGCCGGGTCTCGAGCAGGTCCATGACCTCCGCCACGAACTCGTCGAGCGGCATCGCGAACTCGCTCTCCTCCTGACCGGGCAGCAGTGAGGTGCGGACGGCGGGTGGCTCGAGTTCGACGATCTTCACGCTGGTGTCGGCGAGCTGCAGCCGGATCGACTCGCTGAGCATGTGGATCGCGGCCTTCGACGCGTTGTAGCTCGGGGTGACCTTGAGCGGCGCGAACGCGAGACCCGAGGAGACGGTGACGATCGTGGCGTCCGGCTGCGCCTGCAGGTGCTCGATGAACGCGGCGATCAGCCGGATCGGGCCGAGCACGTTGGTCATCACGATGGACTCGGCCGAGGCCAGGAAGGACTCGGGGCGGTGCCAGTCCTCGACGCGCATGATGCCCGCCATCGCGATGAGGACGTTGAGGTCCGGGTGCTTGGCCAGCACCTGCTTCGCGGCGGCCTCGATGCTCGCCGCGTCCGCCGTGTCGATCTGCACGGTGTCGATGCCGGGGTGCTCGGCGGCGATCTGTTCGAGCAGTTCGGTACGGCGGCCGCCGACGATGACGGTGTTGCCCTTGGCCTGGAGTTCGAGGGCGAGGGCGAGGCCGATACCGCTGGTGGAGCCGGGGATGAAGATGGTGTTTCCGGTGATGTCCATGTCTCAAGACTCGCCCACCGGCAGCCGTGGGTGCAGAGAGCGGTCATCGGGGGATCGGCGATCCCTGGCTCGACCCGGGCATCGCCCGAATAATGGACGCATGGATCGTGCAGCACTGGCGGACTTCCTGCGTCGCCGCCGCGACGCCCTGCGGCCCGAGGACGTCGGGCTCCCGGAGGGTGCGCGCCGCCGGGCCCCCGGCCTGCGGCGGGAGGAGGTCGCGGCGCTCGCCGTGATGTCGACCGACTACTACACGCGCCTCGAACAGCAGCGCGGTCCGCAGCCGAGCGAGCAGATGCTCGGGTCGCTCGCCCGGGCGCTGCGGTTGACCGGTGACGAGCGGGACTACCTGTTCCAGGTGGCCGGGCACAACCCGCCGGCTCCGATCTCGGCCGCGACGCACGTCGCGCCCGGACTGCTCCGCGTGCTGGACCGCCTCGCCGACACCCCCGCGCTCATCCTGTCCAACCTGGGCGAGACCCTCGTGCAGAACCGGATGGCCGAGGCGCTGTTCGGGGACAGGTCGGGCTACACGGGCCTTGCCCGCAGCGAGATCTACCGCTGGTTCACCGATCCCGGGGAGCGGCTGCGCTATCCAGAGGACGACCGTGACCGGCAGAGTCGCGCCCAGGTCGCGAACCTGCGTGCGGCGTACGGGTCGATGGGCTCGCACTCGCCGGCGGGCGAGCTCGTACGGACACTGCAGAGGGCGAGCCCGGAGTTCGCCGAGCTGTGGGAACGGCACGAGGTGGCCAAGCGCTTCGAGGATCACAAGACGCTGGTCCATCCCGAACTCGGCCCGATCGAGGTGGACTGCCAGGTGCTGTTCACCGAGGACCAGTCGCAGGCGCTGCTCGTGCTCACCGCCGCGCCGAACACCGAGGACCATGAGAAGCTGCGGCTGCTCGGGGTGCTGGGACACCAGCGTTTCGCCGAGCCCGAGGACAGCCGGCCCGGGCGCGCATAAAGGACCTACGAGGCGATTTCCCTTCGCCGGCATTGTCCGGGTCAGGTTGTGGGGGTCGCCGTCCAAGAGCTTTTCAGCTCCTGTAGGGGCTCATCGCCCCTTCCGGCCTCTCAGCCCTTCCTCGCGAATCCCGTCCGGGCGATTCGTGTGGTCGAGCTCCCTCGCACGTCCCGCAGGCCAACTCCCACACTGCCCCGGCGGACCTGTTCCCTCAAGGGACCAAAGTCCCTGGTCAGGGGACTATGGTCCCGCCCATCACGACCGCGACGATCTCCTCGCGGCCCATTACTAGCCGCACATCCCCATGTCAACCGGTAAGCGTAGCCCGAGATCAAAGCGCCTCTTCGGCGGACTTTGAGCTTGACAGAAATAAATTAATATCAGCGACGACATTCCACTTTATTCGTAGCCGTGAACGGGGTGAATATTCATCCGTACGCTCTTCATTCCGGTACGGACCTGGGAGGCGGGATGCCGGTCGGCCTTCGGAGGTGCGTCGCGGTCGCCGCGGCGGCCGTGCTGGCGGGAGCGCTGGGAGTGGGCGGGTCGGTCCTGTCGGCGGGGACCGCTCGTGCGGACGTGTCGCTGGCGCAGACGACGGTGGTCGGCGTGCACAACGCCTACAACCCCGCCGCGTACCCGTACCTGGCGAAGGCCCTCGACGCGGGCGCGTCGATGGTCGAACTCGACGCCTGGGACGACGTCTTCACCCATGAGTGGAAGGTCAGCCACGATTCGCTGACCAGCAACAAGAACAACTGCGTCGACGCGTCGAGCCCGTCCGACATCTACTCGGGCAGCGCGAACAAGGACCTCGGGTCGTGCCTCGACGACATCAAGTACTGGCTGGCCGCGCACCCCGGAAAGGGCCCGATCCAGGTCAAGGTCGAGCTCAAGGCCGGCTTCCAGAACAACTACGGCATGGGGCCGGCGGCGTTCGACTCGGTCGTCAACTCCCACGTCGGGAGCCTGCTGTACCGGCCCGCCGACCTCCTGGGCGGCCACGCGAGTCTCGACGAGGCCGCCAAGGCGAACGCCTGGCCGAGCCGCGCCGCCCTCGCCGGCAAGATCATCATGTACGTCATCCCGGGCACGGTCGAGCTGAACAACCCCACCGACACGCTGCACACCGACGTCGAGTACGCCACCTACCTGAAGAATCTCCGCGCGGCGGGCAAGACGGCGACCGCCACGACGTTCCCCGCGGTCCTCGGCGCCGCCTCCGGCGACCCCCGCACGCAGTACGCCGACACCTCGATCCGGCCGTGGTTCGTCGTCTTCGACGGCGACGCCGCCACGTACGTCAGCGGCGTCGACACGGCCTGGTACGACGCGAACCACTACCTCCTGACCATGACCGACGCGCACAACGTGGCGCCGGCGCTCGACCAGTACGACCCGCCGGTGTCCGACGCGCAGGCACGGGTCGCCCTATTGGCCGGAGCGCACGCGAGCGTCGTCTCCTGTGACTGGTACGGCCTGCCGAGCGTCCTGTCCCTGACGCTGAACCGCGGCGCCGCATCGGCAAGCTGACCCCGGCCCGGAGCCGTCGCCCGCGGCGGCCCCGCCGGGTCGCCGCGACGCAACGGCTCAGCAGGAGCCGAGCAGGTCGGCATCCGGCCGGAGTCGGGACCCTGCCGGTCAAGGCTGAGCCTTCGATGCGGCTACCGCCCGGCGGCCGTTGTGGGGGCAGGGTCGGAGTGCGTCTCACTGCAGCCGGTCGTCGAGTACGGGCGCCTGGGAGGCCAGGCTGAGCAGTTCGTCGACGGGCCACTGGTCGTAGGCGTGGTCGCCGTACTTGCAGGCCAGGATGGTGCCGTCCGCGGCGATCAGGAAGTCGGCCGGCAGGCCGAAGCGTCCGCCGTGCGGCATCGCCGCGGGGGCGCGTTCCCGGCCGCGTACGATCCCCCAGGCGTTGCGCAGGACCGCGCGGACGATCGTGCCCCAGACACGCGGGTTCAAAAGCGCCCGTTTCGCCGATTCGACGCCGAACTCGACGTACAGCCGCCTGTCCGGATCGGCGATGACGGCGAACGGCAGGTCCGGCGTGTACTCGCGCAGTTCGTCGGCCGGCGAGTGGAAGAGGACGACCTCACGGATGCCGGCCGCCTCGATCTCGGCGTGCCGGCGGACGATCGACCGCAGGTGGAGGTTGCAGACCGGGCAGCCCGCGAAGCGGCGGAACTGCAGGTGGACGAGGTGGCCCGGCTGCAGGAGGCGGATCGTGGGGCCGGTGACCGGAGTGAGCTCGCGGTCCCGGATGACCTCACCGGCGTGAAGTCGGTGAGAAGCGTCGGATTCGGTCATCGGGTCACCCTTCAGGTAGGCGTACAACATACGCTAACACTCGTACGCGTACCTTGTACGCTGTCTTGCCATGCCCCGTCCACGCTCGCTCACCGAGTCCCAGATCGCCGCGGCGGCCCTCGCGGTCATCGACCGCGACGGACTCGCCGCGCTGACGATGCGCGCCGTCGCCAAGGAGCTCGGGATGGGGACGATGTCGCTGTACCGCTACGTCGACGACCGCGAGCAGTTGGAGGGGCTGGTCGTGGAACGCGTGCTGGGCGCGGTCGATACCACGCCGCCGACCGGATCGTCGTGGCGGGACCGGCTCGCGACCATGGTGGAGCGGGTACGTCGCGCGGTCGCCGCGCATCCGGAGGTCGTGCCGCTGACGCTCACCCACCGGCAGAGCTCACCGAGCAACCTGCGCTGGGCGGAGACGGTGCTCGGCATCCTCACCGAGGCGGGGATCGGCGGCGAGCGGCGCGTCATCGCGCTGCGCGGCCTGGTCGCCTACCTGATCGGGGCGATCCAGCTCGAGCATCTCGGCCCGCTGTCCGGCGCGGGAACCCGGCGGATCGCCGCGCTGCCGGCCGAAGAGTTCCCCCTGATGGCCGAGACGGGACGGCTGGCGGCGCGGGTGTCGGCGGACCAGGAGTTCCGCGCGGGCCTCGCGGTCCTGCTGGACGGGCTGGAGCGCGCGACCGGCGGGGACGGGTCCGCCTGAGGCGGTCCGGGCCGGTCGGACGACGGGTTTCAGCGCGACGCCCTCGCGCGGAGGGAGGCTCCTGAGGCCGTCCCGGACGACCGGTTCCGGCGCGAGGCCCTCGCGCGGACGGGCGCTCCAGAGGCGGTTCCGGGTCGGTCAGAGCGGGTCGGTGAAGGTCCAGCCCTTGTCGAGGAGCGCGTCGACGGCGGTGACGGCGGTGGCGATACGGTCCTCGTGGGTCCCGGTGACGACGACGTACGGCAGGCCGCGCCGGTCGAGCTCCTCCCGGAACCGTTCCGACATCCGCTCCCGGATCGACTCGCCGTCGCGCCAGCCGTCCTGCTCGAAGGGCACGCCGGCGGTGTCCGTCAGGATCCACAGGTCGTGGTGGGCGCGGGCGTGCAGGCGTTCGACGTCGGGCGCCGGCGCGCCGAGGTAGCGCTCGTGCCAGAGGCAGGTGGCGAACGCGTCGGTGTCGCAGACCAGCAGCGGGGAACCGGAACGGGCGGCCGCGTCCTCCAGGGCGAGCTGCCGCTCGGCGATCACCGTGAACTCCTCCGACGACCAGCCGAGATCGCCGATCCACAGGCCCGGGTCGGCCCGCCGGGCGACGGCCAGCTTCTCCTCGCAGTACAGGCGGCCGTACTCCGGAACCCACCGGGTCGCCGCCCAGGCCCCGCCGCGGGCGGCGTAGTGCGCGGCCAGGGCGCGGCTGAGCGTGGTGGTGCCCGAGGACTCCGCGCCGAGGACGACGACGCGCCGGGTGAGGTGCGCCCGGACGGCGGGCGAGAGCCACTCCCAGCAGGCGACGGGGTCCCGCCGTACGGCGGTGCCGCTGACCGGGAACCGGTCGCGCGGCGGGTCGACGGGGACGTGCGCGGCGGCGAACCGGCGCGCGAGCTCGGGGCCGTACGCCTCGGAGCTGAACACCGCGTCGACCGGCGGTACGCCGAGCGCGCCGACGCCGTGCCCGGACGCCGCGGCCAGGCCGGTCCGGAACGCCGCCACGTGCGCCGCCCAGACCTCGTCGGAGTCGTAGTCGACCTCGACGTCGTCGAGGACCGGGACGATCTCGACGTGCGGCTGGGGGTGCCGTTCCCGGAGCCAAGCCGCGCGCAGGGCCACCGGGACGCTCTCCACGGTCGAGGCGGCCACGACGACGGTCACGTGCGCGCAGGCGTCCGCCGCCGTGTCGATCAGGTGATGGTGGCCGGCGTGCGGCGGATAGAACTTCCCGATGACCAGCCCATGCCGGTATCTCACGAGGCCACCGCCCGCCGTGTCCAGTCCTTCCGCCAGGCGAACAGCCCGGCGACGCACAGCGCGAGGAAGACGACGTAGAGCACGCTGGTCAGGTAGAGGTGCTTGTAGGCGTACAGCGGGATGTAGATCAGGTCGGCGCTGATCCACAGCCACCAGGACTCCAGCAGCTTGCGGCTCTGGCCGTACGTCGCCGCCAGCGAGATCACGGTGGTCAGCGCGTCCCAGAAGGGGACGTTCGAGTCGGTCCAGGTGCTCAGCACCCACGTCAGCAGGCCGGTGGCCGCGAGGCCGGCCACCGCGATCCCGGCCCACTCGGTGCGGGACGTCCGCTGGACGAGGCGTTCACCGCGCTCCTGCCCGCCGTACAGCCACTCCCACCAGCCCCACGCCTGCAGGACGACGTAGACCGCCTGCAGGCCCGCGTCGGCGTACAGACCGCCGTCCACGAAGATCAGGCCGAGCAGGACGACGTTCGCGATGCCGATCGGCCAGTTGGCGATGTGCTGGCGGACGACGAGCCAGACGTTGATCGCGCCGGTGGCGAATCCGAGGACCTCGGCCCAGCTCGTCGGCGTGCCGCCGAGCGTGACGGCGGGCGCGAGAAGCGGACCCAACAGGCTGTGTAGCGACAATCCGGCATACTCCTCGCGATCAGGCGGTATGTCGGCAGAACCCTACATGTGGGGCACACGCGCCCGGCGGACCGGCGTGTGCGGCCCCGGGAACGCGAGAGCCGGCCTCCGCCCGCGCGGAGGGCCGGGCCGCGTCGACCCTCCGCGACACCCGGTCAGCGCAGGCCGGCGAACAGGTCGTCCTCCTCCCCGTCAGGGACGGGAACGGCGCTGAAGCGGCGCACGAAGACCTCGCGGCCGAGGGCCTGGCGCTGCGCCTCCTCGGGCATGCGCAGCAGGAAGATGTTCTCGCCCTGGCTGGCGTGGGCCTCCAGGGCCTTGCGCTTGCGCTCGAAGTACGCGGAGACGTCCACGGCGGTGGTGATCTCCTCGTCCGGCGTCCCGAAGTCCTCGGGGAGGTCGAAGTCCCCCACATCGGCGCCGGTGTCGCGCAGGTAGTCCATCATCTGGGCGATTCCGGCCCGGGGGATGGCGGTGTAGTAGAGCTTGCGGGGGATTCCCGTCGCCTCCGCGGCGGCGATCGCGATCCGGTGCGCCTGGATGTGGTCGGGGTGCCCGTACCCGCCCTTCTCGTCGTAGGTGACCACGACCTGGGGACGGTACCGCTCCATCAGCTCGGCGAGCCGGGCGGCCGACCGGTCGAGGGGGACGTTGCTGAACACCTCGGCGTCGGCGTTGGCGTCCCAGCCGGCCATCCCCGAGTCCGGGTACCCGAGCAGTTCGACGTGGTCGATGGCCAGGTGAGCGGCGGACTCCTGGAGTTCGTCGAGCCGGCGGCGGCTCACCTCGACCGGGTCGTGCCCCGGCTCGCCGGGCTTGACCCCACCGGGGCCGTCGCCCTGTTCCCCGTTCGTACAGGTCACCAGGACCGTGCGGACGCCCTCCTCGGCGTAGCGCGCGAGGACGCCACCCGTGCCGATCACCTCGTCATCCGGGTGGGCGTGCACGGCCATCAGCGTGAATTCGGATTCCATGGCCCCCAGCATGCACGTGCGAGGGGGCCGTACGGTCAGCGGGAGCGGCGCCGACGGCGTCGCCAGATCTTCGCGCACTCGGCGCAGGTGTTCGGCGGAGGCGCGGACGAGGACTCTCCGCGCACGGTCATCACCGCGCCGCAGTAGGCGACCACGGTGCTCCCGACGGGCCGGGCGGGCGGCGGGTAGCCGTGTTCGACCTCCTCGTCACCAGTGCCGTCGGGCCTCAGTGCGAGCTCTGTCGAGGATCTCGGCGTCACCCCTCAACGGTACGACGCGCCGTCCCGAACGTCCCGATCAGGGGCGAACAGGCCTGCCGCGAAGCGTGCGGGCTGACCGCATCCGGACCGAAGGTCACGCGTGTCCCGGTTGCATCGCATTTCGCCGACTGCGAGCATGATCCTTTCCCCCCACCACCACCAGGAGTCCGCATGCGTTTCAGCGCGCGCCTGGCCGCCGCCACCGTCGCGGGGGCCATGATCTCCTCAATTCCGTTGGGCGCTCCGAGCGCCCTCGCGGCCACGCCGTCCCCGACGGCCGGGTCGAGGGTCGTCACCGCCGCCTCCGCGCCGTCCGGCGTCGTGGCCAAGGGCGCCTACATCTACGACGCCTCCAAGGGCAAGAAGCTCTGGGGCCGCGCCACGACCACGAAGCGCCCGATCGGCAGCATGACCAAGGTCATGACCGCGCTCGTCGTGCTCCGCGCCGGCGGCCTCGACCGCTGGGTCACCATCAAGAAGTCCTACGTCGACCACGTGAAGAACAACGACGCCTCGTCCGCCGGCCTGAAGACCGGTGACAAGGTGACCGTCCGGCAGCTGCTGAGCGGCATGATGCTGCCGTCCGGCTGCGACGCGGCGTACGCCCTCGCCGACGTGTACGGCCCCGGGCAGACGAAGTTCCTCGCCAAGATGAACAAGACGGCCAAGTCGCTCGGCATGACGAGCACGTACTTCCGGACCGCCGACGGGCTGCCGACCTCCTCCAAGAAGGAGGGGTACTCCACGCCGAACAACGTCATCAAGCTGACGAAGAAGGCCATGGCCAGCTCGACGTTCCGGTCGATCGTGGCCGAGAAGACGTACAAGCTGTCGAAGACCACCCGCCACCACGCCTACAGCTGGAAGAACACCAACCTGCTGCTCGGCTCCTACAGCGGCACGATCGGCATCAAGACCGGCCACACGGACGGCGCCGGGTACTGCCTGGTGTTCGCGGCCAAGCGCGGCGGCCGTACGATCTACGGCCTCGTCCTGAACAGCACGACCACCGACCCGAACCGCCGGTTCACCGACGCCGCCAAGATGCTCGACTGGGCGTACGGCACCAAGTCCGCGCAGCTCCGCCTGCAGTCCGTGCCCGCGGGTCCGCAGACGGACTGAGACACTTGACGCATGGGTGACGACGAACGCTGGAAGGCTCGCTTCCGGGCCGCGCGGGTGAGCCTGCCCGGCTGGGCGCACGACGCGCCGCACCGCTCGGTGTACCGGTCGAACGCCACGGGCACGTGGGAGATCTACACCTGGGACCGTACGACCGGCGACCGCAGACAGGTCACCGACCGGCCGAACGGCACCTGGATGGCCGGCGTCGAGCCGACCGGTGAATGGATCTGGTGGTTCTCCGACACCGACGGCGACGAGTTCGGGGTGTGGAAGCGCCAGCCGTTCGGCGGCGGTCCGGACGAGCCCGCCGTTCCCGGCCTGGAGCCCTCCTACCCCGCCGGGCTGTCGGTGGGGTCCAGCGGACTCGCCGTCATCGGCCGGTCCACGGACGGCGGCACGACGATCCACGTGTCCCGTCCGGGGGCCGACCCGTACGTCCTGTACTCCCACGCCGAGGACGCCTACGCCATCGACCTGTCGAAGGACGAGTCGCTCGTCGCGATCAACCACAGCGAGCACGGCGACAGCCGGCACATGGCGCTGCGGGTCGTCCGGACCGGCGGCGAGACCGTCGCCGACCTGTGGGACGGCCCGGGCAAGGGACTCGGCGGGCTGGCGTTCTCGCCCGTCCCCGGCGATCAGCGGCTGCTCGTCGAGCACGAGCGCCGGGGCAAGCCCGAGCCGCTGATCTGGGACCCGGTGAGCGGGGACGTCCAGGAGATCGCCCTGGACCTCCCCGGCGAGATCGGCTCGGACTGGTACCACGACGGGTCCGCGCTGCTGATCCGGCACTCCCACCACGCCCGCGACGAGGTCTACCGGTACGACCTCGCGAGCGGCGAGCTGTCGAGGATCGACACGCCGCGCGGAGTGATCGGCGGTGTCACCGCGCGCCCGGACGGCACGGTCGAGTTCTCCTGGTCGTCCTCGGCGTCCCCGCCGGTGATCCGGTCCACCTCCGGCGAGGTCGTGCTCACCCCGCCCGGCCCGCCCGCGCCCGAGTCCGTCCCGGTCGAGGACGCCTGGGTGACGGGTCCGGGCGGTGACATCCACGCCCTGGTCTCCAAGCCGGACGGACCGGGCCCGTACCCGACGGTCTTCGACGTCCACGGCGGGCCGACCGCCTACGACTCCGACTCCTTCTCCCCCGACGCCGCGGCGTGGGTGGACCACGGGTTCGCCGTCGTTCGCGTCAACTACCGGGGGTCGTCCGGCTACGGCAGCACCTGGCGCGACGCCATCGAGGGCCGCCCCGGGCTGACCGAGCTGGAGGACATCAAGGCCGTCCGCGACTGGGCGGTCTCCTCCGGGTTGGCCGACCCGGCGCGGCTCGTCCTCACCGGCGGGTCGTGGGGCGGGTTCATCACCCTGCTCGGCATCGGGATCCAGCCGGCGGACTGGACCGTCGCGATCGGCATCGTCCCGGTGGCCGACTACGTCGCCGCGTACGAGGACGAGATGGAGGCGCTGCAGGCGTTCGACCGGTCGCTGTTCGGCGGCTCGCCGACGGAGGTGCCCGAGCGGTACGAGGCGTCCTCTCCGATCACGTACGTCGAACGCGTCACCGCCCCGGTGCTGGTCATGGCCGGGGAGAACGACCCGCGCTGCCCGATCCGCCAGATCGACAACTACCTGGCCCGCCTGCGGGAGCTGGGCAAGGACCATGAGGTCTACCGATACGACGCCGGGCACGGCTCCCTGGTCGTGGAGGAGCGCATCCGCCAGGTCGCCGCGACGATGGACTTCGCCCGCAAGCACCTCGACCTGACGTAGGCCGAGGCGTGCCTCCCGGGGCGCGTAACGCCCGGGAGGCGCGCCTCGCCCGCGACGATCTCGGTGGGACCGGATGACGATCCTCGCGGTCCCCCTGCGAACGCACGGCCGGCCCGCGTCACCGCCGCGGGTTTCGGCCACGGCGGCAGGCTCGCGTCACCGCCGGAGGTCGCGGTAGGTCGCCAGGGCGTCCCGTACGATCCCCCGCATGCCGGGCACCCGTGCGAGGCCGACGAGACGGTCGATCAGCGGGACCGTCCGCTCGATCAACCGATAGGTCTTGGCCGCCCCCGGCGAGCTGTCGTACACCCAGTGCAGGATGACGCCCATGCTGTACAGCCAGAGCAGCTCGGGCAGGTCGGCGCGGATCTCCGCGTCGGTCTTGAGGGTGGAGCCCTCCACGAGCTCCCGGTAGACGGCGATCGCGGCCTCGCGGATCGGAGCCGACTCGGTGCTGAACGGGCTCAGCGGACTCGTCGGCTCCGCCGCGTACTTGAAGAACTTCCCGGCGAACTCCTTGTACGGCTGCAGCGTGTCGATGCGGGCGCGCACCACCCCGAGCAGCCGCGCGCGGAACTCCCGCTCCCGCGCCAGCACGGCCCGGCACGCCTCGGTGTGATCGTCCTGCGAGTGCTCGTAGTAGAGCTGGATCAGCTCTTCCTTCGAGGAGAAGTAGTAGTAGGCGTTGCCGACCGACACACCGGCCTCCGCGGCGATCGCCCGCATCGTCGTCGCCTCGTAGCCACGCTCGCGGAACAGCCGCAGGGCGGTCTTCGCGATCAACTCTCTCGTCTGCTCGGACTTGGTCGGTGTGGCCACACGCGACACTGTACGACCCTCCGCCGACCATCCGGGTCCGTCATCCAGCGGCCAGAAGTGGGTGTGGATTCGGGAAAGCGGCGCGTCCCTTGCCGGAGTGTCGCGCTCGCGGCGATCAATGCTGCGACTGGCGATGCGACAGTACGGGAGGGCTACATGTCGATACGCACTGCCGTCATCGCCGGCTGCGCAGCCGGATTCTGGACGTTAATGGCCGGTTCGGCCATGGCGCGCACCCACACGCCGACGTCGGAGCCCGGTCTGCTGCACCAGCGACTGGCCGGTGCGCTGTTCCGGGCGGTGGGGGTCCGCTGGATCTCCTCCGGGCACTGCACCCGGCGCGGCAACCCGCACTGCACCTCGTTCGATGGGCTGCGGGCGGCGACGTTCGCCGGGCTTATGGCGCTGAAGGGGGCCAGCCACTGCCACCTGACCGTCTCCGGCGGCACCGAGGCGGGGCACGCGGCGGGCCGCTACAGCCATGGCGCGGGTTACAAGCTCGACCTCCTGCCCAACCGGTGTCTCGACACCTACATCCCGCACCATTTCGAGCACGTCCCGACGCGGGGCGACGGCGCGGCGCAGTACCGGGCGCCGGGGCCGGTGACGTTCGCCCGCGAGCGGTCTCACTGGGACGTCACCTTCGGTGGCGTTCCGGACTCTCTGACCGGGCGGAAGGGCGCCAAGACGTCGCCCGACCACGAACCGGACAAGACCGGGCGGCCCGAGGACCGGCCGGGGACCGAGCAGGCGGACAAGTCGGGCGTCGGCCACGGACGTTCACCGGGCGCGCCGGGGACCGCCAAGGCGGATCGCGACCGCCGGAACGTCGACGGCCTCTCCGACGGAGATGACGACGACGCGGACGATTAGGTTTCCCGTGAAACATGAGCGTCCCGGCGGTGCGCGGCACCGCCGGGACGTCTCTCGTCGATCAGACGCTCGCCGCCCAGACCCCTGGTCGACGAGCACTCGCCGGTCAAGCACTCATTGATCAGCGCTCGTCGATCAAGCGCTCGTCGGTCAGATACTGCTCGGTCAGGCGCCGAACTCGGCGGCCACCAGCTCGGCGATCTCCGCGGCGTTCAGCGCGGCGCCCTTGCGCAGATTGTCGCCGCAGACGAACAGGTCGAGCGTGTTGGGGAAGTCGATCGCCTGGCGGATCCGGCCGACGTACGTCGGGTCCGTGCCGACCACGTCGGCGGGCGTCGGGTACACGCCGTTGGCCGGGTCGTCCATGACGACGACGGTCGGCGCGGCGTCCAGGATCGAGCGCGCGCCCTCCACCGTGATCGGCCGCTCGAACGTCGCGTGCACGGCCAGCGAGTGCGTCGTGATCACCGGCACCCGTACGCACGTGGCGGAGACCTTCAGGTCGGGGATGCCCAGGATCTTGCGGGACTCGTTGCGGAGCTTGAGCTCCTCCGACGCCCAGCCGCCCTCCTTGAGCGACCCCGCCCACGGCACGACGTTGAGCGCCATCGGCGCCGGGAACGGCGACTCGGTCTCACCGAGACGGTTCTGGATCGCCTTGCGCACGTCACCGGCGGTCTGGCCGAGCGTACGATCGCCGGCGACCGCCTCGATCTCCGCGTACAGCCGCTCCGAACCGGCCACGCCGGCCCCGGACACCGCCTGGTACGAGGCGACGACGAGGGAGTCCAGGCCGTACTCCGCGTGCAGCGCGCCCATCGCGGCCATCATCGACAGGGTCGTGCAGTTCGGCGTCGAGATGATGTTCCGCGGCCGGTTCCGTACGGCCTCGGGGTTCACCTCCGGGACCACGAGCGGCACGTCCGGCTCCATCCGGAACGCTCCGGACTTGTCCACGACGACCGCGCCGCGCTCGGCCGCGATCGGCACCCAGACCTTCGACACCTCGTCCGGCACGTCGAACATCGCGATGTCGACGCCGTCGAACACCTCGGCGGTCAGCTCCTGGACGACGAGCTCCTCGCCGCGTACCGGAAGCCGCTTGCCGGCGGACCGGGCGGAGGCGACGAGGCGGATCTCGCCGTACACGTCCTCCCGGGACGACACGATCTCCCGCATGACGGTGCCGACCGCGCCGGTGGCCCCGACGAGGGCGAGGGTGGGCTTCCTGCTCATCGGCCGGTACCTCCGTAGACGACGGCCTCGATCTGGTCGGCGTCCAGGTCGAACGCGCGGTGGGCGGCGGTGACGGCGGCGTCCACGTCGTCCTGGTCGACGACCACCGAGATCCGGATCTCCGAGGTCGAGATCATCTCGATGTTGACGCCCGCGTCGGCGATCGAGCCGAAGAACTTGGCGGTGACGCCCGGGTGGGAGCGCATGCCCGCGCCGATCAGCGAGACCTTGCCGATCTGGTCGTCGTAGCGGAGCGAGTCGAACCCGATGCGGTCCTTGATCTTGTTGAGGGCGTTCATCGCGGCCTGGCCGTCCGTACGGGGCAGCGTGAACGAGATGTCCGTACGGTTGGTCGCCGCGGCCGAGATGTTCTGCACGATCATGTCGATGTTGATCTCGGCGTCGGCCAGCGTCGAGAAGATCGTCGCCGCCTCGCCGACCTTGTCGGGCACCCCGACAACGGTGATCTTGGCCTCGCTCCGGTCGTGGGCGACGCCGGAGATGATCGCTTGTTCCATCTGGTTTCCCTCGATGCTGGTCTTGACCCAGGTCCCGGTCTTGTTGCTGAACGACGACCGTACGTGGATCGGCATGCCGTACCGCCGGGCGTACTCCACGCAGCGCAGGTGCAGGATCTTCGCGCCGCAGGCCGCCATCTCCATCATCTCCTCGTAGGAGATGTCCGGGATGCGGCGCGCCGCGGGCACGATCCGCGGGTCGGCGGTGAAGATCCCGTCGACGTCGGTGTAGATCTCGCAGACGTCCGCGTCGAGGCCCGCGGCCAGCGCCACCGCCGTCGTGTCGGACCCACCGCGGCCGAGCGTGGTGATGTCCTTGGAATCCTGGGAGACGCCCTGGAAACCGGCGACGATCGCGATCGACCCCGCGTCGATCGCGTCGCGGATACGGCTGGGCGTCACGTCGATGATGCGCGCCTTGCCGTGCTTGCTGTCCGTGATGACGCCGGCCTGGGAGCCGGTGAAGGACCGCGCCTCGTGTCCGAGGTTGGCGATGGCCATGGCGAGCAGCGCCATGGAGATCCGCTCGCCGGAGGTGAGCAACATGTCCAGCTCACGCGCGGGCGGCAGGGGGCTGACCTGGTTGGCGAGATCGACGAGCTCGTCCGTCGTGTCGCCCATCGCGGACACCACGACGACGACGTCGTGCCCGTCCTGTTTCGTAGAGACGATGCGCTGGGCGACGCGCTTGATGCTCTCAGCGTCGGCGACGGAGGAGCCACCGTACTTCTGCACGACTAGGGCCACGCGTGTGCACTCCTCGGATCGGGATCAGGGCAGTCGAAAGCCGAGTCTACCGAGGTCAACGCGATACCCCGCGCGGATTATCCCGCTATGCGAGATTTCCCGAAAGTCGGGTAACGGTCCGGAAACCTTGCGCGAAACGACCCGCTCGCCACGAGATCCGGAACGGCCGACCCGTGGCCGGGACAGGGCCACGGGTCTCTTCTATCTTGGGGGGACCCGGTGACCGGTCGAGGGTCGGCCCGCGACCGGCTTGGTCCGGCGGCAGCCCGCGACCGGCTGGTCGGGGTCAGCCCGCGACCGGCTCCTCCATGACGTCCAGCCGCGCGCTCGCCGAGACCGCGTAGAGCGCCCGCAGCGCGGCGCCGGCGTGGTTGCCCCAGTGGTTGAAGTAGCTGTACTGCCACCACCACAGCGCCTCGAGCTTGCGGTCGGCGTCGTAGTGACGGAGCCCGTGCACCAGGTCACTGGCCACGTCCACCAGGTCGTCCGACAGGCGGTACACGGTGGTCTCAGCGTCCTTGTACGGGTCGAAGACCTCGGCGTACTCGTCGACGGTGGTCAGCCGCTCGGCCAGCCCCTGCCGGATCGTGTCCAGGTCCGGGTCCTCGCCGACGTCCGGCTCCCAGTTGTCCGGCAGGATCACGTCGGTGCTGGCACCGAGCTGAGCCCCGGCCACCGCGATCTGCGACACCTCGAGCAGCAACAGCGGCACCGTGTGCCCCCCGGTCTCGCCCACCGCCACGGCGTTCAGTCCGGTCAGGTAGTTCTGGGCGTGCTTCGCCACACGGTCGGCGAGCGTCATCCAGCTATGCTCAGAATTGCTGTTCTCAGACATCGAGCAGCCTCCGTCCTTCAAACGCACGACCGAGCGTCACCTCGTCGGCGTATTCCAGGTCGCCTCCCACCGGCAGTCCGCTGGCCAGCCGGGTGACGGTGAGACCCATCGGTTTCACGAGCCGGGCAAGATAAGTGGCGGTCGCCTCGCCTTCGAGATTCGGGTCGGTCGCCAGGATCAGCTCGGTCACCTCGCCGTCCGCGAGGCGCTGCATGAGCTCCCGGATGCGCAGGTCGTCCGGGCCGACGCCCTCGATGGGGCTGATCGCGCCGCCGAGCACGTGGTAACGCCCGCGGAACTCCCGCGTCTTCTCGATCGCGACGACGTCCTTGGGCTCCTCCACCACGCAGATCACGTGGGTGTCCCGGCGGGCGTCGCGGCAGATCCGGCACTGCTCGGCCTCGGCGACGTTCCCGCAGACGCTGCAGAACCGGACCTTGTCCTTGACCTCCCGCAGCGCTTCGCTCAGCCGCGTGACGTCGGCGGGATCCGCGGCGAGCAGGTGGAAGGCGATCCGCTGTGCGCTCTTCGGCCCGACGCCGGGCAGCCGGCCCAACTCGTCGATGAGGTTCTGGACAACCCCTTCGTACACGGTCCCTCCCTTCTCGTCGTCGACGCGCTCACCGGGAGCGCCGTCATGAGTGGACGTTCTCGGGGAGGCCGTTCACGGCGGGTGGACGCTCTCCCACGCGGCGCACGGCCACCATGGGGGACGTCCCCGGGCGTCCTTCGAGACCTCCCGATCGAAGCACGCCCGGCGGACATGGGCACACGGCGGGTCCGTGGGCCCACTGGATCCGCCGCCTCAGGTCACATGCCGGGGAGGCCCAGTCCGCCCAGGCCGCCGCCCAGTCCCTCGGTCAATGGTCCCATCTTCTCCTGCGCGAGATTCTGGGCCTCTTCCGTGGCGTTGTGGATGGCCGCGAGCACCAGGTCGGCGATGGTCTCCGCGGTGTCCGCCGGGTCCTCGGGGTCGATGGCGGCAGGATCGATGACGATCTTGACGACCTCGTTCTGCCCGTTGACGGTCGCGGTGACCAGCCCGCCGCCGGCGGTGCCCTGGACCTCCGTCTCGGCGAGTTCGCGCTGCAGGCTCATGAACTGCTCCTGCATGCGCTGCGCCTGCTGCAGCATCTGCTGGATATTCGGCTGGCCACCGGGTTCCACGGTGCTCTCCTCATTCGATCGTCCGTTGAGACGAGACTACGGGGTTCGCACCCGATCCGGTATGCGGCTCCCGGCAACCGGTACGGCTGTCCCAAAACGCCCCCGACCGGGCGGCGAGCGCCGCACGAAAGGCTCGGCGAACCCGCAGGTCGGCCGAGGAGCATGCCCGGTTCATGGCGGGATGACCGTGACGTTACCGAGCCTTTTCCCGGACGTCAGGTGTTGTCGAACTCCTGGATCACTTTTCCGCCGAGCACCTGCTCGATCAGGGCCATCCCGGTGAGCGCGGCCTCGCTCCCCGCGTCCGCGTCACCCTCCGGATCGACCTCGTCCTCCTCGTCCACCGGCTCGGGCGGCGGCGGGACCGGGCTGGGCGGCGGGGCCGGCGCGGACGGGGCCGGCGACGGCGTACGGGGCTCGCGGGGCGGAGCCGCCGAAGCGCCCCACCCGCCCGGGTCCGGAGGCGGCGGCGCGGGCCGTGCACTCTGCCCCGAACCTCCGACGAGGACGGCGTCGATACGCCAGTCGACGCCGAGGATCTCCTTCAGCGCGTCGCGGAGGACGGCGTCCTTGCCGCCGGTCGTGAACCCGCGCCGCTTGCCGTCGTTGGCGAACGCGAGCGTGAGCACCTGGCCCTCGATCGACGCGACCTCCACGCCCTCCATGAGGACGATCCACGCGACCTTGCTCCGCTGCTTGACCGCCTCCAGGATGTCGACCCACATCCGCCGGATCGCGGCCGCGTCCACCCCGCCGGCCGGCACTGCCGCACCGGAGCCTCCGCTCGGCGCCGCGGCCGCCGGTGCGGGCCTGGTCGGTGCCGCGGCGGACGGCGTCGGCCACTCGGCGGCGGACGACGGCCCGGCGGCCGGTGCCGACGGACGCCCCGCCCCGGACGTCCGGGCGGGCGCGGGCCAGTCCGCGCCGCCGGATGACTCCTCCCGCTGCGCGGCGGGCCTCTGGGCGGCGGGCGGCTGATGCCCGGGCGAGTCCGACGGCTGCGGCCGGGGAGCCTCGACCGGAGCCGCCGCCTGCGGAACGGGCGGCTGCGGGCGGCCCTGCGGCGCAGCCGCTTGAGGACGGCCCTGCGGCGCAGACGGCTGAGCGTGGCTCTGCGAGGCGGACGGCTGAGCGTGGCTCTGTGGGGCGGACGGCTGAGCGTGGCTCTGTGGGGCGGACGGCTGCGGTACGGGCTCGGCCGCGGCGACCTGGCCGCCGACGGCGATGCGGCGCTCCAGCCGCTCCAGACGGGTCAGCAGCGACGCCTCGTCGTCGTACGCGCCGGGCAGCAGGATCCGCGCGGAGATCAACTCGAGCAGCAGCCGCGGCGACGTCGCCCCGCGCATCTCCGTGAGGCCGGTGTGCAGCAGGTCGGCGGCGCGCGTCAGCTCCGCGCGACCGAGCCGGGACGCCTGCGCCTGCATCCGCTCCAGCTCGTCCGGCGGCACGTTGAGCAGGCCCGTCGCGCCGGAGTCGGGGACGTTCGACAGGATGACGAGATCGCGGAAGCGCTCCAGCAGGTCGGCGGCGAACCGCCGCGGATCCTGCCCGCCCTCCATGACCCGGTCGATCGCGGCGAACACCGCCGCCCCGTCCCGGGCCGCCACCGCGTCCACGACCTGGTCCAGCAGCGACGAGTCGGTGTACCCGAGCAGGGACACCGCGCGGGCGTACGTGATGCCCTCCTCGCCCGCGCCCGCCAGCAACTGGTCGAGGATCGACTCCGAGTCACGGGCGGACCCCGCGCCCGCGCGCACGACCAGCGGAATCGCGGCCGGCTCGTACGGCACGCCCTCCTTCTGCAGGATGTCCTCGAGCAGCTCACGGAGGGTGCCCGGCGGGATCAGCCGGAACGGGTAGTGGTGGGTACGCGACCGGATCGTCCCGATGACCTTCTCGGGCTCGGTGGTCGCGAAGATGAACTTCAGGTGCGGCGGCGGCTCCTCGACGAGCTTCAGCAGCGCGTTGAACCCCTCACGGGTCACCATGTGCGCCTCGTCGATGATGTAGATCTTGTAGCGCGCCGCCACGGGCGCGAAGAAGGCGCGTTCCCGCAGATCACGCGCGTCGTCCACACCACCGTGGGAGGCGGCGTCGATCTCGATCACGTCGATGTGGCCGGCCCCGGACGGCCCGAGCGCGACACAGGACTCACACTCGCCGCAGGGCTCGGGAGTCGGACCTTTCTCGCAGTTCAGCGAGCGGGCGAGGATGCGCGCGCTCGAGGTCTTGCCACAGCCACGCGGACCACTGAACAGGTACGCGTGATGGATGCGCCCGTTGCGCAACGCCTGCTGCAGCGGCTCGGCGACGTGCTCCTGCCCCTTGAGCTCGGCGAACGTCGCTGGCCGGTACTTGCGGTACAGAGCCAGACTCATGGGGGTCCGTCCTCGTCGAAAAGCAGAGGACCCCCCGCACACCCGTCAGAGCCTGCTTATCCTTGCTGCCTTCCGGCCCTGGGGAGGTTCACAGGATGGACGCCGTGCGAGGGGTCTGATCCGAGTCTATGGCATCCGGCGCAGGGATTCGGCCCGTACGCTCTGCTTCATGGCAGGCGATCTCACGGACCCGCGTACACCGATCTTCCACATCGCCGAACGGACCCAGTGGGAGGCAGCACGGGACTCCGGCCACCCGTACGCGGTGTCGACCCGCGGCCGTACCCTCGCCGAGGAGGGGTTCATCCACGCCTCCCGCGACGAGGACCAGGTACGCGGCGTCCGACGCGCCTTCTACGCCGACCTCGACGATCTGGTCCTTCTCGTGATCGACCCGGCGGGTCTGGACGTCCGCCACGAGCCCGTCGGCGACGACGTCTTCCCCCATATCTACGGCCCGATTCCTCCCGAGGCGGTCATCGAGGTTCGCGCACTGCCGGAGAACCGGTAGGCTCTGCGGCGGAGGATTCGCCTAGTGGCCTAGGGCGCACGCTTGGAAAGCGTGTTGGGGGCAACCCCTCGCGAGTTCGAATCTCGCATCCTCCGCCAGCTTGATCAGGCAAGACGTCGGGCCGGTACCCAGGGGTACCGGCCCGACGTGCTTCCCGGGCTCGAACCAATACACGACCGCAACGTCGACCACCCGGCGTGAGGCAGGAGAGTCTCCGGCAACGGGGCATAGGTTGCAGCGCACCGCGGTCCCTGCCCGATCAGTCGTCGATCTTCACGAAGCCATCGAACATCCAGGCCACTCGTGGGTCACGCAGACCTCACCAAGATCTCTTCTGTGATCTTGATAAATAGGCAACAATGGCCTGTTGTTAAGCCCGGGCCGGCACGCCAAGGGCGTGCCAGCCCGACGTGCTTCTCAGTTCAATTGGCACATGGCCGCTCACTTGCCTGCTACGTCAGTTCCATTTCTGGTTGTTGCCGCCGTTGCAGGTCCACAGCTGCACCAGGGTGCCGTTGGCGATTCCGGCGCCGTTGGCGTCTAGGCAGAGGCCGGACTGGACGCTGGTGATGGTGCCGTCGGCGTTGACGTTCCATTGCTGGCTGGCTCCGCCGTTGCAGTCGTAGATGACCGCCTTGGTGCCGGAAGAGGTGCCGCCGTTCGCGGCGTCCAGGCACTTGCTCCCGTAGACCTGGAGCTGCTTGGCAGAGGTCTGCGCCCATTGTTGATTCGACCCGCCATTGCAGTCCCATAGCTCCACCTGCGTGCCGTTGGTCTGCGAGAGGTTGGGGACGTCCAGGCAACGGCCGGCGTTGACGTTGCGCAGCGGTGCCGGCGAAGACGGTGGAGGCGGAGTGGGTGAGGAACCGCCGCCCTGGAACTGCGTGAAGAAACTCCACACCACTCCGGAGGTCCAGGTCCGCCAGCCGTCACACGTACACCCGTCGATCGGACCCGGGTCGTGACCGGCTCCGTCGAACGCGGCCCAGACGACGGGGTACCCGGACCGGCATCCGGAGTAGGTGGTCACGATGTGCGTCAGGCTGCCGTTCACCGGCTCGGGCGGGTTCTGTGGGGTGCAGCCGTTGTTCCTGACGAACGTGTCGCGAAGTGCGCGTCCCGAAGCGATCGGCAGGACGTTGTCCCTGATGCCGTGGAGCCCAATATAGGCGACGGGCTGGGTGCCGCCGCTGCATCCGCTGAGGTTCGCGCCGGAGTAGACCGCGACCGCGCGGAAGACCGTCGGCCGGGCGCAGGCGAGTGCGTACGTCATCGCGCCGCCGTAACTGAAGCCCGAAGAGAAGACCTGGGTCGTGTCGACGCACAGGCCGCCCTCGAGCTGCCGGAGCATGTCGTCGACGAACGTGACGTCCTGGCCGCCGGAGTTGGCCCAGCCGTTGTTGATGCCCTGGGGTGCTACGAAGATCGTGGTGTTGCCGGCGTTGTCGGCCAGCCTCCGCAGTCCGTAGTAGGACCAGTTGTAGCCGTCGGTTCCGCCCGAGTCGACGTCGTTCGCGGTGCCGCCGACCCAGTGGAATCCGAAGATCAACCGGTACGGGTGGTTGCTGTCGTAGCCGTTGGGGACCCGCAGAATGTAGCTGCGGTTCTGGCCGCTGCTCTGGATCGTGTGGGTTCCGCTCGCCAGCGTCGGGGCCTTACCGCATCCGGCGGTCGCCGCCGCGGGGCGGAGAGCGGTGGATGACGGCGTACGGCCGAGGGTGCTGCTCAGTGCCGTGCCCCCGGTGGCCAGGGCGAGGAATGCCGCTACCACCATGGTCACGAAAAGAAACTTACGTCTCACCTGCTCCTCCTTGTCCTCGGAGAGAGGGGCCGTCGCATCCCGCCGACCGCCCTTTGGCCATGTCGAATCGGTTCGACGCGAGGTTACGATCAGCGTGAATTCAGGTCAATGCTGGTCGTCAATGTCTCGTCACGGGCGAAGCTGGAACTCGTTCCCGACCCATCCACACTGGTCAGGGGACCGTCGTGCGCCCGGCCGTCGACCCGAGGTCCGGCTCGTTTCACGACGGCTTTCATCGGCTAGCAGATGACTCGGTTCGCCGCTCGTACTCCGACCACTCACGCCACCGCCAGTTCGGCCGCGCGGCAGACGTACACCAACTGCTGCCCAGTCGCAGCGAACAGGATCGGGTCGGTCGTGTCGAAGCGGGCGATAGCCATGTACTCGCGCCGATACCGGCACCACATCACTAACCACTGACGGCATAGGCCCTGAAGCTCGGCGAGTTGAGCAGAGCTCGGATCAGAGCGGACGGCAGGAATGTCGGTGGCCGTGTCTCCGATCACTGCAGCACGTGCGGGCGCAGCTCGGAGCAGTCGGAAGAGCCCTGTGAGGAGTGAACGAATCCTCGCGCCTTTCGCATCTGCCGTCGATTGGCCGGTGTCAGCGTGACGTCCAGCGCCGCTTCGGCCCTTACGGCCTTGCCGGCACACTCGAGCGTCGTCCAAGGGACTGCGGACGGACGCATGCATCCGGTGATACTTCGACCCTTGGCTGGTCACGCCTTCACCTCCGCCCAGGCCAAACGGCCTTCGCTGGAGATTTCATCGCCCATGACGTCGGCGAGCTGAGCCACGATGTGCAGGCCACGGCCGAAGTCGACGGCTTCATCCGCCGCCCAGACGTCCGGAGCTTCCCGTCGAGGGCCCTCATCCCGGATTTCGAGGCGGAGCCTCTCCCCTTCGGCGGTCAGCCGCAGGCGGATGTTCCCCCCCTCGGCCGCCCTGGAATGGCGGACGCAGTTCGTCGCGTACTCGCTGGCGATGATCTCCATGCGGTCGCGGATGTCCTCGGGGAAATCGCCGAGGACTTCACATACCCAGTGCCGGACGCCGGGCACCACGGACGGCGAACCTGCCACCTCCATCATCCACTCACTCACGGCTCACCTTCATTCACCCTCGGTCATCAAAGCTGGAATCCAGGTTCTTGGCTGGATTCCAGGCTGTCAAGGGCTCCCCTACGATGGACCTTGATCGAAAGATGACTTTCGAGGGGAGGCCGCCGGAGTGCCGACTGAAAACCTGCTCTACCTGCGGGTTGCGGACGATTTGCGCCGCCAGATCGTCAATGGCGAACTGACCGCCGGATCACGGCTTCCCTCACGCGCCCAACTCGCCGAGCAGTTTCACGTCAGCGAGAACGTCGTACGCCGAGCGATCGACGTCCTCATGGCCGAAGGGCTCATCGAGACCCGCACCGGCGCCCGGCCCACCGTTCGGCAGCGTCCACAGCTCCGCCGGCTCACTCGCTCCTGGTACCGCGAGCAGCGCGAAGGATCGCCCTTCCGCGCCGATATCAAGGCCCAAGGCCACGAAGCGGACTGGACCTGCGAATCCAAGACCACGACCGCTCCGCCGACCATCGCCGAGCGGCTCCGCATCGCAGCCGACGCGCCGGTGATGCGTACGGACTACGTGTTCACCTCCGACGGCGAGCCGGTCATGATGAGCACGTCCCACGAGCCGTTGGAACTGACACGCGGCACACCGGTCATGCTGCCCGAACGCGGCCCGTACGCCGGCCAGGGCGTCCGGGACCGGATGTCGGCGATCGGACAGCGCATCGTGACTGCGACCGAAGTGGTGACGGCCCGCCCCGTCACGCAGAACGAGTCGGCGGCCTTGAACGTGAGCGCGGGCACCATGGTGATGGTGATCCAGCGGACGTACTGGACTGACGAGCGGCCAGTGGAGACGGCGAACATCGTCGTGCCCGTCGACCGCTATGAACTGCTGTATGTCATCCCCGTCGAGGGCGACTGAGTCCTGCCCAGGATGGCAGGTCGCCGACGAGTAACCCTTTCGCACCCCGCTGGTCCGGCGCGGACTGCCACAGTCGGTGGAGCCGCCACCACTGAAACGCCGGGGTACATCAGTCTTCGGCGGTGTCGGTCGACCAGCGGGTCTAGTAGCGGCCGGAGGGGCGCGGGAGCGTGCCGCGGGCGAGGATCTGGTCGAGGGCCGTATGCAGCGGCGCGAGCGGGTCGGGGTCGAGTCCGTCGAAGAACATCCGCTTCACCAGGGCGGCGTGGCCGGGGGTGGCCCGGTGCAGGGCGTCCCGGCCATGTGAGGTGAGCACGGCGTCGGTCGCCCGGGCGTCGGCGCTCGACGGGCAACGTTCGACCAGGCCGCGTGCTTCCATGCGCAGCACCTGGTGGGAGACCCGGCTCCGCTCCCAGCCGATGCGGATCGCCAGGTCGCTGAGCTGCAGCCGCGCCGCGCCCAGCTCCTCCCGATCCGCAACTTCAGAGCGTCACCTCGAAATAACGGACAGATAGTATCACTAGCGATACTATCTACGTCGATACCATCGCCAGCAGGAGGCTTGCCATGCGGCGTTTCATCGGACGGAGCCGTGAGCTGAACGTGCTCGGCACCGCCTTGCAGTCGGTTCGCGATGCCGTCGGGTCGACGAAGCCGGGGCAGTGCCTCCTCATGCGCGGGCGGAGGCGAGTCGGAAAATCCAGCCTCGTCGAGGAGTTTCTCCGGCGCACCGAGCTGCCGTACCTGTTCTTCACCGCGGCGGGCGGAACGGCGGAGGACGAGCTGGCAGAGTTGCTCGACGCCGTCGCCAGATCCACACTGCCGGAGCGGGAACTGTTCTTGGAGGAGACCCCAGCGCAGTGGAACGCGGCACTCAGGCTGCTCGCGGAGATCCTTCCCGATGACAGACCGAGCGTCGTCGTCATCGACGAGGTTCCGTACCTCATGGACCGCATCGACGCCTTCGAGGGCATGCTCCAGCGCGCGTGGGACCGTCTGCTCACCCGCAAACCCGTACTACTGCTCCTGGTCGGATCCGACCTGTCGATGATGGAGGCCCTGAACAGCTACGACCGCCCCTTCCACCAGCGGGGCCGGGAAATGGTCGTGGGGCCGCTGAACCCGGCCGACATCGGCGAGATGCTCGAGCTTGAGCCGGCAGCCGCCTTCGACGCCGCCTTGATCACCGGCGGCCTCCCGCTGATCTGCGCGGAGTGGCGGCCCGGAGCTGACGTCTGGGAGTTCCTCCGCGACTCGCTGGACAACCCCATCTCGGCGCTGCTGGTCTCCGCCGAGCGGTCACTGGCCGCGGAGTTTCCACCGCAGGCGATGAGCAGGGAAGTCCTGCGGGCCATCGGAAGCGGGGAGAGAACCTTCACCAACATCGCACGCGCGGCGGGCGGCATCGCCCACACCACTCTCACCCGAGCCACTGATGTCCTGACTGAGAAGCGGGCGGTGGCAGCCGAATTGCCCCTCTCGACGAGACCGTCGAAGGAACGCCGTTACCGCGTGGCCGATCCCTACCTCCGCTTCTGGCTCGCCTTCCTGGATCCGCACATGGCAGAGATCGAACGGATGCGGGGAGACCTCACGCTGAGCCGGATCAAGGAGCAGTGGACGAGCTGGCGAGGGCGCGCGATCGAACCCCTCGTCCGGGAATCCCTCGCCCGCCTCCTGCCAGACGGACTGTTGCCAGCCGCCCCGGCGATCGGTGGGTACTGGACCCGCAGCAACGACATCGAGATCGATCTGGTGGGTGCCGACCGGCAGCCAGTGGCCAAGGAACTGATCTTCCTCGGCTCGGTCAAGTGGCTGGAGAACTCCGCGTTCGGCGCTCACGACCTGGCCGCGCTGCAGAAGCACCGAGCCACGATCACCGACGAGCCGGTACCGCTCGTGGCGGTCTCCCGTAACGGGGTCAACTGTTCCGGCCTCCAGGCTGCGTATGGGCCCGAGCAACTACTCAGCGCCTGGCGCAGGGCGTGAGCGGGGCACCGTCTGGTTGCAGTTGGCAGCCTGTTCCATCTGGCGATGATTCCGCTCGGCTGGTCGAATAGGGGACTCGGTTCGGATGTGACGATCTAAGGAGCTCAAGGCATGGCAGCGGATGCCCTCGATGGACCGGTACCGGAAGCAGCCGTCCGCGGGCAGCGAGTCCTCGATCTCCTGGATAAGGCAATCAGCATCCAGAGTCCGCTGGTGCGCAAGAACGTCGCCCGGGCCCGCCAGCGGAACCCAGAGGCGACACCAGCACAGGTAATCCGCAATCTGGAGCGAATGTATGTCAGCGCCTTGGCCGGGTCGGGTGCTGCCGTTGGGGGATCCGCAGCCGCGCCCGGCGTCGGCACGGGCGTCGCACTGGCACTGTCGGCAGGCGAGGCTCTCTCATCTCTTGAGCTGAGCGCCCTCTTCGCCCTCTCGATCGCCGAAGTTCACGGAATCCCCATCGACGAGATCGAACGCCGTCGAACGCTCGTGATGGGGATCATGCTCGGCGGGACCGGCTCCACCACCATTACCAAGATCGCCGAGCGTACGGGGCAACACTGGGGACGCCAGGTCGTCGCCAAGGTGCCTGTCGAGACGTTGCGTCAGATCAACGGGGTCCTGGGGAAGCACTTCATCACGAAGTACGGAACCAAGCAGGGAATCATCGTCCTTGGCCGAGTGGCACCGTTCGGTATCGGCGCGGTGATTGGTGGTAGCGCCAACGCTGCCATCGCCGCTCTGACGGTGAAGGCCAGCCGTCGCGCATTTGGCCCGCCCCCGACAACTTGGCCATGACTGGAGCCCAGCACCCCGCCAACGTCCGAGGACTCACGTGACTGACCCTCGGTGCACGCTAGTCTCAGTTTCAGTCTCATTCGCCGACGTTCACGGCTGTTCAGGATGGGGCTTCGCTTCGTTCTTACCCAGGTCACAGACGGTGCCGACCTGTCCCGGACACGGTTCCGCAGACTTGGAAAGCGTGTTGGGGGCAACCCCTCGCGAGTTCGAATCTCGCATCCTCCGCCAGCTGACCAGGAAAGACGTCGGGCCGGTACCCCTGGGGTACCGGCCCGACGTGCTTCCTAGGTCTCAGTTTTAGTCTCAGTTGGCCGTCAGGCGCGGCACCCGCTCACTCGACCATTCCGTGAAACAGCCTCGCGAGTGCCACGTCGGTTGGGTTCGCTAGGCGCCTAGCGAACCCAACTCACGGCGGGATCACTCGATCAAGCCATGGGCCGCGAACACTGTCGGGTGCATCGGCGAACAAGAGATGATCCCCACCCGAGAGAGGTTCGACATGAGTAAACGGAGCCGCGCGTGGCGGCCGTGATGCGAATCGCCGGCGAACCCGGCACCGAAGCGACGGATGCCGAAGTCATCCGTCTTTCGACACTGGAACCGGAACTGTTCGCCGAAATCTTCGATCGTTACTACGCCGAGATTCACGGGTACGCCGCGCGGCGGCTCGGGCCCGGCCTCGCGGATGACGTGGCGGCGGAGACCTTCCTCATCGCCTTCGACCGGCGGGACCAGTACGACGTGGGGCACCCGCTCGCCCGGCCCTGGCTGTACGGAATCGCCTCCAACCTCCTCTCCCGCCACCACCGGGCCGAGATCCGCCGGTACAAGGCCCTCGCCCGAGTCGCTGTCCACGAGGCCACCGACGGGCACGCGGATCAGATCGAGGGACGCGTCGACGCCGAATCCACCCGAGGGGCGCTGGCGGCGGCGCTGGCCGCGATCCCCGCCAAAGACCGGGACGTGCTCCTGCTCGTCGCCTGGGCCGGGTTGAGCGGCGAGGAGGCAGCGCGGGCGCTTCGTGTCCCGGCCGGCACGGCGCGGTCGCGGCTGCACCGAGCCCGCAAGAAGGTGCGCGCCGCGCTGGGCGGCTTCGACCCCACGACCGTTGGAGAGGACGCATGATGGACGATCTGAAGACCCTTCGGGACGCATGGGGAGAAGCCGACGCGCCCTCCCAGAGCGCCCATGCGCAGGCTCGAGCGGCCCTGCTGGCCAGAGCCGCAGGACAAGGACATGCGCCGCGGACGGCGCGCCGCCGCCTGCGACTGCCCAAGATCGGCGTTCGGCTCGTCGCCATCGGCGCGCTGGCCGCAGCCATCACCGCCGGAGTGACCGTTGTGCAGACCTCCGGCGGTACCGACAAGGCCGGGCGGCCGCGCTCGGCGCTGCCCGGCATACCCGCTGGGCCGGTCGCCAACGCGGAACAGGCGCTGGACCGGGCCGCCACGGCCGCCGACGCCCGCCCGTTCACTCCCCCCCGGCCCGACCAGTGGATATACACCGAGCTCCGCATCCGCACGTCCGCCAAGCCGGCCGGCGGGGTGACCGGCGGCCCGTACAAGACCTATATCCGGCGCCACTGGGAGCGGGCGGACGGCAAGAAGAGCGCACAGATCGTGAACGGTCAGGTGAAGGTCCTCGACGGGTTCAGCGAAACGATTCCGCCGAACGACTATCCGTCGCTGGCGGCACTGCCTACCGACCCGGACGCGCTGCTCCGATGGGTCTACGCACAAAACGGCGGGAAGCCGGGCACGCAGGGGCAGTACGAGGTGGCCTTCCAGACGTTGAACGTGATCCTCAGGGAGAACCTCCTGCCCCCGCGGACGGAAGGGGCGATCTTCCGGGCCATGAAGAAACTCCCGGGCGTGACTCTGGTGGACAATGCCGCCGACGCCGCAGGCCGGCCGGCCATCGCGCTCGGCCGGACAACCGAGGGCTGGCTCCACGAGGAGGTACTACTCGACCCGAAGTCCTACGCCTACCTGGGGGAAAGAGCAATCTCGATCAAGAACCACACATTCCGGGGGGCCGGCGATAACCCCAACCTGGACGCCGGATTCATCAAGAAGGGCGTCCTGCAGAACCTCACGATTCGCACCGCCGCCGAGATCGTCAGCGAACCGGGACAGCGCACTTCCTAACCAGTCTCAGTTTTGGTCTCATTCGCCGGCGTTCACGGCTGTTCAGCAGGGGCCGTCGCTTCGTTCCTGCGCAGGCACAGACGGTGCCGACCTGCCCCGGACGTGGTTCCGCAGACGTGGAAAGCGGGTTGGGGGCAACCCCTCGCGAGTTCGAATCTCGCATCCTCCGCCAGCTTGATCGGACAAGGCGTCGGGCCGGTACCCCTGAGGTACCGGCCCGACGTGCTTTCGTCCGCGATCATCTCCTCTTGCGCCCCGTCCCGCGCTCGAAGGGGCCGAGTATGCGGGCGGTATCGACGGTGTCCCCCAGGCGTACGAAGCGGCAGGAGCCGTCCTTCGCGAGCCCATCAGGCGATGGTGGTGGTGCGGACTCCGAAGAGCTCCGACAGCCACGGGGAAGGATCTCGGGCGGGTGTGCGGCACCGGCAATGGACGCGCCTTGCGGCCTGTCGTCCGAGCCGCGGGGCGTCGTGCGGGGTTCGGCGGCTTCAGGCGCCGGGTCGGTTCGCGGTGGGGAGGGTGATGGGGGTCTGTGTTGCCGACGTGCCGTTGTTGAGGTACAGCATGGCGACGCCGCGTATGAATGAGTCGAACAGGGAGTAGCCGCTGGGGGCGGTGCTCGACGTGCCTTCGCGGAACGCGACGTAGAGCGGCCAGCCGGCCTGGATCAGGGCGCGTGAGACGAGGTCGTGCGGCAGCTTGAGCCAGTCCGAGTAGGTGTCGCCGATGAGGTAGCGGACCATCTCGCTGACGAAGCCGGTGTCCACGCCCAGGGTTGGCTGCTCGATGTAGCCGAGCAGCGTATGGGCCAGGTTGACGCCCTCGGTCGTGGAGGCGAGGTTGGGCCACAGCATCTGCTGCGCCTGCGCCTGAGCGTCGGCCCAGCTCTGTGGGATGAACTGGTCCTGGACGCCGAGCAGGTGGAGGGCGACCTGCCAGGCGTGGAGGTCCGCGGCCTGCTCTGCGGCCGACAACTTGACGCCCCACTTCTGCATGTTGTTGTGCGCGACAGTGGCCACCGAGTGGAAGGTGCGCAGGATGTCGCCGTTGCTGATCGGCTTCGACTCGTCCGCGGTCGCCTCGTAGTGCGTCGAGGTCGGAAGCAGGTTGCGCACCATGGAGTGCACCAGGCGCGTCTTGTTGGCGCTGACGATGAAGTGCCCGGTTGGGTGCCAGGCACTCCCGCTGTGCAGGTCGTACCCGAAGGTGAAGGTCTTGGCCGCGCGGGCCTTCATGTCGGCGCCGCCTGCGGACCAGTAGACCGCGCGGGCCTCCCGGGGGATCACGGTGCTCAGGATCCCGCTACCGAGGCTTTCGGACACGAACAGGTAGCTGCTCAGGCGTGTGTAGAGCTTCTCGGACGCGGCGAGCATGCTGGAGTCCGCCCACGAGGGCAGCTGGTTGACCTGCTGCAGGTAAGAGACCAGGTAGCTCGGCATTCCGGACGGAAGCGGATCGCTGTTGTTGACCCACGACTGCCAGGCGGTGTTGACCGCCGAGATCTTGCCGTCGGCGAGTAGCTGAGCCGCAACCTGGTCCGGCACGGGGTCCCACACCGAGAACGGGTCGGTGACCGTGTCGGCCTTGGCGATCGAGCCTGCTGACGACCACGACCACGGCTTGGGTGCCTCAAGCGCCGCGGTCGTGAGACCGAGGGCGGCGCCAAGCGTCAGGACGCGCCTCCTGCTGAGACTTTCCATTCACTTACCTACTTCCGCGCGAGGCCGGATGCACCGCATCGTGCCTGCACCTAGGAGGATGAAGCGGAGTCGAAGGAGAGAGAATTTCCATTAACATAACCAGGTGGGTCGAGGACGGCAAGGATCCGTTTCAGGCGAGTTTTTCTGTTGCCGCGATGGCGATGCCCCGGCCGATCGGTGGAGACGCCCTTCATCAACTCGTCCAGCAGCTCGTGCTTCCACCCGGTTGGCGGACCGCCTCTGCACCCGGGGCTGATCCATCACACTGTGATTGACTTGCGCGTGTGGCCATGGTCGTCCGTACGTCCGACCGAGTGTTGCCGTGACGTCAGGGACGGGCGCGGCCACCCGCCCGCGCAACCGCAAGCAGTTGATCATCGAAGCCGCCAGCCAGGTGTTCAGCGACCGGGGTTACCACGCGGCGTCCATGGAGGAGATCGCCGCCGGAGTGGGCATCACCGCGGCGGCCTTGTATCGGCACTTTCCGAACAAGTACGCACTGTTCGCCGAATGCGCGGACGGGATGGTGGAGAGACTCGTCGGGGCGCTCGACGGCGTTCCCCCCGAGGCTTCGCTGGCGGAGGTACTCAGCGCGCTCATCCGGGTGACGGTGGCGTACCGGACGTCGGGAGGCCTGTACCGGTGGGAGGCTCGATACTTGAACGATGCCGACCGCCGACGGGTCGGGGGCAAGTTCGCGCGGGTCGTCGAGCGGGTGACGGTGTCGGTGCGCCGCGAACACGCGCTGCCTTTGGAGGGGCTGCGTACTGTCGCGGCCCTCGGCGTCATCGGGTCCATCACGACGCATCACACCTCCATCGCTCAGCGTCGGCTCGAAGATCTACTCCTTTCCGCCGCGCTCCGGGCGGCGGCGACCGATCCGGCTTCGGGCGGGCGCGTGCGTTCCGCCGACCTGCCCGCCCAGCCCGTACCACGTACGCGACGGGCGGAGATCCTCGCGGCGGCCATCCCGCTGTTCGCTCGGGACGGATTCGCCAATGTCACGAACGGGCAGATCGCGAAGGCGGTCGGGCTGGCCCCTTCCGCGCTCTACCGGCACTATTCCGGCATGGTCGACATCTTGGTCGCAGCTTGCCTGCAGGCCGCCGGAATCCTG
The DNA here is from genome assembly GCF_039542035.1 of Actinoallomurus liliacearum. Lineage (NCBI taxonomy): Bacteria > Bacillati > Actinomycetota > Actinomycetes > Streptosporangiales > Thermomonosporaceae > Actinoallomurus > Actinoallomurus liliacearum. The sequence continues at coordinate 229,064 of NZ_BAABHJ010000040.1, forward strand.
GCCCAGGCCGTCGACCAGAACCTGCACGATGTGGCCGACCCCCACGAAGCGGTGCTCGCGCTGGCGGCGACCTATGTGGCCTACAGCTTCGAGTACACCGCGCTGACCAGCGTCGCCAGCGCCGAGATCCCTGGCCTGCCGCCGGACGTACGCGAGCCACTTGCCCTCGCCCAGCGCGAACACATCACCGTCTGGGAACAGCAACTCCGCCTGGCCCGCCCCGACCTGGACCGGCGCCAGGCCCGAGTCCTGGTCCACGCAGGCCTCGGCGTAGTAGCCGAAGCCGGCCGTGCCCTCCGTTGGGAGGACACCCCCGACCACCGAAACGCCGTCACCGCCCTGATCGTAGGAGTCCTGGGCCTGTAATGGGACCCGCTGTCTGGGGCCGCCCGCTACCGGGCCACGTCGTCGGCGCTTCTCGGCTCCCCCATCATGCCCGTTCTTGATCACGTCCCAGGCGGGGTTGCCCGTCGGGGACATGGTGTGCGCGGAGTTCGACGGCGGGGTCGGGTCGCCGAGCTGCGAGACGTGCACGGTGGTCTTGGCGGGCAGCCTGTTCTGCAGCCAGTAGGCGTCGAAGTAGGAGTCGATGCCGCCCGGACGGGTGTCGCCGCGGTGCACGATGCAGTGCGTGCGGTCGCCGTCCTGGACGACCATGTGCGAACCCTTCAGGATCTTGTGCAGCTCCAGCGCGTCGGCGTACGGGGTGGCCGCGTCGTTGGTGGCCTGGAACAGCAGGATGTTCTTCGGCAGGTCCCGCGTGTGGCCGACCTTGACCGGTATGCCCGGCTTGGCGTGCCAGTACTTGCAGGGCGCGTTGTACCAGACGTTGAACCAGGCGTAGAACGGCGCCTTCCGGTCTACGCGGGCCGCGTCGGTGTGCCACTTCCGCCAGTTCAGCGGCCATTTCACGTCGGTGCACTGAATGGCGTGGTAGACGGCGAACTCGTTGTCGTCACTGCCGCCGGTGGTGTTGGCGCCGAAGGTGTCCAGGAAGGTGTCCAGGTCGCCGGACCGGTAGGCGGACAGGCCGACGGCGTAGCTGTGCCACACGGCCTGGCTGCGCCGGTACGCGGCATTCTGGATGGTGTCCACGAGCTCGGACGCGCCGACCGCGACGCCGTTCTTGACGATGGGCGCCTTGGCGAGCTCGGCCTCCAGGCCGTAGTAGAACTTCCGGACCGCCGCCTGGGTCCTGCCCAGGTGGTAGCGGTCGTCGTACTTGGCGATCCAGCCGAAGTAGTAGTCCATGTTCTCGTTGAACGCGACGTCCTGGGGCCGCTGGGCGTCGTACCAGACGTTGCCTGGGCCGACGTTGCCGTCGAGGACCATCTTGCCGACGCGCTCGGGGAACACCGTGGCGTAGACCTGGCCCAGGTAGGTGCCGTAAGAGCCGCCGTAGTAGTCCAGCTTCCGGTGGCCGAGTGCGGCACGGATCGTGTTCATGTCACGGACCGCGTCGATGGTCTTCATGTGATCGAGCAGGTCGACCTTGGAACCCTTGCCGTACTTACGGTCGCAGGCGTCCGCGTACGCCCGCGACCGCTTCAGCCAACTCGCCTCGAACTTGGCGTCCCCGTGGCCGTAGGCCGGCCGGGGAGCGTTGCTGTAGTCGGTGTCACAGCTGATCGCGGGCTTGCTGAAGCCGATGCCGCGCGGGTCGAACCCGATGACGTTGTAGGCCGCCTGCATCGGGGCCGAGTTCAGGGCGTAGAAGGCAGGGCCGAACAGGGCGCCCTCGCCGCCCGGGCCACCCGGGTTGACCACGATGTCGCCCTTGGCCTTGCCGGTGCCCTGGTGGGGGGTCCGGGTCAGCTGGAGCGTGATCTTCTGGCCGTTCGGGTGGGCGTAGTCCAGTGGGACCCGCAGCTCGGCGCACTGGATGATCGAGGAGACCTCGACCGGGCCGACGTGGTCGTAGGCTTTCGCGCCGTTCACGATGTCGCCGCTGCACGCATGCCACTTCAGGCTCGCGGGACGGAACGCGTCGGACGCGTCCGTGGCCGCGGATGCGCTTGTGGCGCCGGGTCCGGTGATGCCCAGAGCGGCCGTCGCGGCCGCGACGACAAGCTTCTTCACAAAACCCCCTTTTAGGTCGGACCGTCATTAGCGACAAAACGCTACGGCGCAGTGGCGACGACCGCCCATGTGGCTGGCAGGCCGGACCCGGGTGGGGTTAACCCCATCGGCACACGCCTTGGCACCGCAACGACAGGGAGCCGGGGTCACGCCTTCGTACGGGTGCGTCCCAGGCGGAGGGCGGAGACGAGGAAGAAGACGCCGCCGAGGAAGGCGTAGCCGGCCAGGTTGCTCAGAGAGGCGCCGTCCTCGCCCGCCTGGGCGACGAACGAGGCGCCGGCAAGGATGGAGATGGAGCCGCTGGCGATCATCGCCCACTGACCGCCGAGTTGGCGTCGGACGGCGCCGACGATGAGCTGGACGATGCCCGCGGTGACGGCCCAGGCACCCCAGACTCGCAGGACGGCGGGGATGCCGCAGGTGGCGGCGATGGCGAGGCCGATGCCGGTGAGGGCGCTGAGCGCGATGTTCACGTACAGGCCGCGCACCGGTCGGCCGTTCACCTGGGCGGACCTGATATCGATGACCGCGCACGCCACGTCGAACAGGGGGTAGATCACCAGCAGCGTGGCAGTGAGCGGGCCCAGTGTGTCGGCGGTTGCGAACAGAAGGACCGCCCATACAGCGGCGAACGCGAAGCGCAGGAGGTACAGCTTGCGCAGGACTGCGGGAGCGCTGGTGGGAGCGGTACCGGCGAGGGTGTCCACGGAAGTTCCTTTCAGTGACAGCGTGTTGGTGCCAGTCGGCTGGGTCATCGAGTGCTCCTCCATGGAGGTAGCCCCGACCTTTGAAGGAGAAAGAACGTTCGGTCTCGCTGTGTATCCAAGAGGACGGAGTCGGCGCCTGTCAAGACCGAACGTTCTCCCTCACTGGCGGGATAGTCTGGCCGCATGAGTGAGGGCACAGGAGGCGGTGGCACGTCGGCGGCGCGAGCGCGGCTGCTCAGCACGGCAACCAAAATCTTCTACGCGGAGGGGATCCACTCCGTCGGCATCGACCGGATCATCGCGGAGGCGCAGGTGACCCGCGCCACGCTGTACCGGCATTTCACGGGCAAGGAAGAGCTCGTCCTCGCCTACCTCGACCAGGCCGACCGGGGAATCCGGGCGGGGATCGAGGCCGCTCAGGCAGGCGAGCAGTCGGCAGCCGACACGGTCCGGGCGGTCGGCCGGTTCATCACTGAAAGCGTCCAGGGTCCCGGGTTCCGCGGCTGCGCATTCCTCAACGCGGCAGCCGAATACCCTGACCCGACCCACCCGATCCACCAAGCCGTCCTGGCCCACCGCCAGTGGTTCCTGGACACCGTCACCGAGGTGCTGGCGCAGGTCGGCGACGCTCCCGCCGACGAGGCCGGCCGGCATCTCGTCATGCTCCGGGACGGCGCCATGGCCGCCGGCTGCCTCTTCGACCCGAAACTGATCTCCGAGACCTTCCTGCTGGGCGTCGAAGGAATTCTGCGGGCACGCGGCGCCTGAGCGGCCTTATACGTCTTAGCGGACTCGGTGCCCCCTCAGCCCTCCCCGATCCCGCTCTGAAAGCGAAGCGGCCCCCGGTGAAGGGGGCCGCCCGTTTGGCTCATGACCGTCGCCACGGCAATGCCGTCATAGGACGATCCGGGCCCCCGACTGAGCGGTCGAAGCCGTCAGGAGCGGTTGTTCTCGCTGTGCTTGGCGGCCCCACCCGCGGCGGCGCCGACTGCAGCGCCGATGACAGCGCCACCGACCTGGCCGGTGAGGCCGGCACCGGCGACAGCACCGGTGATGGCGCCGTTCTTGGTACCGACCTTGGCCGCTCCGCGGACGGCCGCGTCCTTGGCCGCTCCCGCGGCCTTGCCCACAATGCCCATGAGAATCAACTCCGGCTCTTTCTTCTGTGCACCGCCTGAGCGGGACGCTCCTGGTTGTCCCAGGGCGTACTTAAGAGCGTCCGGAGCGCGGTCCGGTCGGCAAGGTCAGGGGCCGCCGTTCCAGGCATCAGTCATCGTCGGTGGCGGTCCAGCGTGTCTGGCGGGCGGAGGGCCGCGGAAGTGTGCCGTGGGCGAGGATCTGCTCGTGGATCTGGTCGAGGGCCAGGTGCAGCGGTGCGAGCAGGCCGGGGTCGAGTCCGTCGAAGAACATCTGCTTCACCAGGGCGGCGTGGCCCGGCGTGGCCCGGCGAAGCGCGTCCCCGCCCTGCGAGGTGAGCACGGCGTCGGTCGCCCGGGCGTCGGTGCTCGACGGGGGTCTGTCCTCGGCTTCGAGGCGGCCGGTGTGGTGGACGCGGTCGGCCCCTCGGTGAGCGACGTGCGGCCAGGCGACACGGTCGCGGTCTTCCTCCCCGAACTCGGTGGTTACGCTGGTCAGGTGCTGGCCCGCTACTGGGTGCGGGTGGCGCAGTCAGTCAGCACCCAGGACGCCGCGGCGCTGCCGGCCTCTGGTGAGGCGGCGGCGCGGGTCGTCGACGAGGTCGGCGTCGCCGCAGGTGAGACCGTGCTGATCGCCGGAGCGGCCGGATCGGTCGGGTTGATCGCCAGCCGGCTCGCCGTCGCCCGCGGCGCCCAGGTGCTCGCCGCGGTCCGCCCCGGTGACTTCGACCTTCTGACGAAGGCGGGCGCCACCCCGGTCGCCTACGGTCCCGAGATGGCGGCGAACGTCCGGGCGGTCGTCCCGTCGGTGGACGCGGTCATCGACGCCTCCGGCGCCGGGGTCCTCGGCGCCGCGGTCGAGCTGGCCGGCGGACCCGGCCGAGTGGTCACGCTGTCGGACCCGCACGCCGCCGACTTCGCGGTCCGGCTGTCCGGACCGGACGGCCCCCGCATCGCGGAACGGCTGCAGGCCGTCATGGCGCTGCTGGCCGCCGGGAAGCTGACACTGCGCTCGCAGACCGTCGCCCCGTTGGCGGACGCCGCGCAGGTCCACCGCGACCTGGAGAACGGCGGGCTGCGGACCAAGGTCCTGCTGTCCGCCCAGGCCTGAGACCTTCGGCCCTTCTTCCACACACAGATTCCAAGGAGAATGATCATGACCGACCAGGTCAAGCCCGTGCTCGAGCCCGTCGCCCAAGCGTTCGCCGATGCGAACTCCACGCCGCCGTTCCTGTTCCAGCTGCCGCCCGAGAAAGGGCGGAAGATCGCGGTGAAGGTGCAGACCGACCCCGTACCCACGGTGGCGCCCGCCGATGTCGAGGACATCGAGGTCGACGGGGGCCCGACCGGCAGCGTCCGGGTGCGCATCGTCCGCCCGGCCGGCGCAAGCGGCGTCCTGCCCGTCATCGTGTACGTGCACGGCCTGGGCTGGGTGTTCGGCGGCCCGGTGACCCACGACCGGCTGATCCGGGAGTTGGCCGCCGGGACCGGTGCCGCCGTGGTGTTCCCCGACTACGACCTCGCGCCGGAGGCGAAGTACCCGACCCAGATCGAGCAGGTCTACGCCGTCGCCGAGTGGGTCGCGGCCAACGGCGCGGACTACCGGCTCGACAGCTCGCGGATCGCCATCGCCGGGGATTCCGTCGGCGGCAACATGGCCACCGTCGCCACCATCCTGGCCAAGCAGCGCGGTGGCGTGCAGTTCGCCGGGCAACTGCTGTACTACCCGGTCACCAACGCCGACTTCGAGACCGGCTCCTACCATCAGTTCGCCAGCGGCTACTTCCTCGCCCGCGAGGGCATGCAGTGGTTCTGGGACCAGTACACCACCGACCCCGCTCAGCGGGCCGAGATCACCGCCTCGCCGCTCCGCGCCACCGGTGACGACCTCGCCGGTCTGCCCCAGGCCATGGTGATCGTGGCCGAGGCCGACGTACTGCGGGACGAGGGGGAGGCCTACGCGGCCAAGCTCCGCGCGGCCGGCGTGCCCGTCACCGCGATCCGGTACGGCGGGATCATCCACGACTTCGTCGGCCTCAACCCGCTGCGGCACACCTTCGCCGCCCAGGAGGCGATCCAGCAGGGCATCGCCTTCCTCTCCCGCGTGCTCGGCACCGACTGAGCCCGGCACCGGGCAGAACGCCAGGGCCGGTGTCCCACGGACACCAGCCCTTCGTGATGTTCGGTCTTGATCGCCCCGTCATGACAGGCCGGAGCCGAGCCTCTCAACCCTGCCCCTTTGAGCGGGTCTTTCACTCGTGCTCGTTGTGTTCGGGCCTACCGGTCACAACGCGGTCACAGGTTCTCGGACCGTGGCGTGACCGTCCGCTGCGTACAACGCTCACGACGTGAACTCCGAGCGAAGGAATCATCGTTTGTGAAACGTGCGACAACGGTCCGGCTCGCCGGTCTGGCCTGCCCGTGCGCTGACGATGACGCGCGTCATCCCAGTCCCACCGGACCTTCCTGCCCCGCAGGGGCAGGCCCTGACGGCTCGGCCGTGGTCAGAGCAGGTCGGCCAGCGCGGGCCTGAGCTCCGGGAAGGCGAACGTGAAACCCGCGCCGCTCAGGCGGGCGGGTACACAGCGTCGGCCGAGCAGCGCCAGCGCCGGGTCGGTTCGCAGCACCAGTGCGCCCAGCCGCAGCAGGGGCGTCGGGGTCGGTGGGGCCGGCGGGCGGTGCTGGAGCAGCCGCAGCGTCGCCATGAGCTCGTGGTTGCGGACCGGATGGGGGCTGGTCGCGTGGACGACGCCGGTCATCGACGGATCGTCCAGGCACCGGCGCACGATGGCGAGCAGGTCCGTGATGTGCAGCCAGCTGATCCACTGGCGGCCGGAGGCGATCCGGCCGCCGAGTCCCCAGCGCACCAGGCCGGTCCGGCGATCGAGCGCCGGGGTGTCGCGGTCGAAGACCACCGCCGTGCGCAGGATGACCTGACGGTCGGCGGCCGCGTCGGCGGCGGCCGCCTCCCAGTCCCGCGCCACGCCGACCATCTGCGGCGGCTCGTCGGCGGGCGGATGGTCTTCGGTGATCATCTCCTCACCGCCGTCGCCGTAGATCGCCAGCGTGCTCATCTGAACCCAGGCGATGGGCGGCTCGTCCAGGCGGGACGCCGCTTCGGCGAGGGCCCGGGTCGGCTGAACACGTGATCTGGTGAGCAGTTCGATGTTGGCCGGGGTGGGCCGGCGGTCCACGAGTTCGCCCGCCAGGTTCACGACGGCCGCGCCCGCCAGCTCCGCCGCCCACGAACCCGGGTTCGCGCCGTCCCAGCCGACCTGCCGACCGGGGCGACCCGGGTCGGCCGGGCGCGGCGAACGCGTCAGCACGACGACCTCATCACCGCGCGCGGTCAGGTCGGCGGCGATCCGTCGACCCAGCGCGCCGGATCCTCCGGCGAGTACGACCTTCATGAGAGCCCCCATTCGACGCGGCGACAGTCGCCACCGCGTGAGGGACCAAGTTAAGCGGTCGTGGACGCGGGTGCCGGTCCCCTGGCCGGGAACCGGCCGGGGGACCGGCCGCTCCGACCGGGCGCCGCGACTCGATGAACGATCGCCGGCCATCCGATCACCCCAGCTCGTCAGTCGCCCTGAGAACGACCACCTGCTCTCGCAGGTTTCCGAGACTCACGGATCGCTGGCGTTCGGTGCCCATAGAGCGCAGTGAATGCCAGTGATCACCGGCTGCTGACGCCCAGCACCGAGCGGACCACCCTCTCCGTGTCGCTCAAATTCTCCAGGACCAGTTCGGCGCCGGCGGCGCGGAGGGTGGCCTCGTCGCTGGCGCCGGTCGCCACGGCGACGACGCGGGCGCCGCCCTGGTGGCCGGCGAGCACGTCGTGCGGCGTGTCGCCGATGACGACCGTGTGCGCGGGGTCGAAGGAGTCGCCGTACTTGTCGGTGGCGCGTTTGCGGGCGATCCCGACCATCGGCGGGCGCCGGAGGTCGTCGAAGCCGAACGCCCCGACCTCGAGGTCCACGAAGGTGTGCAGGTCGAAGGCGCTGAGCTTGCCGAGGGCGATCGGCGACAGGTTGCCCGTGAGGACGGACTGTACGACCTCGGGCCGGGCCGCGAGCGCGGACAGCGCCTCGCGGGCGCCCGGCAGGGGCGCTCCCCTGCGTCCGATCTCGTCCGCGCGGTCGGCGAAGCCCGCCACGAGCGCGTCGTGGAAAGCCATCAGCAGGCTCTCGGTCGGCGTGATCCGGTGCAGGCGCAGCGTCTCGGTGATGATCGCGCGGTCGGTCTTGCCCGCCAGGTCCGCGAGGCGCTCCATGGCACGGCCGGTGACCTGGCGGAACACCGTCGCGTAGATCTCCGCGCTCAGTCCGCGGATCCGGACCAACGTGTGATCGACGTCCCACAGGACCAGAGTGCGCACGCCGGAATCGTAGATGCTCAGGTCGCCGCGCGGCGCTCGGCACGGAGGCGGAGGAGGTCGGCGGTCGCCTGGTCGGCGGGCAGGAACGCCTCCAGGTGAAGCTCGGCGAGCGTGACGTCCGTGGCGGTGGCGAACGACGTCAGCGTGGTGATCAGGCGCAGCTCGCCGTCCGCCGAGGCCAGGCGCATCGGTACGGCGAAGCCGAGGTGGTCCGGGCCGACCGGGGCGTCGGGCACGTATCCGGCCAGTTCGGCGACGAACTCGTCGAGGCGTGGGTCGGGGCTGCGGTGCGCCCGGGCATTGAGGCCCTGGATGACGTGCCGCCCCCACTCGGCGAAGTTCCGCACCCTGGGCGCCATCCCGTCCGGGTGCAGCATGAGCCGGAACATGTTCACCGGAGGCGTGAGCAGCTCGGGCGAGGCGCCCTCGGTGAACACCTCGACGGCGTCGTTGGCCGCGACCACCCGGCCGTGCGGTCCGACGACGAGCGCCGGATACGGCAGGTGGCCGTACAGGATCTGCTCCAGCGCCGTACGGACCGGGCGCAGGGCCTCCTCGTCGAAGCCGGACTCGCTGAAGACCGGTGCGTAGCCGGCCGCGGCGAGCAGGCCGTTGCGCTCCCGCAGCGACAGGCGGAGCGACTCGGCCAGCCGGATCACGATCGCGCGGCCCGGCTGGGATCGGCCGCTCTCGATGAAGCTCAGGTGGCGTTGCGTCGTGCCCGCCAGCACGGCGAGCTCCAGCTGGCTGATCCGGCGGACGCGTCGCCAGCGCCGCAGCTCCGCCCCGATGCCCGTCCGCTCGGTCGTAATGGTCACGAGGCAGTTCTATCGGGCGTTCCGCGCGCCGGCGATTCCCTGGGAGGAATTGCCGCGTGTCATGGCCGCTCCGCAGGATCACCCGACGGGGGCGGACCATGTCGCCCTACCGCAGGAGACTCCGAGAGGCGTTCGATGAAGAGCTATCACCTCGACATACCGGGCCGGGGCGTCGCCGGGTTGACCGTCCGGGACCATGCGCGGCCCCAGCCGGGGCGGGGGCAGGTGGTGGTCAGAGTGCGCGCGAGCGCGCTCGGCTACCGCGACCTGATGGTGCTGGCGGACGACTACCCGCTGCCGATCCGGCCGGGCGTCGTACCCGGCTGCGAGGGCGCCGGAGAGGTCGTGGCCGTCGGGGAGGATGTCGGCCGGGTCGCGCCGGGCGACCGCGTGGCGGCCACCGTCTTCCCCCGCTGGCTCGACGGCCCGTTCCGGCGCGACGACGCCGCGCAGCTCGGGACCATGATCGACGGCATGCTGACCGAGTACGCGGTGCTGAGCGAGGACGGCGTGGTCCCCATTCCGGAGCACCTGTCGTTCGAGGAGGCCGCGGCGCTGCCGCTGGCGGCCGTGACCGCGTGGAACGCCCTGACCACCGGAGGCGCGCCGCGTCCCGGCGAGACCGTTCTGACCCTGGGGTCGGGCGGGGTGTCGCTGTTCGTCCTGCAGTTCGCCAAGCTGGCCGGGGCTCGGGTGATCGTCACCACGTCGAGTGCCGCGAAGGCCGAGCGGCTGCGGGCGCTCGGGGCCGATGAGGTGATCGACCACCGGCGGAACCCCGAGTGGTCGGAGGAGGTACGGAGCCTGACCGGCGGCCGGGGGGCCGATCGCGTCGTCGACGCGACGGGCCCGCTGGAGCAGTCACTGAAGTCGGTCGCGGTCCGCGGTGAGGTGGCCTTCGTCGGCTACTGGCTCTCCGGCGCCGCTGGGGCCCGGCCCATCGACCCCGGGACGCTGTTCAAGGCGGCGGCGGTGCTGCGTCCGGTCGCCACCGGAAGCCGGGCGCACTTCCTCGAGCTGAACCGCGCGGTCGCGGCGCATCGGCTGCGTCCCGTCATCGACCGGGTCTTCCCGTTCGACCAGGTCCCCGAGGCCTTCGCCTACTGCGAGGCCGGCGGCGGCTTCGGCAAGGTGATCGTCGGCCACGGCTGACGTCGACGGCGGGCCGGGCGATCAGTCGTCGCCGGGGCAGCCTTCGTCGTCGGCGCCGGGCCTGACGCGCTCAAGGAGGCGTTGCAGGGTGGCGAGCTCGCCGGCGGTCAGGTCGGCGAAGAGCTCCGCCTCGACGGCGGCGACGGCGGTGTGGACATCGCCGACCAGCTCGGTGCCCCGGTCGCGGATCTCCACGATGTGGCGGCGCCGGTCGGCGGGGTCGCGTCGGCGTTCGGCGAGGCCGTCCTTCTCCAGGTCGTTGAGGATGGCGACGAGCACGCTGGGGTCGACGCCGAGCTCCTCGACGAGGGCCTGCTGTCCCCTCGGCCCCTCATCGGAGAGCAGCATGAGGACGTGGGCGTGCGCGGGCTTGAGGCCGTGCGCCGCCAGCGCCTCCTTGATCCGACCGCCGGCGAGCTGGCCTGAGTAGGCCAGGACCATGCCGGGACGGTTCGGAATCACAGCTCGATCATACAAGCGTTGAACGATCCATCATTCTAGATAGTTGAATGTTTTCAATCATCTGCTAGCGTCCATGCTCCCGTACCCTCAACCGTTGGGAGCTTTCATGTTCGTCGCCTATGCCATCGTCGGGGTGCTGCTGGCGATCATGTTGCTGGCATCCGCAGCGGCCAAGCTCACCAAGAACAAGCAGATCGTCGAGGGCCTCACCGGCATCGGCGTGCCGATCGGCATGTTCCCGTTCCTGGCCGCCTGCGAGATCGCCGGTGCGGCGGGGCTTGTGATCGGACTCTGGTACGGCCCGCTGGGCGTCGCCGCCGCGATCGGCGTCGTTCTCTACTTCGTCGGCGCCGTGGGCGCCCACCTGCGCAAGAGCGACTTCAAGGGCCTGCCCAACGCGCTGGTGATGCTGATCGCCGCGGCCGCGGTCCTCGTGCTGCGGGTGCTCTCGCTCTGACCGGACACCCCTAGCCGCGGCGTTCGGTGCACCAGCCGAGGAGGGCGAGGATGGGGAGGGCCGCGCCGAAGGCGGTCAGGGCGCCCCAGCCCCAGTCGTGGTAGGCGAACGACCCGAGCTGCGACCCCGCCGCCCCGCCGACGAAGAACGTCGCGATGTACGCGCTGTTCAGCCTGGCGCGGGCGGTGGCGTCCAGCGCGTAGACGGTGTGCTGGCCGAGGACCAGGGTCGTCTGCACGGCCATGTCGATGAGGACCGCCGCGAGGCCGAGCAGGATCACGTTGTGCCGGCCCAGCGCCGCGACGCCGAAGGACACGGCCGCGCCCGCCAGGCCGACGGCCGTCATCGGCCGGGTCAGCCCCCGGTCGGCCCAACGCCCGGCCCACGGTGCGATCAGCGCCCCGCCCGCGCCGACCAGGGCGAACAGTCCGACGCCGAGCTGGGAGTAGTGGAACGGCGGGCCGGTGAGGACGAAGGCGATCGTCGTCCAGAAGGCGCTGAACGCGCCGAACATCGCGGCCTGGTACAGCGCCCGCCGTCGCAGCGCCGGGTGGACGCGCACCAACTGGACGGTCGTGCGCAGCAGGCGACCGTACGACAGACCCGTCTTCGCGGGATGCGGCGGCAGGGTCGTACGGAGGACGAGCCCCAGCACGGCCATGAGAACGGCGGACGCGAAGTAGATGACGCGCCAGCCCGCGAGGTCGGCCAGCAGGCTGCTCAGCGCGCGGGAGAGCAGGATGCCGGCGAGGAGCCCGCTCACCACCCGGCCGACGATGCGGCCCCGCGTGGCGTCCGGCGCCAGGTCGGCGGCGAACGGGATGAGGATCTGGACGACGACCGAGGTCGCCCCGCTGGCGAGCGAGGCGACGAGGAGGACGGGGAACGCCGGGGCCGTCGCGGCGACGAGCAGGGCCGCACAGGTGATCCCCAGCAGCGTCGCGACGAGCCGCCGGTTCTCCAGGCGGTCGCCGAGGGGGACGAGGAAGAGCATTCCGGCCGCGTAACCGAGCTGGGTCACCGTGATCAGCGCCCCGGCGGCGACGCCGCCGATGTGGAACGAGCCGGTGAGCTCGGCCAGGAGGGGCTGGGCGTAGTACAGGTTGGCGACGGTCAGCCCGCACGACACCGCGAGCAGCAGCACCAGCCAGCCCGGCGGGCCGGACTCCGGCGTGGAGCGGGCGGGAGACGCCTCGGTGTCGGGAGAGGGGCGGAGAGACACGGAACCTCACATGCGGGGGACGGTCCGGGAGTTCCTGCAAAAGGTACCAGTTAAACCGGTTCCCCCGTTAGGGTGGGTCCATGACGACGACGAGCGTCCGGTTCCGCGAAGGAGCGGGCCGGCTGTGCCTGGACTTCATCCGCACCCTGCGGTACCGCGGGACGCCGACGGCGTCGGAGGAGCTGCCCGACGGCCCGGCCCTGGCCGCCTGGGTCCGGCAGTGCGGGCCCTGCTCCCTCGACGGCGTGGCCGACTCCACGCAGGCGGCCCGCGCCCGCGAGCTGCGCGAGGCGGTCCACGCGCTCGTCATCGCCGCCGTCCGTACGGGCGACCCGACGGCCTGCGGCGACGACGCGCGGCAGCACCTCAACCGGGCCGCCGCCGAGCCCGTTCCCGTACCCGTCCTGGACGCGTCCGGGGAGATCCGGTGGCGGGCGGACGACCCGGTCACGGCCACGCTCGCCCTGATCGCACGGGACGCGCTGGACCTCGTCACCTCGCCCGCCGTCACGCGCGTCCGCGAGTGCGCCGGCCCACGCTGCGGGGCGCTGTTCCTGGACGGCTCGCGGCCCGGCACCCGCCGCTGGTGCTCGATGGGGACGTGCGGCAACCGCGCGAAGAAGACGACTCAGCGCGCGCGGCGAAGGGGATCCGAAACCGAGGTTTGACCTCCTTCCTCCGGGAGATCACTTGGGCGTCTCGGGGGACGCGGATCAACCTCAGGAGGCACTCATCATGTTGGCCATCGTCGCGGCGATCTGCTTCGCGGTCGCTCTCATCGCCGACTGGCTCGGGGCCAGTTCGGACTTCTTCAACTACCCCACGCTGGACACGCTCGGGCTGCTGCTCCTCGCGCTGCACTTCGCCGGGTTCGGCGCCGGGTACGACTGGCGGGCGCGCGGCCGGTCCTGGCGGGGCAGGCGCCGCTGAGTCCGATCCTCCTTCCGGCACGGCGTCCCTGACGCCGTGCCGGGCTCGTCCCACGGGGCCCGCGGCGCGGATCGCCCACCGCGCCCCACAAAAAAGGCAAAGGTCGGCCGGTGCGGCACTAAACTGCATGGGGTGATCTTCAAGGCAGTAGGCGAGGGGCGCCCCTACCCGGAGCACCGGTTCAGCTCCCGGGACTGGGCGAACGTTCCCCCGCGCCAGGTCCGCCTCGACCAGTTGATCACCACCAAGGCCATCCTCGACCTGAACTCCCTGCTGGCCGAGGACTCCACCTTCTACGGCGACCTGTTCCCCCACGTCGTCCAGTGGCGCGGCCAGCTCTACCTCGAGGACGGCCTGCACCGGGCGCTGCGGGCGGCGCTGCACCAGCGTCTCGTCCTCCACGCCCGCGTCCTGGACATGGACGAGGGAACTGCTCAGTAGCAGGTCGCGCGGCCGGGGGTCCGCGTACACGGCACCGCGCTCCACAGCCGCGGCGTCGCCCACATGAACATCTTCGGGAACGCCTCCCGCCACGCCCCGTAGTTGTGCTGGCCCCCCTTGACGATCAGGAACGGCACGTCCGGCTGGTACCGCTTCACCAGGTCGACGAACGCCTGCGCCTGCACCAGGTCGACCTGCACCCCGCTGCCGGTCATCACCCAGAAGTGCGGCAGCCGGCGGTCGACCCCGGGCTTGGCCAGCACCTTCAGCGGGGAGTTCGCGTCGCGAAGCGCCTTGTTACCGCCGAACGGGTCCACCGGCTGCGGCAGCCGGTTGTGCCGCAGCGGCTCGTAGTAGCCGCTCAGTGAGGCCGCGATCCCGTACCGGTCGGGATGGCGCAGCGCGAGGTTGGCCGCGCAGTACCCGCCTTCGGAGAACCCGGCGATCTCCCACGCGGGACCGGGCGGCTGCACGCGCAGCCGGGCGGCGACGAGATCGGGGACGTCATAGGCGGTGTACGTCTCGTCCTGCTCGCCGCGCACCGTGTCCAGGCACTGCGTGGCCCGGTCCCGGCCGCCGCCGACGTCGGGGATGACGAGCACCGCGGGCTTGGCCTTCCCGGCCGCGATCAGCCCGCGGAACATGCCGGAGATCTTCAACCGGCCCTCGTAGTCACCCGGGTTGCCGGGGGCGCCGTGGATCAGCTCGATGACGGGGAACCGCTCCGCGGCGTACTGCCGCTGGAAGTACTGGGGCGGCAGGTAGATCATGCCCTGGCGGACGATGTGACTCTTCGCGCCGGTCAGCACGGTCTCCATGGCGAAGCCGTTCTTGCGCGCCTGCCGCTTCTTCACCGCCTCACCGAGCACCTGGTCCAGGCGGTCACCGAGGTCGGGCACCCGCGCGACGCTCGCCGGCGCCTGGTTGGTGAGGTCCCGCCACGCGTCGTCCCAGCTCTGGTAGTAGCCGTAGAACTTGTTCACCAGCGCCACGCCGAACAGCATCGCCGGGGCGAACGCGACCACTCCGGCGACCGCCTTCAGGGCGAGCATCCTGGTCTTGACCAGCCAGTAGAGCGCACCCATGAAGCCGATCACGAGCACGGTGAAGGTCAGGAAGCCTTGCGGACCGAACACGCCCCTCCCTACCCGTGGCCACCTCGCCAGGCCGGATGTCTCCGGTCAGTAAGCATGACGTCTGCGGCAACGCGATAGATCCCGCTGGAGGCGGGCCGAACACCAAGTTTCCTTTACCCGCTCACCATCGGCTCAGCCGCGCGTGGCCGATCTCCGCCACGCCTCCCGGCCGCGGGCGGTCACTCCCTCAGGACGTCACCCGGGCGGCGAGCAGGCCCAGCACGCCCTTGACGGCGTCCTCGAACGGCTCGACGGAGGCGGCCGCCCGGGCAAGCACATAGCCGCCCTGCAGCGTGGCGACGATCGCCGCCGCCGTGGCCACGGGATCGAGGTCGCTCGCCAGCTCGCCCCGCTCCCGCCCCTCCGCGAGAACCCGGCCCAGCCGGCGCCGCAGCCAGTCGAAGGTCTCCTCCAGCGGCTGCCGGAGCACCGCATCGGTGATCACGTCCGGATCCTGGGTCAGGCGCCCGACCGGGCACCCGCGCAGCACCGCCCGTTCGCGGAGCAGGTAGGCCTCGATGCGCTCGTACGCGGTGCCGGGCCCGGACAGCTCGCCCTCCGCCTTGGCCCGCATGTCCTCGGCGGTACGGCGCACGGCCGCCAGCGCGAGGTCCGGCTTGCCGGTGAAGTGGTGGTACATACTGCCCTGACCGACCCCGGCCCGCTGCTGGATCGCCCGCGGGCTCGTCCCGACATACCCGCGCTCCCACAGCAGCTCGCGCGTGCTCTCGATCAGACGTTCCCTGGTGTCCATGCGACCATCGTACAAACCAGTAGGTACAGGGGCTTCCGATCGAACCTCATGGCTGATAGATCTGCTCCAGATAGGTGATCCGCCCGTCCGCGCCGATCCGGATCTCGAAGCCGATGCGCGGCAGTTGGCTCTTGTTCCGCGCCAGAGCGGCCGCGAAGGTCGCCGGAGTCACCGAACTGCCGGCCGGCCCGCCCCCGTGCAACGGCACCGTCAGCAGAATCCGGGCATCAGGTCCCAACTCGAGGGTCGCCTGCGGGCCGGTGGCCGTGACCTTGAGGTACTCGGTGTACCCGTCGACGACATGCCTGACCTTGGCCGGCCGGTACGTCACCCGCGTATGACCGCCCGTGCTCTCCGCACTCACCATCACCCCGGTAAAGCTTCTCGGCCGCACAGACGGACTCGCCGCAGGCGAGGTTCGGTCGACCGACGGACCGACCGCCGAGCGATGACCGGACCGGCCGGAGCCGCAGCCACCGCACAGAACACCGACAAGCACCGCGAACGCCGCGAGCCGTAGATGGATGACGCGCACGGACCTCCTCGATCGTCCGAATGTCCGCCGTTGAGATCCCGTGATGAAGCCCCGGGTTCCACGAACCTTGATCACGATCGAATCACGCCGCGCCGCGCAGCCGCGCCTCGGGGGTCATCCCCCCGAAGGGGGCTGCCGAGCCCCCGCGGAGCGCGCGGCGAAGCCGCGCACCGGGGGGTCCGGGGGGTCGTCCCCCCGGAAGGAAGCGGAAAAGCGGGAAGGCGCCCCCCAAAGGGGGGCGCCGAACATGGCGGTGGAGGTGGGATTTGAACCCACGGATGAGTTGCCCCATCACACGCTTTCGAGGCGTGCGCCCTCGGCCACTAGGCGACTCCACCAAGAGGGCAGCCTACCGGAACTCGGACGGTCCTCGGTCACGTCGGGCGGTGAAGAACTCGGTGAGCAGCGCGGCGCACTCGTCGGCGAGGACGCCGGAGACGACCTCGGGGCGGTGGTTGAGCCGCCGGTCGCGTACGACGTCCCAGAGTGAGCCGACGGCACCGGCCTTGGGATCGTGGGCGCCGAAGACGATCCGGTCCAGTCTGGCGAGGACGGCGGCTCCGGCGCACATGGTGCAGGGCTCGAGGGTGACGACGAGGGTGCAGCCGGACAGGCGCCACTCGCCTCGGCGCGCGGCGGCCTGGCGGATGGCGACGATCTCCGCGTGCGCGGTGGGGTCGCCGGTGCGCTCTCGCTCGTTGTGGCCGGCGCCGATGGCCTGACCGTCGGGCGCGAGCACGACGGCGCCGACGGGCACGTCGGCGGCGGCCCGCCTCGCCTCCTTGAGCGCGAGCCTCATGGCCTCGGCCTCGTCCATCGTCGGGCCTCCGGCGTCCGTCACGGCCGCGGTCACCGCAGCCGGTCGTACTCCTCGGCGAACCCGGCCCCTTCGGCGATGACCGACAGCGCGTCGCCGGGGAGGGTGCGCTCGCCGAGTGCGGTCAGGGCCTCGGGGCTCGTTCCGAAGTCGGCGAGGAGCTCCGGGTCGCCGATCGGCTCCTCGCTCGTCGTCTCCGCGGGGGTGTCGAGTTGCTCGCTGAGCATCTCGGCCAGCTCGCTGCCCTGGGGTGCCCTGCCGTCTGAGAGGAAGACGCGGGGGTCCTCGCCGTCGTCGAGACGGACGACGGCGAACCACTCGTCCTCCTGCTCGACGAGGAGGACGACCGTGTCGGCCGCCGTCTCGACGACGGTCTCCCGCATGATGTCGGCGATGTCGTCAAGGCCGGTGACCTCGGTGAGGTCCGGCTCGGTCCCGATCCATCCGGCGTCGCTGCGCGCGAACACCCCGCAGAAGTACGGCACGGTTCCATTCTCTCCCGAAACCGGCGCTACTCGATCGCGCGCTCGAAGGCCGCGGCGAAGCCGAGTCGTTTGGCGATGCTCGACAGCATCTCGTCGGGATACAGGTCGAGGTCGCCGGAGAGGGCGCCGAGCTCCATCTCGTCCAGCCCCAGGTCCGCGAAGATCGACATGTCGCCCGCCGGGAGGACCTGGTCGAGTTCCTCGTCGTCGGGGATGTCGAGCTCGAGGAACTCGACGATCTGCCTCGCCAGCTCCCAGTCCACGGACGCGGTGACGTCGGAGAGGAAGACGATCACCTCGTCGCCGAGCACCCGTAGTGCCGCGAAGAAGTCGTCGCCGACCGCGACCAGTCCGACGGTGCCGCCCAGACTGGGCTGTTGCCTGAGGGCGTGGATCAGCCCCTCGAGGTCTTCCGTCAGTGCGATGGGAAGCTGCTCCACCTCCCACGCGTCGTCCTCGCGATAGACCACGACAGCGAAGTCCGCCGTGTCCAGTTCAGTCATCTTCACCCCACCCGCGCGCGTCCTGCTCGGGCATCTTGGCAGATGCAGGGGCCGAAGGATCGCGGCACGGGAAAACCCGGGTTCTGTCAGTTGGCTCGGAAGGTGCGCATGCGGACCGCCTCGCGGACGCGTTCATGGCGTGCTCGACGTGGGGTCACGCGCTTGCGGAGCTCCCGCGCCTCGGCCAGCTCGCGGAGGAAGACGGCCCTGCGGCGCAGTCGGTCACGGATCTCCTCGGGGCTCATTCGGTCGTCGGGGTTCGTCCCTTCGCTCATGGCCGGGTACGTTCCCAATGCTCAGACATCCATTCAGATACCGTTTCGGACATGAAGACCCTCGTCGTCGATCACCCCCTCGTCGCGCACAAGCTCACGACGCTCCGCGACGCGACCACCGACTCCCCCACCTTCCGCCGGCTCGCCGACGAGCTCGTCACCCTGCTCGCCTACGAGGCGACCCGTGACGTCCGCGTCGCCGATGTGACAGTCACCACACCCGTCGCCCAGGCCGAGGGCGTACGGCTGACGCGCCCGCAGCCTCTGGTCGTGCCGATCCTGCGCGCCGGCCTCGGGATGCTGGACGGGATGACGCGGCTGCTGCCGACCGCCGAGGTCGGTTTCCTGGGCATGGTCCGGAACGAGGGAACGCTCCAGGCGACGACGTACGCCACGCGGTTGCCGGACGACCTGTCGGGCCGGCAGTGCTACGTCCTGGACCCGATGCTGGCCACCGGCGGCACGCTGGCGGCGGCGATCCGGCTCCTCATGGGCCGGGGCGCCGACGACGTCACCGCGATCTGTCTGCTGGCGGCTCCAGAGGGCATCGCGCACATGGAGGAGAAGCTCGCGGACTGTCCGGTCCCGGTCCGTGTCGTCACCGCCGCGGTCGACTCTCACCTGAACGAGAAGGGCTTCATCGTGCCGGGCCTCGGCGACGCGGGGGACCGCCTGTACGGCGTGGTGTGAGCTCTCGACGCGCTCTCGACGCGCGGCTCTTTGCTACTGGATCGCTGCGTGGTGTACAAATTTAATGGGTCAGTGTGTCGGCCTTCGGGAGGCGGGGTTTCCTTGAAGAAGTACCTCACTCGGACGGGCGGGGCCTTGACGGGCTCGCGCTCGCCGAAGTCCGATGATGCGCCGCACATCCCCCGGAACGCACGCGGCGGCCCCGCGTCGGCGAGCGTTTCGGTGGCCGAATTCGTGACCGCGCTATGAGACTGGTGACGCCGGGCGATTCGGCGCCCGCATCCATCCACCGCTACCTCCTGCCGCACGAGCATCAAGTGATCACGGTTCGGCGCCATCCCGCGGTGCTGATGACCCCGATCGGCTTCGTGCTCGGCGGCCTCATCATCGCCGGCGTCCTCAGCAACCTGATGGCGAAGCAGGGCGGGGCCGTCGTCAGCTGGATCTGGTGGGCCTGGCTCCTGCTGCTCGCCTGGTTCGTCCTGAAGGTCGCCGAGTGGTCGGTCGACTACTTCGTGATAACGAACCAGCGCATGCTCCTGACCACGGGCCTGGTGACGCGTAAGGTGGCGATGATGCCGTTGTCCAAGGTCACCGACATGAGCTTCCAGCGGTCCATCACCGGGCGGATGCTCGGCTACGGGGAGTTCGTCCTGGAGTCCGCGGGGCAGGACCAGGCGTTCCGCGTCGTCAGCTTCCTCCCGTACCCCGAACAGCTCTATCTCGAGGTCTGCAGCATGATCTTTCCGAGCAAGGACGACGCTGACGACTGATTCGACCCACGACTTGACCAAAACTTATCCATGTTGTCCTTGTTGTTTGGGTTACTCTCCATGTGTGAGGTAGTGCACCCCACAAACAAGACGTAACCCATTACGGGTGAAGCCCTTCGGTAAGTGAGTCGAGATGCCGGGTCAAGGAAGCGTCGGTGAGCGGGTCCGTAACCTACGCCTGAGTAAACATCTATCTCAGGCGCAGCTTGCCGGGACGGAGCTGTCCGACAGTTACATCTCATTGATCGAGTCGGGGAAGCGCACCCCGACGCCCGCCGTGGTCCGGCTGCTCGCGAGCCGACTGGGCTGTCTCCCCGAGTACCTCTCCGAGGGCATCGAGCCGGAGGAGCGCCTCCACCTGCAGGTGCGCGTACGCCACGCGGAGCTCGCCCTGCTGGCCGGAGACGCCGACCAGGCGCTCAGATTGTTCACGGACATCCTCTCCGCCATCGACAACGACCCCGACCTGGCCAAGCGCGCCCGCTGGGGACAGGCCCGCGCGCTGGAGGCCCGGGGCGACGGCGAAGACGCGATCAAGGCGCTGGAGGAGCTTCGCGAGGAGGCCGCGCGCGACCGCGGCCGGGCTGGCTGGCTGCCGGTGATCGTGGTCCTCGCCCGGTGCTACCGCGCCGCCGGCGACCTCGGCCGTACGATCGCGCTCGGCGAGTCCGCGCTCGAGCGTCTCGCGGAGCTGGGCCTGTTCGGCGGCGAGGAGGCGGCCGAGGTCGGGCGCACGCTCATCGCCACCTACCTCGACCGCGGTGACACGGCGCAGGCGCGGGCGCTCGCCGATCGCCTGCTCGCCGCGTCCGAGTCGGACCCCAGCGTCATGATCACCGCGTACCGCAAGGCCAGCCAGCGCGCGCTGGATGAAGGCGCGGGCGGGGAGTCCCTCTACCTCGCCGACCAGGCCCTCGCGCTGCACGCGGGCGAGACCCTGGCCAGGGCGCAGGCCCGGCTCCGGGTGGCGTCGGCGCGCAGCCTGCTGCCGGGTGACGCCTCGGCGGAGTCCGCGGCCAAGGCGCTGGAGCTCCTGCGCGCGGCCGAGGAGTCGCTGAGCGGTGTCGACGCGGCCGAGTGCCTCATCGAGACCGCCCGGTCGAAGATGGTGCTCGGCGAGCCCGGTGCGGCGGTCACGATCGCCCAGCGGGTCCTGACCGAGCTGAGCGCCCACCCCGGCGGCTCGGTGACCGGCATCCGGGCCCGGCTCATGCTCGCCCAGGCGTTCGTGGCCACCGGGGACCGCGAGGAGGCGCTGGCCGCGCTGCACGCCACCGGGGACCAGCTCCGCATGCTCCCCCCGTCGCGCGCGACCGCACGGGTGTGGCGCGAGCTGGGCGACCTGTTCGGCGCCGCCGGCGACAGCGAGGCGATGATGGACGCCTACCGGACGGCGCTCGAGTCCGCCGGCCTGCGCTCCAGCCCGCAGCACTCCAGCGTCGTCGCCAACCTCGGCAGCCACTGACCCGGCGGGCCGGCCGATCCGAGCGGCCGGCCCACCCGCGGTCAGCCGGTGGTGACGAGGCCGACGCCGACGACCGCGATGACCAGGCCGACGCGCTGGACGCGCCGCAGCCGCTCCCCGTACACCACGCGGGCGAGCAGCACGGTGCTGGCCGGGTAGAGGGAGCTGAGGACACCGGCCACGCTGAGCGTGCCGGCCCGGGCGGCGAGGACGTACAGCGTGTTGCCGAGCATGTCGAGGCCGCCGGCCAGCAGGGCGATGCCGAACGTCCCGCGATCCCGGACCAGCGCACGCGGGCCGCGCCGGTTCACGGCGGCGACGATGACGACGACCAGCAGCCCCGACACCTTGGAGGCCGCCAGCGGCCAGAGGGTGCCGTCGTCGCCCAGCTTGAGGATCACGAAGAACAGACCGAAACTCGTCCCCGCGAGGGCGGCGAGGACCGGACCGCCGGTCAGCCGGACCGGCCCGGACCCGCGCTCGACGCTGACGAAGCAGATGGCCACGAGGCACAGGACGATCCCGGCGATCGTCGTGAGGCTGAGCCGGTCGCCGCGGGCCACGCCGACGACCGCGGGGAGGATCGCGGCCATCAGCCCGGACACCGGCGCGACGACGCTCATCGGCCCCATCGCCAGCGCCCGGTAGAAGACCAGCAGTCCGCCGCCGCCGGCGAGTCCGGCGGCCGCGCCCCAGGCGAGCGGCACGGCGTGCCAGTGCCCCGAGAAGACGGCCACGGGCAGCAGCAGGCACAGTCCGGCCGGGAGGCTGGCCAGCAGGACCCTCAGGTCGTCGGAACGACGGGTCGCCGCTCCTCCGCAGAAGTCACCCGCGCCGAACGCGATCGCGGAGGCGAGAGCCAGGAGGATGGTCACGGTTCGAGCAGGCGCGTGCGGATGACGACGTCGGGGGAGATCTCGGCGAGCATGCCGCTCAGCGCCTCGCCGGCCGCGCGCAGCCGGTCCAGCGGGTACGGCTCCAGCCGCTCCAGGATGAACAGGGCGTTCTTCGTGTCCTCGGTGATGCGGGTGCGGGTGCACTGGCGCCAGTTCCAGCGGCGGCAGGTCACGCCCGTGTCGTCCCGCCAGATGACCTCGCCGGACTCGGGGTGCTCGATGACGGCCTCGCCGTTCTTCATCGTGTCGAAGGGCTCGTCCCCGGTCGCGCGCACGAGCCGGGCCGGCCCGTCGTACGCGTCGAGGTCCTCGCCGCCGATGGGCAGCTCGAACCGGACGCTGACCACGTTGTAGGCGTCCACGACCCGGTTGATCTCCGGCAGGTCACCCCGGCGCAGCAGGGCGTCCACCGACGGCCGGGCCCGCTTGGGATTCACGCCGAACCCGCGGTAGGCCTCGCGCCAGGCCTCCACGTGGCCGCCGGCCACGTCGTCGGCCGGCGTGACGTCACCGGTACGGCCGTCCGAGGGCCCGTTCGCGAGCCCCTCCGCGGTCATCAGCAGGACCGCGAAGTCGGGACGCAAGGCCTGAACCGCCTCATCGATGACGATCTGGTCGAGCATCGGACAACTCCCTCTCCTTATCGGTCGGTTCAGCATACCGTGTGGTGCAATGAAATGACCCTCTAGGGTGTCCTCCGTGACGGACAAGGTCGGCGACGCGGTCGCCCGCACCGTACGCTCCCTCCGCGCGGCCCACGGCTGGAGCCTCGATCAGCTCGCCGCACGGGCGGGGGTGAGCAAGGGTGTCCTCGTCGCGCTCGAACAGGCCCGCGGCAACCCCAACCTCGGCACGCTCATCCGCGTGTCCGAGGCGCTCGGCGTCCCCCTCACCAGAATCGTGCAGGTGGAGGAGGAGCCGCCGATCCAGTTCTTCCCCGCCGACCGTCAGGTCGTCCTGTGGCAGGGGCCGTCCGGCGGCACCGGCACGCTCCTCGCCGGCAGCGACCCACGCCCCTCGGTCGAGCTCTGGCGCTGGGTGCTGCGCCCGGGCGAGTACCGCGACAGCGAACCGCACACCCCCGGCACCCGCGAGATCGTGACGGTGGACTCCGGGCGGCTCGCCCTGACCGTCGACGCCAGCCGTACGGAGATCGGAGCGGGCGACACGGCCGTCTTCCACGGTGACCGGCCGCACTCGTACGCCAATGAGGGCGACGACGACGTGCGCTTCGTCCTCGCCGTCATGGACCTGTGAGAGCGGCGGACGCTCAGCAGCGGCCGCCGACCGGCGGGGGCGCGGCGTCGAGTTCGGCCAGGTCCTCCTCGGTGAGGTCGACGCCCGCCGCCCGGGTGTTCTCGTACAGGTAGCGCTGCCGCCTGGTCCCCGGAATGGGGATGACGTGGCCGCCCTGGGCGAGCGTCCAGGCGATCGCGACCTGCGCCGGGGTGACCGCGTGCCGCGCGGCGACCTTCCGTACGACGTCGACGATGCGCAGGTTCTGCCGGAACGCGGTCGGCTGGAAGCGCGGGAGCCTCCGGCGCAGGTCGCTCTCCTCGAACTCGGCCGTCGCGACGGCGCCGGTGAGGAAGCCCCGGCCGAGCGGCGCGAACGGCACGAACGCCGCGCCGTTGGCGGCGCACCAGCCGACGACGTTCCCCTGGCCGTCCGCGCCGAGCGCGTCCCGGGTCCACAGCGACAACTCCGACTGGATCGCCGCCACGGGGTGGAGGCGGTGCGCCTCCTCGGCCTGCGCGACGGTCACCTCCGACAGGCCGAGGTACCGGACCTTGCCCTCGGCGACCAGGCCGGCCATGGCGCCCCACGTCTCGGCCAGCGGCACGTCCGGGTCGACGCGGTGCAGGTAGTACAGGTCGATGGCGTCGACGTTCAGGCGCCGCAGGCTCGCCACGGCGCCCGCGCGGACGTGCTCGGGCGTACCGTCACGGGTCGCCCGGCGCGTCTCCGGGTCCACGACCAGGCCCACTTTGGTGCCCACCACGACGAGGTCCCGGATCCCGCGCAGAGCCCGGCCGACGAGCGTCTCGTTGTGCCCGGCGCCGTAGACGTCGGCGGTGTCCAGGAACGTCACGCCCAGGTCCACGGCCTCCCTGACCAGCGCGACCGATCGGCGATCGTCCCGCTCGGACTCGCTGTACGCCCAGCTCATCCCCATGCAGCCGAGCCCGACCGCGCCCACCTTGCGGTCCGCGAATCTCCTCATCCCGGGTCCCTCCTGGGGTCAGGCCACGGCCTCCCGCGCGGGCGCGGCCGCGTCGGGCGCAGGGAGTCTCGGTATACCCGGGGCGCGCGGATTCGACGCCGAGGGCCGCGCGCGGGCGGGAGGCCCGGCCGTTACCTCCCACGTAATCGATCTTCCGACGGCGCACCGGCATTGTTAAGGCCATCGGATCCGACGGGGGTCGGATCCATGAGGGAGAGGGAACACCATGAGCGACATCAACGAGCTGGTCGGCCGCTACATCGACACCTGGAACGAGAAGGACCCCGCCGCCCGCCGCGCCGCGGTCGAGGGCCTCTGGACGGAGGACGGCACCTACGTGGACCCGCTGGCGGACGTGGCGGGCCACGACGGCATCGACGCGGTCATCGGCGCGGTGCAGGGACAGTTCCCCGACTTCGTCTTCCGGCTCGGCCCGACGGTCGACGCCCACCACAACCTGGCGCGCTTCACCTGGGAGCTCGGCCCGGAGGGCGCCGAGGCGATCGTGATCGGCTTCGACGTGGCGGTCATCGCCGAGGACGGCCGGATCCAGCACGTCCACGGCTTCCTGGACAAGGTCCCCGCCGTCTGACCGGGGCACGCGGCCGGCGCCGACGCGTCCGACGCGCATGCCATGGGCGACCTGCGGATCGCCTACGCTCTTCGAACATGCGCATTCTCGTGACCGGCGGCGCCGGGTTCATCGGCTCTCATCTGACGGACGCCTTCGTCGCGGGCGGTGACGAGGTCACCGTTCTCGACGACCTGTCCCGGGGCCGGCCGGGGCGTCTCGACCCGTCGATCGCCCTCCACAAGGTGAGCATCACGGACGCTCCGGCGCTGCGGGCCGTCGTCGAGAGCGTACGGCCCGAGCTGATCTGCCATCTCGCCGCGCAGATCGACGTACGGGTCTCGGTGGACGCCCCGGCCGACGACGCGGTCGTCAACGTCGTCGGCACCGTCAACGTGCTGGAGGCCGCCCGCGCGGTCGGCGCCCGGGTGCTGTTCGCCAGCACCGGCGGCGCGATCTACGGCGTGGACGCGCCGGTGCCGACGTCCGAAGACGTCCTGCCGGGCCCGGAGGCGCCGTACGGCACCGCGAAGTACTGCGCCGAGCAGTACCTCGGCCTGTACAACCGGCTGTACGGCACCCGGCACGCGGCACTGCGGCTCGCCAACGTCTACGGGCCCCGGCAGGACCCGGCGGGCGAGGCGGGAGTCGTCGGCATCTTCTGCGGGCGCGCGTTCCGCGGCGAGCGGCCGACGGTCTTCGGCGACGGCCACCAGACCCGCGACTACGTGTACGTCGGTGACGTCGCCGACGCGTTCGTCGCGGCCGCGCGTACGGACCGGCCGGGCGTCTGGAACGTCGGGACGGGCCATGAGACCAGCGTCCGCGAGCTGATCGACCTGCTCGGCCATGCCTCGGGCCGGGACCTGGACCCGGAGTACGCGCCGGCCCGCCCCGGCGAGCTGCAGCGCAGCGCGCTGGCGAACGACAGCGCGGCGCGCGACCTGGGCTGGACGCCCCGCACGACCGTCGCCGACGGCCTCGCGGCCGTCTACGCCTGGGTGGCGGACGGCTCCCCCGACCGCGCCGGCCGCTGACCGGTCAGGGGGGTGCCGCCAGGACGAAGATCCACCGGACGCCCCCCTATGGCGCGATCCGGTAGTGGTAGCCGTACGACCGGGTGAAGCCGACCCTCTCGTAGAGCCGCCGGGCCGCGTCGTTGTCCATCTCGACCTGGAGATACATCCGGTGCGCGCCCTGGCGGGCGGCCCAGCGGGCGCCCGCCCCGAGGATGGCGGCGCCGAGGCCCTGGCGCCGCCGCTCCGGATGGACGGCCATGCAGAAGGCACCCGCCCAGCCGGCGTCGGCCACGAACAGGCCCATGCCGGCGGGCCTTCCGTCCTGTACCGCGGCCGCGAACCCGGCCGGTGCGGCGATGCGCGAGATCACCTGCCGGCCGACCGCCACCGAGTCGGCGTGGCCGTCGAGTTCGGTGAAGACCGGCAGCCACGCCTCAGGGCTCTCGCCGATGCGGACTCGTGCCGCGGCGTCCTCTGTCGCGGCGACCACGTCCTCGGTGAACGCCGTGAGCACGGCCACCGGCGCCTCGAGCCGGTACCCGCGGTGGTCGAGCAGGGCGTCGACGCTCTCGAAGCCGGTGGGGATCTGCACGATGACCGGCCGGGAACGTTCCCGGTAGAAGCGCTCGACGTCGCGGACGGCCGGCTCCGCGCCGGTCGGCGGCGGCACGGCCGAGTTCGAGCGGCGCCGCCGGACATCCGAGGTGTGCCGTAGCAGCCAGCCCGCGCGTTCCTCGATGAACTCGGCCGGCCAGGCCGCGCGGGCCCGGCGTTCGACCAGGTCGACGACGGACGAGCGGCAGGCGTCCGCGATCGGCCCGACCAGGCCGGCGAGGAGGTCCTGATCCTCCGGCCGCGCGGGCTCGTACTCGGTGACGCCGAGACCGGCCACCTCGAACCGCCGGGCGAGGGCGCGCACCATCGCGAGCAGCCGGTCGGGGGTCAGCCCCCCTGGGGTGGGCAGACCGACGGAGCGGAAGACCGACGGGTCGAGGACGTCGAGGTCGATGTGCACGTACACGGCCGACGCGTCGCCGACCGCCTCGACGAGCGCCTCCGGGTCGCCGACGACGGGGATGCCGGCGGCGGTCGCGTACTCGTGTTCGGCCGGGTCGAGGTCCCGGACGCCGGCCAGCACGACCTGGCCCGGTTTCAGCGGGCGGTCGGGCACCAGGTCGGCGGGACCGTCGCCCAGCAGGGTGCGCAGGACCATGCCGTGGAAGGCGCCGGAGGGCGACGAGGCCGGCGTGTTGAGGTCGCCGTGCGCGTCGAACCAGACGACGGCGAGCCGGTCGCCGTACCGGCGTGCCGCCGCGGCGATCGGCTCGAGCTCGACGCCGCAGTCGCCGCCGAGTGTGACGGCGAACCGGCCGCCGGAACGCTCCAGGGCGGCGCGGATCCGCAGCGCGTTGCCGGAGAGTGCCGCCGCGCCCGCGCCGTCCGCGACCTCGACGCTCATCCGGTCGGCGGTGGGCAGGAGGTCGGCCAGGAGGCGGGCCCCGGCGCGGAGGCGGTGCGCCGTCGCGGAGGACGACCCCTGCCACTGCGGCACCTCGATCACCGTCGTCTCGGGCCGCGTCGGCTCATCGTTGTCCATCGGAGGCAATCCTAGGGAGCCGACCGGCGCCGGGCCGAGCGAGTTCCAGGATTGGCCCAATCGATTCCCGCCCTATTGGTCCTTACGACCGGCCATTGCGCTCCCTACGCTGACGGCGTGATCGATGTTGAGATGTGGTTCGACCCCAAGTGCCCGTGGGCGTGGATCGCCTCCCGCTGGCTGCTCGAAGTGGAGAAGGTGCGCGACGTCCGCGTGCGCTTCCACGTCATGAGCCTGGCGATGCTCAACGACGGCCGCGAGGGCCTCGAGGAGTGGTACGCGGAGTGGCTGCGGGACACGTGGGGCCCGGTGCGCGTGGCGATCGCGGCCGAGCAGAAGTACGGCGGCGAGGTGCTGCGCGACCTGTACACCGCGCTCGGCACCCGGATCCACCACGACAAGACCCCGGTCGGCCGCCCGCTGTACCTCGACGCGCTGGCCGAGGTGGGCCTGCCCGCGGACCTCGCCGACGCGGCCGATGTCACCGACTACGACGAGGCCCTGCGGGAGAGCCAGCACGCGGGCCTGGACCCGGTCGGGGAGGACCTCGGCACGCCGGCGATCCACGTACCCGGACCGAACGGCGAGCGGATCGCCTTCTTCGGGCCGGTCGTCAGTCCCATCCCCCGCGGTGAGGAGGCCGGGCGGCTGTGGGACGGCGTGCTCCTGGTGGCGGGGACCGACGGCTTCTTCGAGCTGAAGCGGGCGCGGACCCGCCGCCCGATCACCCGGTGACGGTGGCCGGACTCGCCCGGCGCGGCGGCGTCCCCGCGACGCGGCGATGCCCGGCGAACTCCGACAGGAACACCCCCTCGCCTCGGGTCTGCCCCGGCAGCCGCCGCCCGAGCTCGTGCACCCGGCCGAGGGGGAGCACACCGGTCACGTACGTGGTGTCGGATCGAACGGCCAGGTCGTACGGGGTCCCGGCCAGCTCCGCGAACGTGGCCAGCACCCCGCTGACGACGTCGGACGGCACCTCCAGTTCGAAGCGGACGACCGGCTCGTACACGTGGGTCCCGGCACGGCGCAGCGCCCGCTCCACCAGGCGAGACGTCAGCGTCCGGAAGTCACCGGCGGTGGTGACCGGGCTCGCGTAGCCCGAGTGCGTCAACGTGACCACGCAGTCCGTGACCTCCCAGCCGTACGGCCCGCGCAGCAGGGCGGCGCGCACGCTCTCCTCGATGGCGGCGTGGAACGCCGCGGGCAGCGATCCCGGCTCGACCTCCAAGCGGTACCGCACCCCGGCGCCCGCCGCGGCGGGCTCGATCCGGAGGCCGGCGGTCGCCCACACCTCGTGGTCGCCGTGCCGATCGATCTCGTGGACCGCCGCACCGACGCCGGCCGGCCGTTCGAGGTACACGATCCGCGTCTCCGCGAAGGCGACGGCGATGCCCTCCTGCTCCTCGAGCTGTGCCTTCAGCACCTCCTTCTGCACCTCCCCGTACAAGAGCACGGAGATCTCGCGGCTCCGGTCGTCGAAGCGGACGCCGACCAACGGGTCCTGCTCGGCGAGCCGCTGCAGCGCGGCGTGCAGCAGCGGACCGTCGGACGGCCGCACGCTGCGAACGACGGTCTCGAGGGCCGGCGGCGCGAACTGCGCCTCGCCCGGCTCGTCCCCGGGACCACCGCGTCGATCTCCGGGATGGGCGAGCCGGTCGCCGATCCTGACGTCCTTCAGGCCCCAGAGCTTCACGATGTCGCCCGCGCCCGCCCGGTCCGCCGGCGCCGCCCCGCCCTGGTCGAAGACCTCCAGCGCTGTGATCTTCCCCGGCCGTTCCTCCCACCCGGCGGCGTCCGACCGTCCGCCGACGCGGCGGTGCACACTGACGTGCTCCCGGACGCCGACGGACCCGGTACGGAGCCGCACGTACACGGTCTTCCGGCCGGAGGGGTCATGCTCGATCTTGAATACGGTGCCGGAGAGCGGTTCGTCCCGGCCGCCGCCGGCCGGCGGGAGGAACGCACGGATGCCGCGGACCAGGTCGGCGACGCCCACACCCGTCACGGCCGAACCGAAGAACACCGGATGCGCCGCCGCCCTGCCGGTCCGCTCGACCAGCCGCCGCCGGCAGTCCGCCGCGTCGACCCGGCCGTCGGCGCGGACGTAGGCCGCCAGGAACGCATCGTCGCCATCGGCCAGCACCTCCACCACCCGTTCGAGGTGCGGCGGATCCGCCGGGGCGTACGGCCGTACGGCGGCGTCACGGGTACCCAGGCCGGTGACCGTGCTCATCGGCACGGCGCCGGGCGTCAGCCGGCGAGCGATCTCCGCCAGCAGGTCGTCGTACCTGGCGCCGGTCCGATCGACCTTGTTGACGAAGATCAGTGTGGGAATGCGCAGCCTGGTCAGCACGCGCATGAGGATCCTGGTCTGCACCTGAACGCCCTCGACGGCCGACAGGACCAGCACCGCGCCGTCCAGGACCCGTACCGCTCGTTCGACCTCGGAGACGAAGTCGGAGTGGCCGGGAGTGTCGATCAGGTTGACCTTCAGGTCGTCGATGGTGAACGAGACCACCGCCGACCGGATGGTGATGCCGCGCCGCCGCTCCAGCTCCATGGAGTCGGTCTGGGTCGTGCCCCGATCGACGCTGCCGGGCTCGTCGATTACCCCCGCGTGGAACAGCAGCCGCTCGGTGAGCGTCGTCTTGCCCGCGTCAACATGCGCGAGCACCCCCAGGTTCAGGGTCGTCATAGGGTGTCGTCCTCGATGCCGCCGAGTGATCTTCCGTCGTGATGACCTCTGACCACTGGCGCATCGCAAGCCCCCTGACTCGTACGGACGACGGCGCCCGCACCGACGCCGATGCGGCCGGACACTAACAAGGGGAGCGGGAGACGGCAGCTCATTTTCCGGCGGCCGATCCGGCGCGCCGCGTCCCGGAGGATCTGCAGCTCCTCCGGGCGGCCTGCTCAGCTCAGCCGGGCGCGGGCGTACGCGGCCATCGCGTCACGCTGGAACTCGGCCAGACCCGCGGTGATCTTCTCGTAGTTCTCGCGGAACCTCGGGTCGTTCACGTACATCTCCCCGAGCTTGGTGAACGCGCACGCGTCCGGCTGCCAGAACCGGCTGACCGCGCGGTAGTTCCAGTCCACCTCGTCCAGGACGACGGGGTCGTCGGGCGCCGCGCCCGCGACCTTCAGCTCGGCCATCCGAACCATCTGCGCGGTCAGGTCCCGCTGCCAGGCCTCCGCCTCCTCCGGCGTGAACTCCTGAACGGCCTGCCGGCTCTGCTCGTACTGCTCCGGCCACCGCTCGCGGGCCTCGTCCTCGTACTGCGCGGAGTCCATCCCGGCGAACAGGTTCTCCGGCCGATTGATCTTCGGCGACACGGTGTCACCTCCTTCTCCCTCGAGTTCGGCGATGGTGCGGGCCACGGTGTCGGCGAGCACGCCGAGCCGCTGACGCTCGGCCAGCAGGCGGGCGTGGTGGCGGCGCAGCGCCGCGACCGTGCTCGGTTCCGAGTCGATCGCCTCGGCGATCTCGGCCAGGCCCACCCCCACCTCCCGGAGCACGAGGATCTGCTGCAGCCGCAGCAACTGCTCCTGCTCGTAGTAGCGGTAGCCGTTGTCCCCGACGTACGCCGGGGTGAGCAGGCCGATCCCGTCGTAGTGCCGGAGTGTCCGCGAGGTGACCCCCGACATGCGGGCCACCTGAGCGATCGACCAGGCCATGACCGTCCCATCCACCGGTGCGGCCGGACGTTCCGGCCACGACTCCGACGATAGGAGTTGACGTAACGTCAAGGTCAACCGCGATCAGACCGAGGGCACCTCCCAGATCACCTGGGCCGCGACCCGGCAGAGCCGCCAACCGTCGGGTGTACGGGCGGCCTCGAGCCGGTACCGCTCGCCGAGGACGCGCCGGTCCGTCGGGGACGCGAAGACGACGAGCAGGTTGGCGTCGATGGTGGCGCGGTCGCCGTCCACCTCGATGAGGGGGTTGGTGATGAAGTGCTGGGTCGCCACGTCGGCCGGGTGGTTCCGCCGTGCCTGCGCGGCGAGCGCGTCGATGCCGCGCACCGAGCCGCCCACCGTGTCGGCCGTCGCGTCCTCGGTGAAGACCGTACGCGCCTCGTCGAACCGTTTCTCGTCCAGCCACCGCCCCAGGCGAGTGACCAGGTCGATGAGCAGCGCGGGGTCGTTCTGTGCCATGACACACCTCATTCGTTGGCACTTCCAACATTGGTGAAGCCAACGATATCTCGGATCGTGGGCCGTGCCAACGGTTAGACTGCGGGCCATGCCGGTCGACGACACGACGCCCACGCGCCTGAAGGGCACCCCCAGCTGGCTGATCGGCCAGGCCGCGATGCACGGTCACCGGATCCTGACCGAGCGGTTCGCCGCCGCCGGCGCCCGGGGCTACCACTACCGGCTGCTCGCCGCCCTCCAGGAGTTCGGCCCGGCCAGCCAGGCCACGCTCGGCCGCTGCACGGCCATCGACCGCAGCGACGTCGTCGCGGCACTCAACGAGCTCGCCGCCAAGGGCCTGATCGAACGCTCACCCGACCCCGACGACCGCCGGCGCAACATCATCACGCTCACTCCGGCCGGCGCCGACCACCTCGACCACCTGACCGCCGCGCTGGCCGAGATCCAGGACGCCCTGCTCGCCCCGCTCTCAGCCCCCGAACGCGAGCAACTGACCCATCTCCTGGCCCGCGTCGTCGCCCACCACACCACCCGCCCCTGACCAGCCGCTACGCGCCGTCGAGCGAGACGGGGCGGCCGAATTCCCAGAGTTCCGCGACGTGGTACGCGAAGCGGTCATAGAGCCCGTCGTCCTGGCACCGCCGGATGTGCAGCATCGGGGAGTCGTGTCCGACGAGCCGCGCCAGATGCGGGGTGACGAGCATCTCCTCGTCGAATACGAAGACGCTCATGGCGATGTGGTCGTCGCTGAAACGAGCCTCGATGCCTGGAATTCCCGCCAGCTTGGACAGTTCGTCGAGCGTGACCCTGATACGCGTGCCGACCGTCAGCGGAACGGCCTCCGTCTCCTCACGGTGCCGGGTCACCTCACTCTCCGGATCTCCGATCAAGAATCGGATTGAACACCCGTTTTCGGCCTTGCGACGTAGGACGTTTCGCAGGCTCGGATGTTCCAGCCAGAGGAAGTAGTTCGTGTAGCCCGCAAAGGTCAGCTCGCTCGTTGCCTTCGTGATCAGACTGCGCCACACGGCTTTGGGGCACCCTGACCGGAAGGGGTACACGCTGACCACCTCCCGATCCGGCCCGGTCTTGACGGTGTTTCGGATGGCATCCGGCCAGAGCATGGACTCCTCAACTCCCAGGGCATCACAGGCAGCCCAGCGGTGACGGGGATGCGGTGTGCGCCCGGTGCGCCCAGAGGCCAATGCCGCCCAGATCGCCCGTGAACTGGAGCAGAAGTGTCCCGGATGGGTCGTCATCTGGTCGGCTTGGCGGCAGGCGTTCACCGCCTTCTCGGCCGTCACCGCAGAGGCTTTGGTGATCGATGACTCGTCGGCGTACCGGCTCCTGCAGCGCATTGGCGAGGCGCAGCGGACGCGTCCTCGCCTGGTTGTCCCGGCCGACTCCGGTCGGGGCGCGGGGCCGTCGGTTGCGGGAGGTGAGGGACCTGTGGCCGGCGGCCTCGTCAGGCCGCGTCGGGAGCGATGAACACTCCTCGAGGCGTACGGAAGGCTCGGTAACTGCGGCCTAAGAAGGGGCCAAAGCTCACAGATCGACACCGCGCGGGGGGCTTCTCCGAGCATTCGGAACGGTCTCGTCTGGCGCGCGACGGACAAGCGTCTCAAATCGTACGCCGGAGTGGCCATTTGTCTTCCACAGGTGTCTACTGAGGTGACAATTTTCTACTCTCAGTGGACGGCGCGGAACGCGACGCCTCAGGCAGGAGGGGACGGTCGAGGTGGCGTTACGACTTGGCGGGCTCCGTCATTCCCTCCGTGGCTGTGTGCCGCGCGGAGGGAGACGGAGGCCGCCTTGGCGTGATGCTCCTATCGCCCGGCGATCAGCTCGCCTTCGTGGCGCTCTTGGCCGTGGGCGGGCAGCGCGGCGTTTCGAAGGTCACGCCGTCGATGAAGTTGCCGAGGTTCGGTTGTCCACCCGCTGCCGACACCGACTCGAAGGAGAACCGTGTGATGGTCTGTCCCGGCGGGACGACGTACACCCCGGTGTAGTGGCGCCAGGCGGTGTTGCCGTCGGAGATGTCCGGGGAGGAGGCCCCGGTCGGGGTCTGCGCCACGGTCGAGCCGGGGGCGCCGATGAGCACCCGCATCACGTCGGTACCCAGGCGGCCTCGGTGGTACAGCGACCAGGTCAGCCGTGTTCCCGGCACGGTGGGCAGGTCCTGGTAGAGCGTGGAGACCTGGTTGGCGTTGAGTTCGGCGAACTGCTGCCCATCAGCTGATGGGACCCCGCTGAGGCCACTGCGCCAGAACTCCAGCAGGTGGTCGGTGGCGGTGGTGTGCCAGCCGATGGCCGGATTGGTCGAGGCGTCGGGGAGCATCTGGTACCCGGTCACGGGTGGTGCTTCGAAGCTGCCGTTGACCAGGTGGACCGGCGCGTCGGTGCACGGGACCGCGACGGTGACCTTGGCGGTGCTGGTTCCGCAGTCGGTGGTGATGGTGTAGGTGAAGGTGTCGGTGCCGACGAAGCCCGGAGCGGGTGTGTAAACGACGTTGCCGCCGGAGATCGTCGCGGTGCCGGCCTTGGGCTGGGTGACGCCGGTGATCGTCGGTGCGTTTCCGGTGTCGTTGGCCAGGACGGGCACGCTGACGGGTTTGCCCTGGGTGGTGGCGGTGTCGTCGGCGGCGTTGGTGGGCGAGATGGACTGCCCGTTCACGATCTGGATCGGTGGAGCGGGCGTGTTGGTGCCGAGCTGGCCCGGAGCGGAGTTGTTGCTCCAGATCCCGACCGGCCGGATGGTCATGCTGCGCCCGACGGTGCCTTGGCGGACCCGGAAGGTGATGACCTGCGGGGGCGCGTCGGCCTTGCCGCCCGGTGAGGGGATCGTCAGGGTGGTGCCGCTGATGGAGCCGGCCCCGGACTGGCCGACCACGTCGGCGCTGGCCAGCAGTGAGGACACGTCCCACGTGGTGCGGTACTGGGAGACCACCAACGGCCACTGGATCGTTTGGTGCCTCAGCGTGAGGGTGAAGGTGCTGCCCGGTGCGATCTGCCCGCCCCACAGGGACGGGGAGGTGGTGACCGAGATCGAGCCGCGGCCCAGCCGCATCCCGATGAAGTTCTTCCAGTAGTACTCGACGGGGTAGTTCGCCTGCCCCTGCCGGACGCAGGGCGCGTAGACGGTCCGCGTGACCGCGTGCCGCGCCCCAGCGGCGGCGTGCGCATCGACACCGGCCGCCACCTGCGCGCCCGCGGCCAGCAGCGCCGACAGGGCACAGGCCGACGCGGTGAACGCGGATCTGGATCGCTGTGACATCTGCATTGAACTCCCGCTCTGCCGTGAGGGATGTCCTCGTAGATCGACTTCACGGGCGACGCTACTCTCCGCGCCAAGATAGTTACGCTAAGCATCGGCGAGTCGATCTCCGTGTCGTACCCCGGGCGTGTCGCCTGCCGGCTGTGCGCCCGGCAAGCAGGCCGGTCCTGGCTTCCACAACCGGACGGTGGGCTCGTCAGGCCGGATTGAGGACGGTGATCGCTCGGCCGAGTGCGGTCTGGTCCTCCTCGGGTAGCCAGCGGGCGGCGTGGACCATGTGCAGCGCCGTCGCCAGGCGGACCCGGTCGTCGTCGGTGCCGAGGTCGCTCAGGTAAGCGGGCAGGATGAGGCCGAGCGCCTTGAGGTCGCGGCGGGCGCAGAGCCGGGACAGCAGGTCCGCCAGGAGGTCGTCGGCGGGGCGACGCGCCGGGCCGCCGGTCGAGCGCAGGCCCTCCGCGATCGCGAAGCGGTTCCAGTCGCCGTACTGGCCGGCCGGAACGTCATCGAGGCACGCGGCGGCGCGTTCGAAGTGGGCTCGCGCCTCGTCGATCCGGTCGAGGTCGCGGTACGCCGTGGCCAGGTTGAGGTGCAGGGACGTGTAGAAGCCGCGGACGCGTTCGTCGCCGACCCGGTCGGCTCGGGCGAGGCACTCGCGGTTCCAGTGGAGCGTGTCCTCGGGGGCCGGCTGATGGCGGGCCAGGTAGTGCGCCGCGACGCAGGCCTCGTAGTCGTCGGTGGCCGTCTCCCATGCCTGCTGGAAGAGGTCGCGCGCGTCGGCCGGCCTGCCCCCGGCCTCCGCGCGCATGCCCTCGGAGCACAGCCGTACGACCGGGTTCGCGGGATCCATCTCTCTCCTTCAGCCGAGGACGGGCATGACGAGGGTGGTGAAACCGCCTTGATCGGCGGAGCGGACGACGACCGGGCGCGTTGTGGAAGAGATCTCCAGCAGCACGTCGGGGCCCACGCTCGCCTCGACCGCCGGCAGCAGCACCTCAGGGGCGAAGGCGATCCGCACCGGCGGTCTCGTGTCGATCGCGGGGACCTCGGCCTCGGTCGTTCCACGGGAGACGACGAGCCGATGTCGCTCGTCGGTCCGGAGGATGACCGGCCCGCCCTCGTGGTCGGCGAGCACCGCACGGAGGGCGTCGCGATCCACGATCAGCCGGTGCCGGACCGCCGGAAGGTCGTCCAGGACGATCCGGTAGTCGGGGAACGTCCCGTCGACGGCGGGGAGCGACCGCTGCTCGCCGCCGCCGTGGACGCGGGCGCCCCGGTCGTCGACCTCGATGACGACCTCCGGCAGGCGTACGGCCCAGGACGCGATCTCCTTCATCGTGTCGGCGTCGACCAGCAGGTCACGCGGGGCGCTGGTGATGTCGTCAGGGCGCAACGCTCGGACGGCGAGCCGGTAGCGGTCGGTCGCCACCAGCCGTACCTCCTGGTCGGTGAGCTCGACGAGCACGCACCCCAGCACGGGGAACTCCGCCCGTACGGCGTCGCGGGCGACCGACGGCGCCACCTGCCGGACCGCGCCGGCCAGCTCCGCCCCGCCGACGCGGGCCGCCGCCCTCTCGCCATCACCGGAGAGATCGCGCAGGAGGCCGTCGATCGCGGCCTGGGCCGCCGCGGCGGTGTCCCGGGTCCGGCGCGCGTGCGCCGCCAGCACCGCGCGGGCCTCCTCCGGATCGCCGTCGAGCACCACCGACGCGTCGACCAGCGGCAGCCCGGCCTCGCGGAGCCGCCGTACGAGTACGGCGCGCGGCTCCTGGTCCGGGGCGTAGTACCGGTAGCCGGTCGCGCCGTCCACGTGGGCGGGCCGAAGGATGCCGCAGTCGTCGTAGAACCGCAGGGCGCTCGGCGTCAGTCCCACGCGGCGGGCGAAGGTCCCGATGCCGGCCAGCGCTTCGGTGTCGTCCATGCCGGACATCGTGGGCCTTCGAGCGGCTCGAAGGTCAAATCCCGGGTCAGTCGGCGGAGCCGGTCAGGCGCTCGTACGTCTCGATGGTGCGGACGAACATCGCGCGCTCGTCCGGGGACAGCGGGTCGAACGCCGCGCGCCAGGCCTTGGCCCCGCCGGCGAGCCAGCTCTCGATCGCGGCACGGGTCTCCGCGTCCTCGGTGAGGTCGACGATCGTACGCCGGGCGTCGGCCGGATCCGAGCGCCGGACCAGGACGCCCTGCTTGGTCAGGTCGCTGACCATCAGGCTGACGGTGGTCGGGGCGACCTGCAGGCGGGAGGCCAGCTCGCCGACCGCCATGGGCCCGTCGAACAGCAGGGACGACAGCAGGGACAGATGCCTGGGCGCCAGGTTGAAGGAGCGCAGCCGCTCGGGGATCGGTGTGCGCTTGAGCCTGGCGGCCAGCCGAGGCATCAGCAACAGCATGGCCCGTACCGCCTCGTCCGCGCGCAGGCCGGGCTCTGGGAGTTGCTCCGTTGACATCCCCGAGATCATCCCTATACGTTTGCGATCAAATCAGTTTTGCTTTCAAAGCAAAGCCTTCTCTTCGTCGCTTCACCGTACCCGGAAGGGGTCGCCCATGCCCGCTCCACGCCCCTCGCCCGACGCGTACAACCCGCACCGGTGGGCGGCCCTGGTGGTGACCATGGCGGCCACGGTCATGGACCTCGTCGACGGCACGGTGTTGCAGGTCGCGCTCCCGTCACTGCGCGGCGAGCTGCACGCGTCCTCCACCCAGCTCGAGTGGACCATGGCCGGCTACACCCTCGCCTTCGCCGCCGGAATGATCACCTCCTCCCGGCTCGGCGACCGCTACGGCCGCCTGAAGGTCTTCCAGGGCGGACTGGCCGCCTTCGTCGTCACCTCACTGCTCACCGGCCTGGCCACCGGCCCGGCGATGCTGGTGGTCACCCGGATCGCCCAGGGAGCGTCCGCCTCGCTGATGGTGCCGCAGGTCCTGTCCATGCTCCGCGTGGAGTTCCCGCCGGAAGAGCAGCAGAAGGCGGCCACGGTGTACGGGCTGACGTTCTCCATCGGCGGCGTCGGCGCCCCGTTGCTCGGAGGCGTCCTGCTGAACGCCGACCTGTTCGGCTGGGGCTGGCGGCCGATCTTCTTCGTCAACGTCCCCGTGGGCGTCGCCGCCTTCATCGGCACCGTGCTGCTGTGCCGTGATTCCCGGTCCGAGCACGCGACGGGCATCGACGTCCCCGGCATGCTGCTCGCCACGACCGGCCTGCTGGCGTTGCTCTATCCCTTGGTGGAGGGCCGCACCCTGGGCTGGCCGTGGTGGGCCTTCGCGATGATGGCGGCCTGCCCGCTGACGCTCTGGCTCTTCGTCCGGTACGAGCGGGCGGCCGTCGCACGGCGGGGCGGCGCACTGATCGACCCGGCGATGCTGCGCGAGCGGTCGGTCGTCGGCGGGCTGACCGTCGCGGTGTTGTTCTTCGCGGGCGCCGCCTACCCCGTGGTGCTCACCGTCCACCTGCAGAGCACCGTCGGGTTCTCCCCGCTGCACACCGCCGTGACGCTGGTTCCGGCCGCGGTCGGCGTGGGCCTGTTCTCTCCGTTCGCCACCAGGCTGCGGCGCCTCGGCCGGCCGCTGGCGATGACCGGCTGCCTGGTGCTGGCCACCGGAATGGGCCTGACCACCGCGACGGTCGTCCACTACGGCCGGGACCTGCACTCCTGGCAGCTCATTCCGGGACTGCTCGTCGGTGGGCTCGGTATGTCGATGGCCTCCGGAGTGCTGATCGCCACGGTCCTGGCCAAGACGCCGGGCCGGCACGTGGGCTCGGCCGCAGGGCTGGTGAACACCGCACTGCAGATCGGTGCCGCCTCGGGCGTGGCGCTGATCGGGACCGTCTACTTCGGGCTGCTCGACGGCGGTCATCCACCCGTCCGGTCGGCCGCCGTCGGCCTGCTGGTCGTCACCGGGCTCTACCTGCTCGCGGCGCCCATGACCCTGATCCTGCCCGCCGGGCGTCTGCACTTCACCGCGACTCGGCCGCAGCGGCCGTCGCCACGGGAGGCATCCGATGCCGGCTCAGGCGACCCGGCACCCGGTCCCGCCGCCTGACGGTCTGGC
Source organism: Actinoallomurus liliacearum (assembly GCF_039542035.1). Classification (NCBI taxonomy): domain Bacteria; kingdom Bacillati; phylum Actinomycetota; class Actinomycetes; order Streptosporangiales; family Thermomonosporaceae; genus Actinoallomurus; species Actinoallomurus liliacearum. The sequence continues at coordinate 268,059 of NZ_BAABHJ010000040.1, forward strand.
GGCGGAACCTCCGCGCTCACGACGGCGATCAATTTCTCTTCCCCCTATCGAACACTCACCGACGGAGGTCTCACTCCATGAACGCGACAGCCTCGAACACGAACCCGAACGTCCCGATCATCAGGGAGTTCCGTGCGAACAACGGGAAGGTCGGCGGGATGTTCGACGGCGTCCCCCTCCTGCTGCTGACCACGGCCGGCCGGAAGACGGGCAGGCCGCACACCACCCCCGTCGTCCACCTGCGCGACGGCGACCGGTACCTCGTGTTCGGCTCGAACGCCGGCCGGCCGCAACATTCCGACTGGTACGAGAACCTCCTGGTCAGCCCGCAGGCGACGATCGAACTCGGCACCGAGAAGGGCCACGTCCGTCCCTTCGCCGCCCGCGCCGTGGTCCTCGACGGCGACGAGCGGGACCACTGGTACGAGCGCCAGTGCGCCGTCAACCCGGCGTTCCGCCAGTACCAGGAGCAGACCACCCGGACCATCCCCGTGGTGGCCCTGCACCTCCTCGACCTGTCCGCCGACACGACGCGCGCCCGGCTGATCGGCGAGCAACTGGTGCGCCACCACGACGAACTCCGCGCCCAACTGCGCGACGTACGGGCACGGCTCGACGACCTCCTCACCGGCGAGCCGGGGTCCGCCGTCCCCGCTCCTCCGGCGGACCTGGCCGTCCAACTGCGCGGGCACTGCCTGACCTTCTGCCACGGCCTGCAGTTGCACCACACCCGCGAGAACGGCGCGTTCTCCGCCTTCGAGGACGAGTTCCCGCACCTGGTTCCCGTCATCGAACGGCTGCGCGCCGAGCACCACGTGATGGAGGAGGCGCTGGAGGACTTCGAGGCCCTGCTGCGGGAGGCGCCGTCCGGCGACGACGTCGCACGGTTCCGCGCCGAACTCGACCGCGTGGTCACCGGCCTGGAGGACCACTTCGCCTACGAGGAGGCGAACCTCCTTCCCGCGGTGGGCGCGACGCCTCCGGAGCGATGAGCTCCCCCGCTGTGATCATTTTTTCCAGGACTCCGAACAACCTTTGCTGACGCGGAGTCGTATAACCACTGACGGAGATGATCTTGGGCTGATCTGTGAAGGAGTGCTTCTATGCGTTCAGCTCGGCGCACGCGCCGTTTCGTCACCATCCTCGCCGCCGGAACGGCCTTGACCTGCGGTGCGTTGACCGGGACGGCGACCGCCGCCCCCACGCCCGGCGGTGGACCGGCCCACCCCGACCAGGCCGACAACGGCGTCTTCCCCGGCGACCAGGACGTCCTCAACACCGACACCTACAAGAAACTGCTCGCCCAGAAACGCTGACCGATCCGCGTGGCCGCCCGAACGAACTGGCCGTTGACCCTCTTTTGAAAAGCGTCGGCTGCTCTTAGCCTTGGCCGGGCAAGTGAGTGAAAGCGCTATGGCACGAGCGTCAGGATGACCGAGGGGCTTGGGCAATGGACCTGCCGACCAAGATCGCCGCATTCTGTCGTGAGCTCGGGGAAGGCCGGCTTCTGGAGATATCGCGCCGGCAGCAGGTCGAGGAGGTGTTCCGCGCCGCTGAGGAGGCCCTCAGGTCCGGCCGGATCGGCCCGGAGCTGGAGGCCGACCTTGACCAGCTCGACCAAGTGGTGGCCCAGGTTGAGGGACTGGGGCTGTACCCGGCCCCGTTACGGGCATACCAGCCGCTGCCCGGCCCGGTACGCCAGACCGGCGCACGGTGGTGGACGTGCCCGCTGGTGCAGTGCGCGGGCCGTGGCAGGGTGCGCCCTGGCCAGCAGGCGCCGACGTGTGCCGCTGCGGGCAGACCGCTCGTCGCAGGGCCACTGCCGGGATGATCGGCTTCCTGGGACAGATCGGCCAGAAGCTCGCCGACCGGTGGGTGGCCCTGGTCGCCATGCCCGGGCTGCTGTACGTCGTGGCCGTCACTGTCGCGGCCGTACTCGGCCAGGATCATGCGCTCAGCTATCCGGACTTGAGCCGGAAGCTCACGGCATGGGCCGCCGGCCCCACCCTGAAGTCGCCAGGCGGCGCGGCGATCCTCGTCGCGGTGGTACTGGTCGGCTCGGTCGGCGCAGGACTGGCCGCGACGGCAGGCGGTCGGGTCGTGGAAGCGACATGGACCTTGTCGGGCAGGCACGTGCCCGCCCGGTGGCTGGCCGGGTGGCGGCGGGACCGGTCCGCGCGCCTGAAGGAGATCGCGGACACCTCCGCCGATCCGGCCGTGGTGCGCCGGGCCATCGAGCGGGCCGACCGGATCTGTGTGATCGAGCCTGACTGCCCAACGTGGATAGGGGACCGGCTGCGCGCCTGCCATGTCCGGATCGACAAGGCCTACGGCCTCGATCTCCCGTCCGCCTGGCCGCGCTTGTGGCTGGTGTTCCCCGACGCCGTCCGGGCCGAGCTCGGCGCTGCCCGCGATGGGTTCAGCGCAGCCGCCAGGCTCGCCGCATGGTCCGTCCTGTACCTGTTGCTCGGCTTCTGGTGGTGGCCTGCCGTGCCGGTCGCCGTGGCCGCCGGAGCCACGGCGATGGTCAGGGGCCGCCTGGCCACGGGCAACCTCGCCGACCTCATCGAGGCGGCAGTGGATCTGCACGGTACGGATCTCGCCGCCCGCCTCGGCGACCGGCCTTCGGTGACGCCGGAGACCGGGGGACGGCTCACCACCCGGATGCGCAAGGACCGCTGGGACCCGGACTCGCCGTTGGCCGACTGACGCCGGCGGCGGCCGACTGCGCTGTCCCCTGGCCGACTGCTGCGGCGCGGCCGATAATCGGGGCGTGAGGAATCCGTTCCGCCGGCGGCGGGCGCAGGCCGGGCAACCGGCACGACCGCTGGTGCGCATAGAGCAGCCGTCACCGACTCGGCAGCCGTCCGCGTGGGCGGCCTTCGAGATTCTTCGGGCCGGGCAGTTGATGGAGTCGGCGGACGGTGACCGCACCGAGAACCTCCTGCACGCCCTGGACATCCTGGCGGGCGCGCGAACCGTCGCCGCGAACGGTGAAGACGCCGCGACGATAGGGCTGGCCATGGCGTTCACGGCCGACGCGCACATCGCCCTGGATCGGGACGCGGACGACCTGGAGAACGCGGTGGCCTGGTACACCGTGGCCGCTCACCAACTGCGGCACAGCAACCCGCGCGAGTACGTGTCCCGGCTGATCGACTTGAGCGAGGCCTACCGGGCACGGGTACACGACCTGCCGTGGCGGAACGCGGAGAAGGCGGTATCGGTGTTACGTGCCGCCATGGTCCGGGCCGCTAGGCATGGCTGGCCTGACCTGTGGGCAAGAGCCGCCCTCGGCCTGGGCGCGGCCTACGACGAGAGGATCGTGGGCGACCGCAAGCGGAACCGGTGGCACGCCATCCGGGTCTTACGCGGCGCGGTCGAAGGCTTCACCGCCCTTGGAAACGACGCACGCCAGGCACAGGCCCGCGTCGCGCTTGCCCAGGCGCTGCTGAATGGTGACCACATCACGGTTGCCGACTGCGACGAGGCGATCGCCGCCGCCTCCGCGGCGCTGGACTGGTACCGGCGCGGCGGCGACCTCTATCTGCAGGCGGTGAGCCAGTCGATCCTCGGTGGCGCGCTCACGCAGCGCGATTCCCCGGATGCCCCCGGCTTCGCCGCGGGGATCAGCCTGCTCGCCGAAGCAGCGCGGCTGCTGGCCGCCGATCCCGACCCTGGCGCTCGCCAGGCCGAGGCGTCCGCGCTCATCAGCCTGGGTCATGCCTGCACCGACCGGGCTGAAGCCGGGGATGCGGCCGAGGGGCAGCGCGGGGTCCAGGCCCTGTCACGTGCCCTGGAGATCTACGTCGAGCTCGGCCGTCCCGTGGAGTGCCGTGGCATCGGACTCGATCTCGGCCTGCTCCAGGCCCGTCACCTCGGGGACTGGACAGGCGCGACCAGGGCCTTCGAGGCCGCGGCCGAGGCACACGATGTGCTCTTGTCGTTGTCCCCGGACCAGGACACCAGGGTGCTGGAGTCGCCTCTCGGCCAGCGGGTGGCGGGCCTGCTCGCCTACGGCCACGCGGTGACCGGGAATCCCGGCGCGGCGGCCGTCGCGTTGGAGCGAGTCAGGGTACGGGCCGCCCGCCAGGTGATCGACATCCACAGGACGTGGGACCCGCAGTTCCCGGCGGTCCCACCCGTGCCGGCGGATGCCTGGCCGCTCACCGAGTTCCGTGCCCTGGTGACCCGGATCCGCACACTGGCCCCCGACTTCTTGCGACCGCCGGGGCTCGCCGACCTGCAAGCCGTCGCCGAGTCCGGCCCGCCCGTCGCCTACGTTGTGATCACCGAGTTCGGCAGCGCCTGGATCGTGCTGCATGAGCGCGCGGGCGTGCTCCTGGTGCCCGAGGTGACCTCGGAGGCGCTGCGGCAGATGCTCGTCAACGGCTACGTGCAGGGGCAGTTCTTCGGAGAGCCGGGCTTCGAGGATGCCCTGGCAGACTGTCTGGAGCGGCTCGGCGCACTGACCGGCCCGCTGCGCGCGTGGCTCGACGAGGCGGGGATAGGCGAGCTGGTCGTCATCCCGACCGGGTACGCGAACCTCGTCCCGCTGCATGTGGGCCTGGCAGGGGCCGACCGTACGATCACGTACGTGCCCTCGGCTGCGATGCTGCGGGACGCCCGGGAGAACGCCGCCGTAGCCTCCGGGCGGCCGGGCAGGCTCGTCGCCGCGGCGGTCACCGACGGCATACCGCCGCTGCCTTATGCCGACGCCGAGGTGCGGCAGGTCGCGACGCACTTCGATGACAGCGTGGTCCTCAGCCGGACCGGGGGCGGGGGCATCGAGTTCCTCGCCGCCGCGACCAGCGCTACGCATCTGCACATCGCCAGCCATGGCTACGCCAATGCCGCCCACCCAGAGTCCTCTTACCTCGCGCTGCCCGGCGGCGCCCGCCTCCACGTCGCCGACATCATCCGTCAGGCGGGCCGGCTGGCAGGTACCCGGCTGGCGGTCCTTTCCGCATGCCAGTCGGCCCTCACCATGAACCAACCTGACGAGTTGCTCACGCTGCCGACCGTGTTCGTCGTCGCCGGCGTCGGCGGGGTCATCGCCACTCTCTGGCCGGTCCCCGATCTCAGCACGGCACTGCTCATGGACCGGCTGTACGCCCGCATGACGGACGGCACCTCCCCTGCGTGCGCGCTACGGCAGGCCCAGGAAGACCTGGCCGCGATGACGCCCGAGGACGTGCTCCGCTTCCGGCAGGCGCACGGCTTCGGCCCGCAGGCCGGGGCGGGGCGATCCACGTCAGCGGCTTCGCGGGCCCGGACACCGGCGGATCCCACAGCGAGCCCGGCGGCTTCATCCACGCCTGGCCCGGGCCGATCGCCACGGCGACCGTTCGGGCATCCCTTCTACTGGGCCGGCTTCGTCTACATCGGCGCGTTATCCAGGTCTGTCATAGTCGAGCAGCCTCCTGGTGGCCGCGTCGAGGCCGTCCCGCCGACCGTCCGCGACGATCCGGTGAATGACGGCCAGCCCTTCGAGCGTTCTGGTGTCCCGCGTGTAAGCGGCCGCGTTGATCAACCGGTCGAAGAGATCGTCGACCTCGGGCCCGAGCAGTTCAGGGTGGCGTAGCAGCACGTTCCGGGCGTCCGCGGCCGTCTTGCTCTGCACGAACTCCACGATGATGTCGGCGAGGTCGTCGAGAGTCACGTCCACGCTCCTGTCTGTCACCGCGCCCGTACCGTGACAATAACCGGAAGGCGCCCGAGAAACAGGGGAAGATGTAGGGTCCGTCGGCCCACGAGCAATCACGGGTCGGGTGACCTGCGGTGTTTCGGTCGTGAGCGGCGTCAGGTTGTCGAGATTCCGCGTGATCATGAGCAATCGCGGCTGTCGGCGGTCGATACCTCGGGGTGATCCAGGGACCAGTCGTAAGCCTATTGGTTCATGATCCGGTTCTCCCAGGACCACACGGCGATTTCTACCCGGTTGCGGACGCCAAGTTTGTTCTGGATTCGGGTGATATGGGTCTTCACCGTGCTGAGCGAGATGAATAGTTCAGCGGCGATTTCCTGGTTGGTGCGTCCCTGGGCGATGCTGCGGGCGACGTCGAGTTCTCGTTCCGAGAGTTGGTCCCGGGCTACGGCGGCCGGGGGCCAGGTGGAAGCGAGCCGGCGGAGGAGGCGGACGGTGACTGACGGGGAGATCAGGGCGTCACCGGCGCCGGCGGCGCGGACGGCTTCGATGAGGAGTGCGGGTCCGGCGTCTTTGAGCAGGAAGCCCACCGCGCCGGCACACAGCGCGCCGTAGACGTATTCGTCGGTGTCGAAGGTGGTGACGATCACGACGCGGAGCGGGTCGGCGACGCCTGGGCCGGCCAGCGCGCGGGTGACCTCAATGCCGTCCAGGCCCGGCATGCGGATGTCGACGAGGCATACGTCCGGGCGGAGTGCCTGGGCGAGGGCTACGGCCTGGATGCCGTCTGCGGCCTCTGCGGCCACGGTGATGTCGGGCTGGCTTTCGAGGATCAGCCGGAAGCCGCTGCGGACCATGGCCTGATCGTCGGCCAGCAGGACCCGTAGGGTCACGGCCGGCCTGGCGCGGGGAGAGGCAGGCTGGCTTGGACCGCCCAGCCCGCTTCGGGCAGCGGCCCCGCGCGGAGCTTTCCGCCGAGCGCCTCGACGCGCTCTCGCATCCCGACGAGCCCGTAGCCGCCTCCTGGGCGAGAGTGTCGGGAGGCTGTGGTGGGGGCGTTGTCGGTCACCTCGACACTGACCTGCTGGGGGGCGTGGGTGACGGTAACGGTGACTGAGCGGGCGCCGGAAGCGTGGCGGGCGATGTTGGTCAGCGCTTCCTGCACGACCCGGTACATGGTGCTGGCCACCTCGGGCGGCCAGGCGGAGGTTGGTATGCCCGGGGGGAGCCGTAGATCGACAGCTGGGCCGTGTTCGGCGAATCGCTCCACGAGCTTGCTGATCGGTTCGGGTGTCGGCGGGACCGTGCTCATGTCGTCCGGATCGCGCAGCAGCCCGACAAGCTGCCGGATCGCGGCCAGCGTGTCAGTGCCGGTGGTCTCGATGTTGCCCAGCGCCGACCGTAGCGTCTCAGCGTGGTCGTTTCCGGCGAACCGGGCAGCCTGGGCCTGGACGACCATGCCGGTGACGTGGTGGGCGACCACGTCATGCAGTTCCCTGGCCAGCTCAAGGCGCTCCTCGTGCCGTACGGTCGCCAGCGTCTCATGGTGGAGGAAGTCGAGATAGCGGAGATAGAGGCCGACAGCCAGCGCGGCAGACCACAGGGTGGCTCCGGCCAACGCCCAATAGACCCGGTTGTCGAACAAGCCGTGGGGCCCGGCGGTCTCACTTATCCCGATCACGAGCGTGCCGGCAACGCCGACGATGGCGGCACGGCGCGGCGGCAGCGTTCGGACGGCCGCGGCGCCGAGTACGAGCATGCCGACGAGCCCGCCGCCGAACAGCGGTCCCGGGGGGATGGCCCCCAGCGTGATCGCGAGTCCGGCCCCGCCGAACAGGGCAAGGCCGGTCACCGCCGCCAGTGTCCGGTTCCGTCCGCGTAGCAGGGCGGTCGCGCAGATCACGATGCCGACACCGGGGCTGAACAACCAACCCCTGCCGGCTTTGGCGACCAGCAGTGCGTTGAGGGCGATCATCATGGCCATTGCCACGCCCAGCGCTACTTCGGCGCCTGTCCCGGCCCGCCGGGCTAGGGGCTTGAGCACGTCCATGTCGCAAGGTTACGGCCGCATGCCACCGCGGCCGTGTCGGTCGAAAGTACGAATCCGGGCCGCGCAGGAAGCAGACTTCCAGCCGATACCGTGACGGGCCCCGCGTGGCCAAAGTGGTCACGTGATCGCAGTTGACGGCCATTCAGCCGGGCGTTCACACCTGTTTGTCCGGTACCTCACCCAGGCCGCCGGGCATCCGCCGCCCGACCTGCCGGCGGTCACCGTCGTGCCAAGCGATCCGCTAACGAGCCACCGGGTCATCGCGACCGGACCACCCGAAGCCGGCGCGGTACCGGCCGGCCCCGCCATCGAAGACGGCTATGTCGCCCAGATCCGCGTCCGCCGTCCCCGCCATGTGCCAGAGAGGAACCCATGAGACGACAGAGCGTGCCTGCCACCGGCGTGGAGTTGATCCGGTTGGACGGCGTGACCAAACGGTACGGCAACGGGGCGGCGCCGGCGGTCGCGGACGTCGACCTGGCGGTGCATGCCGGCGAGGCGGTCGCGATAATGGGGCCGTCCGGCAGCGGTAAGTCGACGCTGCTCAACCTGATAGCGGCGATGGACCGGCCGACCACCGGCACGGTGCAGGTCGGCCGGGACCGCGTGGACAAGATGAACGAGACCGCCGCCGCCAAGTACCGGCGGCGCCAGGTCGGCATGATCTTCCAGTTCTTCAACCTGCTCGACGACATGACCGTCATGGACAACATCCTGCTGCCCGCCCAACTCGCCGGGGGCCGGTCGGACGCCGCGCGGCAGCGGGCCGACCAGTTGCTGGACAGGCTCCGGCTGAACCACCGCCGCGACGCCTACCCGGCGCGGCTGTCCGGCGGTGAGCGGCAGCGTGTGGCGATCGCCCGGGCCCTGATCAACCGGCCCGCGCTGCTGCTCGCCGACGAGCCGACCGGTGCGGTGGACACCAGGGCCGGAGAGGAGATCGGCGCACTGCTGCTGGATCTGAACTCGACCGGGCAGACGCTGATCCTGGTCACCCACAACCCGGAGCTGGCCGCCAGGTACGCGAGCCGGGTGATCTCTGTCGCCGACGGCCGGATCAGGTCGGACTCGGCAAACCCGGCAGGTCCCACGGGCGCGCCCGGCATGGGAGTCCAGCGATGACCGCGGTCCTCCGCACGGCCCTCAGCGGCCTGCGCGGACGCCGCCTGCAGGCACTGATCATCGGTGTCGTCATGCTGTCGGCCACCGCGACCTCGACGGTCGCGCTGGGGCTGCTCGCGGGCGCCCACGGCGCATTCGACCGCGCGTTCGCCGAACAGAACGGCGCCCACGTCACCGTCACCGTGAACGCCTCGGTCGCCGGCACCGACCAGCTTGCCGCGACGTCCCGGCTCTCAGGTGTGACGGCTGCATCGGGCCCGTTCGGCGAGGTCGAGGTGAATGCGCGGGTCACGGTTCCCGGAGTACCCGGCTCGTCGACGACGCCGCTCCGGATCGTCGGCCGGTCCGCCTCGAGCGGCCCGGTGGACGACATCACGCTGCTCGACGGCCACTGGCCGGACGGCGACGGGCAGATCGTCGTCGACCGAGGCAACGGGGTGTTCACCGGGTCGGCTCTCACCATCGGCTCACAGACGCTGACCGTGGTCGGTACCGCGAACTCGATCACCCACACCGCCGCCGGCTGGGTGACGCCATCCCAGATCGCCGCGCTCCGGAGCGTGGGGGGAACCGGGGAGGCTCAGATGCTCTACCGGTTCACCCACGCGGAGTCGCACTCCGCGGTCGCCGCCGACATCACCTCGGTACGGTCGGCGCTGCCGAGCGGCGCGGTGCTCGGCACCGCGTCCTATCTGGACGTTCGGCAGGCGGAACGGGCTGGGATCCAGCCGTGGGTGCCGTTCATCATCGCGTTCGGCGTGATCGCGCTGGTGATCTCGGTGCTGATCGTGGTGAACGTGGTGGCCGGTGCGGTGATCGCCGGAACCACCCGCATCGGTGTGCTCAAGGCGATCGGCTTCAGCCCGGCGCAGGTGGTCGCCTCGTACGCGCTGCTGGTGCTGGTTCCGGCGATGGTCGGCTGCGTCATCGGGGTCGTGGTCGGGAACCTGCTGGCGATACCCATGCTCGAGGTGAACGCGCACGTCTACCAGGTGGGGACGCTGAGCGTCCCGCTGTGGGTCGACGTCCTGGTTCCGCTGACGGCACTCGCGCTGACCGCGGTCGGCGGGGTCCTTCCCGCACTGCGGGCGGGCCGGATGAGCGCCATCCAGGCGATCGCCACCGGCCGTGCCCCCCGGCCGGTCCACGGCTTCTTCGCGCACCGGGCCGCGGCGCGACTGCGGTCACTCCCCCGGTCGATCACGCTCGGCCTGGCCGCGCCGGCCGCCCGGCCCGCCCGGACGGTGACGACCTGGGTGGTCATCGTGTTCGGCGCCGCGGCTGTGACGTTCGGCATCGGGCTGGGGGCAACGCTGATCCGGGTCGGCGACGACTCGCCCTACTCGCGCATGCCGGTGCAGGTGTCGGGCCGCACAGGCGGCCAGGCCCCCTCCCTGAGCGACGCGCAGCAGCACGCCGTCGCGACGGCGCTGAAAGCACAGGCCGGAACGCGGTACTACATGACTGAGACCGACGACGAGTTCAGCGTGCCCGGCGCGGCGCAGAAGGCGGCCGCCATCGCCTACGGCGACACCCCGTCCCTGAGCGGGATTCCGCTGATCTCCGGCCGCTGGTACTCCGCCTCCTCGGGAGCCGCGGAGGTGGACGTGAACACACTGTTCCTCACCGACACCGGCACCTCGGTCGGGTCGACGTACACACTGATCTCCGGCCGGCACCGGCTGACGGTCCAGATCGTGGGCGAGGTGTTCAAGACCGGCAGTCAGCCCGACCTGTACCTGAGTCCGGCCACGCTCTCCCGTTTCGACCCGGGTGCGCTGCCGCAGTACTTCGACGTGGCCCTCCAGTCCGGCACCAGCGCGCAAGCGTACGCCAACAACGTGTCGGCGGCGCTCGGCCACTCCTTCCGCGCCACCTCTTCCCAGGCTTCGACCACGCAGTTCCTCGCCGTGCTCACCTTGATCACGATGCTGACGATCCTGATCACCGTGGTCGCCGGCCTCGGCGTGCTGAACACCGTGGCGCTGCAGATCCGCGAGCGAGCTCACGACATCGGCGTGTACAAGGCGATCGGCATGACGCCGCGGCAGACCCTCCTCATGGTGGTGTGCTCGGTCGCCAGCGTCGGTCTGGTCGCCGGAATCGTCGGAGTCCCCGCCGGAGTCCTCCTGCACCATGCCGTGGTGCCGGTGATGGCGCACGCCGCGAACTCCGGGTACCCGCTGTCCCTGCTATCGGTGTACTCCCCGTGGGAGCTGATCCTGCTGGGACTCGCCGGGTTGGTCATCGCGATCGTCGGCGCGCTCGGCCCGGCCGGCTGGGCGGCGAAGGCCGGAACGGCATCCGCCCTGCGCGCCGAGTAGGGCAGCCGGCGCCCGGATTTGCTCGGACAGTGCTCATGATCTGCCGTCAGTGCTCACGAAAACGCGGACCCTACAGGAGACCTGGCTCAGTGGGCCATGTCGACGAAGCGGCTGTAGTGGCCCTGGAAGGCGACCGTCACGGTGGCGGTGGGGCCGTTACGGTGCTTGGCCACGATCAGGTCCGCCTCACCCGCCCGCGGGGACTCCTTCTCGTAGGCGTCCTCGCGGTGCAGCAGGATGACCATGTCCGCGTCCTGCTCGATGCTGTTGTGGAGAGCGATCCCATCCGCGACGAAATTATGGGTGCCAAGCACGGTCGCGTCGTAGACCTGCTGTTCGCCAAGGCTTTCTATACTGGCGATTTCATCCCAGAAGATGTCGTTGGTAGCGACCATCTCAAGGTCGGCGTCACCGAGAACGCCAGCGATCCGTTCAAGGCGCTCTCTGCCCGGCGCATGCTTCCGCAAGGTACTGCCACAGAACTGTGTGCCGATGGCTCTCGCGAACTCGCGATGGGTCATCTTTCGCTCCTCGAGCACGAGACGCACTCGATCCCAGACTTCCCGTGGGATTGTGTCGAGATTCGTGTTGCCCTTAATGGAGCGCAGCTTATGTTGTGCGAGCTCGGCCATCGCCGCCCGCTCCCCGTGGACACCGATCTCATCCAGGAAGCGGAGCTGGTTCTCGGCACCATAAATATGAAGTTGATATCCGGGACGATGATTGCCCTTGCGGACTTCTTTGATACGCGTCATGACGTTGAAGCGCAGCAGCAGACGCGAGACATCATCGATCAACCGGCGGCTGGTGGACGCATAGTAGATCCGCGCTTGGCCCGCATTGTCGTCCCACCAGACACAGCCGTCCGTTGCCCAGAGGTGGCGGAGGAAGGTTGCAAGCTGTCGCCTTGGCAAAGAGAAGATGCTGGCTGGAACGAATTTTTCATGGCTTCGTAGACCGAAGAGGCCCATCGCGTCCAGCCATGCAGCGATCGGATTACGTTTTCCATGAGTCAGGTGATAAGGGGCCGGAAGGCGCAGCGTCGTGCACCGCGCAGCCTCGCCCTGTTCACGCACTGCAGTTATTCCGAAGTGTTCTGCGGCTTCTGCCACAGCAGCGAGATTCGCCTCATCCCTACTTGCGTACCTGATCGGTTGACGCTTTACGAAGGACCCATCACCGATGAGATGAGCCAACAACCGGACTTCCGCTTCCGGCCGTGCCGTCTCTTCACGTGGAGCGGGCACATGCCTCGGCACACCCACCCGATCCCCAGGGCTCATGTCACGCAGCGCCTGCCATCCGCCGTACGTCAAGAAGGGATGGTTCGTGGTGGCCTTGACCTGGCGCCCGGACTTAAGCGTGACCCTGAAGACCTCTTTCGTACCGCTCGGGAAAGCATGGCTCAGATTACGACTCACCAAGCGAAGCTTGTCATCCAGGGACCACACCGGAACGTTCTTCTCTCCGGACGCCATGAGCTCGCCTAGTGAGACCTCGGCCCCCGAGTCAGCACGAAGAATCCGAGTGTCGGCGGTGAGGCAACCCGATTCGCGCAGATCGGACACCATGGGCTTCTTGTCGGTTCGCTGCTCTGGGCCACGGTTGAGCTGGGAGAGCGCGATGACCGGGACCTCGAGTTCCTTGGCGAGGAGCTTGAGCGACCGGGAGAACTCCGAGACCTCGACCTGGCGGCTCTCCACCCGCTTGCCGGACTGCATGAGCTGCAGGTAGTCGATGATGACCAAGCGCAGGTCGTGCTGCTGCTTCAGCCGCCGGCACTTGGCGCGGATCTCCATCATCGACATGTTCGGCGAGTCGTCGATGAACAGCGGCGCCTCGGCGACCTCGCTCATCCGCCGGGCCAGGCGCGTCCAGTCCTCGTCGTTCATCGAGCCGGACCGCATGGCGTGCAGCGCGACCCGCGCCTCGGCCGAGAGGAGCCGCATCGTGATCTCGTTGCGCCCCATCTCCAGCGAGAACACAACCGTCGCCAATTGGTGCTTAATTGCCGCAGCTCGGGCCAAATCTAGGGCGAGTGTACTTTTGCCAATGGCTGGACGAGCGGCAATGATGATCATTTGCCCGGAATGGAGGCCGTTGGTGAGGGCGTCGAGGTCGGTGAAGCCGGTGGGGACGCCGACCATCTGGCCGCCGCGGCTGCCGATCGCCTCGATCTCGTCCAGGGCGCCGGGCATGATGTCGCTGAGCGGCGCGTAGTCCTCGCCGGAACGCTTGTCGGCGATGGCGTAGACCTCGGCCTGGGCCCGGTCGAGGAGGGCGTCGGCGTCGGCGCCGTCGGTGCTGTAGCCGAGCTGGGCGATGCGGGTGCCGACCTCGACGAGCCGCCGCAGGACGGCCTTCTCCTGCACGATCTTGGCGTAATAGCCGGCGTTGGCCGCGGTGGGCACCGAGGCGACCAGGGTGTGGAGGTACGGCGCGTCGCCGATGCGGCTGAGCTCGCCACGCTTGAGCAGCTCGTCCTTGACGGTGATGGCGTCGACCGGGTCGCCCCGGCCGTACAGGTCGAGGATCCGGTCGAAGACGGTCTGGTGCGCCGGCCGGTAGAAGTCGCGGCTCTGGACCATCTCGATGACCTCGGCGATCGCCGTCTGGGACAGCAGCATGCTGCCCAGGACGCACTGCTCGGCGGCCAGGTCGTGCGGCGGGGTGCGCTCGAACTCCTGCTCGTGTGAGGGCATATCGGTGACGCTCATTCCGACACCCCCAACGGTCTCAGTCGCTCACGTCTTCCACGTCTATCCCACAGGTCTGACAGTCTGCGGCCGGTCGGGGAGGGAAGGCAAAATGATCTGTGGAGGGCGCTGTGGACCACCTGTGCATACACGCCGATTCGGCTGTGCACATCACCTGTGGATAACTTGTGGATACTCGGATCGACCATCCGAATCATCCCTCTGAACTGGGGATACTTCGTCCACCACCTGTGGGCACGAGAAAGTTCGGACGACGGTCATCCACAGGGTCGCCCACAGGAGCAGGTAAGCGTTAAGTCCCGTTTGCCGGTTACAGTGGCACATCATGACGTTCCGGCACCCCCATGACCGGGAGATCCTCCGCCTCGCGATCCCCGCGTTCGGCGCGCTCGTCGCCGAGCCGCTGTTCCTCCTCACCGACTCGGCGATCGTCGGTCATCTGGGGACGGTCTCCCTCGGCGCGCTCGGGATCGCCGGGCAGATCCTCGGCACGCTGGTGAACCTGTGCGTCTTCCTCGCGTACGGCACGACCGCGTCCGTCTCCCGCCAGGTGGGCGCCGGCAACCATCGCGCCGCCGTACGGCAGGGCGTGGACGGGATCTGGCTCGCCGCCCTCATCGGGATCGCGCTGATCGTCGTCGGGCGGCCGCTCGTCCCGGTGGTGGTCCGCGCGTTGGGCGCGTCGGCGGTCGTCGCGCCGCAGGCGGAGACGTACGTGCACATCAGCCTCCTCGGCGTCCCGGGCATGCTGATCGTGCTGGCCGGCACCGGGGTGCTGCGCGGGATGCAGGACACGAGGACGCCGCTGGTCGTCTCGGTGGGGATGTTCGTCGTCAACGCCGGGCTGAACGCGCTGTTCGTCCTGGTGCTCGGGGCGGGCATCGCGGGCTCGGCGTGGGGCACGGTCCTGGCGCAGACCGGCGGGGCCGCCGCCTATGTCGTCATGGTCCTGCGCGGCGCGCGGACGTACGGTGCGCCGCTCCGTCCCGACCTCGGCGGGCTGCGGGCGTCCGCGACGGCCGGCGTCGGCCTGCTGATCCGTACGCTCAGCCTGCGCGTCGTCCTCGTCGTCGCCACGATGGTCGCCGCCCGCCTCGGGGACCCGCAGATCGCCGCGCACCAGATCGCGGCGAACGTCTGGACGCTGATGGCGTTCGCCCTCGACGCCATCGCGATCGCCGGGCAGGCCATCACCGGGCGCCAGCTCGGCGCGGGCGACGTCGCGGCCGCGCGCGCCGCGACCCGCCGGATGGTCGCGTGGGGCGTCGCCTGCGGTGTGGTGTTCGCGCTCCTGCTGTTCGCGGTACGCCCCTGGCTGCCGGACATGTTCACGGCCGACGCCGCCGTACGGTCCCAGTTGCTCGGCGCGCTGGTGATCGTCGCCTTGCTGCAGCCGATCGCGGGGGTGGTCTTCGTGCTCGACGGCGTGCTCATCGGCGCGGGCGACATGGCGTACCTGGCGGTGGCGGGCGTGCTCCAGACGGCGGCGTTCCTGCCGGTGGCCTGGCTCGCGTACGCGCTGGGCGGCGGCCTGGTGTCGCTCTGGCTGGCGATGGGCGTGTGGATGGCCGCCCGGCTGGTCACGCTGGGCCTGCGGGCCCGTACCGACGCGTGGTCGGTCGCGGGCGCCGTCCGCGGCTAGCCCTCCCGGGCGGCCGTACGCGGCCGGGCCTGAGGGCGACCGTACGCGGGCGAACCTGTTGGGAGGCCGTGCGCGGGTGGATCTGAGGGAGGCCGTGCGCGGGCGATTCCGGCCGGCGGCCGTACACGGCTAGTCCTGGCGGGCGGTCGTCGGTGGCCGGTCCTCGTGGGCGGGGTCCGGTCCGCCGACGGCCGCCACCTGGGCGCGCATCCCGTCCAGCATCCGCTGCAGGCCGTACTCGAACAGGGCGTCGCGGTCGAGCGCCGCGGGTCCGGCGGCCGTGATGAGAGGGAACCGCTGCGGGTCGAAGTCGAGCCCGGCGTCGTCCTGGCGCTCCTGATCGTGCTGTTCGTCCAGCACGAACCCGACGACATAGTGGCCGAGGACGATCGTGGCCCGCAGGGCGTCCTCGGCGGTGAACCCGGCGTCGACCAAAAAGCCCAGCACGCGCTCGATGTGCGGCCAGGACCCGGGCGGCGGCCGGTTCCCGGACGCCAGCCGCGCGCCGTCGCGGTGCGCGAGCATCCCACGGCGCAGCGTCCGCATGCCCTCGGCGAGCCACTCGTCCCACGGCGCGCCGGCCGACGGCGGCTCGACCGTGATGCCGGCCTCCTCCCGGGCGAAGACGGTCAGGTGGTCGAGGAGGTCCTGCTTGTTCGTGAAGTGCCAGTAGAGGGCGGGTGCCTGGACGCCGAGCTCCTTGGCCAGTCTCCGCAGCGACAGCCCGTCCAGGCCGACCTCGTCGAGCAGCCGTAGGGCGGTACGCAGGACCGTCTCGCGTTCCAGTGCCATCGATCGCCTCCCGTTGACAACTTAACACCGTTCAAGTCATCCTTAACGCCGTTAAGGATTTAACACCGTTAAGGAGTGTGACGTGTCGTACGACGTGGTGATCGTCGGCGCCGGACCGATCGGCCTCTTCCTCGCCTGCGAGCTCCGGCTGCAGGGCGTCCGCACCGTCGTCCTGGAACGGCGGACCGAGATCGACCCCACCCTCAAGGCCGGTGCCGTCGCCGGGCGCGGCGCCGACGTCCTCATCCGCCGGGGCATCTCCGAGCTGCTCGGCGACCAGCCCACCATGGCCGACCTCATGGGCGGCGGGAAGCTCGGAGCCGAGAGCACGCAGGCGACCACCGCGAAGCCGGGCGCGCCACTCGTGGGGCACTTCGCCGGGCTGTGGATCCTGCGCGGCGGCTCACAGCCCGCCGGAATGCCGATCATCGCCGGCCAGCAGGTGCTCGAGGCCGCCCTCGAGAAGCACGCGACCGAGCTGGGCGCCGACCTGCGGCGCGGTCACGCTCTCACCGGCATCACCCAGGACGACACCGGCGTCTCGGTCGCCGCCGAAGGCCCCGAGGGGCCGTACGAACTGCGCACCGGGTGGCTCGTCGGCTGCGACGGGGGCCGCAGCGCCGTCCGGAAGCTCACCGGATTCGCCTTCCCCGGCGTCGACGGAGTGATCACCGGCCACCAGGCGATCGTCGAGGTCGACGACCCGGACTTCTTCCCGCTCGGCTGGCACCGCACCGAGCACGGCATGCTGGCGCGCGGGCCGTTCCCGCAGCGGGTCCTGGCCGTCGAGTTCGACGGTCCGCCCGTCGATCGTTCCGCGCCGGTCACCCGCGAGGAGCTGCAGGCATCACTGCGCCGCCTGTCCGGCACCGAGGTCACCGTCACCGCCGTGCACAGCGCCACCCGGTTCACCGACAACACCCGGCAGGCCGAGACGTACCGCGTCGGCCGGGTGCTGCTGGCCGGCGACGCCGCCCACGTGCATCCGCCGTTCGGCGGGCAGGGCATCGCGCTCGGCCTCGGCGACGCCGCGAACCTCGGCTGGAAGCTCGCCGCCGAGGTCTCCGGGTGGGCCCCGGACGGGCTGCTCGACACCTACACGACCGAACGGCACCCCGCCGCGGCCCGCGTCCTGCACAACACGCGGGCGCAGGTGGCGCTGCTGGCCCCCGGCCCGCGCGTCGACGCGCTGCGCGACGTCTTCACCGCCCTCGCCTCGACCGCGGAGGCCAACCGCCTGCTCACCGACCTCATGGGCGATCTCGACCTGCGGTACGACGTGGCCGCAGACCACCCGCTCGCGGGCCGGTACTGCCCCGACCTGGCCCTGACCGTCTCCGGTACGGCGACGAGCGTGGCCTGGCTGGCGCGGGGCGGTCGCCCGCTGCTGCTCGATCTCGACGACCGGCCCGGCGTACGGCACGCGGTGCGGCCGTGGGCCGGTCGCGTCGAGGCCGTGACGGCCCGTGCGGACGGCGCTCCGGCCGCCGCCGTGCTCGTACGCCCGGACGGGTACGTGGCCTGGGCCGGTGAGGATGTCGGTGGCCTGCGGGAGGCTTGCACCCGATGGTTCGGCGCGCCGCGCGAGTGACGAAGTACGGCGGAAATCCGCTCCCGTGTCGGCCCGGGGCGCTAGACTTCGAACATGTGTTCTACACAAGGGGAGCGTCTGGCTCACCTCACCCGAGCGATCGACGACCTGGCCGCCGAAGGCCTCGGCGGCCTTCCGCCGGACGCCTGGGCGGAGCGGGTGGCCGGCATCTGGGCCCTCGTCGAGGGGCTCGATCCCGAACTCGCCCGCCGCCGCGCCTGCTACTCGACCCTGGAGTCCTGAACGACGCCCGCGTGCGGACGTCGCCGTCCCGGCGTCCGCGCGCGGAGGCCTTACGCCGGACGCCCCACACGGGGACGCCCACCGCGGGAACCCCACCCGCAGACGCGGCACGCCGACCCACACACGGAGGCCTCGCCCTGAGCGCCCGCAGGCGGAGACACCGCCCCGCGCGTCCTGGCGCCGGTCGCCGGCGGCCGGAGGATCTACTCCTCGTGGCCGTGCAGCCGGCGGTGGTGGCGGGACGTCAGGCGACGTCGTGCGTCGGACGGCGGGTCGGGGTGCGGCGGATCGGGGTGCGGCGGATCGGCGTGCGACGCGGCGTCGTCGAGGGCCCGCGCCACCTCCGCACGCAGGCGTGGCAGCCGGCGGTAGAGCACGTCCCCCGGGCAGTCCGTGTCGTTGTAGTCGCGATGACCGATGATCGCCACGGAGGGATCGAGCCGGTAGGCCGTGCACAGCCAGAAGCAGACGCCGACCAGCGCGTCCCACAACCGGCCGGGCACGTCCTCCTTCTCGTACGTGCCCTCGTTCTCGATGCCGATCGTGTGGTCGTTGTGGTGCAGTGACTGGGCGCCGACGACGAGCCGGCCCTGCTGGATGGTCGGCAGGGAGCCCGCCCGTCCCTCCATGACGTGACCGCCACGGCTGATCGTCAGCTGCTCTCCGATGTCGTCCCAGCCCTGACTCTTCATGTGGTAGCGCTGGATCTGCCGGGAGAGCTCGAACGCGTGCGAACGGGACAGATCAGAAGCATTGGGCGAGGCGGTGTGGTGCACGATGATGTGGTCCGGCGCGCGGTCCAGCACCCGCGGTGGCCGCCTCGGCGGCACCGCGCCCCACTCCCTGCGCGTGTACACCTTCGGTGTCACGTCGGCGTTCGCCCACATCATCCCGCCGGCCATCATGACATCGGCGGCCACGATGCCCAGCATCCCCCGCAGCACATCCCGGCGCAGCGTCCCCTCACGCACGATCGCGGCCACCCCCCGTGGACGACTGATCGCTAAGCGTAGTGATCGCGACGCGGAATGCGAGGAGGCCGGATTGGGTGTTTCACGTGGAACGCCACCTGACACGCCCGGATACGGCGAAGGGCCGGGTCCCATCGGACCCGGCCCTTCACCTGCGCTGAAGCGACGTCAGCCGGCGAGAACCTCAAGGGAGATCTTGGCGCTCACCTCGGGGTGGAGGCGCACCGCCACCTCGTGAGAGCCGACCGTCTTGATCGGGTTCCGTACCTCGATGCGGCGCTTGTCCAGCTCCGGGCCACCGGACGCCTTGACGGCACCGGCGATGTCGGCCGGAGTCACCGCGCCGAACAGCCGACCGCTCTCACCGGCGCGCGTCCGCAGCCGGACCTTGAGCTTCTGCAGGTCCTTGCTGATCGCCTCGGCCTGCTCGACGCTGGCGATCTCGCGGGCCGCGCGGGCCTTGCGGATCGAGTCGATCTGCTTCTCCGCGCCGCGCGTCCACTGGATCCCGAAGCCGCGCGGGATCAGGTAGTTACGGCCGTAGCCGTCCTTGACCTCGACGACCTCGCCGGGAGCGCCGAGGCCGGCGACCTGCTGAGTCAGGATGAGCTTCATGACGAGTGACTCCTTTCTCAGCGGGCCGTGCTGGTGTACGGCAGCAGCGCCATCTCGCGCGCGTTCTTGATCGCGGTGGCGACGTCACGCTGGTGCTGGGTGCAGTTGCCCGTCACCCGGCGCGCGCGGATCTTGCCGCGGTCGGAGATGAACTTGCGCAGCAGCGCCGTGTCCTTGTAGTCGACGTAGGAGAGCTTCTCCTGGCAGAACAGGCAAACCTTCTTCTTCGGCTTGCGTGGTGCCGGTTTCGCCATCGTGGTGCTCCTTAGAAGAGAGCCCCGCTCACGCGGGAATGGTCGGTCGGATGATGAGTGATGCCCGTACGGGCTTAGAACGGCGGGTCGTCGGAGAAGCCGCCGCCCCCGGTCGCCCAGGGGTCGTCGGCCGGCGCGTTGCCGCCGCCGAAGCCGCCGCCTCCGCCGCCCGATCCGCCCTGACCGCCACCGAAGCCGCCGCCGCCCTGGCCGCCGCCGTAGCCGCCCTGGCCACCGCCGCCTCCGCCACCGCCGAAGCCGCCGCCTCCGCCGCCCGAGCGCTGGGACTTGTTCACCTTGGCGGTGGCGTTCCGCAGCGACGGGCCGACCTCGTCGGCCTCGAGCTCGAAGACGGTGCGCTTCTCACCCTCGCGGGTCTCGTACGACCGCTGCTTCAGGCGGCCCTGGACGATGACCCGCATGCCGCGCTGGAGGCTCTCGGCGACGTTCTCCGCCGCCTGCCGCCAGACGTTGCAGGTGAGGAAGAGGCTCTCGCCGTCCTTCCACTCGCCGGACTGCTGGTCGCGGAAGCGGGGGGTAGAGGCCACGCGGAAGGTCGCGACCGGCTGCCCGTTCGGGGTGAAGCGCAGTTCGGGATCGGCGACCAGGTTGCCGACGATCGTGATCTGGGTGTCGCCTGCTGCCATGCGGCTCTCCGGTTACAGATCGGTGCGTGTCGTGGGCTGACCGGGGAACGGTCAGTGGGCCTCGGGGCGGATGACCTTGGTGCGCAGGATGGACTCCTGCAGGTTCAGCTGCCGGTCGAGCTCTTTGACCGTGGCGGGCGTGGCCGTCAGGTCGATGACCGCGTAGATGCCTTCGGACTTCTTGGCGATGTCGTACGACAGGCGCCGGCGGCCCCAGACGTCGACCTTCTCCACGCTGCCACCGCCGTCCTTCACCACGGTGAGGAACTGGTCGAGCGACGGCTGGACCGTGCGCTCCTCGGTGTTCGGGTCGAGGATGACCATCACTTCGTAACGACGCATGCTGGTCCCAACCTCCTTTGGACTGGTGCGGTCACGGTCTCTCCGTGACAGGAGGGCTCTTGCGTCGCCCCGCGTCTCGGATGCGCGGGACCGACAAAGGCTATCAACAACCGGCAGCTCAATCGGCCGGAAGCCGGGGACCGGGACCCGCGCTAGCGGCCCCGGCGCCGGTCCAGCTCGGACATGATGTCGGCCATCCGCGACCGCATGCGGGCCGTCTGGGTCGTCAGCATGGACAACTCCTCGATGAGCTCGGCGTCGTCGATGGCGGCCAGGTCACGAGTGATCATCGTCATGGCATCCTCCATTCGAAACCACGTTCGACAATACCGCTGGGGACCGACAGAACGCTCGTCGCCCTGTACCCCCCGGACCAGGGTCTTGACCTGCCCGGCGGCAGGGAACGACTCTGGGAGGACACCACCCCGTGTAGGAGGTGACGAATCGTTATGTCACCACTGGCCATCCCGCGACGTCTGCTGGAACGGCAGACCCATCCCTTGGAGAACTCCCTCGCGCTCGTCACCGTGGCCGCCGGTCTCGCGACCTTCGTCCTCGGGGCCGTCCACGCGACGCACTTCGTCGCCGTGTGCCTGGGATTCGTGACGTTCCTCTTCGGCCTGTACTCCCAGTTGGTCTCCGCGACCACGGTCGAGCGCTGGCTGAACGTCCTGGGCATCGGCATGGCCTTCGTCGGCCTCGGCCTGGGTCTGTCGCATGGCGGCTTCACGGTCTGACCGGCCGAACCGGCCGAAGCGGTCGGAGCAGCCGATCCGCGGCGGTGGATTCTCGTCGGTCACCGTTCTGGTCGGACCGCGCGCGTAGGCTCGTCGCCATGCTGCGAATCGGAGCCCACGTCGACCGAACGGACCCGCTCGCCGCCGCGGCCGCGAAGAAGGCCGAGGTGGTCCAGTTCTTCCTCGGAGACCCGCAGGGCTGGAAGGCCCCCGTCCTGCCCGAGGGGTACGAGGCGATCCGCGACTCCGACGTCGACGTGTTCATCCACGCGCCGTACATCGTGAACGTCGCGTCGTCCAACAACCGCATCCGGATCCCGAGCCGCAAGATCCTCACCCAGCAGCTCGAGGCCGCCGCGAAGATCGGCGCGAAGGGTCTGATCGTGCACGGCGGGCACGTGCTGAAGAACGACGACCCGCAGAGCGGCTTCGACAACTGGCGCAAGGTCTTCGAGCGGATGGAGGACCGCCCGATCCCCGTCCTCATCGAGAACACCGCGGGCGGGGACAACGCCATGGCCCGCAAGCTGGACCGGATCGCCCGGCTGTGGGAGGCCCTCGACGGCTTCGACGTCGGGTTCTGCCTGGACACCTGCCACGCGCACGCGGCGGGTGAGGACCTGGTCGACGTGGTCGAGCGCGTCAAGGCCATCACCGGCCGGATCGACCTGGTGCACTGCAACGACAGCCGCGACGCGTTCGGCTCCGGCGCCGACCGGCACGCCAACCTCGGCGACGGCCGGATCGACCCGGAGCTGATCCTGGCCGTCGTACGGGCGGCCGGGGCGCCCGTGGTCGTGGAGACGCCCGGCGACGGGCAGGCCGCCGACATCGCCTGGCTCCGCGAGCACCTCTGACCCGCATCCCGTCCTCCAGGGCACGGAAGTTATCCACAGGCTGCGGACGGCGGCGCGCCATAGTGGGCCCCTGATTCGCCGGGCGTCGAGCGGCCGACTGTCCACAGGCTGTGGAAACCGGAGCGCGGCTCAGGCGTCGGGAAGCGCGTCGGGGAGCCCCACGGGTGCGTTCTCCCGGTCCTCCTCCGTCACCAGGATGAGGACCGCCAACGGCGTGGAGGTGTGCCGCCAGTGCTCGACGGCGGCGGTGAAGACCTCCAGCAGCGTCTGATGGACCGCCGGGTCGGCGCCCGCCAGCTCCCGCCAGTGGTCGTACATCACCAGGTAGCCGCAGTTCGCCGGCGCCCAGGACAGGTCCCGTAGGCCGTCCTGGAGGGCGTCCCAGTTGTGCCCGAAGTACGACGGCAGGAGGAACTCCTCGGCGCACCGCTCGAGGAGCGCCCGCTTGTCCCGTACATCGTGGACGTCGAGCCAGAAGACCCGCCGACCGGCGCGTTCGGCCTCGGCTGCGCCACGGGCGGCCTCCTTCCGGTCGACGGGCCAGGTGTACACGCCCGGTGGCCGGCGTCCGGTCAGGAGCTCCGCGATCATCACTCACCCATTCGCAGCGTTCGAAGGTCCGGCGGTCTGCCGCTCGCTGTACCTACCTTCGATGGTCCTCCGTACACCCGTCCGGCGTCAGCCCGCCCAGCCTCCGGAGTTGTAGGTCACCACCTCGGCCGTCATCAGCGGCACGAAGATGACGATCAGCACCACGTACGCCGGACGCCGGCACCGCCCGACCGCCAGCCACAGCGGCCACCACAGCAGCGTCGCCCGGCCGATCGACAGGTAGTACGCCGAGGTCAGCAGCGAGATCAGCGGCAGCCCGACGTACACGCTCTCCGCCCACTGCCGCCGCCACAACAGCCAGCAGGTCAGCGCGACGCCGACCGCCGCCGCGATCAGCTCCACCCGGAAGGCCGTCGTGAACTGGTCGTGCGTGCCGAAGGCCGCCTGCCACGTCGTCTCGAAGGAGGTCCACGGCCACACCGTCGAGCGCCCCCAGCCCGCCTCCTGCGCGTGCTGCCACGCCGACCAGTCGCCCGTACGACGCCAGAGGTACGCGGCGTAGCCCAGCACCGGAAGGAACGGCACCGCCAGCCACGGCGCCGACCGCCATCGCCGGTCGGCGGTCAGGAACTCCACGATCAACGCCGCGGCGAGGAAGAGCCCGGTCACCCGCACGCAGGACGCGCCCGCGGCGCACAGGACGGCGGCCGGCCACCGCCGCTGCCTGGCCAGCAGCCAGGCCGGCAGCGCGAACGCCAGGAAGAGGGTCTCGGAGTAACCGGCGAACAGGAACACGGCGTACGGGCTGACGAGCAGCGCGAACACCGCGCGCGGCCCCGCGCCGCTCAGGTGCGATCCGGCGTGCGCGCCGAGCCTGGGGTGTCCGGCGTGCGCCCCGCTCCCGCCGGCGTGTTCCCCGTCGGCGCCCGTCACGGCCTGCTCGCCGAGCCGGGCCAGCGCGACCGACGCCACCGCGCCGGCGACGAGGCTGACCAGCAGCGCCGACAGTTCCCAGTTCGGAATCAGCGGGTGGAGGATCCGCAGCACGAGCGGCAGGCCGGGGAAGAAGGCGGGCAGCCCGGCGTCCGGCGGGTGGGCGGGATTCCCCCGGTAGCCGTACTGGGCGATCTCCACGAAGTGGTCGACGTCCCACTGGGTCCACCGGCCGAGGAAGGAGTCGTGCAGGTCACCGTGCGACCACAGCGCCGAGGCGAGGAGCGAGATCCCCAGCACGGCCGCCCGCGTACCGAACCAGGCGCGCAGCGCGAGCCGGTCGCCGGTACGGAGCCGCGCCGCGCCGACGCCATCCGAGCGGCCTTCCTCGACCATGACTCAGGCGGGCCGGGGAACCCGGCGGCGCATCAGGACGAAGCGGTCCTCGGCGTCGTCCAGGACGCCGCCGGCCGGGTCGTCGGCGCCGCCGGCCCGTACGGTGTCGAGCCGGGGCACGAGGATGTCGATCACGACGAGCACCGCCAGCAGCAGGACGGTCAGGAACCGGGCCAGCAGCGCGATGAAGTAGACGCCGTCGCTGATGCCCGCCGCGGGGGCGTGTCCGGAGAGGACCGCGGACAGGGTGGCGGACAGCCCCACGCCGGGATGCTGCTTGGCACCGGCCATGAGGTACCACCAGATGCCGAAGAAGTAGACGATCTCCCCCGCCTGCCACAGCAGGAAGGCCGGGAGCTTGGGCCGGGCCAGCGCCACCAGCGGCAGCAGCCACAGGACGTACTGCGGCGACCAGACCTTGTTGGTCAGCAGGAACGCCGCGAGCGTCAGGAACAGCACCTGCGGCAGCCGGGGCCGGCGCGGGGCGAACAGCACGAGCAGCGCGATGCCCAGCGCGAGGATCACGAAGCCGGCCTCGCCCATGAGGTTCAGCGTCGACACCGTGTCGACCGACGACAGGCCCTTGCGCTCGGTCAGGAAGAAGATCGAGCCCCAGTCGACCGGGCGTTCCTGGTTGAACGTGTAGAACCGGCCCCAGCTGTCCCACGCCACCAGCATGATCGGCACGTTCACGACCAGCCAGGCGACGACCGTGCCGGCCAGCAGCCGGCCGAACTCCCGCCACCGGCCCGCGCGCAGGCACAGCAGGAACAGCGGGCCGAGGAAGACGAGGGGATAGAACTTCGCCGCGACCGCGAGGCCGAGCAGGACGCCCGCGACGCCGGGGCGACGGCGCGCCCAGGCCGCCAGCGCCAGCGCGGACAGGACCACGGCGAGCAGGTCCCAGTTGATGTACGCGGTGAGGAGGAGCGCGGGCGACGCGGCGACCATGAGCCCGACCCGGCGGCTCTGGCCGCCGGCGGCCAGCGCGGTCGCCAGCACGGTGACCACCGCGCACAGCACGAGCACCACCGCGGTCAGGTTGAAGAACCACATGCCGCGCGAGACGGCGTCATCCCCGCCGAACCAGCGCGCCGCCGTCGCGGCGACCTGCATGAACCCGCCGGTGAGCACGGGGTACTCCACCGGCTCGGGGATCTTGTCGAGGTACGGGACCTTCCCGTCGGCCAGGCCCCGCCCGAAGTACAGCGGATAGACGTCGGTGTAGCAGGCGTTGCGCACCGTCGGGATGAAGTCGAAGCCCACGTTCTTGCAGGGGACCTTCTGGAGGTACCCCAGCACCGAGACGGCCGCGGTCGTGGACACGAGCAGCGGCAGCACCTGCCGGAGGCCCGTACGGACACCGGCGGGGCCGGGGGAGTTCGCGGCTCCCCCGGCCCCATCGATCAGCTGTGACTCCGGCATGCCAGCAGGTTAATCCTTGAGCGGCCGGGCGGCCTGGCCCTGCACGTCCTGGGCGGTGTTGCCGTGCTTGCCGGGGGGACCACCCGGGTCCGTCGAGGGCGACGTGCAGTTCACGTCCCACGGCTTGCAGGTGGTGCCCGGACCCGGGCTTTGTGAGTGGTTCGGGCAGTCCGGCGTCGGGAATCGGTCGCAGTGCTTCGTGTCGTTCGGATTCGGCGTCTTGCGCGGCTTGCAGTCGTCGACCGCCGGGTCCTGGTCCGGCCGGCAGGTCGGCGTCATCGTCGGCGTCGGCGTCGTCGCCGTCGGGCTCGGCGTCGCGAACCGCTGGGTGTCGCCCTTGTAGACCGGCCCTTCGAAGTGCGTGACCGGCTTGTTCTCGAGCGCGCTGCTCATGAAGTCGTGCCAGATCCGGGCGGGGAAGTCACCACCGTTGACGTGCGAGAGGCCGCCGATGTTCTGCAGCGGAAGGAACTTGTGCTGCTTGTCGCGGTACCGCCACATGGCCACCGACGTGACGTACTGCTTCGGCGTGAACCCGACGAACCAGGCCGCCATGTTCTTGCTGGTCGTACCGGTCTTACCGGCGACCTCACGGCCGGGCAGCGCCGCGCGGTAGCCCGTACCCGGGTACTTCACGACCGACTGCATGGCGTACTGCGTGTCCCGCGCGACGTCCTTGGAGAACGCCTCGTGCTTGGTGACGTAGTGCTGCCACTTCTCCGGCTTGTAGGGGGCGCCCTTGGAGTCGAGCACCTTCCTGATGATGTGCGGCCGGATGTACTCGCCGTCGTTGGCGATCGTGGCGTAGCCGCCGGCCTGGGCCAGCGGGCTCATGTCGGCCTGACCGAGGAAGAAACCACCCTGGTTGAGCTGGTGCTTCATGCTGTCGGCGGGCAGCCCGGCCTTCTCGGCCAGATCGAACACGTCCTGCGAGCCGGCCTTGAAACCCAGCGGCACGTACACGGTGTTGTACGACATCTGGGTCGCCTTGATGAGGTCGACGACCTCGTTGGTGTTGCCCTCGTCGTTGACGACGGTCATCGCGCCGGATGTCCCCTTGGGGACGCTCTCGCCGTCGGTCGTGAAGTACTGCGGCGCCCTGGCGTCGAACATGCTCTTCAGCCCGATGCCGTTCTTGATCGCCGTCGCGAGCACGTAGGGCTTGAAGGAGGAGCCGACCTGGACGGTGGAGTAGAAGGCGTCGTCCTGCTGCCGTTTCGAGTAGTCGTGGCCGCCGTACGCCGCCAGGACCTCCCCGGTGTTCGGGTCGATCGTCACCAGGCCGGCCCGGGTGTCGCTCGGCAGTCCCTTGAGCTTCGGCTCGACGGCCGCGACGGCCTTGTCCTGCAGATCCTTGCGCCAGGTGGTGTAGATCTTCAGACCCTT
Organism: Actinoallomurus liliacearum; assembly: GCF_039542035.1. Lineage (NCBI taxonomy): Bacteria > Bacillati > Actinomycetota > Actinomycetes > Streptosporangiales > Thermomonosporaceae > Actinoallomurus > Actinoallomurus liliacearum. The sequence continues at coordinate 295,302 of NZ_BAABHJ010000040.1, forward strand.
GGTGTTGAGGTCCGTGTCGGTGAAGCCCATGGAGTTCCGCAGCACGTTGGTGATCCGCTGCAGGAGGTAGCCGTTCTGCCCGCGGTAGGCGCTGCTCGCCGTCTTCTTCACCTTGGGCAGGTGGTTCTGGTACTTGGCCAGGTCGGCGTCGGAGATGTTGCCCATCGTGCGCATGCCCTGGAGCACCCAGTTGTAGCGCTCCATGGTGTCGGTCCGCTGCTGGCCCTTGCTCGCGGGCGTGTAGTACCCGGGCTGCTTGATGTTCGAGGCGAGGATCGCGGCCTCGGGGACGGTGAGCTGCGACGCGCTGTGGCCGAACCAGATCTGCGCCGCGGTCTCGACGCTGTAGGCGCCGGTCATGTCCTTCGTCGGCGCGCCGAAGTAGATGGTGTTCAGGTAGTTCAGCAGGATCTGGTCCTTGCTGACCTGCTTGTTGACCTTCACCGCGATGAAGATCTCTTTGAACTTCCTGGTGAACGTGCGGTTCGGTGAGAGGTAGGCGTTCTTGACGTACTGCTGGGTGATCGTCGAACCGCCCTGCGTGTCGCCGCCCGAGACGTTGTTGTAGACCGCGCGGGCGATGCCCGTGGGCGAGATCGCCGCCTCGTGGTAGAACTTGCGGTCCTCTGCGGCCAGCGCGGCCGCCTGCATGGGCTTGCTCACCTTCGACAGGTCGGGCAGGATCTGGCGCGACGCGCCGATCCGGCCGAGGACCTGGGGGTTCTTCGCGCTGCCGCCCCAGTAGATCGTCGTGCCCTGCTCCTGGACATCCGCGTTGATCTTCGGCACCTTGACCATGGCGTACGCGACGCCGATCATGCAGATGCTCACGAGCGTGCCGATGCCGAAGACGGCGAGCCACAGCTTCCACGACAGAAGGCGGCGCCAGCCCTTCCGCTTCGCCTTCTTGCCGGAGCCGCGCCGCGTGCCGTCACCGTCGCCGGGACGCCGACGACCCGGGCCGCCACCGCCACCTGAGCCGCCAGGGCCACCGGGACCGCCCGGACGACCGGGACCGCCTGGGCCGCCGGGGTGTGGCCGGGTGGGAACCGCGGGGAGGTTCGACCCGTCAACCTGCGGCTGCGGCCGGGTCGGGGCAGGTCCGACAGACCCCGATCGACCGTACTCTGGCCCGTAATCGCTGCTGTAACTCACGCGACCTCGTTCACTGGGGTACGGCTTTTCAATCCGTCCGACAGTACTGTGTAGGCAAGTGAGCGGGGACCGCCTGCCGGGTGCACCACGCTGTCGCGCGGCTACTCTCGGACGCTCCGCCCCTGGTCAGGAGCGTTCTCTCCGTAGCCAAGGACGTACGACAGCGTCAGATGGTTCCAGGCACAACTTTGGCATACTTCAACCACATACACCCGGAATTCACCGAATTCCCGGGCCATCTCCTGGAGCTCGTCCGTCACCTTGACCCGCCCGGCGTAGCGGCCCAGCTCGTCCCCGTACACGTAGGTGACGTGGGTGAGCCGCTCCTTCCGGCAGACCGGGCAGGGCTGGTCGGTGGGCTCGCCGTGATACTTCGCGGCCCGCAGGAGGTACGGATGTGCGTCGCAGGCGTCCGCGACGGTCAGGCCGCCGGATGACAGCTCGGCCAACGTGGCCCGCCGGGCGAGCCCGTAGTCGACGACCAGTCGCTGGGACCACATGTCAGCAGACTACGACGACCCACAATCCTGCATTCGTGACATTCCGGACACTCTACGTACGTTCTTCCTGACCACGGCCGTAATTTCCGGGTCGGCCCGCGCTCCGGCTTGCCATGTTCGGAGGGGGACCGTATCTTCCTGATGTATCGAGTCGATACATTCGAGCGATACATCGAGTCGAGCGATGGAGTGGAGGGACCATGAGGAGCAAGGCCGGCGTACTGGAACTCGCCGTTCTCGGCCTGCTTCACGAGTCCCCCATGCACGGGTACGAGCTGCGCAAGCGGCTCAACACCCTGCTCGGCATGTTCCGCGCGTTCTCCTACGGCACGCTCTACCCCTGCCTCAAGGCGCTGCTCGAGCAGGGGTTGATCATGGAGGACGACGAGGAGCCCGCCGCGGTGCGACCGGGTGGCACCCGGCGCTCGAAGATCGTCTACAAGCTCACGGCCGAGGGGAAGGAGCGCCTTCAGGAGCTCCTCTCCGAGGCCGGGCCCGCGTCCTGGGAGGACGAGGGGTTCGGAGTACATTTCGCCTTCTTCGCCCACACCCGCGCCGACGTACGGCTACGGATCCTCGAAGGCCGGCGCAGCCGGCTCGAGGAGCGGCTGGAGAGCGTGCGCGTCGCACTGGCCCGTACGCGGGAGCGTGTCGACAACTACACGCTCGAGCTCCAGCAGCACGGGTTGGAGTCGGTCGAGCGCGAGGTCCGGTGGCTCAACGAGCTCATCGGCCGCGAACGCGCGCAGCAAGCAGATGAGAAGAACAACGGCTGAGGGCGCAAGGCGTCCCCCCGCACAAGAGAGCAAAGGAGCATCCGGATGGGTTCAGTGCGCGTGGCCATCGTCGGTGTCGGCAACTGCGCGAGCTCGCTCGTCCAGGGAGTCGAGTACTACAAGGACGCCTCGCCCGAGACTCGTGTCCCTGGTCTTATGCACGTACAGTTCGGCGACTACCACGTCGGCGACCTGGAGTTCGTGGCCGCCTTCGACGTCGACGCCAAGAAGGTCGGCCGCGACCTCTCCGAGGCGATCGTCGCCAGTGAGAACAACACCATCAAGATCTGCGACGTGCCGCCGTCCGGCGTCACCGTGCAGCGCGGCCACACCTTCGACGGCCTCGGCGAGTACTACCGCGAGATCATCGAAGAGTCGGACGACCAGCCGGTCGACGTCATCCAGGTGCTCAAGGACACCCAGGCCGACGTTCTCGTGTCCTACCTGCCGGTGGGCTCTGAGGAGGCGGACCGCTTCTACGCGCAGTGCGCCATCGACGCCGGCGTGGCCTTCGTCAACGCGCTGCCGGTCTTCATCGCCAGCGACCCGGAGTGGGCGCAGAAGTTCACCGACGCGGGCGTCCCGATCGTCGGTGACGACATCAAGTCCCAGGTCGGCGCCACCATCACCCACCGCGTGATGGCGAAGCTGTTCGAGGACCGCGGGGTCGAGCTGCTGCGCACGTACCAGCTCAACTTCGGCGGCAACATGGACTTCATGAACATGCTGGAGCGCAAGCGCCTCCAGTCGAAGAAGATCTCCAAGACGCAGTCGGTCACCTCGCAGATCCCGCACGAGATGGCCAAGGCCGACGTGCACATCGGCCCGTCCGACCACGTGCCGTGGCTCGACGACCGCAAGTGGGCGTACGTCCGCCTCGAGGGCCGCTCCTTCGGCGACACCCCGCTGAACCTGGAGTACAAGCTCGAGGTCTGGGACTCCCCGAACTCCGCGGGCGTCATCATCGACGCGGTCCGCGCCGCCAAGATCGCCAAGGACCGCGGCATCGGCGGCCCGATCCTGTCGGCGAGCTCCTACTTCATGAAGTCCCCGCCGGTGCAGTACAGCGACGACCAGGCCCGCGAGGCCGTGGAGTCCTTCATCCGCGGTGAGGTCGAGAGCTGAGCCGACGAGCGCTGAGCGAGAAGCACCGCCGGGCTCACGCGATGTAGTGAGCCGGGGGTGTCAGGTGAGGGGTCCGTGCGTCGTGGCGCACGGACCCCTCACCTTTTCGCCTGCTCAGAGCCGGACCCCGGATTTCGTCGCGGTTACGGTAAGCACATACTGTTACGTCGGCTCGGTCAGATGCCGGGGACTGCTCCCCGGTGCGAGGCTGGGCCGTGCAGGCGGACGACGGCCCCCGCCCAGGGCCGGTCGGGTCGCCTCCGGCGAAGGAGAAGGAAGAGGGTCACGAGCGCGGGAAGGTGACGCATAAGGGATACGTGCCGCAACGCCCGTATCACACCTAGTGAGGGTCCATCACGAGGTTGTCTCACCTACTGCACAGTTAAGTAACTCGTCCCAATCTTTACCGATCTGAGCTGGACAGCGACCGGGACACGAAGGTGTTCTCCCACGGGGACGTGTCGAGAACCCGGCATGCCTGCGAACAAAAGCATCACACCTAGCGCAACACGGCCGTAAGGCCGGATGGAGGGCGTTCATGACAGTCGAGAAGACGGGGTTGAAGGCAGCGGCCGCCATCGGCACGCTCGCCATCGCCCTCGCCGCCTGTGGCGGCGGGGGGAAGGGCGGCAGCTCCGATGAAGGAACGCCTCAAAAGGGCGGGACGCTGAAGATCGCAGGCTCGTCGGTGCCGGACCACATCGACCCCGCGAGCGCCTACAGCACGGTCAACCAGGGCTTCTCCCGCAACTGGGCGCTCACTCTCTTCACGAACAAGGCCTCGAACAACTTCAACGAGACCATCCCGAACTACCCGGACGCCGCGGCCGAGCTCCCCACCAAGGAGAACGGCGGCATCAGCGCGGACGGCAAGACCTACACGATCAAGCTGCGTGACGGTCTGAAGTGGAACACCAACCCGGTCCGCCCGGTCACGGCCGCCGACTTCGTTCGTGGTCTGAAGCGGACGTGCAACCCGGCGAGCCCTGCCGGTGCGCCGTACTACACGGACCTCATCACAGGCATGGCCGACTTCTGCAAGGGCTACGGCAAGGTCGACGCCAAGTCCGCCAAGGCGATGGGCGACTACCAGGAGAGCCACGACATCTCCGGCTACGTCGCCAAGGACGACAAGACCCTCGTCGTCACGCTGAAGCAGCCGGCCGGTGACTTCCTGAACATCATCGGCATGTCGTTCGCCTCGGCCGCGCCGAAGGAGTACGACAACTACGTCCCGGACAGCCCGGAGTTCCGGCAGCACACGGTCTCCGACGGCCCGTACCAGATGACGTCGTACAGCGACAAGAAGTTCATCCTGGAGCGCAACGCCAACTGGGACGCCGCCTCGGACAAGCTCCGCAAGGCGTACGTCGACCGCATCGAGGTCGACCTCGGCCAGGACTCTCCGGACCAGGTCCAGCAGCAGCTGGAGCAGGGCACGGCGGACCTCGCGTGGGACCAGCCGGTGCCGACCTCCGCGATCCCGCGCCTGGCGCAGGCCAAGGACAAGCGGTTCAGCCTGCAGGACAACCCGGGCGTCAACCCGTACATCGTCTTCAACACCCTGAGCCCCAACAACAAGGGCGCGCTGGGCAAGAAGGAGGTGCGGCAGGCGATCGAGTACGCGATCGACAAGGTCGCGATCGCCAAGAACTACGGCGGCATCAACGTGGCCCAGCCGGTCCGCTCCGCGGTCGCCCCGGGCAACGTCGGCTACGACGCGAACTACAACCCGTACCCGACCAACAACGACTCGGGTGACCCCGCCAAGTGCAAGCAGATGCTCTCGGCGGCCGGCTACGCGAACGGGCTCACGCTGAAGTTCCCGTACCGGACCAACAGCAACCACCCGCGCAACGCGCAGTCGATCCAGGCGAACCTGCAGGCCTGCGGGATCACCGTCCAGATGTCGCCGGACACCAACGGCAACTTCTACGGCACCACCCTGGTCACCCCGGCGGACGCCAAGGCCGGTAAGTGGGACATCGCCGCTCCGGGCTGGGGTCCGGACTGGTACGGCAACAACGGTCGTTCCGGCCTGCAGCCGCTGTTCGACGGCCGCATGTACGGCCCGAACTCCCCGGACTACGGCGGTTACAACAACGACCAGGTCAACAAGCTGATCGACCAGGCCAACCAGGCGCAGACCCAGGCCGACGCCCAGACGGCGTGGGCGCAGGTCAACAAGCTGGTCATGGACGATGCCGCCATCGTTCCGCTGATCACGCAGAAGTACTCGACCTACACGTCGGCGCGGATCCACAACACGCTGTTCCTCCCCGCCTTCCAGACCTACGACTACAGCCTGGTCTGGCTGGCCAAGAAGTAACCCACACCCCAATGAGACGGCCGGGTGCGCCCCGCACGAGGCGTGCCCGGCCGTCATCATGCCGGGACGATGTCCCTATCACGCACTCACTCTGGGTAATCTTCGATGGAACTCGCCCTGGCGCGTAACCCCTAACTCAGTTCTCGAAGGGGAGGACATGAGCCTTCTCGAGGTCACAGACCTAAAGGTCTCCTTCAACACCTCGGACGGCGTCGTACAAGCGGTTCGCGGAATGACCTTCAGCATCGACCGCGGCAAGACGCTCGGCATCGTCGGTGAATCCGGCTCCGGCAAGAGCGTCAGCACCCAGACCCTCATGGGTCTCACGCCGGGTGCCAAGGTCAGCGGCCAGGCCCTGTTCGAAGGCCAGAACCTGCTCTCGATGACCCCCGACCAGCTTCGCCGGATCCGTGGTCCGCAGATCTCCATGATCTTCCAGGATCCGCTGTCCAGCCTGCACCCGCTGTACAAGGTGGGCTGGCAGATCATCGAGATGATCCGGACCCACGAGCCGGACGTCTCCAAGGCCGCCGCGCGCAAGCGCGCGATCGAACTGCTCGGCATGGTCGGCATCCCGCAGCCGGACCGGCGGGTGGACGACTTCCCCCACCAGTTCTCCGGCGGCATGCGCCAGCGCGCGATGATCGCCATGGCGCTCGCGCTGAACCCGAAGCTCATCATCGCCGACGAGCCGACGACCGCCCTCGACGCGACCGTGCAGGCCCAGATCCTGGACCTGATGCTGCGCCTGCAGCGCGAGTTCGACACGGCGCTCATCATGATCACTCACGACCTCGGTGTCATCGCCGACCTGGCCGACGACGTCCTCGTGATGTACGCCGGCAAGCCGGTCGAGCACACCGACCGGCGGTCGCTGTACTACCGGTCCCACCACCCGTACACCGCCGGTCTGCTCCGGTCGATCCCGAGCGGCGCCGGCGGCCGCGGCGGCCGGTTGATCCCCATCGCGGGGCAGCCGCCGAGCCTCATCAACCCGCCTTCGGGATGCGCGTTCCATCCTCGTTGCCCGTACGTCATGGACACGTGCCGGGTCGACGAGCCACCGTTGCGAGAGGTGGCCGCGGGCCACGGGTCCGCGTGCTGGCTCCCCAAGGACGCGCTCGGTCTCAGTCCCGAGGCGGAGCAGTTGCGGGAGAGCGCCGTGGCAGCGGGCCGGAAGAAGGAGGGCGCGTGAGCGAGCGGAGCGAGCGAACCAATGAGCACAGCGCCTCTGGTCCCTCCCCCGACGGAGGAGGCCGCTTGACCGAGCGGAGCGAAGTGGGCGGAGATGTCCTCGTCAAGGTCGAGGGCGCCTACAAGCACTTCCCCATCAAACAGGGGATCATCTTCAAGCACGAGGTGGCGCGGGTCCACGCCGTCGACGGCGTCGACCTGGAGGTACGCCGCGGCGAGACCCTCGGCATCGTCGGGGAGAGCGGCTGCGGCAAGTCGACGCTGGCCCGCTGCATCACCGGCCTGCACCCGCTGACGAAGGGGCGGATCCTCTTCGAGGGCAAGGAGGTCGGCCCCACGCCGGACAAGGCGTTCCGGCGTGACGTTCAGATGATCTTCCAGGACCCGTACGGCTCGCTGAACCCGCGCCGCCGGGTCGGGTCGATCATCGGTGACCCGTTCGACATCCACGGGATCGCCGACGGCGCGGAGCGCAAGCGGCGGGTCCAGGAGCTGATGGAGCTCGTGGGTCTCAACCCCGAGCACTACAACCGGTTCCCGGCGGAGTTCTCCGGCGGTCAGCGGCAGCGCATCGGCGTCGCCCGTGCCCTTGCGCTCAGGCCGAAGCTGATCGTCTGTGACGAGCCCGTCTCGGCGCTGGACGTGTCGATCCAGGCGCAGGTGATCAACCTCCTGAAGGACCTGCAGGAGGAGCTCGGACTCACCTACATCTTCATCGCGCACGACCTGTCGGTGGTGGAGTACGTCTCCGATCGGGTCGCGGTCATGTACCTCGGCAAGATCGCCGAGAACGCCGAGGCCGAGGAGCTCTACGCCAAGCCCCGCCACCCGTACACCAACGCCCTGCTGTCGGCGGCGTCCATCGCCGACCCGGACGAGGCGGAGAAGCGCGAGCGGATCATCCTGACCGGTGACGTGCCGTCGCCGATCAAGCCGCCGCCCGCGTGCCGGTTCCACCCGCGCTGCCCGAAGGCGCAGGCGCTCTGCTCCACCGAGGAGCCGACCCTGATCGCGCACGAGGGCGACATCGCCGACCATCTGACGGCGTGCCACTTCCCCGTGCAGATCGGTGAGAACCTCGCCGAGGCGCAGGCCGGCATCGCCCAGGAGTCCACCGAGCCCACTCTGGGGGTGTCCGAATGAGTCTTACCGAGCTCAGCGCCGACGCCATTCCGGCCGACGTCGAACCGAGCGGCCGGCAGATCCAGGGGCGCAGCCCGTTCAAGCTCGCCATGAGCCGGCTGATGCACGACAAGGTGGCGGTCGTCTCCGCGGTCGTGCTGATCCTCATCATCGTGTTCGCGATCGCGGCTCCGCTGTTCGCCTCCTGGACGCACCACCCGTACGCCGCGCAGTACCCCGACCTCGCCCGCGACTCCTGGGGCCTGCCGAAGGGCCCGAGCAAGGACTTCTGGCTCGGTGCCGACCCGCTCGGGCGCGACGTGCTCGTCCGGGCCGCGTACGGCGCGCGGATCTCGCTGCTCGTCGGCATCTCCGCGACGATCCTGGCCACCCTCATCGGGGTCACGGTCGGCGTGCTCGCCGGTTACATCGGCGGCGCCGTCGACACCGTGCTGGCCCGCCTCATGGACGTCGTGCTGTCCTTCCCGTACCTCCTGGTCGCGATCGTGATCGCCACGACGTTCAAGCCGCACTCCACCTGGCTCAGCGTGACCATCACGATCGTCGTGATCGCGTTCTTCTCCTTCGCCGCCATGGCCCGCATCGTGCGCGGCCAGGTCATCTCGCTGAAGGAGAAGGAGTTCATCGAGGCGGCCCGGTCGCTGGGCGCCGGCCGGCTGCGGATCATGTTCGTCGACATCCTGCCGAACCTCGTCGCGCCGGTCACGGTGCTCGCGTCGCTGCTCGTCCCGACGGCCATCGTGTTCGAGGCGACGCTGTCGTTCCTCGGGGTCGGCATCCAGCCGCCGATGCCCAGCTGGGGCAGCATGCTGAACGACGCGGACTACCGGAGCTCGCTGTGGCTCCTGTTCGTGCCGGGCGGGCTGCTGCTGCTGACGACCCTCGCGTTCAACCTGCTCGGAGACGGCATCCGCGATGCGTTCGACCCGCGCAGCGAGCGTCTCATCGGAAAGTAGGTCCTGACGATGCTTCGATTCATCATTCGGCGGCTGCTGTTCGGGATCCTCGTCCTGTGGCTGGTCACCACCACCGTCTTCGGGCTGCTGCACATCTCTCCGACCCCGGTGGAGAAGATGATCGCCGGTCCGCGGGCGTCCGCCGCGACGGTCGCGCTGATCCGGCACAACCTGGGGCTCGACAAGCCCTTCCTGGTCCAGTACTGGAACTTCCTGAAGAACACCTTCACCGGTGACCTGGGCTACTCCTACGTCACCCAGGCGAAGGTCTCGTCGATCATCGCGGACCGCCTCCCGGCCACCCTCTGGCTGGTCGGCGGCGCGGCGGTCCTCTGGTTCGTCGGCGGCGTCACCACCGGCGTGCTCAGCGCGACCCGGGCCCGCAGCTTCCTCGACCGGGCGTCCACCGTGTTCGTGCTGATCGGCCTGTCGGTCCCGCCGTTCCTGATGGCGCTCCTGACGCTCCTGCTGTTCTTCACGAAGTTCGGCGACTGGGGCATCCACCTGTTCCAGCCGGGCCAGTACACCTCGCCGCTGGACGACCCGCAGCAGTTCCTGCAGCGCATGGTGCTGCCGTGGGTCGCGCTGGCGTTCATGCTGGTGGCGACGTACACCCGACTGACCCGCGGCTCGATGATGGACGTCCTCGGTGAGGACTACATCCGGACCGCGCGGGCCAAGGGCCTGTCCGAACGGCGGGTGATCTACCGCCACGGGCTGCGGGCGGCGCTGACGCCCGTCATCACCCAGTTCGGCGTCGACCTCGGCGCGTTGATCGGCTCGACGATCGTCACCGAGAAGGTGTTCGGTCTGCAGGGCATCGGCCAGCTCGTCTACAACTCGATCGTCAAGGGGGACACCCCGGTCATCCTGGGCGTGACGCTGCTGACGGCACTGTTCGTGGTCGTCGCCAACCTGATCGTCGACATCGGGTACTCCTTCCTCGACCCGCGCGTGCGCGTCGACTGACGGAGCTCGGCGGTCGGAACGGCCGGTCGTCCCCCGGGGGCGGCCGGCCGTTCGGCTGTTCTAGGCTTGGGCGGTGTCCTACACCGCCGACCTTCGCCTGGTCATCCGGGGTCAGGACTTCCGCCGTCTGTTCACGACACGCGTCGTCTCGGCACTGTCCGACGGCGTCTTCCAGGTGGGCCTCGCGGGCTACGTCCTGTTCTCCCCCGAGCAGCAGGCCACCGCCGTGGAGGCCGCCGCCACGGCCGCGGTACTGCTGCTGCCGTACTCCGTGCTCGGCCCGTTCGCCGGGGTCTTCATCGACCGGTGGCGGCGCCGGCAGATCCTCGTCCACGCCCCGCTCATCCGGGCCGTCGCCGTCGCCGTGACCGCGCTGCTGCTGGCGCGCGGCGAGGACGGCGTCCCGTTCTTCCTCGCCGCGCTCGTCGTGTTCGCGGTGAACCGATTCTTCCTGTCCGCGCTGTCGGCGGCACTGCCCCGCGTGGTCGGGGCGACGGAGCTCATCACCGCCAACGCCGTGTCGGTCACCTCCGGAACGATGATGACCTTCGCCGGCGCCGGGGTGGGGTACGTCCTGCGCGTCCTGTTCGGCGCCGGTCACTCCGGAACGGCCGCCGTCCTCCTCGCCTCCGCCGTCCTCTACGTCGTCACCGCGCTGGTCGCCAGACGCATGGGCCGCGACCGGCTGGGCCCGGACCGGAGCGAGCTTCGGGCGGACACCCGTGAGGCGCTCGGACAGGTGCTGCACGGCCTCGTCGAGGGCGCCCGGCACGTATGGGACCGGCGGCCGGCCGCGGCGGCGCTCGGCGCGATCGGCGCGCACCGGTTCCTGTACGGCATCACCACGATCATGACGGTGCTGCTGTTCCGCAACTACTTCGCGAGCAGCGCGGAGGCCGGTCTCGGCGGCTTCGCGGTCGTCCTCGTCGTGTCCGGGATCGGCTACTTCCTGGCGGCCGTGACGACCCCGCTCGTCACCGCGCGGATCCGCAAGGAGGCGTGGATCGCGGTCCAGCTCGCGTTCGCCGCCGTGGCCGAGGTGGTCCTCGCCGCGCCCTTCTCACCGGGACCGTTCATCCTGGGCTCCTTCGTCCTCGGCCTGGTCTCGCAGGGCGTGAAGCTCTGCGTGGACACGATCGTCCAGACCACCGTGGCCGACGCCTTCCGCGGCCGGGTCTTCGCCCTCTACGACATGCTCTTCAACGGCATGTACGTGGCCGGTTTCGCCGTCGCCGCCGCCCTCCTGCCCGCCAACGGCAAGTCCTACGGCGTCCTCGCCCTCATCGGCGTCGGCTACGCCCTCTCAGCCCTGATCTACTGGCTGTCCGCGAGAGGCACCGCGCAGGTCGCCACCTCCGCCAGCGGGTCGGCGAGTGCTTGATCCTTGGCGAACACCGCGCTCTACCGGCAACGTTCGCCAGGGATCAACGCCCGTCCTCAGCGAGAGGTGAAGACCGGGGTCCAGGAATCCCCCCGGTCCGTGTGGCGGTAGCCGGTGAGCGGCGTGATCGTCTTGCCGTCGACGCTCACCAGGACCAGTCGGTTGTAGAACTCGCCCTTGCCCATGCATGCCTTCGGCTTGCAGGCCACCGCGATCAGATGGCCGTCATCGGCCCACGCGCTCAGCTGCTCGACGGGCTGGACGCCGACCGTGCGCCCGCTCGCGGCGTCCTTCACGGTGGTGAGAGGGCCGGGGCCGGAGCCGGGATTCCCGGTGGCGACGTACCGGCCGTCCGGCGACAGCCCGGCATCCTGATCGCTGTCCGCCTCGTGGGGCGGTGCCGCCCGCGGCCTTCCCCGCAGGTCGTAGAAGGTCTTGGTGGGTACCGTGCCGGTCGGCGACCAGATCAACGCGCCTGATCGGCTCCAGCCGAGATCCTGCCTGACGTTGAAATTGTCCGTGTCCTGCGGAAGAGGGCGGAAGGAGCCTGTATGGCCGGTCTTCGCGTCGACGACATAGAAGCCGGTCCGGGTGCTGGATCGCGGCCCGGTGGGCAGGTCCGGACTCTGGGCATACGTCGTCACGAGGAGCCGCCGCCCGTCCGCGGACCAGGACAGGCCTCCGGCCCGGCGGCCGAGCGGGATCCAGCGGGTCACCTTCCGCGTGCGCGTGTCCAGCAGGCCGACCCGCGCGGCCGGCAGCGGGCCTTCGAGCACGGCCGCCTTCCGCAGGCCCGGTGCGACGGCCAGGTACGCCCATGGCGTCTCCCGGTACCCGCCGGACGCCGGGTCGTACAGGTACCACGTGCGCTGCGACGCGACCGCGAGGCCGTTCCCCGGCCGGTGCGTCACGTAGTAGGCGGACATCGCGATCCGTCCGGCGGCGACGAACCGTACGGGCGGGGAATGCGCCGGGTCGGCGTGCAGGCTGGTGTCCACCGGCCGCGTCGCGGGTCGCGGCGCCGGGCCCCGCTCGACCCCGGCCGTGACCGCCCCGGCCGCCACGAGCGCCGCGGCGCCGGTGGCCAGCGCGACCGTACGGACGCGCCGCCGGGTGCGACGGCGCAGCGCCCGCTCGGCCAGCCCGGCCGGCGCCGTGGCATCGGCCGACCATTCCGTCAGGGATCGCCCGATCAGCGTCTCGAGCTTCACTGGTGGACCTCCGTCATGCTTTCGACCGTGGCCAGTTCGGGGGCGAGTTGCCGTAGGCGGGCCAGGGACCGGTGTGTCGTGCTGCGTACGGTGCCGACGCCGCAGTCGAGGATCCGGGCCACCTCCGACTCGGACAGGTCCTCGAAGAAGCGGAGGACCAGGACCGCCCGCTGCCGGGCGGTGAGCCGCGCCATCGCCCGCCGTACGCTGAGTTTCAGGTCGACGGCGGCGGTGTCGTCGTCCCGCGCCGTCTCCGGCGGGAGCGCCACCTGCGTCTCGCGGCGCCGCCATCGGAGCCGCCACCAGCTGACCTGCTGGTGGTACATCACGCGCCGCACGTAGGCGTCGGGGTCATCGACCGTGCGCCAGCGGGCGGCCGTCTTCACGAGCGCGACCTGCAGCAGGTCCTCGGCCGACTGCCGGTCACCGCCGGTGAGCAGATAGGCGAGGCGCATCAGCGCGGGTGACCGCGCCACCACGAACTCGTGGAAATGTCGCTCCGCTGCGGCATCCATCGTCACCTCCGAAGTGCGTCGATCTCCTTAGACGCCTGCGGGGCGCGGCGGCTATGCCTGGCCGGGCGAAATCGGTATCGAGAAGATCGGCGCTCAGAACGCGTCCAGTTCCTCCTCCTCGTCGAGGGCGTGCCCGTCGTCGCCGGAGTGCAGGTCCGGTTCACGGCCGAGGGCCGACGCGACCAGGCCGAGGAGGCCGCGGAAGAGCCCGGGCCGGTCGGCCTCCGGCGGAGCGGGCGGCCGGTCGGCTTCCGGTGCGTCGGGGTGCGGTCCTCTCGGGGCCGCGGCGGTCACGGTAACCATCGTCACCTCCGAAGTGCGTCACCCTGGAGACGCCTCCGGACCGCCGCGGCTATGCCACCCGGATGATCTTTCCGGCCTCCGCGGCCGGTGATCAGCGGGTCGCCGCTCGCGCTCCCGCGAGCATCGCCCGGGTGATCCGTTCGATGTCCTCGGCGGTGCAGACGTACGGCGGCATCGTGTAGATCAGGTTGCGGAAGGGCCGCAGCCACACGCCCTGCGCCATGACGGCGTCCTGGACGGTGCCGACGTCGACGGGGTCGGTCAGCTCGATCACTCCGATCGCGCCGAGCACCCGGACGTCGACGACCCCGGGCACGTCCCAGGCGGGCCGCAGGCCGGCCGTGAGCAGCTTCTCGATCCCGGCCACCTCGGCCCGCCAGTCGCGCTGCCGCAGCAGTTCGATCGACGCGATGGCGACGGCGCAGGCGAGCGGGTTGGCCATGTACGTCGGGCCGTGCATCAGCGCGCCGGCCTCGCCGTCGCTGATGCCGCGGGCGACCCGGTCGGTGCACAGGGTGGCGGCCATGGTCAGGTAGCCGCCGGTGAGCGCCTTCCCAACGCACATGATGTCCGGGCTGATCCCGGCCCGTTCGCAGGCGAACAGCGTGCCGGTCCGGCCGAACCCGGTGGCGATCTCGTCGAGGATCAGCAGCACGTCGTGCCGGTCGGCGAGCTCACGCAGCAGGCGGACGTACGCCGGGTCGTAGAACCGCATGCCGCCCGCCCCCTGGACGACCGGTTCGACGATGATGGCGGCCAGCTCGTGGGCGTGGGCGGCGACGACGCTCTCCAGCTCCGCGGCGTACGTCGGCACGTACGCGGTCTCGTACGGTGCCGGGGGCATGGGCGCGAAGACGTGGGCGGGCAGCAGGTCCGCGAACAGGTGGTGCATGCCGCCGACCGGGTCGCAGACCGCCATCGCGCCGAAGGTGTCGCCGTGGTACCCGCCGCGCACGGTGCACAGCCGGGTCTTGCCCGTGCGGCCCCGCGACCGCTGGTACTGCAGGGCCATCTTGATCGCGACCTCGACGGAGACCGATCCCGAGTCGGCGAAGAACACCTTCGTGAGCGGCTCCGGCGTGCAGTCGACCAGCAGCTCCGCGAGGCGTACCGCCGGAGGGTGGGTGAGGCCGCCGAACATCACGTGGGCCATCGCGGCGAGCTGCCGGGTGAGGGCCGCGTCGAGGACGGGGTGGGCGTACCCGTGGATCGCCGCCCACCACGACGACATCCCGTCGACCAGCTCCCGGCCGTCGGCGAGGGTCAGGCGTACGCCCTGCGCCGCGACGACCGGGTGCACCGGCGTCGTCGCCGGCATGGGGGCGTACGGGTGCCAGATGTGCTCCCGGTCGAACGCGAGGAGTTCCTCAGGGCCCATGCGGCCCAATGATCGCATCCGGAGCGGCTCCGCGCGGGGATCTCAGCCCTGCTCGCGAGCCCACTCGCGGAGCGCCTCGGCCGCGGCCTCCTTGCCGATCGGACCGCGGTCGAGCCGCAGGTCGAGCAGGAACTTGTACGCCTTGCCGACGGCCGGGCCGGGCTGGATGCCGAGGATCTGCTGGATCTCGTTGCCGTCCAGTTCGGGCCGGATCTTGGAGAGCTCCTCCTGCTGCTGCAGGCGGGCGATCCGCGCCTCGAGCTGGTCGTACGTGCGGGCCAGCGCGGCGGCCTTGCGCCGGTTGCGGGTGGTGCAGTCGGCGCGGGTGAGCTTGTGCAGCCGCGGCAGCAGGTGCCCGGCGTCGCGGACGTAGCGGCGCACCGCCGAGTCGGTCCACTCGCCCGTGCCGTAGCCGTGGAAGCGCAGGTGCAGCTCGACGAGGCGGGAGACGTCGGCGACGACGTCCTTCGGGTACCGCAGCGCGGTGAGCCGACTCTTGGTCATCGCCGCGCCGACGACCTCGTGATGGTGGAAGGTCACGCGGCCGCCGTCGACGAACGAGCGCGTCTTCGGCTTGCCGATGTCATGCAGCAGCGCGGCCAGCCGCAGCACGAGGTCCGGGCCGTTCTCCTCCTGGGCGATCGCCTGCTCGAGCACGATCAGGGAATGCTCGTAGACGTCCTTGTGCCGGTGGTGCTCGTCGATCTCCAGCCGGAGCTTCGGGAGCTCGGGCAGCACCCGCTCGGCCAGGCCGGTGTCGACCAGCAGCGTGAGGCCGGCGCGCGGGTGGGCGCCGAGCAGCAGCTTGGACAGCTCGTCGCGGACCCGCTCTGCCGAGACGATCTCGATGCGGTCGGCCATCGCCTTCATCGCGGTCACGGTCTCGGGGGCGACGGTGAAGCCGAGCTGCGCGGCGAACCGCGCGGCGCGCATCATCCGCAGCGGGTCGTCGCCGAAGGAGTCCTCGGGGCGTCCGGGAGTCCGCATGACCTTCTGCCTCAGGTCCCGCAGGCCACCGAAGGGGTCCACGAACTCGTGCCCCGGCAGGCGCGCGGCCATGGCGTTCGCCGCGAAGTCGCGGCGGGCGAGGTCGCCCTCGAGGGAGGTGCCGTACGTCACCTCCGGCTTGCGCGAGTCGGGGTCGTAGGACTCGCTGCGGTACGTGGTGATCTCGAGCTGGTGGTCGCCCTTGCGCAGGCCGATCGTGCCGTACTCGATACCGATCGTCCAGACGGCGTCCGCCCAGCCCTCGACGATCTCCAGGACCCGGTCGGGATGAGCGTCGGTGGCGAAGTCGAGGTCGTTGACCGGACGGCCGAGCAGGGCGTCGCGCACCGGACCGCCGACGAGGGCGAGCTGGTGCCCCGCGTCCGCGAAGCGCCGGCCGAGGTCGTCGGCGAGGGGCGTCACGCGCCGCAGCAGGTCTCGGACTGCCGCGTGCTGGTCGGAGGTCACGTCATGGTCGTTCGGCACGGCAATCGAGCCTAAGTCCTCGCACGTGGCGGGCAAAACGCGAATCACCGCGCGGGTGATCCGCTAACAGCCGGAAATCGGGGTAAATCTCCCGAACAGGCACGGAGACCACGATGAAGGACGCACTTTCCATCCATCGGCTCCTGCTGGAGCGCCAGATGGCCCACGAGATCGTACGCCTGCCGAGACACATCGGCTCCGCGGACGATCTTCCCGAGGTGCTCGGCCTGCCGCCGTCCCGCTGCCTGTGCACACGGGTCTACCTCCCGTACGAACCCGGTCGCCTGTACACCGCGCACCATCCCCTCGTCGCGGTGATCGTGACGGCGGGGACCCGGCCCGCGCCGGCCGCCGTGGCCGACGCCCTCGGCGTCCCGGAGGTACGGCCGGCACCGGTCGACCTGGTGAACGAGGTCACCGACTACGCGGCAGAACTCGTGGCGCCACTGCTCCTGCCCGCCGAGGTCACCACGCTGGTGGACCAGCGGGCGGCGCACGGCGACGAGGTCGTCTACACCACCACGGGAGAGGCCTGGACGGCCCTGGGGATCCACACTCTCGATCTGTTCACACTCTGTGACGCGAAACCCACGCCGATCCCCTGCACGCACGCCCCCGAAGGCCCCGAGTCCTAGCGATCATTGACCGAGGACGTACGCGCGGCTACTACGATTGCGGCCGTGTCCCGCCCGCGCAGACCGAGTCGTCGGCCCGCCGGCCCGCCGGGCCGTCACCGCGAGGAGACGTCGGCGGGCGGCCTGGTCGTCGACACGGCAGACACCCCACGAGCCGCGTTGATCGCCAGGTACGACCGCGACGGCAGGCTCCTGTGGTCGCTGCCGAAGGGGCACCTCGAGGCCGACGAGACGATCGAGGAGGCGGCCGTGCGAGAGGTCGAGGAGGAGACCGGCATCCGCGGCCGGATCATCGCCCCGCTCGGCAGCGTCGACTATTGGTTCTCCGTCGACCGGAGACGGGTGCACAAGACCGTGCACCATCATCTGCTGATCGCCGTCGGAGGCGCCCTCTCGGACGGTGACGCGGAGGTCGCCGAGGTCGCCTGGGTACCGCTCGACGAGGTCGCCGGCCGTCTCGCCTACGCCGACGAACAGGCGCTCGTCGCCAAGGTGCCCGAGCTGCTCGCGGGCACCGCATGAAGCGGCTCCTCGCCTTCGTCATCCCGCTGGTGCTGACCGGAGCACCGGCGTTCGCCGCCACCCCGCCTCCGCACCCCGGGACCCGCACCACGCACACCGGCCACGCCGCGGCCCCCGAACGCGCCTCCCGCGCCCGGCAGCCCGCCGGCAAGCTGCCCGTCAACGTCGTCCTCGACTCGGTGACCCCGAGCTACCTGCAGCAGTCCTCTGAGACCCTGAGGCTGAAGGGCCAGGTGCAGAACCAGTCCGACAACGCCTACCAGCGGCTCACCCTCCGCCTCGTCTACTCCACGCAGAGGGTGGGCAGCCGCGGAGCGCTGCAGGCGTACGCCGACGGGAAGACCGCCGACCCGTCCCTGCTCGGCAAGGCACAGGTCGTGTCGGCGGCCGCGCAGCCGGGCGGCCATCAGCCGTGGGCGCTCGCACTGCCCGTCAGCCGGATGCACCTGCCCGGGTTCGGCGTCTACCCGATCGCCGTCGAGGCGGTGAACTCCGTCAACCAGGTCGTCGGCCGCCAGCGCACGCTCATCACCTACTTCCCGAAGTACACATTCGGCGCGAAGACTCGGGTCTCGTGGGTCTGGCCGGTGATCGACCAGCCGCACCGCGCCGACGACTCGACGTTCGTGGACGACCGGCTGGAACGCGCGCTGGGCGCCGGGGGGCGGCTGAACGACCTGGTGACGGCGGCGGCCTCGCCCTCGTACAAGGCGGTCAGCTGGCTCGTCGACCCCGCGCTGGTGGACGACGTCGCCCAGTTGGCGAACAAGGACGGCTACAGCCTCAAGGACGCCCACAAGCCGAAGAGCGCCACCGCGCAAGCCTGGCTGCAGACCCTGCGCAACTCCCTCGCCGGCAAGAACGTCATCGCCACGCCGTACGCCGACCCGGACGTCATGGCGCTGTCGCGCGCCGGTCTGGGACAGCACGTCAAGACGGCCGTCGACGCGGTGCCGTCCGCTCTCGGCCGGGCGAACATGCCCCTGGAGAACACGACGGTGGCGGTGCCACCGGACGGCGCCGCCGACCAGCGGACCCTGAACGATCTCGTCAAGGCCGGGGCCGGCACCATCCTGCTGAACAGCACCGTCCTGCCCAACCTGCAGGCGCAGAGCTACACCGCGAATCCCCAGACCACGAAGAAGATCAACGGCAAGAACGTCCGGCTCATCGCGTACGACGACACGATCAGCAAGGTCCTCGCCGCGGAGACCGACGAGCCGGGGGGAGCACTGCTCGCCGAGCAGCGGTTCCTCGCCGAGACGGCCATGATCACCAGTGAGCTGCCCGCCAACCCGCGGACCGTGGTCATCGTGCCGCCACGCCGCTGGAGCCCGGGCGCGACCTTCGCCAAGGACCTGCTGAAGTTCTCCGCGCACGCACCGTGGATGCGCATGGCCCCACTGGGCGCCGTCGCGAAGCAGCGGAAGTCGGAGCCGCGCACCTTCGTACCGCCGAAGAGCCAGAACGGCCTGTCGAAGCGCTACCTGAAGCCGGTGAAGGACCTCAGCCTGGAGGCATGGCGGTTCACCACGGTCTTCCAGCCCCCGGCGAGCGGGTTCACCCTCGGCGTCGCGCGGGCCGAATCGTCGGCGTGGGCCGACCAGACCCGGAGTGGACTGCGGCTGCGGCAGACGCTGGAGAGCCGGCTCCGCGCCGCCCAGGACAAGATCAAGGTGCTCAACGACCACTTCGACCTGGCAGGCAAGTCCGGGCAGGTGCCGATCACGGTCTCCAACGGGCTCGAGCACGGCACCGTGAAGATCAAACTGCGCGCCGTCTCGCAGAACGACACGCGGCTCCACGTCGAAGGCCCGGGGGAGAAACAGAGCGAGATCACGCTCGAGGCCGGCCACAAGGAGACGGTCAACCTCTACATGAAGGCGGCGGCCAACGGCCCCGCCTACGTCTACCTGGACCTGCTCGGCCCGGACGATAAGCCGTTCACGACGACCAGGGTGCTGACTGTCCGCGCGACCGCGTACGGGCGAACCGCGCTGCTCATCACCGGTATCTCGCTTGCCGTAGTCTGCGTCGGCGTCGGATATCGCGTGATACGGCGCCGAGGTGACGAAGCGGAGGACACGACGGGTGGCTGAGGCACAACCAGGTCCCGAGGCCGCGGTGACGCGGGTCGATCTTCCGGCGATCTCTCCCGAGGAGCCCGCCGAGGAGCCCGGCCGCCGCGGCGGAGTCAGCGGACTGCTCAAGTCCAGCGCCGTCATGGCCCTGGGCACGATCGCGTCCCGGCTCACCGGCTTCATCCGCACGGCCGTGCTCGTCATCGCGCTGGGCACCCATGCGCTCGGTGACGTCTACAACACCGCGAACACCTTCCCCAATGTCATCTACGACCTGCTCCTCGGCGGCGTGCTCACCGCAGTGCACGTCCCGATGCTGGTGCGCGCGCTGGAGAAGGACCGTAAGTACGGCGAGGAGTACGAAGCGCGCCTGCTGACCCTCGTCCTCGGCGCGCTGCTGGCGCTGACGGCGATCGCGATGGTCTGCGCGCCGCTGCTCGTCGACCTGTACGCCGGCTCGTACGACAAGCAGAAGCACGACCTGGCCGTCCTCTTCGCGCTGTTCTTCCTGCCGCAGATCTTCTTCTACGGCGTCGGCGCACTGGCCGGCGCGTCGCTCAACGCCCGGGGCAGCTTCGCCGCGCCGATGTGGACGCCGGTCCTCAACAACGTCGTCGTGATCGTGATCGGCGTCGCGTTCCTCTTCGTCGCCGGCCGGGGCGTCGGCCCGGCGAACATCACGCACACCGAGATCCTGCTGCTGGCGGGCGGCACCACGCTCGGCATCGTGATCCAGACGATCGCCATGTGGCCGTCCCTGCGGAAGGTCGGCTTCCGGTACCGGCCGCGGTTCGACTTCCGCCGCGAGGAGCTCGCGCCGGTCGGCGGCATGGCGCTGTGGACGCTGCTGTACGTCGCGATCCAGCAGGTCGGCTTCGTCGTCAACACGAACATCGCCAACGGCGCCGGTGACAAGGGCGCCCGCGAAGGCATCACGTACGGCGTCGGGCTCACGCCGTGGAGCAACGCGTACCTGCTGTTCCAGCTCCCGTACGCGATCGTCGGCGTCTCGGTGGTCACGGCGCTGCTGCCGCAGATGAGCCGGCACGCCTCCGAGCGACGGTACGACCTGGTCCGAGAGGACATGTCCTCCGCGCTGAACCTGTCGTCGGTGGTGATCGTGCCGTCCGCCGCGCTGCTGTTCGCGCTGGCGCCGGAGATGACCACGCTGTTCTTCGCGCACGGCTCCACGAAGATCTCCGACGCGCTGATGATCGGCAACGTGCTGCAGGCGTTCACGTTCGCGCTGGTGCCGTTCGCGATCTACCAGCTGCTGCTGCGGGTCTTCTACGCGCTCGCCGACACCCGCACGCCTGCCTTCATGGCCGTCTTCAACGTGGCGATCAGCATCACCCTCGGACTGATCGGCTACCACACGCTGCCCACGGACAAGATCGTGATGGGCATCTCGATCGCCCTGGGCGTGTCCTGGACGTTCGGCTGCTTCGTGGCGGCGTTCATCCTGCGCCGTCGGCTGAACGGCCTCGGCGCCCGGCACATCGTCACGTCGCATGTGAAGATCGCGGTCGCGACGGTCCCGGCGCTGTTGTTCGCGCTCGCCGTGCACCTGGTCAGTTTCAAGTTCTTCTACTACAACGTTCTGTCGTCGCTGGGCGTTCTCGTGATCGGCGGAGGCGGGGCAATGGTGCTGTACTTCCTGGTCGCGCGGCTTCTGCGGATCCCCGAGATGGAATCGCTGCAACGAACCATGATGGCCAGATTGCCCGGTCGTGGGGCGAGTTAGGAGGCGCTGCCCGTAAGGTGGGAGAGCGCGACTCGCGCCGGGTAGTAATCCATCGACGCTCCTCGAGCGTCCTACCATCGGGCGGGATTGTGATGAAGTCTTCCTCCGTCCATAAGGGAGCGAGGGAGGGTCGAAGGCGTAAGGGAGCCACGGCACTGATGATGGGATGCGACCACCTACGCCGGACGCCGCGTTGAGCACGTCCGTCATCGAACCCGGAACCCGCCTCGCCGGTCGGTACCGCCTGGACGACCGTGTCAGCGAAGCGGGCGGTTCCACATTCTGGAAGGCGACGGACGAGATCCTCGCCCGTTCGGTCGCCGTGCTCACCTTCGCGCCCGGCTTCCCTCGGGTGAACGACGTGGTGACCGCGGCCCGCGCCGCGAGCCGTCTCACCGACCCGCGCCTCACCCAGGTCTTCGACGCCGATGACAGCGGCGAGCGGGCGTACGTCGTCAGCGAGTGGGTCACCGGCGAGACCCTCGAGGACCTCCTCGCCCAGGGGCCCATGGAGTCCGACCGGGCCGCCGCCTTCCTGCTCGAGGCCGCCGAGGCGCTGACCTCCGCGCACGCCGCGGGCCTGGCCCACCTCTGCCTCACCCCGCACAATCTCGTCTGGACCAGCGGCGGCACCGTCAAGATCACCGGACTGGGCGTCGAGGCCGTCCTGTCCGGGGCGGAGTCCGACACGCCGGCACTGGACGACGTGCAGGGGCTCGGCGCCATGCTGTACGCCGCGCTCACCGGTCACTGGCCCGGCGGCGAGGGCACCGTCCTGCCGCCCGCGCCGACCGGTCCGGACGGACGACCGCTGCTGCCGAGCCAGGTCCGCGCGGGCATCCCGCACAACCTCGACGCGGTCGTCGGCCGGGCGTTGGGCCTGGCCGTCCACGGCGCTCCGGAGCGGTTCGACTCCCCCGCGGCCTTCGCCGACGCCCTCGCCAAGGTCCCCCGGTCCCCGCTGCCGTTCGTGCCGCTCGTCGGCTCGACGCCGCCGTCGGTCGTGTCACGGCCCGACAGCAACCCGGACGGTACGGCGAAGATGTCCGCCACGGCGGCCCAGCCGATCCCGCCGGTGCAGACCGTGCCGGACAGCGCCCGGATGCGCCCTCCGCAGCCACCACAGCGGCCGCAGCCGCCGCAGCACACGACCGGCGGTCACCGGGCCGGGGGCGGCCAGGGCGGCTCGTTCAACAAGCCTCTCGTGGCCGTCGTCGTCGTGGTCGTGCTCATCGTGGTCGCCGTCGGCGGCTGGGCCCTCTCCCAGATGAGCGACGGCAACGGCGACAAGAACGCCAAGGGCGGGACACAGACCAGCCCGGTACAGCCCCCGTCGCCGAAGGTGAGCGAGCTCAAGGTGGATCATGTCCTCCTGGACAACGATCCCCCGCACGAGGACACGACCGCGCCCAGGGATCTCGACAAGGCCACCGACAAGAGCAAGTCGAGTTACTGGTCCACGCAGCACTACTACGGCGCCGACTTCGGCGGGCAGCGTTCAGGCATCGGCCTCGTCCTCGACATGGGCAAGACCGTGACGGTCGACAAGGTCACCGTGAGCATGCCGGACGGATCTCCCGGCCGAGTCGAACTCCACGTCGGGGACTCCGCCAAGGCCTCGGGCTCCAGCACGCAGGACACCGGTGACGCGGTCGGGACCTTCACCCTGAAGGGGAAGCAGGCCAAAGGCCAGTACGTCATCTTGTGGTTCACCAAGCTGCCCCGTGCCGGCATGTTCCAAATCAAGGTGAAAGACGTCACCGTGTACGGAGCGGGCTGAGCCGCCCCGGCGGTGATTACGCTTCCGAAACACGAACAGCCGTCGCGTCACGGCTCCGATCGGAGTACCTCAGAACGGATCGGGGTGATCCGGTCACAGGGGGCGTGACGGTACCGGTACGGCTACCATCGTGAGCGTGTTGATGCCCCCCTGCACCATGCAATCCCCGGTGCGCCGGAAACGGCGCCGGGAAAGCAAGGGGGGCTCAGGGGGAACACGCTGGGCGAGGCGGTACACCATCGGCGGGGTCGCCGGTTACGGAGCGGGCTGACGAAAATGGCGGTCATACGCGGGGGACATTCGATCGAGGCCGTTCCGGACAAAGAGCTGCTGTCGCGGCACGCGAATGGCGACCCGTACGCGTTCTCCGAGCTCGTACAGCGGCACCGCGACCGCATGTGGGCGGTCGCGCTTCGCACGCTCGGCGACCACGAGGAGGCTGCTGACGCCCTCCAGGACGCCTTCCTGTCGGCGTACCGCGCGGCCGGCCGGTTCCGCGGTGACGCGGCCGTCACGACCTGGCTGCACCGCATCGTCGTCAACGCCTGCCTCGACCGGATACGCCGGCGCTCCATCCGGCCGGTCGTGCCGATGGGCGACGACGCCACGCTCGACTCCGTCGCGCCGAAGAACTCCGACCCCACCTCCACCCACGAGCTGTCGCTCGACGTGAACGAGGCGCTGCAGCGCATACCCTTCGAACAGCGGGCGGCGCTCGTACTGGTCGACATGATGGGGTACGCCGTCGACGAGGCCGCCAGGGTCCTGGAGGTCCCGCCGGGCACCATCAAGAGCCGGTGCGCACGCGGCCGCGCCCGTCTCGCACCGCTTCTCGGGCACCTACGGAACCAGGGACGCGGCTCGGGCGTCGAATCTGCGGAGGAAGGAGGTGGCACATCCGCGTGACTGCCGCACACCTTGACTACGAAGCGCTGGCCGACCTCGCCGAGGGGATTCTCGACGATGCCACGGCCACATCCGCAGAACAACACCTGACCGAGTGCGCCGAATGTCGTGATCGGGCCACTGAGGTCGCGGACGTGTCCCGCGTTCTCGCGGAGGCACCCACCCCGCCGATGCCCGCACACCTGGTCGAGCGCCTCGACGCGGCGATCGCCGCCGAGGCGGCGTCCCACGTGCCGGTGCATCGGCACGCCCGGCGATTTCAGTTCCTCGCCGCGGCGGCGGCCGCGGTGGTGGTCGTCGGCGGTGGGGGAGTCATCGCCCGCACTGTCCTGGAGAACGGCGACTCCAACAGCGCGACGGTCTCCCAGCGACCGGTGGAGGATCCCTCTCGTCCGCGTACGGGAGGCGCCCGGGCCCAGCCTCGGCCGGCCCGGTCCGTTCCGTTCACCGCCGTACGGAGCGGGACTCGCTACACCTCGGCCCAGCTCGAGTCGCAGGTCGCCTCGGCACTGTCCACGTCGACCGCCGACCGCGCGCTGAACGCGGTGACCCCCGGGTCGTTGGCGGACTGCGTCGGCCGGGTGAGCGGCGGGAAGGCCCCGCTGCTCGTCGACTCGGCCACCTACGAGGGCCGTCCGGCGACGGTGATCGCGCTGCCGGGTGCCGATGCCGGGCATGCCGACGTCTGGATCGTCGGAGCGAAGTGCTCCGCCGATGACCCGGACCTGATCGCGCACCGGCAGATCACCCGCTGATCCTGGCGCGTCGCAGGCCGCATCGCCCTCGTGCTCGCCGGGCGGTGCGGCCTGCGACGTGTACGCGCGGGATGACCTGCGCGTGTGCATGAGCGGGAATCTCCGCGCCCTAGGATCGGTTTAGGCCACTGCGAGCGGAGGCGACCGGACGAACGGGACCGGGCCCGGCTTCGCGGACGCGATCAGAGAGAGGCACTGTGGTGAGCGACGTCCGGAACGTGATCATCATCGGTTCGGGGCCGGCGGGGTACTCCGCAGCGATCTACGCGGCCCGAGGGGACCTCAGACCACTGGTCTTCGAAGGCTCGGTGACCGCCGGTGGCGCGCTGATGAACACCACCGACGTGGAGAACTTCCCGGGCTTCCCCGACGGCATCGTCGGCCCTGACCTGATGGACAACCTGCGCAAGCAGGCGGAGCGCTTCGGCGCCGAGCTGGTCGCCGACGACGTGACCGAGGTCGACCTGAAGGCCACGCCCAAGGTCGTCAAGGTCGGCGACGAGACCCACCTGGCCAAGGCGGTCGTGATCGCCACCGGGTCCAAGTACCGCGAGCTCGGCCTGCCGAAGGAGAAGCAGCTCTCGGGCCGTGGCGTCTCCTGGTGCGCCACCTGCGACGGCTTCTTCTTCCGCGACAAGGACATCGCGGTGGTCGGCGGCGGCGACTCCGCCATGGAAGAGGCGATCTTCCTCACCCGGTTCGCCCGGTCGGTCACCATCATCCACCGGCGTGACAAGCTCCGGGCCAGCCGGATCATGCAGGACCGCGCGTTCGCGAACGAGAAGATCAAGTTCGCGTGGAACAGCGAGGTCGCCGAGATCCTCGGCGACGAGAAGCTGACCGGCGTGAAGCTTCGCGACGTGGACACCGGCGAGGAGCGCACCCTCGAGCTGTCCGGACTGTTCATCGCGATCGGCCACGAGCCGCGCACGGAGCTGTTCGCCGACCAGCTCGAGCTGGACGAGGAGGAGTACCTCCGCGTCGCGGCGCCGACGACCCACACGAACATCCCCGGCGTCTTCGGAGCCGGTGACGTCGTCGACCACCGCTACCGCCAGGCGATCACCGCGGCCGGCACCGGTGCCGCGGCGGCCATCGACGCGGAGCGCTGGCTGCAGGACGAGGGACTCGCGGAGCTGACGCCGCAGGATTTCTCCTCCGTTCCCAAAATCGGCGCCTGATCCCGGATTTTCCCGGCCTCCCGCGGCCTGGACGGCGGTGGCCCCGTGCGAAAGCACGGGGCCACCGCCATTTCATGCCCCTAGCCTGCGGAAACTCGCCACAGCCCCGCTGGCGGGCGATCGCCGCCGTCCTGGTGTGATGGGGCCGATCCGGGGGGTTGATCGCCTCAGCGCCCTCTCAGGCCCCATTATGCCCATCTGGCGCTGGGCAGGCTCTCCGATCTGCTCCATGGGCCGCTGCCGGGCGAGTTGATCTGCAATCGGGCGGCGTGTCGCCTTGCGCACCGCCGTCTCATCCGCATTTCGATGATCATCATGGCGTCGGCGTCGGCGTCGGCGTCGGCCGCCCACGCCCCAAGGCGGCGTGTTCACACCACGGTGGACGGTTCTGGTCACCGCGCTATGGGATGGACGCCTCACCGACCGCCGCCAGCAACTCGATGGGAAATTCCGGATCGCCTTGCCCGACGGTGACCGCGACCCACCGGGTGGCGTCCGGCTGTCGCCAGACGAGCATCTCGCCGCTGAGCTGACACAACGAGCTGATCGGTTCCGGAACCGGGTCCTCACTCCACAGGTAGGGCTCCAGATCGATCGCCTCGGGTCCGCCCCAGCGCGCCGTCAGCGCCGCTACCAGCGCCTGGAAAGCGGCGTCGATCTCTTTCTCGGCCGCTTCAACGGTCTCTTCACTACGGTCCTCCCAAAAGCCCTGGCTGGCCCGTAGGACGCGCACGTGGTAGCCCGGTCCGCTGGCACCGTCTCCTTGTTGCGTCTCGTTCGGCGGAAAAGGAAGGGCGAGCAGACCGCCGACGATGGACTCCAAATCCTGCGTTGCCACGCCAAGAGACTAAACAGCCGGTGAAGGTATGTGGTCACCGCACTAGGTCATCGACTCGCCGGCGGCCGGCCGCGCGCGAGCTCCCGGTCGACCGAGTCCGTCCCCGCGGGCGTACCTCGGCATGACCGATGGCTGCGGCCAGGCCGTCGCGCAGTCCGGCGAGGACCGCCTGTATAGGTGGGCGGCCTGGCTGCCGACGGCGGACGGTCGCCACACGGCGCTCGGCGTATCCACCTCGGCCACGCCGGCGCTAGGCGGCGAGCACTGGATGTCGGATGTGGGCGTGGGCACCGGGCGGCGGCTGCTGCAGCGCGCTCGTCGATCGGCCGGCCCCGCGCAGCGCTCGGCGGGGCCGCCCTCGCCTCGCCGTCAGGAGCGGGTGGCGGGCCTGAGACGCCGTCAGACGGGTCGGAGGGCGCCTTCCGGGGACATGGAGCCGAGGAGCCGTTCTAGGGCGACCTCGACGTCCTCCCGCCAGGAAATGGCGGACTTGAGCTCGAGCCGCAGGCGCGGGAACCGGTGGTGCGGCCGCACGGTCTTGAAACCGACCGCCAGCATGTACTCGGCCGGCAGGACGCAGCCGGGCTTCTCCCACTTGAGATCGCCGAACGCCTCGATCGCCCGAATACCCCGCCGGGTCAGGTCCTTGGCCATCCCCTGGACGAGCATCCGCCCGAGCCCGCCGCCCTGGAACTCGGGCAGGATGTACGCGGTCATCAGGAGAGCGGCGTCCGCGCTCGCGGGGCTCGTCGGGAAGGCGACGGAACGCGGCACGTACAGCGGCGGCGCGAACAGGACGTAGCCCGCGGGCACTCCGTCGACGTACACGATCTTGCCGCAGCTCCCCCATTCGAGGAGCGTGGCGGAGATCCACGCCTCCTTCTCCAGCTCCGTGTTACCGCAGTCCTCGGCTCGCTGTTTGCTCACCGGATCGAGCTCCCAGAACACGCAGCTGCGACACCGCGATGGCAGATCATCAAGATTGTCGAGCGTGATATTCACCAGACGACGCGACACCGGCCAGGCCCCCTTCTCGGGCGGAGCGCCTTCATTCCCCGAGACCTATTCCCGCTCAGCAGGAGCTTAGAGCTACGGTTCGATCCACCGCTGCCGGAACGGATGGCCGGTGTTTCACGTGAAACCATCCGTCCGGACGGAGCTATGCGGGTGGGTGATTGCCCGGCGTCATCGCGTCGACGATCCGCTCGAGGTCCTCGAGCGTGGCGAACTCCACCACGATCTTTCCCTTGCGCTGGCCGACGTCGACGCGCACCTTGGTCTCGTAGAGCTCCGAGAGCTCGGAGGCGAGCTCCCTGATACGAGGGTTCTCCGGCCCGCTCGGCGCCTTGCGCCGGGTCGCCTTCTTCGTCTCCCCGCCCTCTCCCAGGGTGATCAGCTCTTCGACGGCCCGGACCGAGAGGCCCTCTTCGACGATCCGCTTCGCCAGGTACTCCTGCTGTTCGGCGCTCTCCAGGCCGAGGAGCGCTCGCGCGTGGCCGGCGCTGAGGACCCCGGCGGCGACGCGCCGCTGGACGACGGGCGGCAGGTTCAGCAGCCGCAGGGTGTTGGTGATGTGCGGCCGGGAACGCCCGATCCGGGCGGCCAGCTCCTCGTGCGTCGCGCCGAAGTCGTCGAGCAGCTGTCGGTACGCGGCGGCCTCCTCCAGCGCGTTGAGCTGCTGCCGGTGGAGGTTCTCCATGAGGGCGTCGCGCAGCAGGTCGTCGTCGCCGGTGTCCCGGACGATCGCCGGGATCTTCTCCAGCTCCGCCAGCTTGGAAGCGCGTAGCCGCCGCTCGCCCATGATGAGCTCGTAGCGGTTCGGGCCGACCTCGCGGACGACGACCGGCTGGAGCAGGCCCACGATTTTGATCGAGGCGGCGAGCTCCTCCAACGCCACTTCGTCGAACGTGCTCCGTGGCTGCCGCGGGTTCGGAGTGATCTCCGCGAGCGACAGCTCGGCGAAGTGCGCGCCCGCCACCGCCTGCGGCTGGGGCGCACCGTCGAGCGGACCCGAGTCGGCGGCCCCGGTCGGCGGCGACGCCGGCTGTGCGGGCGCCGTCGGGATCAACGAGCCCAGTCCCTTACCCAGACCCCGGCGTGGCTGGCTCACTTCGTACCTTCCTCAGCACTGCGTCCCTGTGAAGCATCACCCATCGCGACCGAGGCCCTAACGCGCCCCGGTGCCCTGCGGCTCGTCATTCGCCGGCCTCCGCGCCCCGGTAGGCCATCTCACGGGCCGCCTCCGTGTAAGCCAGCGCACCGCTGGAACTCGGGTCGTAGGTCAGCACCGACTCGCCGTAGCTGGGCGCTTCGGAGACCCGGACGCTCCGGGGGATGACCGTGCTCAGGACGAGCTCCCCGAAGTGGCTCCGCACCTCGTCCGCGACCTGTGCCGCCAGCCGGGTCCGCGCGTCGTACATCGTCAGGAGGATCGTCGACACGGCGAGGTTCGGATTGAGGTGCTGCCTGACGAGGTCCACCGTGTGCAGGAGCTGCGTGAGCCCCTCCAGGGCGTAGTACTCCGTCTGGATCGGGATGAGCAGCTCGTCGGCGCCCGTCAGGGCGTTGACGGTGAGCAGGCCGAGCGACGGCGGGCAGTCGATGAGGACGTAGTCGAACTTGCCGGTGTCGTACGCCTCCAGCGCGCGGCGCAACCGGCCCTCTCGCGCCACCATCGGTACGAGGTCGACCTCAGCGCCCGCGAGATGCAAGGTGGCCGGCGCGCAGTAGAGATTCGGCAGCCCTTCGGCCGGAACGACGATGTCCTCGAACGGCCCGCCTTCAAGGATGACGTGATACACGGACGGGATGTCCGCGTGATGCTCGACGCCCAGTGCGGTCGACGCGTTCCCCTGAGGGTCGAGGTCGATCACCAGCACCCGTGAGCCGTGCATCGCCAACGCGGCCGCCAAGTTCACGGTGCTGGTCGTCTTGCCGACGCCGCCCTTCTGGTTGGCGATCGTGATGATGCGGCACTTAGGCGGTCTCGGCCACTCCTTCTCATCCCGCTTGGCAACCGCCTTGAACGCGGCCGCAGTCGCCCGCACCATCGGCCGCGCTGTTTCACGTGAAACATCGGCCGACTTAAGCGCCTCACTTACCAACTTCGACTCCCCATGGACCGGGACACGTTGCGACGTCTCATTGACAGGATCGGCAGCGGACGGGGCTTCCGTGACGGCTTCCCGGACCGCCTGCCCCTCGGACTCGGAGACAGTGGCCGCCTCGGAAGGCGCCGCCGGCGAGGCCGGCGTCTCCGGGGGCGCGGCGGCCGGTGCTGCCGCCGCCGGCACCGGGGCCGCCTGCGGCGCCGTGGCCGATGCCACCGACGCCGGCCCGGCCTGAGCGGGAGGAGCCACGGCCGACGATGCGGCGGAGGACGCCGCCGTCGTGGTCGGCGCCGCCGGCGGCCCCGGATCCCCGGTCACCGCCGTGGACGGAGGCGCGACCGCCGACGCGCCCGGCCAGCCGAGTCCCGACGATTGTCGTGGAGACGCTCCCGCGCGGTCCGGCCAGCCCAAGCCCTCTGCTGTCGTCAAGGCTCGTCACCTCTTCCGTTCGCCGCGCCGGCGCCCGCCGCGACGAGAACTCGTCCGTCTCCCCGAAGGCTGCGGAGCCTTGCCGGCGACAACACGGACGATCGTCGTCGGAGGCTCGACTTTACCGTGACCCACCTGGAGGACCTCTGCGTCGCGAACGCCGAATTCACTCAGAATCGCGCTCGCCTGCTCGAGTTCCGCCGCCGCGCGCTCACCCTTCAGCGCCAGCAGCTCACCACCCGGCCGCAGCAGAGGCAGCGCCCAGCCCGCCAGCCGCTCCAGCGGCGCCACCGCGCGCGCCGTGACGACGTCGACGGCGAAC
Organism: Actinoallomurus liliacearum; assembly: GCF_039542035.1. Lineage (NCBI taxonomy): Bacteria > Bacillati > Actinomycetota > Actinomycetes > Streptosporangiales > Thermomonosporaceae > Actinoallomurus > Actinoallomurus liliacearum. Next base: position 326,013 of record NZ_BAABHJ010000040.1, read on the forward strand.
TCGTCGGCGGCCTCCTCCGCCCGGGCCCGGCGTACCTCGACGTTCGGCAGCCCGAGAAGGTCGACGCACTCCTGCAGGAACACGGTCCGGCGAAGGAGCGGTTCGAGGAGCGTCACCGACAGGTCCGGACGGGCGATGGCCAGCACGAGTCCCGGCAGCCCGGCGCCCGAGCCGATGTCGACGACGGTCGCGTCGGCCGGGATCACCTCCGCCATCACGGCGCAGTTGAGCAGGTGCCGCTCCCACAGGCGATCGACCTCCCGCGGCCCGATAAGCCCGCGTTCGACTCCGGGACCGGCGAGGAACTCGGCGTATCTCTCGGCGGAAGGCAGCGCGTCGGCGAAGATCTCGCGAGCGATCGACGGCGCAGGAAGTAGTGCCATGGCTAGCGGCTCAGAAACTTGGTATGGGTCCCCACAGTGATGGAATGCTTCCACATCGCATGGCCTCCCGGAAACGCCGACCCGCGCGGCCAGGCCCGCGTCCGCCACGTCGGCCCTACCCGCGAACCCGACAGAGGCCGCGAACCGCCCTCGATGGCCGTGTTCAAGAGCGCGGCGGAGGCCGCAAAGCGCTTCCCGTGGCCGTACTCGCGAACGCGGCGAAGCCACCAGAGCGCTCCCGGTGGCCGTGCTCGCGAGCTCGGCTGAACCGCCAGAGCGCTCCCGGTGGCCCCGGACGCCCGCCCGGCGCGTGGCCGTACCCCACGCACGGCGATCGGGGCATTCTGTCCGATAGTGGGAGGAACAGGCGTTTCACCGGTCGACCCACCCTCCCCACAAGGAAATCTCGGCCCTGTGCATATCTCCCGTGGGTCGGGTACGACTCCCGCTGGCCGATCCATCCCCGGAAGGAGCCGTCTCAGATGGGCATCGGAACAGGCCTGGCGTTCATCGCGATCGGAGCGATCCTCGCCTTCGCCTTCAATTTCCACGTCAGCGGGATCGACATCCAGATGATCGGATGGATCCTGATGTTCGTCGGCGCCGCGTGGCTGGCCATCACGTTCGCCTACACGCGTCCGCGTCGCCGCCGGCAGGTCGCGCAGATCGTCGAGGACGATCCGGTCTTCGTGACCCGGGAGGAGGAGCGGCCCACGGTCGTCGTCCAGGAGCCTGCGCAGCGCGCGGAGTCGCCGGTTCGCCCGCGGCCGGTTTCGGGAGGTCGCAACGTCACGAGGTATGAGCCGGAATAAGCCGACACGATCCGCCGTGGGCTGACCGGCCACACCGTCAGAACGAGCAACGGCCCCGCCACTCCCTGAGTGGCGGGGCCGTTCTGCTCACGGTCGGCGCGACGGGTCGGTGCCCGCTCGGCCGTGCGGCGGCGGTCGTCCGGGTTATTCGGCGTAGACGACGACGTACCGGTTGGGCTCCTCGCCCTCCGACTCGCTGCGCAGCCCCAGGGCGGCGATCGTGTCGTGGACGACCTTGCGCTCGAACGGCGTCATCGGCGACAGGGCCTTCGGCTCGCCGGTGCGCTTCACCTCTTCACCGACCTCGGTGCCGAGCTTGGACAGCTCCGACCGGCGGCGCTCGCGGAAGCCGCCGACGTCGAGCATGAGCCGGCTCCGCTCGCCCGTGCGGCGGTGCACCGCCAGGCGGGTCAGCTCCTGGAGGGCCTCCAGCACCTCGCCCTTGCGTCCGACCAGCTCGTCCAGGGTGGCGCCGACGACGGACACCAGGGCCCGCTCGCCCTCGACGTCCATGTCGATGTCGCCGTCGAGGTCGGCGATGTCCAGCAGGCCCTCGATGTAATCCGCCGCGATTTCGCCTTCCTGCTCGAGCGCCTTGATGTCGACCTTCACGGTCTCCGCGGTCTCGGCTTCGGCTTGGCTCACTCCGGGCTCCTCTTGCGTGCTGCGGCTGGACTGGGAAATCACGCTATCGCTTCCGCTTGCTCCGCGACTGGCGTGTCGGCTGGTGGCGTTCGACCTTCGGCGTGTCGTCCACCGGCTCCTCCGCCGCGGCCTCCTCCTTGTTCTTCGCCTTACCCACGAGCGCGCTGCCGGTCGCGGGCTTCACCGCACCGTTCTTGACGGCGGTACGGGAGGTCTTCGCGGCGCCGGCCTTGGCGGTCCCGGCCTTGGCCCCGGCGGCCGGCTTGGCACCCGGCTTGGCGGTGGCGGCGGTGCCGTTGCCCTGAGCGTCGGGCGTCGGCATCGGGTACTTCTTGTACACGTAGTGCGACTGGGCCAGAGTCCAGGAGTTGGTGGTGACCCAGTAGATCAGAACGCCCAGCGGCAGCGTGAGGCCGAAGAGTCCGAACAGCGGCGAGAGGTACACCAGGTACTTCTGCGACGCCATCATCGGGTTGTCGGCGGTCATCGTCTGCATCGACCGGCCGACGCTGGACTTCATCGTGAAGAAGGTGGTGGTCGAGCTGATCACCACGGCCAGGCCGGTGACGACCATCGCGCCCACGTGTCCGCTGGAGAAGGCGTCCTTGAACGTCGACGGGATGTGCGCGCCGAAGATGTGGGCGTGCTGAGCGCTGGCGATCAGATCGGCCGAGATGCCGTACTTCGACTGGCCCGGCTTGGTCGTGGAGATCGCGCGCAGCACGTTGTACAGCGAGATGAAGATGGGGAACTGCACCACCAGCGGAAGGCACCCGGACAGCGGGTTGGCGCCCGCCTCCTGGTAGAGCTTCATCATCTCCTGGTTGAGGCGCTGCTTGTCCTTCTTGTACTTCTTGCGCAGCGCCTGGACCTGCGGCTGCAGTTCCTGCATCTTGCGGGACGCGTGGATCTGCTTCACGAACAGCGGGAAGATGATGATCCGCATGAGGACGGTCAGCAGGAAGATCGACAGGCCCCACGCCCATCCGCTGTCCGCCGGGAAGATCAGGCTCAGGCCGGCGTGGATCTGTACGATCACCCACGCTACGGCCTCGAACAGCGGACTGAGGAAGCTGAGACTCACCGGCTGGCTCCTATGTGCTCTCCGAAACAGTGCCGCTCTCGCGCGGCGTGAGGTCTTGTGGTGCTCGGCCCTTCCGCGGCGGGACGGGGTCGTATCCGCCGGCGTGGAAGGGGTGGCAGCGGGCGATTCGACGCACCGCGAGCCAGCCTCCGCGGAGGGCGCCGTGGGTGCGAAGCGCCTCTAGGGCGTAGGCGCTGCAGGTCGGCTGGTAGCGGCAGACCGGGCCGAGAAGCGGGCTGATGAACCGACGATAGAAGACGATGGGCACTATCAGGGCCCGAGCCGCGAGCGTCGGCTTGTCCGTCATGTCCGCCTCTTGACCTGTCGCCGCAGGAGCCGGTCGAGTGCCGCGTCGAGATCCGCGGCGAGTTCCTCGTGGCGTGCGGTCGCCGCCTTCGCGTTGGCCCGCACGACAAGCAGGCTACCCGGTGCGAGCCGATGCAGGTGTTCTCGCGCGATATGCCGGAGTCTGCGACGAACCTTGTTGCGGACGACCGCGACACCGACCTGGCGGCCGACGGTGAAACCGATTCGGGCGGGTTCGTCGACGTCATCCCGGAACTGCAGGTGCAGAACGAGATTAGGCCGTCCGGCACGATCGCCGCGCCGAACGGCCGAGGTGAACTCTTCTCGCCGCCGCATCCGGTGTCCGGACGGCAGCACAGCCGCCGCTGCTCAGACCGCGACTTGGGCGCGGCCCTTGCGGCGGCGCGACGACAGGATCGCGCGCCCCGCCCGGGTGCGCATGCGAAGCCGGAAGCCGTGCTTCTTGTGCCGGCGACGGTTGTTCGGCTGGTACGTACGCTTGCTCACTCGAGACTCCAGTGGGGTGCTGCGGTCAATGTGCTGATGTCGCATCGGGCGCCGTGACTCGCGGACATGCGAGGGACCGGCGACCTGCGGGCGCGCAGCACCGCCGTCGATGCGACTCGACCGTCGTACGTTACGTTCTGCGCCGCCCTCCGGTCAAACCGAACACACATATCCCCAATGACGCCGGGGCTTGTGCACAAGTTGTGGACAACCCTGTGGATGACGCGTGAGAGAGTGTTCGTCTGACGTTTCGCGGGAGGACTAACGCCCACTACCGGGGCGCCGGCCGCTTCGAGGGAGGGAACCAGGATATGGACGGGCTGGATCTTGCGCTCGTGTGGACGAGGGCCCTGGAGGCCCTGCCCGCCGATCTGCCCCCGCAGCATCGCGCCTGGCTCTCCATGACCCGGCCGCTGGCCCTGGTCGAGGATACGGCGCTGCTCGCGACGCCGAACGAGTTCGCCAAAGAGGTGCTGGAGAACCGCCTCCACCCGTTCATCACCGAGGTGCTGTCCGCCCAGCTCGGCCGGGAGATCCGGGTGGTGGTCACGGTGCAGCCGGACCCGTCGCCTTCCGCCGAGCGCCAGGTTCCCGCGGAGCCGGAGACCGATCACGAGCAGCCGTCCCACGGCTCCGGCGGCTACCGCCTCGAAGGTCCACGGTTCTCCACCGCGCCGCAGCGCGGACCGGCCGGCGACCCCGGCCCGTACGGTGATCCGGGCGCCGGTCCGTACGGCGACCCGGGCCCGGGCTCGTACGGCGACTCGAACGCCCCGGCCTCCGCCGGACCGAACATCGGCGGGTACGGCGACCCGGGCGCCGCCGGTCCGGGAGCGGGCGGATATGGCGACCCGGGCGTCCCCGGTCCGGGAGTGGGCGGATACGGGGACCGAGGGCCCGGCTCGTACGGCGGCGACCAGTACGGCGGTGATCGGTACGGCTCCGACCGGTACCGCCCGGACCAGCAGTACGGCGGCGGCGACCCGTATCGCGGCGAGACCTACCGCGACCAGTACGGCGCGCCGGGCGGTCCAGGCGGCCCGTACCCGCAGGACCAGCAGCGCCGCCCCGACCAGCAGGGCCTGCCGAACGTTCCGGGCCGGCGCGACCCCTTCGTGCCGACCCCCGGCTCGGTGCCCGGTGGCGGCTGGCAGTCCCGGCCGTCGTCGGACCCGGCCGAGAAGACGAGTGAGCCCGCGCGGCTGAACCCGAAGTACACCTTCGACACGTTCGTCATCGGCTCGTCCAACCGGTTCGCGCACGCGGCGGCCGTGGCGGTGGCAGAGGCTCCGGCCAAGGCGTACAACCCGCTGTTCATCTACGGGGACTCCGGCCTGGGCAAGACGCACATGCTGCACGCCATCGGCCACTACGCGCAGAGCCTGTTCAACGGGGCGCGGGTGCGGTACGTCAGCTCCGAGGAGTTCACCAACGACTTCATCAACGCGATCCGGGACGGCAAGGCCGACAACTTCCGCCGCCGCTACCGGGACGTCGACATCCTCCTCGTCGACGACATCCAGTTCCTGGAGAACAAGGAGCAGACGCAGGAGGAGTTCTTCCACACCTTCAACACCCTCCACAACGCGAACAAGCAGATCGTGATCTCCAGCGACCGCGCGCCCAAGCAGTTGGTGACGCTGGAGGACCGGCTCCGCAACCGCTTCGAGTGGGGGTTGATCACGGACGTGCAGCCGCCCGAGCTGGAGACCCGCATCGCGATCCTGCGCAAGAAGGCGGTGCAGGAGGGCCTGGTCGCGCCGCCGGAGGTGCTGGAGTACATCGCCTCGAAGATCTCGACGAACATCCGGGAGCTGGAGGGGGCGCTGATCCGCGTGACGGCGTTCGCCAGCCTGAACCGCCAGTCGGTGGACCTGCAGCTCGCCGAGATCGTGCTGAAGGACCTCATCCCCAACGACAGCGGCCCCGAGATCACCGCGGCGACGATCATGGCGCAGACGGCGACGTACTTCGGGATCGACATGGAGCAGCTGTGCGGGCCGTCGCGCTCGCGGGTGCTGGTGACCGCCCGGCAGATCGCGATGTACCTGTGCCGGGAGCTCACCGACCTGTCGCTGCCGAAGATCGGGCAGCAGTTCGGCGGCCGCGACCATACGACGGTCATGCACGCGGAGAAGAAGATCCGCAAGCTGATGGCGGAGAAGCGGCCGATCTACAACCAGGTCACCGAGCTGACGAACCGCATCAAGCAGCAGGCCCGCAACGGGGGGGCGTGAGTTGTCCCCAGCGGTCGTCCACCGGGCGCCTCGCTTGTCCCCAGCGGTCCACAGGCGTCCACAGGAGATGCACAGGGGTTATCCCGAGATCGTGGATTACACAGGGTGGGGAAAAACCTGTGGATGGATGACGGTGGACAACCCTGTGGAACAGGGGGGTGAATCGGTGGATGAGATGGGGACGGACGGTGGACGAGGTGGGGATGGATTCTCGTCATCCCCAGCCATCCACTGGATCCACAGGGGTGATGCACACCCGCAGTGGATACGAAAACGGGGTCTGACCTGCGGAGACTAGGCTTCTCCACAGTATCCACGGTCCCTATGACGATGACTCTCCTTGTATCTACAAAGAAAGAAAGTCAAAACGTAGAGGGGCATGCGGGCCCACCGGCCCGCCCCGTACGGTTTCTTAAGTTCCACCACACAAGGTGATCAAAACCTCAGGAGACGGTCCAAAGTGAAGTTCCGCATCGAGAGAGACGTTCTCGCCGACGCCGTTGCCTGGACCGCGCGTTCGCTGCCGGTCCGGCCGCCCGTGCCGGTCCTGGCCGGGATGCTCATCGAGGCCGGCGACCAACTGAAGCTGTCCTCGTTCGACTACGAGGTCTCGGCGCAGATGACGATGGACATCGACGCCGACGAGCCGGGCACCGCGCTGGTGTCGGGCCGGCTGCTCGCCGAGATCTGCCGCAGCCTGCCCGCCGCCCCCGTCGAGATCACCACCGACGGGGCCAAGGTCACGCTGAAGTGCGGCTCGGCGAAGTTCACACTCCTCACCATGCCTGTGGAGGACTACCCGAGCCTCCCGGCGATGCCGCCGGCCGCGGGCACCATCGGCAGCGACGCGTTCGCCGCCGCCGTCTCCCAGGTCGCGATCGCCGCGGGCCGCGACGACACCCTCCCCATGCTCACCGGTGTGCGTGTGGAGATCGAGGGCGAGACCGTGACCCTGGCCTCCACCGACCGGTACCGTCTCGCGGTCCGTACGCTCCGCTGGCAGCCGGAGCGGCCCGACATCTCCGCGGTCGCCCTCGTGCCCGCCAAGACGCTCTCGGACACCGCCAAGTCCCTCACCTCGGGCGCGGAGGTCTCGATCGCGCTGGCGGCCGGTGGCAGCGGCGAGGGCATGATCGGCTTCGAGGGCGGCGGCCGCCGTACGACGACCCGCCTGCTCGACGCGGAGTTCGTGAAGTACCAGTCGCTGTGGCCGAAGGAGACCTCGGCCGTGGCGGAGATCCAGACGGGTCCGTTCGCCGAGGCCGTGAAGCGCGTGGGCCTGGTCGCGGAGAAGAACACCCCCGTCCGCCTGTCGTTCCGGCAGGACGAGGTCGTGCTCGAGGCGGGCAGCGGCGACGATGCACAGGCTGTGGAAGTTCTGGGCGCGTCGCTGGACGGTCAGGACATCGACATCGCGTTCAACCCGAACTTCCTGCTCGACGGCCTCAGCGCGATCGGGTCGGACGTCGCCCGGCTGGCCATGACGACCTCGACGAAGCCCGCGGTCATCACCGGTAAGCCCGCCGACGACGGCGATCCGGACTACCGCTATCTGATCATGCCCATCCGGCTGTCAAGCTGAATCTCAGGGGTAACTAGGCTCAGACGGACACAGAGCGCCATCTGAGGAGATGTTCATGGAACTCGGGATGATCGGGCTCGGCCGCATGGGCGGCAATATGGCCAAGCGGATCAAGCAGGCCGGGCACACGGTCGTCGGCTATGACCGTGACCCGGCGGTCAGCGACGTCGGCTCGCTGGAGGAGCTCGTCCAGCGGCTGAGCGCCCCACGGGCGGTATGGGTCATGGTCCCCGCCGGCGGCCCGACCCGGGAGACGGTCGACCGGCTCGGCGAGCTGCTCGAGGCGGGCGACGTCGTGATCGACGGCGGGAACTCGTACTACCAGGACGACCAGAAGCACGCGGAGCTGCTGGCCGAGCGCGGCATCGGCTTCGTCGACGCCGGCGTCAGCGGCGGCGTCTGGGGCCTGCAGAACGGCTACGCGCTGATGGTCGGCGGCAGCGACGAGAACGTCAAGCAGCTCATGCCGATCTTCGAGGCGCTCAAGCCCGAGGGCGAGTACGGCTTCGTGCACGCGGGCGCCGTCGGGGCCGGGCACTTCGCCAAGATGGTCCACAACGGCATCGAGTACGGCATGATGCAGGCCTTCGCGGAGGGCTGGGAGCTGCTCGAGGCCAGCGGCGTCGTCAACAACGTCCCGGAGACCTTCCGCAGCTGGCGCGAGGGCACGGTCATCCGGTCCTGGCTGCTCGACCTGGCCGACCGCGCGCTGAAGGAGGACCCGGAGCTGGCCCACCTCAAGGGTTATGCACAGGACTCCGGCGAGGGCCGGTGGACGGTGCAGGCGGCCGTGGACCTCGCGGTGCCGCTGCCCGTCATCACCGCGTCGCTGTTCGCGCGGTTCGCCTCGCGGCAGGACGACTCGCCGGCGATGAAGATGATCGCCGCGCTGCGCAACCAGTTCGGCGGCCACGCGGTGGAGACGCTGAAGGGCGCCGACTCCCCCGGCGCGGACGTCGCCCCGCCGCAGTCCTGAGCCCCGTCGTGGTCCCACGGGTCGCCGAGGCCCTGTGGACGGGCGCGGCCCCGCGCCCCGGTGCTCCGGGGCGTGTCCGTCCCCGGTCATCCACAGGGCTGTGGAAAATTCGGCCCGTTCTGGGGACGGCGGTTCTGGAGCCCTGGTAGCGACCGGGGTCTCCCCGCGGTGCCGGGACGACCGTGTCGTCCAGGCCGCACCCGTGCCCGGCGGGGCCGGTGTGCGGCCGGGCAGCGGGGAGCGTCCACAGGGCCTACCCTCGTCTGGGTGTACGTCGCCCACCTCGCGCTGCAGGACTTCCGGTCGTACGAGTCCGCGGAGATCGCCCTCGACCCGGGGATCAGCGCCTTCCTGGGCCCGAACGGCCAGGGCAAGACGAACCTCGTCGAGGCGATCGGCTACGTCGCGCTGCACGGCAGCCATCGCGTGTCCACAGACGCACCGCTGGTCAGGCACGGCGCGCCGCGCGCGATCGTACGGGCCGGGGTCGTCCGGGACGAGCGCAAGGCGTTGATCGAGCTGGAGATCAATCCGGGCCGGGCCAACCGCGCCCGGCTGAACCGGTCGCCCGTCCAGCGCCCCCGCGAGGTGCTGGGGATGCTGCGGACCGTCCTGTTCGCGCCCGAGGACCTGGTCCTGGTCAAGGGCGATCCCGGGGAGCGCCGCCGGTTCCTCGACGAGCTGCTGACCGTGCGCGCCCCGCGGTTCGCGGCGGTGCGCTCGGACTACGACCGTGTCCTCAAGCAGCGCAACGCCCTGTTGAAATCCGCCGCCCAGCACCGCCGGGCGCCCGGTCCGGAGGTGCTGAGCACCCTCGACGTGTGGGACACCCACCTCGCGCGTACGGGCGCCGAGCTCCTCGGCGCCCGTCTCGAGCTGGTCGCGGCGCTCGGCCCGCTGGTCGCCAAGGCGTACGCCGCGCTGGCCCCCGGCGGCGCGGCCGACCTGGAGTACCGCGCGTCCGCGTCTCTACCGGAGTTGTCCACAGACCGTGCACAACTCGCCGAGGCCCTGTTGACGGGCATGGCGGAGTCGCGCAAGAACGAGCTCGAGCGGGGGGTGAGCCTGGTCGGCCCGCACCGGGACGAGCTGATGCTCAAGCTCGGCGACCTGCCGGCGCGCGGCTACGCCAGCCACGGCGAGTCCTGGTCGTTCGCGCTCGCGCTGCGCCTCGCGTCGTACGAGCTGCTGCGCGCCGACGGCGACGACCCGGTGCTGATCCTGGACGACGTCTTCGCCGAGCTCGACTCCGGGCGCCGTACCCGGCTGGCCGATCTGGTGGCCCAGGCCGAACAGGTGCTGATCACCGCGGCGGTCCCCGAAGACGTACCCGAACGGCTCAGCGGCGCGACGTACGAGGTCGCGAGTGGGGAGGTCACCCGTGTCCGATGACCAGCGAGATCCACAGCCTGTGGAAAAACCGAAGTCGGGGATCGAGCTGGCCCGGGAGGCCCTCGCGCAGGCCAAGGCCGACGCGAAGGCGCGCGGCGCCCAGCCCGGGCAGACGCGGAAGAAGCGTGCGCCGCGCGGCGGCCGGGAGGGCGGCCGGCGCGGCGGCGACCCGACGGCGTTCGGCCCGGCCATCCGGGAGCTCCTCGCAGCCCGCGGCTGGCAGGAGCGCGCCGCGGTCGGCGGCGTGTTCGGGCGCTGGCCGCAGATCGTGGGGCCGGAGCTGGCCGAGCACACCGAGCCGCAGACGTTCGAGGACGGGATCCTCGTCGTGGCGGCCGACTCGAACACCTGGGCGGCGCAGCTGCGCCTGCTGTCCGGACCGCTGGTGAAGCGGCTCAACGAGGAGCTCGGGCACGGCACCGTCCAGCGGGTGAAGGTCATCGGCCCCTCGTCGGGGCCGCGCGGGACGGGCCGGCTGCGGGTGACCGGCGGCCGCCGCCGTACCCCGTGAGGCGCCGTTGTCCACAGGCTGTGGGCGTGGGCTTGCGCGGCCGGGGGTGATTCGTTTTCGTCGTCCGTACGCCTCGTGACCCCCCGGGACCGGTAGGGGGACTTCCGGGCGACTCTGTTCGTCGCTTGTGCGGGCTGAGAACGCCCTACATGGCCCAAGAACGGGTCCGGGACGGATAGAATGGAGGCCGGATACAGGACACGATCGCCGTTGCGGGCCGCCCGTGGATCGGGCGCCCTGCTTGTGTATACGGGGAGCTGCGCGGCGCGTGTCCTCCGGCAGGAGGATCTCCACTTGGCGTACGACGCTAGCTCGATCACTGTCCTAGAAGGCCTTGAGGCGGTTCGCAAGCGCCCGGGCATGTACATCGGTTCCACCGGAGAGCGCGGTCTCCACCACCTCGTCTACGAGATCGTGGACAACTCGGTCGACGAGGCGCTGGCGGGCTACGCCGACACCATCGAGGTGACGCTGCTGCCCGACGGCGGCGTCCGGGTCCAGGACAACGGCCGCGGCATCCCCGTCGGCGAGCACCCGGTGGAGAAGCGACCGGCCATCGAGTTGGTCCTCACCACGCTGCACGCGGGCGGCAAGTTCGACAGCAAGTCGTACGCCGTCTCCGGTGGTCTGCACGGTGTGGGCTCGGCCGTGGTGAACGCCCTGTCCACCCGGCTGGACGCCGAGGTGCGCACCGACGGTCACGTGTGGCGGCAGTCCTACACCTGGCAGGGCGCCGAGGGTCCGCTGCAGAAGGGCGAGCCGACCGACGAGACCGGCACCACGATCACCTTCTGGCCGGACGGGTCGATCTTCGAGACGCTCGAGTGGAACTTCGAGACGCTCAGCCGGCGCATGCAGGAGATGGCGTTCCTCAACCGGGGCCTGTCCATCACCCTGCGCGACGAGCGGCCGGAGCACATCAACGGCGAGCCGCGCGTGGTCGCGTACCGCTACGAGGGCGGCATCGAGGACTTCGTCCGCTACATCAACGCGAAGAAGGAGACCGTCCACCAGTCGGTCATCGCGTTCAGCGAGGAGACCGACGGCATGTCGGTCGAGGTCGCGATGCAGTGGAGCGGGGCGTACTCCGAGTCCGTGCACACCTTCGCCAACACGATCAACACGGCGGAGGGCGGCACGCACGAGGAGGGCTTCCGCGCCGCGCTGACGACCGTCGTCAACAAGTACGCGCGCGAGCAGAAGCTCCTGCGCGAGGGCAAGGACGACAACCTCGCCGGTGAGGACGTCCGCGAGGGCCTCACGGCGATCATCTCGATCAAGCTGGCCGACCCGCAGTTCGAGGGCCAGACCAAGACCAAGCTCGGCAACACCGAGGCGCGGTCCTTCGTGCAGCGCGCGATGTACGAGAACTTCCGCGACTGGCTGGACCGCAACCCCGGTGAGGCCAAGGAGGTCGTCAACAAGGCCACGCAGGCGGCCCGCGCCCGGATCGCCGCCCGGCAGGCGCGCGACCTGACGCGCCGCAAGAGCCTGCTGGAGTCGACCTCGCTGCCCGGCAAGCTGTCGGACTGCCAGTCGACCGACCCGGCCAAGTGCGAGATCTACGTCGTGGAGGGCGACTCGGCGGGCGGCTCGGCCAAGGGCGGCCGCGACGCCATGCACCAGGCGATCCTCCCGATCCGCGGCAAGATCCTCAACGTGGAGAAGGCCCGCATCGACCGGGTCCTGAAGAACAACGAGGTCCAGGCGATGATCACCGCCCTGGGCACCGGCATCCACGACGAGTTCGACATCGAGAAGCTGCGGTACCACAAGATCATCCTGATGGCCGACGCCGACGTCGACGGCCAGCACATCCGCACGCTGCTGCTGACCCTGCTGTTCCGCTTCATGAAGCCGCTCGTCGAGGCCGGCCACGTCTACCTCGCCCAGCCGCCGCTCTACAAGATCAAGTGGGACGCGCGGGGCAACGACTCGGACTACGCCTACTCCGACCGTGAACGCGACGCGGTCATCGAGGCGGGCATCGCGGGCGGCAAGCGGGACCCGCGCCCGCGCGACGGCGTGCAGCGGTTCAAGGGCCTCGGCGAGATGAACGCCAACGAGCTGTGGGACACCACGATGGACCCGGCCAACCGCGTTCTGCTCCAGGTCACGCTCGACGACGCCGCCCAGGCCGACGAGCTGTTCACGGTTCTCATGGGCGAGGACGTCGAGGCGCGGCGCTCGTTCATCCAGCGCAACGCCAAGGACGTGCGCTTCCTCGACATCTGACCGGCGCTCGGGCACCGGGCCGATCCCCGGTGCCGCCCGGCCATTGACTCAACAGCGGAAGAGGTTCTCAGGTGACGGACGTTACCTTGCCGCCGGAAGGCCCGGCCGACCGGATCGAACCGGTCGACATCCAGGTCGAGATGCAGCGCAGCTATCTCGACTACGCGATGTCGGTCATCGTCTCGCGGGCGCTGCCCGAGGTGCGCGACGGCCTCAAGCCCGTGCACCGGCGCGTGCTGTACGCGATGTACGACGGCGGGTACCGGCCCGACCGCGGCTACTTCAAGTGCGCCCGCGTCGTCGGTGACGTCATGGGTAACTACCACCCCCACGGCGACGCCTCGATCTACGACACCGTCGTACGCCTCGCGCAGCCGTGGGCGATGCGGTACCCCCTGGTCGACGGCAACGGCAACTTCGGCTCGCCGGGCAACGACCCGGCCGCGGCCATGCGGTACACCGAGTGCCGGATGGCGCCGCTGGCCATGGAGATGCTGCGGGACATCGAGAAGGAGACCGTCGACTTCTCGCCGAACTACGACGGGCGCTCCCAGGAGCCCGAGGTCCTGCCCAGCCGCTTCCCGAACCTCCTCGTCAACGGCTCGGCCGGCATCGCGGTCGGTATGGCCACCAACATCCCGCCGCACAACCTGCGCGAGGTCACGGCCGGCGTCGAGTGGTACCTCGACAACTTCGAGGCCACCGACGAGGCGCTCCTCGACGCGCTGATCGAGCGGATCAAGGGCCCGGACTTCCCGACCCACGGCCTGATCGTCGGCCGCCGCGGCATCGAGGAGGCCTACCGTACGGGCCGCGGCCTCATCACGATGCGGGCGGTCGTCGAGGTCGAGGAGATCCAGGGTCGTACGTGCCTGGTCGTCACCGAGCTGCCGTATCAGGTCAACCCCGACAACCTCGCGCTGAAGATCGCCGAGCAGGTCAAGGAAGGCAAGATCAGCGGCGTCGCCGACGTACGGGACGAGACCTCCGGCCGTACCGGCCAGCGGCTCGTCATCGTGCTCAAGCGCGACGCGGTCGCCAAGGTCGTCCTCAACAACCTGTACAAGCACACCCAGCTGCAGGAGACGTTCGGCGCGAACATGCTCGCGCTGGTCGACGGCGTGCCCCGCACGCTCCGCCTCGACCAGTTCGTCCGCTACTGGGTCGACCACCAGGTCGACGTCGTCGTCCGGCGCACCCGCTTCCTGCTGCGCAAGGCCGAAGAGCGCGCCCACATCCTGCGCGGCCTCCTCAAGGCCCTCGACCGCATCGAAGAGGTCATCGCGCTGATCCGGCGCTCGCCGTCCGCGGCCGAGGCGCAGAACGGCCTGATGCAGCTCCTGGAGATCGACGAGATCCAGGCGCAGGCCATCCTCGACATGCAGCTGCGCAAGCTGGCCGCCCTCGAGCGCCAGCAGATCACCGATGAGTACGACAAGCTCATGGCGGAGATCGCGGACTACAACGACATCCTCGCCTCGCCGGAGCGGCAGCGCGGGATCGTCCGCGACGAGCTGCAGACCATCGTCGAGAAGTTCGGCGACGAGCGCCGCACCCAGATCATCCCCTTCGAGGGCGATGTGTCGATGGAAGACCTCATCGCCGAAGAGGACGTCGTCGTCACCATCACCCGCGGCGGCTACGCCAAGCGCACCAAGACCGACCTGTACCGCGCGCAGAAGCGCGGCGGCAAGGGCGTACGCGGCGCGCAGCTCAAGCAGGACGACATCGTCGACCACTTCTTCGTGACGACGACCCACCACTGGATCCTGTTCTTCACCAACAAGGGCCGCGTCTACCGCGCCAAGGCGTACGAACTGCCCGAGGCCGGCCGGGACGGCCGCGGCCAGCACGTCGCCAACCTGCTGGCGTTCCAGCCCGACGAGCGCATCGCCGAGGTCCTCGACCTGCGCGACTACGGTGTCGCCCCGTACCTCGTCCTCGCCACCAAGCAGGGCCGTGTCAAGAAGACCGACCTGTCGGCGTACGACTCGCCGCGGTCCGCCGGCCTCATCGCGATCAACCTCGAAGAGGGTGACGAGGTCATCGCCGCCCGCCTGGTCTCCCCCGAGGACGACCTGCTCATGGTGAGCAGCGGCGCGCAGGCCATCCGCTTCCCCGCCCGCGACGACGTCCTGCGCCCGATGGGCCGCGCCACCGCCGGCGTCATCGGCATGCGGTTCGACGATGGCCAGGAAGTCCTCGACATGCATGTCGTCCTCGAAGGCGAAGACGTGCTGGTCGCCACCGAGGGCGGATACGCCAAGCGCACCCCCGCCGACCAATACCCCGTTCACGGTCGTGGGGGGAAGGGTGTACTGACCGCTAAGATCGTGGAGAATCGCGGCAGGCTGGTCGGTGCCCTCATGGTCAGGCCCGAGGATGAGGTGTACGCCATGACTGCCAGCGGTGGCGTAATCCGTACACGAGCGGCCGAGATCAAGCAGTCTGGGCGCTCCACGATGGGGGTACGCCTTATGAATCTCGCTGATGGGGACAGTGTGGTCGCCATCGCGAGGAACGTGGAGTCCATCGAGGACACCGAGGCTGAGCCGGACACAGAGTCCGGGGAGGGGAGCGACGCGTGAGACGCCTCGTGGCGCGTCATGACGTGAGTCGCCTCCCCGGGGAGGTTATATGACGGCCAACGCCGGAAAGGGCGCCGACGGGGAGTCCGGGCGTACCACCGGGAAGGGCGGCAAGAGCGGCCCGGGCAAGAAGACCAGCGCCGCGAACAGGCCGCCGACCGACGAGGTGACGGTGAAGAAGACCGACGACAAGGCCAACGAGGCGGAGCCGGCCGATCGGGCGGAGGAGACCGTCATCGACCTGGCCACCAAGAAGGACGGCAGCGAGGACACCGTCCAGGACCTCCGGCTGCCGCCCAAGAAGCCGGACCCCACCGGAGACGCCGCCGGCAGCAAGGACCGGCTCGTCTCCCGGGGTTCCAAGAGCTCCCTGGATGAGGGATCGACCACGGAAACGTCGAAGACGAGCGAGCCCGGCTCCGCGTCGGGTAGGACGACGTCCATGGACATTCCCAAGACCAGTCCAGGCTTCGGCTCCACCGGCTCCGGCCCGTCGTCGTACGGACCCGGCTCCTCCACCGCCCTGGAGCCCGCTCGGCGCCCCGCGGACGCGACGCCGCCCGCCGGCGGCAAGCCCGCCGGGCGCAAGGCGCCGCGCAAGGCCCACCTTCAGGTCGCCCGGTTCGAGCCGTGGTCGGTGATGAAGTTCAGCTTCATCATGTCGCTAGTGTGCTTCCTGGTGCTGTTCGTCGCGGTCACCGTGCTCTACCTCATCCTGTCGGCGCTGGGCGTCTTCGACGCCCTCACCAACACGATCAAGGACCTGCAGGGCAAGACCAACGGCGGCCTAAACCCCGCGAGCTGGTTCTCCGCAGCCCGGATCCTCGGCTACACCGCGCTGATCGGCACCCTCAACGTCCTCCTCATCACCGCTCTGGCGACCGTTTGGTCGGTCATCTACAACATGGCCGCCGACCTCGTCGGAGGCGTCGAGGTCACCCTCAAGGAGGCCGACCAGTAATCTGCGGTCCGCCGCCCCGGAGAACGGGATTCGATTTCCTGTTGGGGCCGACGATCGGGTATGTTTCTCGACGTCGCCCCGGTTGGTTCGACGCGGGGGCGGCTGCATGGGCCTATAGCTCAGTCGGTTAGAGCGCATCCCTGATAAGGATGAGGCCGGTGGTTCAAGTCCACCTAGGCCCACGCGAGGCGGGTCACCATGGTCGGCGCTGAGGCGCCCTCCCGGTGGCCCGCGCTTTGTTTTCCGGGGGGTCGACCCCCCGGAGCCCCCCGATGTGGGGGCTCCGCCCCCACGCCCCCTCTCGGGCTGGGGTTTGCGAAGGCCAACAGGTCGCCGTAGGGCTGAGCCGCCTGCCGTGCCGCGCCTTTGCGCCACCGGTAAGTGCGATCGCAGACTCGCCGACCTCGCGCGACCGATGAAGATCTTGGTCTTCTGGAGACACAGCGAGCCGACCACCTTCCCATTCTGACGCGGCGTGAGCCCCGTGCTTTGCCGAATTCCGCTGTATCGGATCAAGGCGGCGGCGCAAGCGCCGCCGCAGGCCGCCCGCTCCGGCACGCCCTACGGGCGTGCGGCGTGGGCGCCGGTCCCTCCGGCCGCGCCGATCGGGCGGTCCCGGCGAACGAAGACCCCACCGCGGATTCCCTCCAGCGCCATCAGTTCCGAATCGTTCTCGCGGGACGGGCGCAGGGCCGCCGGCCAACTTCACTTCGTTCGCCCTTCGGGTCGCCTTCGGCGATTGGCAGGCCGCCCAGCTCACCAGCCACGGAGGGCTCTTACAACATGCCTCCGGCGGGGGCGCTCAGACTCGGGGATAGTCCCAGACCGCACGCGGCGCACGGTAGTTAGTGGTTGAGGCGGAAGCCGGGTCATCCCCTCTGCCGACGTCCCAGGCCTAGCCAAGCAGACCAGGCCCTACGGGTCGAGGTCGTTCGTCCAGTGGGGCGCTCCACCTCGACCCGTAGGGCCTGGCCCGCTTCCCGATGGGTGGGACGACGACAGACGGGATGACCCGGCAGGGAGGACTGTGCGGACGCCCAACAAGACGAACACGACACTGCCCGCTGTGCGATCTTTGTGGTCCACTACCAGCATGAGTGGCGCGCTCACGAGCCTGATCGCGGTGACCGGAACCTTGCTCGGCTCAGTGGTGACCTACGTCTTTCAGCGAAGAACCGCCGGACGTGCTGAGCGATTTACGCGAGACGAGCGGCTACGACAAGAACGCTTGTCCGCGTACAGCGCTTTCGCCGAGGCGGTGATGGAGTATCGGCACGAGCAGCTCATGCAGTGGCTCCGTCGTCACGGAGAACTGATCGACCCCTCATCGAGGGCGGATCATGGCGAACAAGGACGTTCGCGCGCGGCGGCGTGGCAGGCGAGATATCGGGTCCAGCTTCTGGCCGACGAGCCGAAGCTGATCGAACTCGCCGATGAGGCCATTGACGCGGTGGCTGATATACACCGATCCAAGGACTCCGCTGAGCTAGAGCAGCACGGCAAACGTACGCGGCAACGGGTCGAGAGTTTCATCCGCGCAGCCTCCGCCGACATCCGCTGACACCATGCCCCCGCCGGAGGCGGGAGCGCTGACGGCAGTGACGGCAACGATGACGGCAACACACGCAGACGAAGCCGGACGATCACGATCGTTGGAAGACGGGGCGATCATAGGCAAGGCTTGATCACCTTGAGCAAGATCGAACTGATAAGGATGAGGCTGGTGGTTCAAGTCCACCTAGGCCCACCCGAGGCGGGTGCACCAGGCAGCTACCGTCCCGGCGTGTTCTTCGACGAGCGAGACCGCGTTCTCATGGTCGTGCCCTCTGACACGGACTACCGGGACATTCCGGCGGCAATCTCGAACACGAATTGAGCCGACCTCCCGGCAACGCCGCAGGCCGCCCGCGAGCTTGGGTGAGTCGGTGCTGGTCGCGAGTCAGGGCTGCACACTCACCATCCAGACGTGACCGTCAGGATCGGCGAATACACCGGCGTAACCCCAAGGCTGCTGCCCGGGGGGAGTGATGACCGTTGCCCCGGCCTTGCGGGCCTGCGTGATCATCCGGTCAACGTCGGCAGGTGTGACAACGGGGAGCGTCAGTACACACTCGCTGGTCCCGGGTTCAGCGACCGCGCGATCACCGATGACCCAGCCGAAGCCGCCGGTCGGGATGAACATGACCCGAACGCCGTCGTTGATCACGAACTGCAGTGGTTCCGGAACCCCGTCATCCGCCGGTTCGCCGACCGGCTCGAGGCCGAGTTCCTCGCGATAGAACGCATACGACCGCCGGCGGTCAGCAATCGGCAGACAAACGACGAGGGGCGACGCGGACATCCCGGACACTCCGTACCTCCTGATGATCGGTAGGCGGTTTGACGGTACTGACCCGAGCGGACAGGAAGACTCATCGCTCGGCTTAAAGGACAGGCACGACGTTCGCCGTTGCTGCAACTCAAGTCCACCTAGGCACACGTGCGGGGCAACGATCGTCCGGTGCGGCGATTCCCCGCCGTTATGAAGCGCGCGTCCGTTGGTCCTTCTGGCGCCGGTGGCCACCCGGCGAGCAGGCGTTCGGCTTTCGGCCGCCGCCTCCTCGGGGCCTCGGTCATGAGGACCCGCTTCCGCTTGCGGTACGGGCCCGCGTCCCAAACGGCCGGCGGCCTCAGACTCGGGAATGAGCCAGCCCGGCGCCGTACGGTCTCGGGTTCTCGTCGAAGGCACGAAGTACGCGCGTGCTGGGGTCCGGCGCTTTCCCGTCCCGAAGGCGGTCGGTGAGTAGGAGGTCGGCCAGTTCGAACGCCGAGGCGTGCTCACTCTCGCTGAGAAAAGAGGTCCCGCGGAGTAGGTCGGGATCCCAGCCGTGTGCCAGGGCATAGTCGATGACCGTCCGCACATCCTTCGGGGTCGGATGGCTGTCGTCGGCGGCGCATCCCCACGGCAGGACCGTCTTTGACAACAGGTCCGCCTGGAGCGCATGACGGTCGCGCTCACCGGCCTGGTGACAGATCTGGCCCGTCCATGCGAACTCTCGGCCGTCTGCGTACAGCCTTCGCAACCGCCTTTTCACGCCCGCTCCCCTCGCCGCATCTGGAGGGACGCGCCTACGGTCGCTCGTCCGTGCGACGCGAACGGATTCGAGGCATGCTTGTGCGTGCGCAGCGGCGATGACGAGCAGTTCACGAGCCCGGAGCACGGCGTGGTACAAAGCGCAGGTGACTGACATACCGGGCGCTCGCGTTAAGCCGCGACCCGACTTGGTGGATCGTTCGGCGCCCTTCCTGCCTGTGGGCAGCGATATACGCCAGGTGTTCATCGCCCAAGCCGCACCGAACTTCGGATTTTTCCTTATCACGTACCTCACCGGCCTGACGATGTCCTGGATCAAGTACCGCTGTGTGGCGGTCACCAAGGACGCCATCTATGTGTTGGAGAGCAGCAAACTCTCGGGTGGTGCCAAGCCGCAGTCACTGGTGGCCACCTTGCCGCGCCACACCCGACTCGGCCCGGTTTCTGGTCGATGGGGCCGGATGAACCTCATCGGCGAACGCCACTGGGTTCACAAACGCTTCCATGACCAGGTCGCTGCCGCAGATCGCGATGCCGGTTTCGCGCGATGACACGGCCGACACACCCCAGACTCCGGCCGAGAGACCGTCGCCTGAAATAGAAGCTGGCTCCCATACCACGGATGGTAGAGAGCCAGCAGTTCTAAAAGCGACATGCCCCTTGTGGCGTAGTCGCAGTATGGGTGGTGCGGCTTTGTAACATCCTCAGATGTCCGCTGCCCTAGGCAGCGACATACTTGCGCGCCCGGGGTCACCTCGCGCTCTCACTGGCGTCTACCCAGGCGACGCGTCGTCTCGCCTCAGCGGGCAGCACCGGAAGCCACGCCTCGCCCGGCGGGCGAACCATCACCTGCGCGGACCGTCCCGCCCGGCCGGCGCTGACCGTACCGCTCGCCGCGCCGCACGGCCACAGGTCGACCAGCAAGTGATTCACTGCGGACTGGTCGGTGCTGAGGTCCCTTCCCTGGTGGCCCGGCGGCACCCGGAAGGGGAAATGCGGGGTTCTGGCCGCGACGGACCGCGAATCGACCCCCCGGAAAAGCAGAACCGCCGAGACTTTCGTCTCGGCGGCTGGAAGGCCCGCAGGGTGGACTCCCTGTTTGTCGTCAAGCTTCAGAGAGAGCCGTGCGGCCACGGGCGCGTCGCGCAACCACGGATCGCCCGACGATCGCGCCGAAGTCGCCCTGATATGATCTTGGTGAACGTTCAGCCTTCCTGGCTCGGGACTCGTCCGGCAGGAAGGCTTTTTTCATGCCTGAGGGCGCTTCGCCCAGTGCCGGTGGATCCCTCGGTCACGGCCGGCCGGGACCTGATCAGTGACTTCGGCCTGGAGCCTCGTCATTTCACCTCTTCCGCCAAGGAGACTCAGATGCGTTTCGTTGCCGTCCCGGTAAGGGGGCGTCGCTCAGCATGACCGCACACGTCGGTGACGCGGCGGCCGCAGGGACCTGGAGGCTCGGTGACCTGACGGTCAATCGCATCGGCCTCGGCGCGATGCGCCTCACGGGTGATGCCGCCTTCGATCTCGGTGCGCCGCGTGACCGCGCGCGTTCGATCAGCGTGCTCCGGCGCGCGGTCGAACTGGGCGTGAATCACATCGACACGGCCGCGTTCTACTTCTCGTCGCTCCGGTCGGCCAACGAACTGATCAACACGGCGCTGCGCCCGTACCCGGATGAGCTGGTCATCGCCACCAAGGTCTGGCCGGGCCGGGATTCCTCCGGTGAGTGGTGGTGGGCCACACCGGCGCAGTTGCGCGGTCAGGTCGAGGAGAACCTGCGGCAGCTCGGTCGCGACCATCTCGACCTGGTCAACCTGCGCATCCCCCGGCGGCCGGTCGACTCGATCGCCGAGCACTTCGCGGCGCTGGCCGCTCTCCGTGACGCCGGCCTGATCCGGCACCTGGGCGTCTCGAACGCCACCGCCGGGCACCTCGCCGAGGCCCGGTCCATCGCGCCCGTGGTCTGTGTCCAGAACGCCTACGGGGTCGGCGCGCCGCCCGAGGCCCAGGCACTCCTGCGCACCTGCGGAGAGCAGAGCGTGGCGTTCGTACCGTTCTTCACCATCGCCGGTGAGGGGCGCGAGGCCGGTGCCGGCGGTGCCGAGAGCGCGGAGGTTCTCGCCGTCGCGCGCGCCCACGGTGCGACGCCCGCGCAGGTGCGGCTGGCCTGGGCGCTGCATCAGGGGCCGCACGTACTGGTCATTCCGGGTACCGGCGACCCGGACCATCTCGCCGAGAACGTGGCCGCGGGGTCCCTGCGGCTGTCCGACGAGGAGGTGGCGCGCCTGTCGGGTCAGCCCAGGTAGTACCGGGCATACCAGCGAGCCTGTGAGGCAACGGAGAAGCCCACGAAGTCACCGGCCGCCTCGCAGCTGAGCAGGTAGGCGAGCGCCGCCGAGGCGTCCTCGGAGGAGGCGGCCGCCAGGTGCTCCTTCGTCTCCGCCAGGCCGGCGCCGCAGAGCAGTTGCACATCGATGGAGCCGTGGGCGTCCCAGCTCGACTCCTCGGCCCGCCAGATGGGCAGTACGTCGCCCAGGGCGCCCGCGTTGAAGAGCTGTACACAGCTCAGCTTCAGCAACTCGGTGTCACCATCGCCCTGGCGCCGGCGTTCCATCTCCGTGCGAGTCTCCAGCAGCTCACGGATTCGTTCAAGATCTCCTGCGGATGGACGCAGGCCGTACCGCCGCAGGCTCTCATCCTCGTCCACAGCGGCATTCTCACATGGGCGGCGAGGCGGCCCGTCCGCGGCGGATGGTCACGCGGTTCACTGGAATTGGCCGACTGTTTTCATTTCCTTCACACCGCTCACCGTAGCCATGGCGATCCGGTAAAGCGACACGTGTCGAGTCGCACGATAAACCCTTGGGCCGAACCGTGTTCTGGCGGCCGCCCTCCCGTACGGGGAGGCGGCCGCCAGAGATCACGAGAGCGACGGCACGTTCACCATCGGTACCAGCGACGACGCGGGCCGCCGGAGGTCGCCGAGCCGCGGAAGACGAAGCCCAGCAGCCACAGCACCAGCACGACGAGCGCGATCCACCACAGAACGTGGACGGCGAATCCGGCGCCGCCGAGGATAAGAGCAAGGATGAGAACCGCGATCAAGAGGGGCACTTTTTTCTCCTTTCAGGCCTGGCGTCCTCTTCATGACCGACAGGAAAGCGGTTAAACATCCGCCGTGACGGCTCGCACGGCAAGCACCGGGAAATAACGAATTGTAGATACGTGAACTCGCGCCGTGAACAGATGCCGGTGAGCCGTCGCGGGCCGACCCGCACCGGCGGACGCGCCGCGGCACGCCGGTGCGGAGAGCGTCAGAAGGAGAAGCCGCCCGGCCGCCCGTTGCGGTCGGCGATGAGCCCGGCCAGCGTCGCGACGGCGATCTCCGCGGGCGTACGGGAGCCGATGTTCAGGCCGACCGGCCGATGCACCCGGGCGATCTCCTCGGCCGGTACGCCCAGCTCCGTCAGGAGCCGTACGTGTGGGCCGGGGTGGCGTGGATTGCCGAGCACGCCGATCCACCGGACGTCACGGGTCAGCAGGTCGCGCAGGACGACGCCGAGGTCGGAGCGGTGGTGGTCGGTGACGACGACGTCCGCCGTACCGTCCAGGTCGGCGGGCGGGGCGGTCACCACGGCGGCGGAGTCGTGCGCCGCGGTGGCCGCGCGCTCGGCGTCCGGCTCGAGCAGGAGACATCGGTAACCGAGCTCGCCGCCGAATCGCAGCAGGTGGTCGGCCACCGGCGAGGCGAACACCGCGACGAGCGTACGGTCGCCCACGTCGCCGGGGGTCTCGCCGTGCGCGACGGCGCATGCCGGGTCGTGCTCGTGTCCCTCGGCCATGCCGCCAGTCTCGCACGGGATTCGGCGAGATTGACCTGAAGCATGGTTGAGGTTGCAGGGTGGAGCACCAGACGTGATCGAGCGAGGGAGAGTCCGTGCACGCCATCCGACAGCATGAGTTCGGCCCGCCGGAGAACCTGCGATACGAGGAGGTCCCGGACCCGCGACCCGGTGCGGGACAGGTGGGCATCGCCGTACGGGCGTGCGGGGTGCACCTGGTCGACACGATGCTGCGCAGGGGGACGTACGAGGGGCCGTTCGCGCTGCCGGACCTGCCGATGACCCCCGGTCGTGAGGTGGCCGGGGTGGTCAACGAACTCGGCGACGGCGTCGACGAGAGCCGGCTCGGCCGGCGCGTGGTGGTCCATCTCGGCATGGCGAGCGGCGGCTACGCGGAACGCGCCGTCGCCAACGTGACGGACCTGCACCCGCTCCCCGACGACCTGGACTACGCCGCCGCCGTGGCGATGGTCGGGACCGGCCGCATGACCATCGGCATCCTCGACGTCGCGCAGCCGACGGCGGAGGACGTGGTGCTCGTGACGGCGGCCGCGGGCGGGATCGGCACGATGCTCGTGCAGGCGACGCGGAACCTCGGCGCCACGGTCGTCGGTCTGGCCGGCGGTGCCGCGAAGGCCGCCCGCGTACGTGAGTCCGGGGCCACGGTCGCGGTCGACTACACGGCGCCGGACTGGACGGACCGGGTACGGGACGCGCTGGAGGGCCGTGGGATCACCCTGGTGCTGGACGGCGTCGGCGGACCGGACGGACAGGCCGCCTTCGACCTGCTCGCCCCCGGGGGCCGGCTGGTCGTCTTCGGCTGGTCCGGCGGTGAACCGATCCGGTTCGACTCCGCGGATCTGTTCAAGCGCAGCCTGTCGGCGTCCGTCGCCCTCGGCCCCGGGATCCTCCGTCGGCCGGGCGGTCTGCGCGGTCTCCAGGAGAGGGCGCTCGCCGAGGCGGCGGCGGGCCGCCTCGTCCCGGCCGTGCAGACGTTCGCGTTGAAGGACGCCGCGGCGGCGCATGCCGCGTTGGAGACACGCGCCACCGTCGGCAAGGTGGTCCTGGTGCCGTGACGGCCCGGAGGTCAGGCGGGGGCCGCGGTGTTCAGCACTTCTTGAGCACCGCGCTGATGGCCTTCTTCTCGGCGGAGTCGACGGACAGGCCCCAGACGTACTTCACGCTGACGTAGGCGCGGATGTAGGTGCAGCGGAAGGCGCGGCGCGGCGGCAGCCAACGCGCGGGGTCCTTGCCGCCCTTCTGCTGGTTGACGGGGTCGTCGGCGGTCCACAGCTCGGGGTGCTTCAGGTCGTTGGCGAAGGCGCGGCGCTTGGCGGTGCTCCAGGACCTCGCGCCGGAACGCCAGGCCTCCGCCAGTGCCACGAGGTGCTCGATGTCGACCTTGTGGGGGTTGGTGAGGTACTTCCCGTCGTACGGGCTGTACCAGCGGCCCTTCACCGGGTAGCAGTCGGACCCGACGCGGACATGCGCGCCGTCGCGCTTCAGGACGACCTCGCGGGTGTTGCAGCCGTGGCCCTGGTCGCTCCACTGGGGGAACTTCGCGCGGCTGTACCTGGAGAGCGTGCCCTCGCGGCGTACTTTCAGCCTGGCCAGTTCCTTCTTCGCCGTCGCCGTGGTGGGCGGCGATGGCGGTGCGGCGGAGGCGGGGGTCGCGAGGGCGACGGACAGAAGGGGGAGGGCGGGCAGGAGGGCGGTGACGGCGATCGCGCGTCTCACGGGCAATCTCCTCTCGGGGGGCTTCCCACGCGCGAGAGTCGCTCCCCCGAGCCACGCCGGAGCGATCACAGAGTGAACCGAATATGGCGTTATGTGAGTCAAGTGGTAACTAGCGCCATTTACTGTGCTTTGCGGGTGCTGTCACCCATCAGTGAGGGTCCGGAGGGGCGATGATCCACTCGCCGAGCCAGCGGCGGCGGGCCGGGGCTGGAGTGCTCGATCGCGCGGATCGGTGAAGGGGCGACCGCTCCGGCGCACCGCTGCGGCCTGGCCATCCCCGAGTTGTCCACAGGGTGTGTGGATAAGTGGGCGCGTCCGTGGCGACGAAGTCGGGCTGCGGACCGCCGAAACGGTCGGTTATCCACAGGCGGTGGAGAACATCCTCAGGTCGACAGGGTGATCCGGGCCGTCGGCGATCCGGACACCGTACGCGGGACCGGTCCGAGGCCGTACGCCGGAGTCGAAAGCACAGGTCAGCGCGGATCTCTGTCTGATCGGAACGGGAGACCGTGAGGGGCCCCGCGGATCCGCGCCGTACGTCCCGCGCCGGGCGCCGTCCTTCACTGCCGTGCCGTCCCGGCGCGGCCGTGTCCACATGATGTCCACCGGGTGGTCCGGCTGCGGCTCACTCTCTGATCATCGAGCGAACGAGACGTCGATGCCTTCGCAGCAGGTGCGCCTCAACCGGGTATACGGGGATTGTGAGGCAATTGACCGCCTCGACGCTGAAGAACCATGGAATCCAGATGTTCCGCGACCCACAGGGGGAAGGCGCACGGGCGTGCCGGGGTGGTTGCTAGGCTGCGGTAACGCAGTGCTAGTCGAGGTTTGAAGGGGTTCCCATCGTGAAGAAGCTCATCGTTCTCGCGCTGGTCGCCCTCGGTGGTTTCGCGGTTTGGCGCCGGCTTCAGCAGGACCGGGCCGAGCTGGACCTGTGGACCGAGGCGACGTCGTCCGACAGCTGAGAGATGTCTTGACCGTGCCGGCGAGGGCATACGGGGGGTGGGCGTGGACGACGATTCGCGGATCACGCTCGCCTGTCTTGACCTCGCCGGTACGACCGTCGCCGACGACGGAATGGCCGAGCGCGCCTTCACCGATGCCCTGGTAACCCAGGGCATCGTCGCCGGCACCGACTCCTACCGCCGTGCCATGGCCCGGGTGCACGCCGCCCGCGGCAGGTCCAAAATCGACATCCTCCGCGACGTCTTCGCGGACGAGGACCGTGCCCAGGCCGCCAACCACGCGTTCGAGCAGGCGTACGACTCCATCATCGACCGGGTCGGCCTCTCCCCGATCCCCGGCGCGGAGGCGGCGATCGACGCACTCGCCGCGTCCGGAGTCCGCATCTGCCTGATGACCGGCTTCGGCAGCCGGACACTGGGCCACATCATCGACACCCTCGGCTGGTGGAAACGCGCCGACCTACTCCTGTGCCCCGCCGACGCGGGCGGCCGCGGCCGCCCGTACCCCGACATGATCCTCAAGGCGGCGCTCCACGTGCAGGTCGACGACGTCCGCCACATCGCCGTGTGCGGTGACACCGAGAGCGACATGCGCAGCGGCCGGCGTTCGGGCGCCTCCATCGTCGCGGGCACCCTCACCGGCGCCCACGACCGCGCCCGCCTGGACGCCGCCGGCGCGACCCACATCCTCAGCAGCATCACCGAACTTCCCGAGGTTGTCGAAGCCGTAGGACGCCCCGTCACCACGCCGTACGGCGATCAGGTGGCACCATGACGAGCGGGCAGTCCCCATCCCCCGGTAGGCTGTAGGGCGATCTCCAGGGGCCATAGCTCAGTTGGCAGAGCGCCTGCTTTGCAAGCAGGAAGTCCGGGGTTCGAATCCCCGTGGCTCCACCAGCCAAAACGCCCCCGCCCTGATCAGGGGACGGGGGCGTCGGGCCATTAGCGGGCCATTAGGCCACCGGGACGAGCAGACCACCGGCCGGGCCATCGTCGTCACCCTCCGGCAGCTCCGCCTTGATCCGTGCGTCGAGCGCTTCGGCGATCCGATCGTCAGCGTGCCGAGTCGCGTGCTGGTAGATCAGCGCCGCACGGTCACTGTCCTGCCCCATCCGAGCCTTGAGGTCCGCCAGGCTCGCACCACTCTGCGCGGCAAGGGTGTTGCCCGTATGGCGCAGGTCATGGAAATGGACACCGGACAGGCCCATCTCGTCGAGCGCCCGGTACCAGTTCGCGGCACGGCGGAAACTGCTCCCGCGCAGGAACGCGCCCTTGGCCCCGAGGAACACGAAGGCATCCGAGGCGTCGTCGACGTAGGCATCCAGATGCTCGGCCAGCGCCGGAACGATCACAGCCGGAAAGCTCACGACCCGCTTACCCGCGCGGGACTTGGGCGGCCCCAGGATCATCTGCCCGCCGTCCAGCTCGATGAGCTGTTCCCGGACGCGAACGGTTCGCGCGGCAAGGTCGAGGTCCGATCGCCGCAGCGCGGTCACCTCGCCCCAGCGGAGGCTAGCGAAGGTGGCGAGGAGGACCAGCGCGCGGAATCGCCGGTCATGCTTGATGACCACCTGGCCCTCAGCCGCCAGGAGCCACAGCGCCCGCTCGGCCGCCGCCCGGCTGGAGTAGACCACGGGCGAGGTACATGCCTCTCCGTCCGGCTCGCGATAGCGGAGCTGGAAGCCGCCGGTCTTGAGTTTGCGCACGTTGCCGACCGGTTGACGGCCGAGCAGTTCGGCCAGCTCGAAGACCTCGACAGGACTCAACACCGGCCGCTCGGCCGTCTGCTCGTTGTCCGCCCCCCGAATCCGGCACGGGTTCCGGGGGAGCATCTTGTCCTCATCCACCGCCGTGGTCAGGATCGACCGCAGCAGCCGGTATGACTTGGCCGTCGTCGAGATCGACACACCGGCGCTCAACAGGTTCGCCCGCCAGGTGCGGACCATCTGAGGCGTGATCTTTCGGACCTCGACCTTGCCGAGGCTAGGAATGATGTGGCGCTCCAGGAGCCACGTGTACAGCTCGACCGTCTTGGGCCGTAGGTTCGGCCGCTCTCTGATCCACGTCGCGCCGTAGTCGCCGAGACGAACCCTCCCACGCTCAGGATCAGTCCATTCCCCCGTGATCATCTGAGCTTCGATCAGGGCAAGAGCCCGTTCCGCGTCGCCCTTCCTGGCGTAGGTCGTCTCCCCGGTGCGCAGACGCCCGTCAGGCCCCGGATAGCGGATCTGATAGCGGCCGGACTCTCGCATGCGGACGTTGCCGAAACGGCGGTGACCGCCCTTGTTCGCCATCAGGCAGCCCTCCGCACGTTCGATACGGACATCGGTTCGACGAGCCCGGCGGCGATGAACTCCCGCAGCGCCGATTCGGGGATGCGGACGAACCGGCCGACCTTGACGAAGCGGATGCGTCGTTCGGCGATCAACCGGCGGGGGAAGCGTTCAGACGTCTTGAGTAGTTCGGCGGCCTCGGCCACCGTCAGGAGCGGGTCATCAGCGAGGTTGGTCACGCGGCCTCCTGAGTTGCCGAAAGATCGAGGGTGGTCTTGGCGTGGTCGAGTTGGCGTCGCATCTCCACCCGTTCGGCGATGGAGGCGAGTAGTCGCTGTTCGACCGGTTTCACGTCCGGGTCATCGGGTGGGGCGAGTTCCCAGGCGTAGCGGCCGGGTTGGGCCGGGTGGCCGGTTGCCGAAACGCCGGCCTCGGCCAGCCGGGCGAGAACCCAGTTCTTGCGGTCGTTCTTGTGGTCGGTGAGGGTCTTGCCGGACCACTTGCGGGAGACGAGGACGCGGCGTCCGGCGTAGCCGAGGTATTCGCGGCGGTGTGCTTTGGCCTTGCAGTAGCCGGGCGTGAGCCCGTGGCGGGCGTTTTTGGGTTGGATGCCGTAGCGGAGCCAGTTCGCGCACGTCGGTGAGCACGGTTCGTATCGCAGCGCCTCCAGCATCCGATCAGCGTGATCAGCCTGAGCAGGCGTCTGGGCGTCGTGGCATTCGGCGATGTCCTTGACCAGGTACTTGGTCAGGTAGCCGATCAGCCGGGAGGACTCCGGCGTGCCCGCCATGACGCCTTGTGCGTCGATCTGGCGTCCGAATCGGCCGACGTGCAGTGGTTCGGCGTCGTCGTCATCGAGCGTCTTGAGCGCTTCGGTCCAGGTGGTGAGGGGTTGGTGGGTGTCCGGGTCGAGGTAGGCCCGAGTACGGGCGTCCCAGTACGGCAGGCGCTCCCCCGCGTAGATGACTCGGTCGGTCGAGGGCCACCACACCTGTGTGTAGGTGGCTGCGACGACTTGGCGGAGTTCGGCGCGGGAGATGGTGCCGCGGATTGCCATGTGCAGGTGTGGGGCGAGGCGGCGTTGTGGTTCGACGGCGGCGAAGTACTGCACGTCATAGCCGACGAACCGGCGCAGGTTCTGTACGAACCGGTCCACCAGCTTGGAGAAGTGCAACGCGTCTCGCGCCGCCCGCCGGTAGTCGTAGGTGGCTGGGTCGACCGGTGTCCCGTCGTTCTTCACGCGCCCGTAGGAGTCCAGCGTGAGCGTGAGGAACAGCGACGGCCGGAAGGTCTTGCCGTCCGGTGCGGTGTAGACCTTGCCGACCGTCCGGGCCGCGACCGGCCGCCGGGGAAGGTCAGGCACGTCCTGGCGGCGCTTGGTCGACCGCTTGGGCCGTTCGGGCTTGTCGGTGGGGAGTCGGCCGACGACGCCGGTCTGGGCGAGTTCGGCGTTGATCTCGGTCAGCAGCTCCCGCCACTCCGAGGCATCCTCATCGGCCGCCTCAACCCGTTCGGCCCAGGCTTGGACCTCGGCGCGCTTTTCCATCCAGAAGCGTTGTTCCTCGTCCGGGTCGGCCCGCTCGATCACCGGCTCACTCTCGAGATGCCAGCCCTCCCGGCACTGAGTAGCCCGAAGCTTCCGCTTCCGCTCCGCACACGGCGGGCACACCGAGGCCAGGGTGTGACCGCACGGCATGTTCACGATCGCCGTCTCACCCGTGACCAGGTCGGTCCGGCGCATGGCCACGGGGCGGATGCATACGCCGTGTTCGACGGCGACGGCCTTGACGACCTCACGGGCCAGGGGCGGACGGATCTTGTGCGGAGTCTCCGGCGTGGTCTGCTCGGTCACTTCGCCTCCCTGGTCTTGTCGGTGCCGGGGACCGCCGCCGGCCAACTCACTTTGTTCGCCCTTCGGGTCGCCTTCGGCGATTGGCAGGCCGCGATCCCCTTGCGTCGTGAGTGGTGGGGCATCAAGCGGTCTCCGCCGTCAGGTATTCGCCCATCGCGGCAATGTCGTCATCGGAGACGAAGGCCGCGCGGACCCGGACCGGGTCCGGGGAGTCCTCCAGCCGGACGTAGGCGACGCCCGCGCCGACCTGGGGAATGGGGGAGATGTGGTCGGCGAGTGCCCCGCGCTCGTATGCGCCGTCGCCGAGAACCATGTCGACCTGATCTGCCTCATCCAGCCGCAGCGCGATCCGGGTCGGGAACAGGTTGCGGATGTTGATGACGTCCTTGCGCGGGTCTTGCAGGGCGCCCACGACGCAGATCCCGACCGAGCGGCCTTGAGAGGTCAACGTGGCCAGCGCCGCATCGGCCCGCTTGCGCAGGTCACGGTCCGGGCAGTACGCGGTCAGGAAGGCCAACTCGTCGACCATGACGACGATGAACGGGTCAGCCGCGGTGGCCAGGAAGGTGCGGGTCACACCGCCGAACCGCGCGGCCCGCTTGTGCATCTCGGCCACGGCCGCCTCCAGCAGCGCGACCATGCCGCCCGTCGCGTCGTCGCTATAGCGGTTGAAGATGCCCCGCCCGAAAGCCAGCTCCATGCGCTTGGGGTCGATCCCCCAGACCTGGACCAGGCCCGCGCGCATGGCCGGGAGGAGCGCCCGGACCAGGCCCCACAGGATCGAGCCCTTCCCCGCCCCCGTCGCGCCCGCGATCAGCACGTGCGTGCCGAGGAGGCGCAGCAGCCACGGCGAGGCGTCCTCACGCTTGCCGACCGGCAACGCCGTCAAGTCGACATCACCCCCAGAAGCGGGCACCGGGAGCGCGGGCAGCGGCACCGCCAAGGCGTCACGGCGGACCAACTCCAGCCACACGAACCCCGGCTTGTCGGCCGTACGGACCCGGCACAGGGGGGCCCCGAAGCCATGGGCGAGGTTTTCGGCATGGTCCCGCCAGATCTGTGGAGCCTGCCCGGACAGCATCTTGACCAGGACCCGATCGGTGGTCGCGGTGACGCGGACACGCGTGATGGCGGGCAGGTATTCGCGGGCGTTGCGGTAGAACGCCAGCCCGGACATCACCATCACCGGTTGCCAGTGCCGCCGGTACACCAGCACGTGCCGGACGCGAGCGCGGACGGGGCGGGCGACCAGGCGCACGAACGAGGTCCGCCAGTACGCCGCCCAGCAGCCCAGCCCGAGCAGCACCAGGCCGAAGCCGAAGAGGGGCAGTTGCCAGCCGACCGCGTACACCAGCCAGGCGACCCCGCCGGCCACGATGGTGGCGAGGGGGTGGCGGGCGAGAAAGAGCACCAGGCGCACCAGCGCGCGGACGAGGTTGACGAGCAGGACCAGGCCCTGCGGCATATGCCAGACCGGCGGAGCCCACCGCGGCCCCTCGAACGGGTCGGCCGTCGCCGGAACCATCACGTTGTCCGACGGAGCGTCCTTGCGAAGGCCCATCACCGACCACCCCTCGCCGGGCGAACGGGACGGGAGAGACGTTCGGCCAGGCGCTTGGGGAACAGCACGGTCTGGCCCTTGCACGGTCCGCACTTGGTGGCGGTGGCGTCCTTGGGCAGCGGATTACGG
This sequence comes from Actinoallomurus liliacearum, assembly GCF_039542035.1. Lineage (NCBI taxonomy): Bacteria > Bacillati > Actinomycetota > Actinomycetes > Streptosporangiales > Thermomonosporaceae > Actinoallomurus > Actinoallomurus liliacearum. Next base: position 357,664 of record NZ_BAABHJ010000040.1, read on the forward strand.
CACACGACGCAGCGCGGCCTTTGGCGTGTTGACATGAACCGATCTCCATTCGGAGCAGCAACGAAGGGTGAGAGATCAAAGGGGGCGGCCGGAAGGGTGAGAGCTTCCAGCCGCCCCGCCTGATGTCACGCCGCAGCGTGACCGGATTGTTCGGCGTGGATGCGCTCGACTTCGGCCAGCAGCGCCGCCGACACGTCGGCCAACCGGCGGACCAGCGCGACATCTTGAGCGGTGACCGCGACGTTGGGGCGCGGGCCGATGTTCACGCTGACCCCGCCGTGATCGATCCCCAGGAACGGCCGGTCCTTGCCCGCGCCGTACAGGTCGATCCGGGCGGACTCGTCCAAGTAGAACGAGGTCGTGACGGACATCGCCTCACCGGGCCGACCGGTGATCGTCGTGAACGTGTAGCCGGAGTTCTCCATCAGGCTGCCGCCTTCCTGGTCGCGCCGTTCCGGTACATCCGCTCGACCTCGACCGCGTACGCCGCCGCGTGCTCCGCCAACGAGCGCGCGAACTCCACATGCGCCGCCGAGACCCGCTCGGGCAGGGTCAGGGAGACCAGCACCCCGCCCGTGGTGAAGGTGAAGACCGGTGTCCGGCGCGCGTAGGACCGGAACTCCGCGCGCGACCGGGAATCGACCGGCAGGGACAGCGCCGAGGCCCGCCCCGTCATCAGGCCGCCGCCGCCTTACCGGCCGCAGGAGCAGCGGTCTTGGCCGCGCCCTTCGGGTCGCGCATGGCCTTGGCCCGGAATGAGTACGCCAGCCGGTTGGTCTTGGAATCGACGTAGGGGGTGACGGTCAGGCCGTCGAACTCGACCGCCGCGAACGGGAAGCCCGCCGGCGGAGCGGGCGGGACGGGCTGGTGTTCGCCGAACAGCTTGACCTTGACCGAGCCCTTGGCGGTCGGGTCGGCGTCGATGATCTCGACCTGCCACACCCGCTCGCCGGTCTCCTTGTCCCGCGCCTGAACCGGGTTGTCCTTGGTGGACTTGTCGAAGTCCCGGACCGGCTCGACCTCGCCCCGGATGAACGCCCCGTGCGGGAAGACGAACCCGAAGTCAACGGGGATCGGACCCTGCAATGCCATCGAACTACCTTTCGCCGACTTCCCGACAACTCGTGTTATCGAGTGATTCGACGATAAGTCGCCCTCGTCAACTCGACAAGTCGAGTTTGGATCTTAGGTGAGTGATCTGGATCACATACCAGATTGGCGCTGGTCAGAGGGTGTATTCGTCCTCAAGCTCATGCAACTCGCCGGGTAGGACAAGCTCAACAACGAGCACGGGACGGCCGGTCACCTCGTACACCGCAGCGGTCACGCCGAGCACCGGAGCGGTCTTGCCGAGGCTGAGCGCTTCGGCTTCCTCGCCAGTCGGGCGGCGCGCGGTCAGCCGCTCGGTGACGCGGCCAAGCCGGACGTTCGCCGCCGACTGCAACCGCTGACGCACTCCCGCCGAGGAGGGGGTGTCCTGATCGAGGCCGGCCGCCTCAGCGATATGCGGCAGGACCCAGTAAGACACCAGCTCACACGGGGCGTCGTCCTGGAACGCCAAGTGCTGCCGCAGCAGCACCGGGAAGTTCTGCGGCACCTCCAGTAGCGCCGCGACCGACGCCGGAGCCGGACGCCGATCGAGCGTCAGCAGGGAACCAGACACGGGCTCGTCCAGGACCGCCCGCGTGGGGCGCTGGTGATCCTCGGCGCTGCCCGTAGACGCCTTAACGAACGACCCGCGCCCGTGCTCCCGCTCGATCTCGCCGCGCAGCTTGAGAGTGTCCAGCGCTTTGACGACGGTCGGCCGGGAGACGCCGAACTCCTGAATCAGCCGGGTCTCTGACGGAAGCATGGACCCCGGCGGATACGTGCCGTCCTTGATACGCCGCCGGATCGTCTGGACGATCTGGATGTACTTGGGCGGCGCGTAGTCCGTGTCTTCCATGACGACCTGCCATCAACTCGACTGGTCGACAGCCTAGCGGCCAGTCAACCGGCCGTCACGACTACCGGACAGGTCCAAACCGCCGCCGGATACGGCCAGGTCGCCGCCGACAAGATCGCTTTGGTCAACTCCTCGGGGTCCACGGCCTCGACCAGACGCCATCGCCCGGCCACCCACACCATCGCCCACCATGACCGCGTGGCCACGCCGAACCAGATCACCACACCGGGGAACCGGCGCGTCAGCACGGCCAGCGCATCGGCGGTCATGACCGGTCGCCGGGCCCCGCGTCACGAAGCCTCAGGTACTCGGCGATCTGCGCTGCCGCCCCCGCCGGGTCGTCCAATCCGTGACGGGCCTGGCCGTCGTACGGCCATACGAACGTCCCGCCCGACAGGTCGACCTCGATCCAAAGCTTCCGCTCGGCCAGCGCTCCCCGCGCTGACAGTGCCGGACGCGCGTCACTCAGCCCGACCTTGACCCCGAGCTTGGCCAGCTCGCGGCACAACTCGGTCAAAAGACCAACCTGCCGACCGTGATTCGACCCGTTCACCCTCGCTCCCTCCGGTTGGGCGCGGGGACCGGTGACGCAGGTGTGAGCGACGAGAAGCCATCCCGTCAGCGCCACCGGCCCCGCAGCTCATCAGGCCGCCGACAATTCGCGACCCGTGCCCGAGCAGCGCGAACACGGCTCCCGACCCGCCGACGCGCTCACCGATTCGCCCGCCCGCGAAACGATCAGACCGCGCCGAGGCGTCACGTACTTCCACCGCCGCCCCTCACAAGCCACGCAGCTCATGGGGGTTTCTTCGTCGTCGCCGCTCATGTCCCACAGACTCGCGAGCGCCGGAGGGTAAACCAATGGCCTCCGGTTATCCATCGGTTGGATAGGCTCCGAGCAGCAAGGGTTACGCGACGTGTTACGGAGCCTTGCGAGGGGATGGCGCCGAATGTCCGGATCAGCGTTCGAGCCGATCAAGCTGCCCGGTTCGGTATGGCGGCATGAGCAGACCAGAGCCCTCCTGCGTGCCCGCGACATCGGGGGCCTGTTCCATCTCGCGAAGAAGTACGCAGGCGCGAGTCAGAACCGCATTGCAGTGGCAACCGGAGTACCCCAGCCCAGGGTTAACGCGCTCATGAGGGGAACCGGCGGCCCAATCCTCCAGCTTGAGGTCTTCGAGCGCATCGCCGATGGACTGAACATGCCAGACGACGCCCGAATCTGTCTCGGGCTTGCGCCGGCCAGCACGAAAACCTCAGAAGTCTCCCAGCCACGGCCGCATCGAAGCGCGGACTCTCCGGAACAGCGTATCGACGACCTCATCGCCGAAATAACCGCCTCTGATACGCAAGGCGACGTCATCGAACAACTCGCGAGCGCAACGCATTCGCTGGCGGAATCACACACACGCATCCCCGCAAGCAGGATCATCGCCGAGGTTCTACGGCTTCACGGGCAGGCACGGGAGCTATCGGCGCGTCGACAGAGGTTGAGTCAGCAGCGCGAGCTATACCGAGTCGAATCACAGCTTCTCGCCCACGCGTGCCTGCTTCTCGGCGACCTTGGGCAGAACTTCACAGCCGACAAATACGGAGCGGCATCAGTCCTCTATGCCCAGGAAGCTGGCGCGAATGAGGCGGTGTCCTGGAGCGCACGCGCCAAGACGCTTAGATGGCAGGACAGGTATATCGAGTCCGCCGACATGGCAAGGCGCGGCTACGACTGCAGCCCTGCCGCCCCTATACGGGTGCAGCTTGCCAGTCAGGAGGCGAACGCCGCCGCGCTGATGGGTGACATCGCCAGAGCGCGGGAGGCGCTAAGAAGGTCCGAAGTGGACGCTGAGACGGTAGCGGCAGACTCCGGTCTCTCCGCATGGTCGTTCCCCGTGACCCGGCAGGCACTCTTCAACCAATCGGTTGCGATCAATGCGGACGATCCCGAAGCGGCGCTTCGAGCTGCCCAGATGGCCGATGAAGCATGGGCATCCGGAACGCCTCAGGTGCTCGCTACCTGGGCGCAGATCCGAACCGGTGCGGCCATCGCACATCTGATGAAGGGCTCGCTCGACGGAACGATCGAGGAGCTTAAGGCAGTGTTGACGCTTGCCCCGGAGTTTCGAGTATCCACGGTCACCGCCTTCCTCGAAAACCTAGAACGACGACTAGGCCATCCTGATTTCAGGAGCAGCAGAGACGCCATCGAACTGAGGCAGAAGATACGGACGTTCAACTCTGCCGCGCCAGTCCTATCGAATGAATCCTGAGGTGGCAGATGAGTCCGCTTCCGACGAAGTTCCATGATCGATGGCTGAACAGACATGAGGCGCAGCAAGGATGCGGGACGATCTACTGGCATGTCCTGATGAACGGCTACCCGGAAGTGAGTGACCTATCTCGACAGGTTCAACAAAGGATCTCGGGATTCCCTGGATTCCACATCACGCCGGACAAGTGGCTTCATGCGACGATCCTGGTCGCGGGTACAACCAGCGAGATATCCCGAGACCAGATGAGCGCGATGCTTCACCATGCATCCCGAACGTTGGAAGACGTCTCGCCGATACCGGTAACCCTTGGCAGGATTCTTTACCATCCTGAAGCGATCATGCTAGGGATTTCACCGGAGCGCGCACTTGATCCCATCCGGGAGGCCGTACAGGCAAGCACGTGCGAGGTGATCGGGACGACCGGCCAGACTCGCAACGCTTCGCGCAGGTGGACCCCGCACGTGACAGTGGCCTACAGCACTGCCGAGCAGGCGGCAGGGCCGATCATCTCGAAGCTCGGGAAGGACCTGCCTCCCCGTGCGATAAGCATTGCCGCCGTGAGTCTCGTCGTTCAGTGGGGCCCAGAACGGCTCTGGGACTGGGAACCCGTCGGTGCTATCCGGCTGAATGGCCAGGAGCGCTGAGAGGTGGCAGCCTGGCGTCCGTGATGTCACGACAGGCATGCTGCGGACTGCGCAACGCTCTGCGGTAGCGCGGAAGTTGCCGAATCTCGCTGTATTGGATCAAGGCGGCGGCGCAAGCGCCGCCGCAGGCCGCCCGCTCCGGCACGCCCTACGGGCGTGCGGCGTGGGCGCCGGTCCCTCCGGCCGTGCCGATCGGGCGGCCCTGGCGGACGAAGACCCAACCGCGGATTCTCTCCAGCGGCATCGGCTCCGGATCGTTCTCGCGGGATGGGCGCAGGGCCGCCGGCAGACTCGCATTCGCTCGCCCTACGGGTGGCCTACGGCCATCAGACGGCAGCCCCGCTCACCAGATCATGGGTCCTGTAGAAGATGCCTCCGGCGGGGGAGCTTCCGGCTCCGGGATGGGAGCCACGCCGGGCACTGGTTGGCCGGTGGTTGAGGTGGAAGCCTGGTCATCCCGTCCGCCGTCGTCCCAGGACGAGCCGAGCAGACCAGGCCCCACGGGTCGAGGTCGTTCGTCCGGTAGGGCGCTCCACCTCGACCCGTGGGGCCTGGCCCGCTCCCCGGAGGGTGGGACGACGGCAGACGGGATGACCAGGCGGATGGCTTACGGAAGGGCTGTGCATTGACAGATCTTGAGCGCGTCCTAGGGAAGGCCCTCGTGGAGATCATCGTCTCTATCGATCTGAGTGATGACGACGACATCGATCCGGACGTGGCAACAAGCCTTCTGGAACCGGTGGCCGCCGTCCTGCAAGGTACGTCCGCTGAGGGTCGACGTGCCCTCGTCGATCTGCTCATCGAGTGTGCAGAGGAGGAGACCGTGCCCGAGCGGAGAATGACCGTCCTGGACCTCCCCGGAGCCCTGGGCCTCATCTAATCGGGGGCTCTGTCCGCAGCCTCACGCCGGGCCATTAGCGGGCCATTAACCCCGGCGATCAAGGGTCAACAGCGGTCACTGGCGGACACATGCTCGCCCAGGTCAACGGCCATATGGGGCAAGATCGGCATGATTTGCAAGCAGGAAGTCCGGGGTTCGAATCCCCGTGGCTCCACCAGCCAAAACGCCCCCGCCCTGATCATGGGCGGGGGCGTCGTGCAATTAACGTGCATGAGGCCGGCCCTGGCGCAGGCCTTATCGGGAGGAGTCGCCTTGCGGAGCGGCCTGTTGCCGAGTTTTTGGCACGGCCTCGACATCAACCGCGGCTGATCAGATTCCAAGGCCTCGCAGGAAGTCTGTGATGGCGGATCGGATCCGGCCTTTCCAGGGATACGTCGTGGCCGGCTGCCCGCCGGCCCGGCTCCTGCGGCTTATGGTTGGCCCATCGGACTCCGGAGGTGCGAGCATGTCGCGCATAGGAAGCCCCGTCCGCGCGCTGATGCGACTCGACGATCGAGTCCTGGGAGCCCGGCTCTACTACCGGCCGCTGCCGCCGCTCCGCGTGGACATCGCCCGTACGGTCGCCGCTGCCACCCTCGTATCGCTGTTCGCCGCCCTCACCGGGAACCTGTTCTTCCTCGTTCTCCCGGCTCCCGCCATCGCCGCGGTCTGGTACCGGCGAGCCCGTCACAATCGCCGATCCGGCTGACCGAGAAGCACCTCCGGTGGGGCCCACAGGCTCCGGAATGCCCAGGCCGAGCAGAGCGGCACCATCGAGGCGCCGACACCGCCGGAAGCGGCGTACACAGGCTGCAGGACCTCCGCGCCGCGCTACCGACCGGTCACCACGGGGCGGTCTGAGGGAATTCCCCACTCGCTCCAGGACCCGTCGTACACGGCCAGCTCCCGGTACCCGGCCAGCCTGGCCGCCAATGCCAGGACGCAGGCGGTGACCCCCGAACCGCAGCTGAAGGTCAGCTTTTCGCGATCCTCAACGAGACCCTCGAAGATGCCTTTCAACTCGGCGGTGGGGCGCATCAGTCCCTCCCGCTGCACCTCGCCGAACGGCAGGTTGACCGCCCCAGGCATATGGCCGCCGCGCAGTCCCGGACGGGGCTCAGAGGCCGTACCGGAGAATCGGTCCCGAGAACGGGCGTCGAGGACCGTTGAGGATGGATCGATCAGGGCGGCCGCCACCTCGTCACCGCCGACGATCCACCCCGGTCGCGGGCGGGCTGTGAAGCTCCCAGAGTGCGGTGCGGGTGCAGGCCGCCCGCTTTCCACCGGCAGCCCGGCTGCTTCCCAGGCGGGCAGGCCACCGTCGAGTACGGCAACCCGGTCGAAGCCCATCGCCTGGAGCATCCACCAGGCTCGGGCGCTGGAGTAGATCCCTGCCGTGTCGTAGACGATCACCGTGCTGTCGTCGTCCAGTCCGAGGGAGCGCATCTCGTCGGTGAACTGGTCTGCCCCGGGCATCGCATGGGGCAGCGGATTGGAGTGGTCGGACAGTGCCCCGTCGATGTCGAAGGGCCGTGCACCCGGGATCCGCCGAGGGGCGCCGCGGTGCACTCCCACCGACGCATCAAGCACGACCAGGCCGGGCGCAGCCAACTGGCGCGCAAGCCAGTCGGCGGTAACGAGCGGGCCGAATGGTCCAGGGGCACTTCCTGTCAACGCCTCGTCGGCTCGTTCCACGCAACGCCCTCCTCGGGACCCGCCCAACCGCGGCCGCATCCTAGCCGGTACGCCTAACGAGCGAGCCGCGTGGCGCGTAAGGCGGTCAGGGATCAGCGACGGTCACCCACGGGTACATGGGCGCAAGGTTTCCTCCGGATCTGCCGAGTGGGCGGGCCGGGCCGGCCTTACCTATCGCATCCCGCGTCGTGGACATCGCCGCAGCGGCGAAGGAGACTGTGATCATGCTCTGGTACGTGTTAACGCTCGCAGGAATCGTCGTGCTGCTTCTGGCGGTCGCCGCCGTCTCCGACCTACGAGGTCGTCGCCGGGGAAAGAGTCCGAAGAGCGCAGGGCGCATATGGCGACCGATCCGCGAGACCCAACGCGATATTCATGCGTACCGCGCCTTCTCACGGACGGTCCGAGGACCGGGCACTGATTGGATGGACCACCGCCGTCGCAGATAGTGATACGGGACAGCCTCGCAGGGCGCAGGGCCGCCGGGGACGTTCGGCGTGCTGGTCAACGACAGCGAACTGCAGGGCGGCAACTACGGGATCGCCAAGGAGAACATCTCCGTCGACGGGCCTGACGACAGCGAGCTGCACTGGAGCAGAACCTTCGGTTGCACCGGCTCGAGCGGCACTCCCTCGTCCTGAACCCGCCGCACGTCCACCCGTCGTTCGCCACAACCCGGCGGGTGGACCTCCGGTCTCTTACTCGGGCCACCCGATCACCTGGTCGAGATGAAGATTCCGGAGAACGGCGTTGGCGAGTTTCGCGCCCGTGACGTCGGACAGTCCGTAGGGACGGATGCCTGTGTTGACGTATCCCAGCCGGGCTCCGGTGAGGTCGGCGTTCCGGAGATCGGCTTCGCGCAGATCACAGGCGGCGAAGTTCGCGCCTCTCAGCGACGCGCCTCGTAGATCAGCGCCTCGGAAGTCGCACATCTTGAACGAACAGCCGTCGAGAGTGGCGTGGCGGAGGTCGGTTCCGATGAAAGAGCAGCGATCGAACCTCAGGTGCTGCGTCCGTACCGACGACAGATCCCGGCCGTCGAAGACCCGCCGGTCCACGGCCGTACCGTAAGGCAGCTCTCCCAGCGATCGCCTCGGCTCGGAACGCACTGGTCGCGCCTACGGGCGTGGCTCGCGGGTGAGTCCTTCCGGCGGTCCCGATCGGGTGGTCGGCGGTGCAGCCTCGTTCCCCGGTGGCTGGGCGCCGCCGTACGTCCTCTGGCGAGAAAGCGGTCGCCGGCGCTCGAACGCCAGCAGCACCAATTCGGGTACTCCGCCCAGCCACCACCACCGTCGTGGAGTATCGGAACGCGCGCGTATCCAGTAGCCGACCGTCCAGGCGAGAAACAACACACCGTAGGAAACGGTCAGTGAGTAATCCGGCGGTACCTGAACACTGCCCATCGCTGCGACCAGCACCCCGACGATCACCCAGACGACGAGCGCCATGATGAAACGGACGATCACTGTCCGAGCTTTTCACACGTGTGCGTTTCCGACTGAATTCCGCTTCGTGACCGTACATTCCGGCCGACTCCGCGCCCGCTCCGGTTACCCCCAAGCCCTTGAAGGAACTCCGCGACGGCGGCTCGGACCGCCTCCGGTCTCTCCAAGTGCACGTCGTGACCGGCTCCCGGCACCGTGACCATGGTCGTGTTCGGCCGATCACGCGCGATCTCGCGCGCGGCGTCGGCGGAGAAGAAGCCGGACTCGGCGAGCACGACGAGGGTCGGACAGGACACCTGTCTCCACTCCGGCCAGAACGAACGCCGAGACAGCTCCACCACGGACCGGACCATGAGCTCGGGTTCGAAGCGCGGCCACCAACCGTCCTGCCGTTCCTCCAGGGCGGCCGCCCAACCCGAGCCCACCGGGCCGCCGCCGAAGAACTCGATCGCCGCATCCTGCGAGCCGAATGGCACGGGCCATGACGCGAGCCAACTCCTGATGGCGTTCGGGAGGTCGGCGTCGGGGTTTCCAGGACCGGCTTCGACCAGCACCAACGCCTGGACCAGGTCGGGGCGGGCGGCCGCCGCGAGCATGGCCGTGTGACCGCCCAGAGACTGCCCGATCAGGACGGCCTCTCCCAATTCCAGCTCGTCGATGATGGTGACGACGTCGGCGACGTAGGCCGCTCGGGACACATCGGCCGGACGCCGCTCACTCGCCCCGTGCGCACGCTGGTCGAAGGCCAGGACACGGTGTCGTTCCCGCAACCACCCGGCGGTCGTATCCCACTCACCAGAGTGACCGGCCAGCCCATGGAGCATTACGACCGGCGACCCGGACCCGCCGTAATCGCGGACCATCAGCCGGACGCCGTGCCTGACCACGCCGCGTTCCACCCGATCCATCCCAAGCCCTCCGTTGCGAATCGCCATCCGACCCATCGTCGGGATGGGTTTGCCGGCCCGTACGGCCGGGACCGTTCTCAGCGGCGCATCCAGAGGAAACCGATGTTGTCCTCCTCGTACTGCGGGATGTCGACGACGGCGAGTGCGCGGCCGGCCAGGTGCGGGGCCGGCGTACGGGTGATCGGTACGGGGCCGGAGGCCGACGGGTGAGGCGATCCACCCGTGCACGCCGCCAGGGCCGCCGCCGCTAACGCGGCTCGGACGATCATGACGCGATCGTATGTGGGGTCTCGTCCGATGTGCGTGCTTCGCCCGCGCCGATGCGCTCGCGCCGCGATCGCGTACGGCAGTGTCCTCGTAGATCAGGCGGGTTCTGAGGAGGTCTCCTCAGGCTGGAGTGCGGCGGTGTCCGGCTTGGCCGGCCCGGCGGGGACCAGCAGGAAGACCTTCGGGCTGAGGCGTTCCATGTCGCCGCCCCGTGCGCAGATGAGGCCGGCGGAGAAGTCGACGAGTTGTCTGGCTTCGTCGTCCGTCATCGCCGTGAGGTCCATGACGACCGGAACACCCTCGCGGAAGTAGTGCCCCACATGGAGCACCTCGTTGTAGTCGCGTGGCCGCAGCCTCTTCACGATGCCCGTCGTGGTGCCCGGCTCGGCTGGTGTCGAGGGAATCAGGAGGAAGACCTTGTGACTGAGGCGTTCCATGTCGCCGCCGCGCCCGTAGATGAGGCCGGCGGAGAAGTCGACGAGTTGTCTGGCCTCGTCGTCCGTCATCGCCGTGAGGTCCATCACGACCAGAACGCCCTTACGGAAGTAGTGCCCCACATACCGGACGTCGTTGTAGTCACGAGGCCGCACTGTCTCGACTATCACGGCCCCAGTCTTCCGCAGCGACCAGGAACATCAAGGCTCTCAGGCGTACGCGCGCGGTCGTGGCGGCAACGGCCGGTGCCATTTCGGGACGCCGAACCCGCGCGGACGGAAAGTGCCCCGTACGCGCAGGTCCGCGCGTACGGGGCACCGCTCCGGCAGGGCCGCTCGGCGGCTCGTGGCCGCGGTCAGCGGCTCGTGGCCTTGCCCTTGGTCCAGGTGGATTCGAGGTCTCCACCGCTCCGCGTCGTCGTCTCCTTGCGGACGGTGTTCTGCGCGGAAGCGGACGTGCCTGCCGCGAGTCGGACCGCGATCTTGTCCTCGATGTCCTTCGGGGCACCGCCCTGGTAGCCGTTGAACATGATCGAGAAGATCAGCGGCTGCCCGGTGTCGTCCTTCACGTAGCCGCTCAGCGCGGTCACGCCGGTGAGCGTGCCGGACTTCGCGTGGACGTTCCCGGCCGCGGGTGTTCCCTTCATCCGCGAGGCCAGGGTGCCGCCGACGAGCTGGTCGGGCTGGCCGGCGATGGGCAGCGCGTTGTACCAGGTCGAGAACCAGGGCTTCGCCTGTACGGCCTTGAGGATGACGCTCACCTGACGGGGCGTCGTCTGGTTCGTACGCGAGAGCCCCGAGCCGTCGGTCTGCTTCACCTTGGTGGTGTCGACGCCGAGCGTCTTCAGGTATCGGGACGTCGCGGCGATTCCCGCCGCGCGGGTGCCCTTGCCCGCGACCTTGTGGCCGATCGCCTTGGTCAAAATCTCGGCGATCTGGTTGTTGCTGAGCTTGAGGAAGGGCGTCGCCAGCTGGGACAGCGGCATCGACCGCCGGGTGGTGACCATCTTGGCGGTCTTGGGGGTCGCGGCCCGCTTTGTCGCCCCCACGACGGTGACTCCGTGGGCCTTGAGCGCGCTGCGGAAGACGTCGGCCGCGTACTGCGTCGGGTTCGGCGCGGTGGAGAGATGGTCCTCCTTCCCGCCGTTCGCCGGGTAGGACCCGGTGATGACGATCGTGTTGGTGCCGTTCGTACGGTCGACCGACACGGTCGAGCCCGTCCCCGCCTTCCCCGTCGTCGCCCGATTGTCGATCTTCACGACGCTCGTCGGAGGATTCAGCGTGACGTTGACGGGCTGCCCCTCCTGGCCCGGGGTGATGGTCACGCCGATCGATCCGGCGTCGAACACGTCGTCCGGTGAGACGTTCAGCGCCGAGATCCCGGCCGCGTAGGAGTAGGGCAGGTCCGACGGGTCCCATCCCGGCGGGGTGTACTGCCGGTCGAACCAGGTGTCGTCGGCGACCAGGTTGCCCTTGATCTTCTTGATGCCCTTGGCCGCGACCGCGGCGGCGAGCTTGTCGTAGTCGGCCGCGCGCAGGGTCGGGTCGCCCGTGCCCTTCAGGTACAGGTTCCCGCCGCGCGTGTAGACGTTCGTACGGAAGCGGTAGCCGGCACCGAGGATGCCGAAGGCCGCGGTGGACGTCTCGATCTTGTTGTTCGAGCCCGGGATCTTCTGCGCGTCGGAGTCACGGTCGTAGAGGACCGCGCCGGTCTTGGCGTTACGGACGATGACACCGATGCTCGCGCCCTTGAGGCGACTGTCCGTCAGGATGTTGTCGATGTCGGCCTTGAGGTCGCCGCTGGTGGCCGCCGTCGGCGTCACCGTGTTCGTATCCGTCTGCGCGAGGGCCACGGCCGCCGTCGCGACGACCGCACCGCCCGCCATTACGGCGATTGTCCCTTTCAAAGATCGACTCATGGCAACCGATGGTAACGATCACGACACGCCGTCTACGCGAGACTTGCGATATTCGCCCGTTATCCGCCCGCGGAATTCGGGGGCGACCATGCGTTGAAGCCGGTGGAAATCCCCGCTGACCTGGCAGAATTCGCCGCTTGCATGGCGCGGTTCATGAGGTGCTCGCGGGCATCCTGACAGTCGGCACCGACACTTCCGGACCCGCCCATCAGCGGGCCGGAAAATGTCGGCGGGGTCGGCCATGCTCTCTCGCGGGTTCCCCGAGAAGAGAGGCCTCCCCATGTCGATCCCTGTCTCCGGCCGGCGCGCAGGCGCGCGTACGGGACGGTCAGTGGACTCATCGGTCCCGTTCTGGGACGGGTCACCGGCCGTTGACCGGCCGTGCCGGGCACGTGTCGAAGGGCGCCGGCGATGACCGAGTGGGAGCGGCGGAGCGTGGTGCGGGTGGTCCCGCCCGCCCGGCCGCGGAAGCTGGCGAAGGTCCCGTTCGTGGAGCTGGCGGAGGGGCGGCTGCAGGGTGTCGTGTCCAGCGGATCGGACATCGCCCGGGTCTATGTGTCCTCGATCGCGGCGGGCACCCACGCGTACAGCTGCGGTACGAACAACAACCGGCCCTGCGGCGGGCTGTACGGCGCCCCGTGCAAGCACCTGCGGGCGCTCGTCAGCGAGGCGGTGCTGCAGTACGGCCTCGACCGCGTCGCCCGCTACCTGAGGGTGGACGTCGGTGAGGGCGAGGACCTGATCAGTCGCCTGGACGGGGGGCCGGAGCGCGCGCCGGCCGCGGGGGTGTTCAGCCGCTTCCTTCGTCACCTGGCCTATCTGGAGCTTCCGGACACGACGGAGCCGATCGCCGAGTTGCAGTGGTTCCCGGCCACGAGGGAGGTGGGCTGATGCTCGGGGTGCAGCTCGCGGCGCTCCTCGACGGCGCGGTGCCGGGGGTGGCGGAGACCCTCGATCTGGTGGCCGGATTCGACGACGCCCTGGTGTACGGCCTGGGCCGGCTGGACGAGGAACAGACGGGACGGCTCGCCGCGATGGCGGGCGCGCTGCGCGACACACCGCTCGGACCCGCGGTGGGCGAGGCGGTCGAGAAGATCACGGCGGGTTCGGTCGGGGACGAGCAGCTGGCCACACTCGCCGGCGCCCGTACCGCACTGCTCGGCGCGGTGCACGACGCACAGCTCGGCCGGTTCGACGCGGCGCTCGGCCGGGCCAGGGCCTCGTGGGAGGAGACCCCGGCCGCACCGGTGGACGGCCCACTCGGTGCGAGCCGGTCGTGGCTGCAGGAGCTGGCGATCACCGGCTGGCGGGGCGTCGACCACGACCTCGTCTCCTCATCCGACCAGGCCATCTCGGCACTGCTGGCCGAGCCGCGCCTGCGCGGGGCGGCGGTGCTGCTCGACGGGCTGGCCGCGGAGCTGCGGGCCTCGTGCCCGGTGGCGACGATGGACCGCGTGCCTGCCCGGCGCTGGGCCGATCTGTGGGCCCGCGCCCTGCTGCTCTCTCAGCCGGGGACGGGCGGCCCCGCGCGCGTCGGCGTGGTCTCGGGGAGGCTGCTGCCGCTCGGCGTCGACGTCCTTGAGCACGGTACGGCCGTGCAGGTCCAGGTCCATGGGGTGCTCGAGGCCGCCGACGGTTCCGCCGCCCGTCTCGTACGGGCGAGCGTGACGGCGGCCAAGGTCGACACGATCGTCGGACCGACGCTGTGGCGGCTGCTGGACGGACATCCCGTGCTGCTCAAGGCACTGGCCGAGCACCGGAGCGTGGACCTGGCGGAGTTGCCCGTCACGGCGGGCGGGGACCTGATCTGGCGGGACGACCAGGCGACCCTGGGGGAACCGGCGGATCCGTTCGCGACGGCCCGGCTCCGGCTCACCGACGCGCTCGCTCCGGCGGTCCCTCCCCTGGAGCGCCACCCGGTGCGGATCGCCGAGCCCGTTCTGCTCGAGGGGTACACGGTCGACGGCGACGCCCTGGCCCTGGACGGGCACACCCTCACGGTCGACCTGGAGCGGTTGCCGAGCTGCGGGCCGTTGACCCCGGAACTGGTGGCGGCCTCCTCGGCCTGCATCGGCCTGGTCCGGTGGGAGGCCGGCCGGTGGACGCTGCAGCCGCTCGCCGTGCGGGCGACGGTCAAGCGCAAGGCCGTGGAGGCGCACGGCGGCGACTGGGCGCTCGGCCCCACGGATCCGAAGGTCGTGAAGGCCGAGGCCAGGGCCGGTGACGCGGTGGCCGTGCTGCGCGAGCGGGCGGGGAGGTTGTTGCGGCGATGAGCGACCACACGCCGGATGAGAACCGGCGGCAGGTGCTCTACTGGCGGCTGCTGGCGCGGATGTTCGACCACGAGGAGCAGCCCGCGCTGGAGGCGGCGAGCGTGGCGATCGTCGAGGACATCGGGCTGCCGCCCGCGCTGCTCGATCCGTCGGTGTCGGTGGACAACCTGGTCCAGCGCTTCCCCGATCTGCAGGCGGAGCTGGACGGGCTGCTGACCGCCGGCGACGACGACCAGCGGGTGCGCCGCGCCGCGCTCGTCTCGAAGCTGCTGCTCAACGTGATGTCGACCGGGTCCGGCAGCGTGACGGCCACGCGGCTCGCCGACTGGCAGCGGGACGCCGGGTGGCTGAAGCGGGCGCTCGGCGCGGAGGGCGCGGCCGAGCTGGCAGGGGTGCTGTCGGGGCTGGAGGGCGACCTCGTGAGCCGGATGCGGCTGCGTGAGGTGCTGGCCGATCCGGCGCTGGCCCGGCAGCTCACGCCGAGCATGTCGCTGATCGAGCAGCTCTTGCGCGACAAGTCGAACCTGTCGGGCGTGGCGCTGGCCAACGCCAAGGCGCTGATCCGCCGCTACGTCGACGAGGTCGCCGAGGTGCTGCGCACCCAGGTCCAGCAGACCAGCGTCGGGGCGGTCGACCGGTCGGTGCCGCCGAAGCGGGTGTTCCGCAACCTCGACCTCGACCGCACGATCTGGAAGAACCTCACCAACTGGGACCCAGAGGAAGAACGGCTGTACGTCGACCGGCTGTTCTACCGGCAGACCGCCAAGCGCACGACGCCCGCCCGCCTGATCGTGGTGGTCGACCAGTCCGGGTCGATGGTCGACTCGATGGTGAACTGCACGATCCTGGCGTCGATCTTCGCCGGCCTGCCGAAGGTCGACGTCCACCTGATCGCGTACGACACCCGGGCCCTCGACCTGACGCCGTGGGTGCACGACCCGTTCGAGGTGCTGCTGCGGACGAAGCTCGGCGGCGGCAACGACGGGCCGGTCGCGATGGCCATGGCCCGTCCGAAGATCACCGACCCGCGCAACACGGTGATGGTGTGGATCTCCGACTTCTACGAGTTCGACCGCTCGCAGCCGCTGTTCGACGGGATTCAGGCGGTGTACCGGTCCGGGGTGAAGTTCATCCCGGTCGGGTCGGTGAACAGCTCGGGACACCAGAGCGTGAACCCCTGGTTCCGACAGCGTTTCAAGGATCTCGGCACGCCCGTGATCTCAGGCCACATCCGCAAGCTCGTCTTCGAGCTGAAGAACTTCCTGGACTAAGAGGAGAACGATGACCGACGAGATGCTGCGCGCCCCGGCCGAGGTCAAGTACGCCGAGGAGCTCGACTGGCTGGAGTCCGTCGACGACGGGCCCAAGCCGTTCTCGTGGCGGCTCAGCCCGCGGATGGTCCGGCTGTTCATCCTGGGCTCCGAGCGGTCCGACGGGCTGGACCGGGAGATCCCGCAGAAGTGGTTCGGCGACCGGAGCTTCGTCGAGCGGAGCATCGTGACGCTCGCCTCCGACCGCGGTCTGCTGCTGATCGGCGACCCCGGCACCGGCAAGAGCTGGCTCGCCGAGCTGCTGTCGGCGGCCATCTGCCGTAACTCGACGATGGTCGTGCAGGGGACGGCGGGCACCACCGAGGACCACATCAAGTACTCGTGGAACGTCTCCATGGTGATCGCCAAGGGGCAGTCCCGCCAGTCGATGATCCCTTCGCCGATCATGACGGCGATGGAGCAGGGGATGATCGGGCGGTTCGAGGAGCTGACCCGGTCGACGAGCGACGTGCAGGACGCCCTGATCTCGATCCTGTCGGAGAAGTACGTCTCCATCCCCGAGCTCGACGACGACAACATCGTCTTCGCCAAGCCCGGTTTCTCGATCATCGCCACCGCCAACAGCCGTGACCGGGGCGTGAACGACCTGTCGTCCGCGCTCAAGCGGCGGTTCAACTTCGTCCGCATCCCGGTGGTGACGAGCAAGCGCAGCGAGGCGGAGATCGTCCGGTTCCGTACCGCCGAGCTGATGCGCCGGCACCGGATCGACCTGGAGGTGCCGCCCACGCTGCTGGACATCCTGCTGCAGAGCTTCGCCGACCTGCGCGCCGCGGCGGCCTCGGCCACCAGCGACGACGAGAAGCTGGAGTCGGCGCTGTCCACGGCCGAGCAGATCGGCGTGCTGGAGGACGCCATCCTGCACAGCCAGTTCTTCGGCGACCGTACGCTCCGGGCGGAGACGCTCGCGGGTTCGCTGGTGGGTTCGCTCGCCCGGCGCAGCCCGGAGGACCTGGCGATCCTGAACAAGTTCTGGCATGGCGTGATCGAGCCGCGCAGCAAGGAGGACGACGGCGGGTCCTGGCAGGCGTTCCTGGAGGGCGGCCGGCAGGCCCTGGGCACGCTGGCATGAGCGGATCGACGCCATCCTCCGACACCGAGGTCGCATCGACGCCGCCCGGCGCCGGACTCGGATCGACGGCGCCCGGCGCCGGGCCGCGGGAGGCCGACGCCCGGGCCGAATCGGCGCCGCCTGCCGCCCGGGCCGAGGCCCGGCGGCCCGGCGCCGCGACCGGGGTGACGCCGGCGGGTCCGTTCGGGGCGCTTCGTTCGCAGCTCCTGGACGCGGCCGCCGCGTTCGCCGGGGAAGGCGCCGGCGGCGCGGATCCGGTGCCCGGCATCCTGGCCGGCATGGTCGACGACGTCGACCGGGCGCTGCGGGAGGAGCTGGAGATCTTCCCGGTCTGCCACCACTCGCCCGCCTCGGCGCTGGCCATGGCGCGGCGGCTGCGCGAGAAGCGGCCGGCCGTCGTCTACCTCGAACTCTGCGAGGACCTGCGACCGCTGCTCGACGAGCTGCGCAACTGCCGGCTGCCCGTCGCGCTGCAGGCGTTCGCCACCGAGCTGGACGACTTCCCGGCGGCGTGGGCGCCGCTCAGCGTGGTGGCGCCCGTCACCGAGGCGTCGGCCGAGTACCAGGCCATCGCGTACGCGCTCGACACGCCCGGCGTCGAGCTGGTGCTGGTCGACCGCTCCACGGACCACGTCTTCCAGTGGGAGCCCCGTACACCGCCCGAGCCCGCGCCCGGACCAGCACCTGCGGCGGACGGCGGCGAGGACGCGGCCCTGCACGGTGACGCGGTCGGCATCGAGATCGGTGACCTGCGTCCCCGCTTCGCCGAGCTCGAGGCGCACCTGCTGCACCACGGCAAGGTCCGGCACTGGTCCGAGTGGTGGGACCAGTACGTCGAACAACCCCTCGTCGGCGCCGACTACGCCACGTACCGCCAGGTCATGGTGATGATCGGCAGCCTCTTCCGGCGGCTGCGCCCGGACCGCGACGCCCGGAACGATCGGGACGAGGACCGCGAGCGCTACATGTGGACCCGCATGCGCGAGCACCTCGCCGCCTCCGGGGCGGACCCCGAGCGGTGCCTGTACGTCTGCGGCGCGTTCCACGCGGCCAGCCGCGTCGAGCAGTTCGGCGTGCGCGCCGACGCGCCGTTCGAGATCACCCCGCGTACGGCGACCCGCTGGCAGTACGGCCTGATCCCCTCGAGCCACTCCGCCATCGAGGCGCAGTTCGGCCTGGCGCCCGGGTCGGTGTCGATCGCCGCTGCCACCTGGGCGAAGGCGGTGAAGGGCAGCGGCGTCACGCCGTACCGGCTCAAGGGCCAGAAGGGGGACAAGCCGAAGGCCGTACGGGCCCGGCGGGCGGCCGATCCGGGCGGGGAGGTTGCGGACCGGCTGTCCGGGTTCCTGTCCCGGCCACCCGCGCCGAGCGGCGTCGACGAGGACGAGCTGCTGGGCTGGTGCGTCGACATCGTCCGGCTGGCCCGCCGCAACGGCTACCTCGCGAGCACGGCCGACGCGATCGCCGTGTACGAGACGTCGATCCTGCTGGCGGGCCTGCGCGGCCGGGGGCGCCCCACCCCGTACGACTTCCAGGACGCCGCGGTCACCTGCATCGAGAAGGACACCGTGCCGGGCCGCCGCGACGTGCGCCGGCTGTGCGAGATCCTGCTCGGCGGCGACCGCGTCGGCCAGGTCGGCTACGAGTCGCTTCCGCCGCTGGCGCGGGACGTGCTCGACCGGCTGGAGCCGCTGGGGCTCGACCTCACCAAGCGCACGATCCAGCGCGCGCTGCTCGACCTCGACGCGAACCCGGAGCTGCGGCCCTGCTCCGACCTGCTGTGGGTGCTGCGCCGCCTGCTGCCGACGGAGGCCGCCCGCCCCATCATGGGCTCGCGGCGGCTGGGCGAGCGCCCCATCCAGGAGAGCTGGGACCTGGCGATCGGCCGTCATCAGCGGTCGATCGTCGAGCTCGGGTACGAGGGCGTCACGATCGAGCAGGTCCTCGAACAGCGGTTGCGCCGGATGGTGGCGGATCCGAAGGCGACCGCCGCGGTGGCGCTGGAGGCCGTGGAGGACGCCATCCTCTACCTCGGCGGCGGGCGGGTCGCCGACGACCTCGGGAACCGCGCCGTCGAGCTCCTCGCCGCCGAGCGGACCGTGGACGACGCACCCGACGTGCTGCGCCGGATCCGCAGGCTGCTCGCGCACTACCGCACCACCGAGTCCACCCTGCCGGAGTGGTGCGGACGCTTCGTCACCGCCGGGTACGCGCACTACTGCACCCTGCTGCCGACCGCGTTCGTGGACGAGGACACCGGCGTCCGGCAGGTGGCGGCCATGCTGGGCTTCCTGTTCGGCATGGAGAGTCTCGCGCTGTCGCTCGGCTGTGACCACTCGCAGCTCGAGCTCGCCGTGCGGCAGTCGCACCCGGAGACGCCGGCCAAGGTCGCACTGCTGTGGGCGGCCCGGTCGCAGCTCGGACTGCTGCCGGTGGCCGAGCTGCGCGCGCGGTACGACGAGTTGCTGGCCAACCCGCTCGTCGTCCCGTCGATCCCGCTCTACCTCAGCGGGTTCGTCCAGGCGCTCGAGCCGGTCCCGTCCCTGGCCCCCGTCGTGGTGGAGGTGATGTCCAAGGCGTTCGCCCGGCTGCCCGATCCCGTCCTTCTCCCCTGGCTCCCCAAGCTGATCACCACGCTGCGGGACCAGGCGGCCGAGCTGGTGCCGGTCCTCGTACGGGAGGCGGGCCGGGTGTTCCCGGCCGCCCTGCCCGCCGTCGACGCCTGGGTCCCGCCGTGGTCGGCGCGCCGGTCGGCGACGTCGGCGGCGGCTCCGGTTCCGGCGTCGGCCCCGGCGGTCGCGGACCTCCTGGCGGCCCACCCGGCGGCGTGCGACGCGGTGGCCGGGCTGCTCGGCCACGACGCCGGATGGCGGCCGGCCGCCGGCGGCGGGGCCGAGTACGAGCAGGTCACCGACCTACTGGCCGCCCACGGCGACACGGCTCACGCCGTGACGGCCCTGCTCGGGAGAGCGTGATCGCGTAGCGGGCCCACCGACAGGCCCCGCTCCCGTACCTCGTCCAGGAGCGCGGGCAGCGCGCCGAGCGTGTTCCTCCACGACTCAGGAGCCGACGTGCAGTCGGAGTCGTGGAGGAGCACGGTCGCTCCCCCTTCGAGGTCGCGCGTGACGGTCGCGAGGACGGACGCGGGGGTGGCCGTACGCGTCCAGTCGCGGCCCCAGTTCGTCCAGAGGACCGGCGTGAGGCCGAGCCGGCGCGCCGCCCGCAACGCCGACGAGCTCAGCACCCCGTACGGCGGCCGGTACCAGCGCGGCACCGTGCCCGTGACGTCGACGATCGTCTCCATCGCCCGCGCCAGGTCGTCGTACGTCGCGGCGGGGCCGCGCAGCAGCATGCAGCGGTGCGCCCAGCCGTGCACCGCGATCTCGTGCCCGGCGTCGACGAGCTCCCTTCCCACGTCCGGCGCCTCGGTCAGCATCCGGCCGAGAAGGAAGAAGGTCGCCGTCACCTCGTACTCGCGCAGCGCGGCCAGGAACGCCGGCGTCGAGCGCGGGTCCGGTCCGTCGTCGAACGTGAGCGCCACATGACCGGGATCCCCGACCCCGGCCAGACCGGGGAACAGACGGCGGCGCAGCGGGCCGATCGAAGTGATCGCCGGTGCCGCGTGCGCGGCGGCCAGAACTCCCGCCGCGGCGGCGGTGGCCCGCGAGCCTCGCCCGCCGGCCCGGAGCCGGGCGGCGCTCATCGGGACGCCTCCACCACGGCGAGCTCCGGCGCGCCCGCCGGCTCCCGGCCCGCGGTCACCGTCGCGTTCCGCTCGGCCGCGAGGGCGGCGACGATCGCCGCCGGGTCCGCCGCGACCGCGCGGTCCACCGTCCGGGGCCCGGTCAGCGCCGTGAACAACGCCTCCGGGAGCAGGTCCGCGTGGCGCGCCCACGGCGCCCAGCCGGCCTCTTCCAGAACGGCGGCGTTCGCCCTGCCGTGGCCGGGGAGACAGCGGTAGCTGAGCACGGGCAGCCCGGTCGCCAGTGCCTCGAGGGAGCTGAGGCCGCCGGCGTTCTGCACCGCGACGTCGCAGGCGCGCATCAGTGCGGGCATGTCGTCCACCCAGCCCAGGGTGATGGCCGCGCCGGATCGGGCGAGCTTCTCGCGCAGCGCCGTGTTGCGGCCGCACACCACGACGGGGGTCACCAGCCCGGTCGCGGCGACGTCGGACACGGTGGCCGCGACGTCGCCGCTGCCCCAGGATCCCGCGGTGATCAGGGCCAGCCGCTCGTCGTCCGGCAGGCTGAAGCGCAGCCGCGCCAGCTGCCGCTCGAGGACCGACGACGGCGGCCGGAACCCGGGGCGTACGGCCGGCGCGCACACCCGTACGTCGGCGGCGCCGAGCCGGTGCGCCTCGGCCGCCGTCGCCGGGTGCAACGCGAGATGCACGTCCACTCCCTCGGCCACCCAGAGTGGGTGCACGGACAGGTCGGTGAGGTACGTGACGACCGGGGCCCGCAGTACGCCGCGCTGCCGCAGCCGGCCCAGCGCCTGGCTCGCGAGCGGGTAGGTCGAGACGATGGCCGCGGACTCCGGAGCGGCCGTACGGGCGATGCGCCGCGCGGCGAGCCCGCTCAGGGCCCGCACCGCCGCCGCGAGGTTCCGCCGCCGGTCCAGGGCGGTGAACAGCCGTTCCCAGCTCTCCGGCGCGGCCCGCAACTGCACGGCGTACGACTGCCGCAGCAGCCGTCCGAGCGAGGCGGGGAGCAGGTCCAGGAAGTCATGACAGTCGACCGAGAACCCGGCCGCGCGGAGCCGCCGGGCCAGCTCGTTCGCCGCGCCGTCGTGGCCGGCGCCGACGCTCGCCGACACGATCGTGACGTGGCGGCTGCCGCCGGGCCGGATGAGGGAGGTGTTCACTGCTCGATGCCTGCCTATGTCGTGGTGGTACCCCGGCCTTGTCGGCCGGATCTCAGGGGAGGAAGGGTCAGGGTCGCCGGGCGGGGGCGGTCAGGAGCGGAGGCCGCCCCGGATGCGGAGGCGTCCGCACGAGTCACCGCGATGGCTGACCCGGACGGTCGTGAACCGGCCGTGCGCGACGGCCAGCCAGCAGAACCCGCCGACCATGAACACGTCGGCCGGGTACCGGCGCGTCCAGCCCGCGAACAGCACCTCGGGGAGGGCCCCGCCGCCGGGGAGCCGGCCCCAGGCGATGGCGCACGGGCCGCCCGGGGAGGCGCCGCGCCGGGCGCCCCGCAGGGTCTCCGGCGCCACCGGCGTCTCGACGACGACGTCGACGAGCGTCTCCGCGTCGTACACCTCCAGCGCGGGCCGGCCCGTCGAGCTCCGACCGAGCCGGACCGCCCATGGGGTGCCGGTCAGCCGGCCCTCGGCGGACGTCGCGCTGGTGGCCATGGGGGGTGCTCCTTCCGTGCCCGGCTTGTCGGGCACGGCACCAGCGTCGCGGGCGGAGGCACTCCAGAGCAGTAGCGCGGTCATCAGATTCGAGGTGGCACCAGGTTCACCTTCGGACCTCCCGCCTGCTCCAGGTAAGCCGCTGACCTGGGCGGACGGGACCGCCATGGGCCGGAGACGCGCGTCGTTAGACTCTCGGCGTGATCACCCCGACGGACGAAGAGATCCGCGCGTTGCACGAGCGGCACGCCCCGACGGAGGCGGCCTTCGAGCTCGTGTACACGCACTGCGAGATCGTGTGCGGGATCGCCGAACAGCTCCTCGCCGACGGTGCCCCGGGCGTCGACGCGGACCTCGTACGCGCCGGCGCCCTCCTGCACGACATCGGCGTCTACCGCCTGTACGACGCCGAGGGCCGGATCGACGAGGCGGGTTACATCCGGCACGGCCTACTCGGCCACGAACTGCTGAGAGACGAAGGGCTGCCCGAGGCCCTCTGCCGGTTCTGCTCGTGCCACACCGGGATGGGCATCACCCGCGACGACGTGCGGAGGCAGGGACTCCCCCTGCCGGTCGCCGACTATGTGGCGGAGTCGCGCGAGGAGGAGTTCGTCATGTACGCCGACAAATTCCACAGCAAGACGGACCCGCCGACCTTCGTCACCTCCGCCTCCTACGCCGCCCGCATCCGGAGGTTCGGCGCGGACAAGGTCGCGCGGTTCACGTCGATGTGCGAGACCTTCGGCGTCCCCGACCTCGGGCCGCTCGCCGCCGAGTACGGGCATCCGGCGGCGTAGGCGGCCCGTTCGTCGGCGGGGGCCGCTTCCCGGCCGGATCTTCACAGATCCCACACAGATCGTCCGAAAGATCTCCGCACGCGTTACCTAGGCTCGCCGCCATGCAACGGATCCTTGTCGTCGAGGATGAGCCCACCATCGCGCAGGCGGTCGCCGACCGGCTGGCGGCCGAGGGCTTCGAGGCGCGGACGGTCGCCGACGGGCCCGCCGCCGTGGTCGCCTTCGGGGAGTACCGGCCTGATCTGGTCGTGCTCGACCTCATGTTGCCCGGCTTCGACGGGCTGGAGGTCTGCCGCCGTATTCAGGCGGAACGGCCGGTACCCGTACTGATGCTGACGGCACGCGACGACGAGACGGACCTGATCGTCGGGCTGGCGGTGGGGGCCGACGACTACCTGACCAAGCCGTTCAGCATGCGTGAGCTGACCGCACGCGTCCGGGCCCTGCTGCGCCGGGTCGAGCACGCGGCGGCGCTGGCCGCCGCCCCGGCCCGTGACGTGCTGCGGCTCGGCCCGCTGGAGATCGACCGTGCGGCCCGCAGGGTCGCCGTCGACGGCGCGCTCGTGCACCTGACGCCCACCGAGTACGACCTGCTCGACTGCCTCGCCCGTACGCCGGGTGCCGTGCTGACCAGGGCGGTCCTGCTGGAGCAGGTGTGGGACTGGGCCGACGGCACGGGAACGCGGGTGGTGGACAGCCACATCAAGGCGCTGCGCCGCAAGCTCGGCGCGAACCTCATCAGGACCGTCCACAGCGTCGGTTACGCGTTGGAGGCCGGGTCGTGAGCGTCATGCACAGGCTGTGGACGGCGCTGCCGCGTCCCCTCGACCCGATGCGGTCGATCAAGATCAAGCTCGGCGTGCTGGCCGTCTGTAACGCCTGTGTCGGCGGGCTGATGATGGTCTGGGGGTACGGCCTGGGCCTCCGCGGCCGGATCACCCTGCCGACCGCGCTGCTGATCTCCATCGTGATCACGCAGATCCTGGCGCACGGCATGACGGCGCCGCTACGCGAGATGACGGCCGTCGCCCGGGCGATGGCGCGCGGCGACTACCGCCGCCGGGTCCGGGTGACGTCCCGCGACGAGGTCGGCGAGTTGGGCAGGGCCTTCAACCGGATGGCCGACGATCTGGCCGAGGTCGACCGCCAGCGCCGGGAGTTCGTCGCCAACGTGTCGCACGAGTTGCGCACGCCCATCGCCGCGCTGCGGGCGATCCTCGAGAACGTCGCGGACGGGGTCACCCCGGCCGAGCCGGAAGTACTCGAAGGCGCCCTGGCCCAGACCGAACGCCTGGGGCGCCTGGTCACCCAGCTGCTCGACCTGTCACGTGTCGAGGCGGGCGCGGTCTCCCTGGACCTGCTGGACTTCGAGATCGGTCCCTTCCTGGAGAGCGCCGTCACCGAGGCCCGAGGCGGCCACCCGGGGCCGGTGTTCACGGTGCGGACCGAACCGGGACTGGTCGTCCGCGCCGACCGCGACCGGCTGCATCAGGTCGTCGCCAACCTGCTCGACAACGCGGCCCGGCACAGCCCACCCGGCGGCGCCGTGACGATCACCGCGACGACGCGCGCCCAAGCCCTCTGCCTGGAGGTACGGGACGAGGGCCCGGGCATCCCGGTCGCCGAACGCACGCGGGTCTTCGAACGCTTCTCCCGCAGCTCAGCATCACCGGCCGGGACCTCCGGCGGCGGCACCGGCCTGGGTCTCGCCATCGCCCGCTGGGTGGTCGACCTGCACGGCGGTGAGATCGCCGTCGCCGATTCTCCCGGCGGCTGCCTCATCCGCGTCCTGCTTCCACAGCCTCCCGAAGGATCGTCATGACCGAGCCTCCGTGGCATTTCCGACCGGACTCACCCGACCCCGGTAAGGCACCGTCGACAGCGGCCGAACCGGCTTTGCCCGCGACGGATCCGCTCGTCCCGGGAGGTCTGCCGCGCCGGGATCCGCTGGTGATCGAGTGGCCCGAGCCGTCGAGGCCGGCGTCGTACGGGCTGTTGGTCCGCGCCGTGGTGACAGGAGCGCTCGCCGCCGCGCTGCTTCCCGGGCGCCCGGGGCTGAATCTGCCGCTCGTCGCGACCGCCGTGATCGTCACCCTGTTCCCGGTCGCCCGCCGGAACCGTACGTCGTTGGTGTTCGCGGTGCTGGCACTGGCGCTGTCGGCACTGCCCCTGCTCGTCGACGCCGGCTGGATCGTCGCCCTGGCGATCGCCCTCGCGATGCCGCTCGGCTCGTACGCCCTGACCGGGGGCCGTAGCTGGATCGAGCTGGCCGGCGGGGGACTCGCGGTCATCCCGGCCGTCTCCCGCGCGGTGCCCTGGGCGGGGCGTGGGGCGATCACGCTCGCCCGTTCCGGGCGCCGGCCGACAGGGCCGGTGGTCGGCTCGCTGCTGCTCGCCGGCGCGCTTCTCGTGGTCTTCGGCGGGCTGTTCGCCACGGCGGACGCCGCCTTCGGCCGGGCCGTCACCGGGCTGATCCCCGATGTCGGGGCGTGGTCCCTCATCGCGCGGATCCTCGTCTTCGGCGGGAGCACCGTCGCCGTCCTGACCGGAGCGTTCCTAGCCACGGCCCGGCCGCGCTTCCGGCGGCCTCCGGCCGCCTCTGACGTCGGCCGTACGCCGTGGGCCATCCCCATCGTCGCGCTCGACCTGCTGTTCCTCGGCTTCGTCGCGGTCCAGGCCGACGTCCTGCTGGCCACCGACCGGGACCGGCTGCTGCGGTCGACGGGACTGACCTACGCCGAATACGCGCGCCAGGGCTTCTGGCAACTACTGGTCGTGACCGGACTGGTCCTCCTCGTCGTGGCCGTCGCGGTCCGGTACGCCCCGGTGAAGAGCCGGGCGGACCGGGCCACCGTCCGTACGCTCCTCGGCCTGCTGTGCGCACTGACGCTCGTGGTCGTGGCCGTCGCGCTGCGTCGGCTCTTCCTCTACGAGGAGGCGTACGGCTGGACGAGGCTGCGGCTGTGGGTGCACGCCTTCGCGCTGTGGATGGGGCTGGTCGTCCTGCTGGTCGCGATCGCCGGCATCCGCCTCAGGGCGACCTGGCTGCCGCGCGCGGTGGCCGCGAGCGGCGCCGTCGGCCTGCTGGCTCTTGGTCTGCTCAACCCCGACGGGTTCATCGCCGCCCACAACGTCGATCGCTTCCGGGACACCGGCAGGGTCGACCTGTCCTACCTGGCGGGCCTGTCCGCCGACGCGGTTCCCGCCCTCGATCGTCTCCCCGAGCCGCAACGCTCGTGCGTCCTGCACCATCTCGCGGAATCGCTCCCCGAGGGGGACTCGTGGACTCGATTCAACCTGTCCAGGGACCGCGCGCGGGACCTCCTCAGCAGGCGCCCGGCCTTCCGGTCGCCCGACTGCTGAGCATCGGCGTCACTTCGCCGTCACTCCGCCGGCCTGCGGACGAGGAGACGGCCGTGCAGGAACCTCTCGGCCTCGCCCGGCTCTCGGCGCATCCGGGCCAGCTCCACCAGTCCGGCCTCGCGTGCCAGGCCCGCGAGGTGGTCGATGGACAGCCGGTAGGCGGTGGTCACCTTGTGGTCGAAGGGCTCGGCCGGGTTCGGCGAGTCGTCGTCGGTGGTGAAGAAGCCGAGCAGCAGGTGACCGCCCGGGGCCAGCACGCGGCCGAGCTCCGCGAACACCGTGGGAAGCTCCGCGGGCGGCAGGTGGATGAAGGAGTACCAGGCGAGCACCCCGTCCACCGAGCCGTCCGCCAGGTCCAGGGCGGTCATCGAGCCCTGTTCGAACCGCAGGTCCGGGTACTCCTGACGCGCCAGCTCGATCATCGTCGGCGACAGATCGATCCCGAAGGCGGGGACGCCGAGGGACCGCAGGTGTGCGGTCACCTGCCCGGGGCCACAGCCGATGTCCGCGACCGGCCCGCCGCCGGCCCGTACGAACTCGGCGAAGGCGCCGATCATCGCGCGGTCCAGCGGGGCCTCGTCGTGGGCGTTGCGGAACATCTCGGCGTACAGGACGGCGACGTCGTCGTACGCCGTCCGGATGGTGTCCAGGGAGGATTCGATCACGGTCGACGACCCTAGCCCAGGGTCATCGACCGGGGCGGAGCACGGCTTCGGCGGCCTTGTTGAGTAGACGAGCGTCGTACGGCCGGGGCCGACGTAGGTGAGCTGTACGGAGCGGTGTTCAGGATTCCGCGATGACGACGAGGTAGCCGTCGAGGTCGCGCAGCCAGATCTCGCGGTGACCGGCGTTCGGGTTGACGTGCACGTCCGTGACGACGTGCGCGCCCACGGCCCGGACGCGCTCCACGGCGGCGTCGAAGGCGGCCGTCGCGAACCAGAGCGCGACGCCGTTGCCGACCGGTCGATCGGGGTCCGCGAGGGCGCCGTGGTGGTGCCCGACCTCGAGCCGGTGGAGCTGCATGATCAGGTGGCCGTCCACCAGCAGTCGCTCGTACTCGGGGCCGCCGTGACCGCTGGTGGCGCCGAGCACCTGCCGGTACCACCGGCCGGCACGCTCGACGTCCACCACGCAGATCATCGGCTGGGGACGCATTCCGGGCATCGGCTGCTTCGTCATGCTCCGACCATGCCCGTACGGCCACGGTCCGAGCTTGGACGAATGGGAGCCCGGTGCTCGGTGCGCGGTGTTACTCGGAGAGACCTCGGCCGAGGGCTTCGGCGATCTCGTCACGGAACTCGGCGCCCGCGAGGTTGTCGCCGTAGTCGCGCGAGTGGACGATCAGTCCGTCCCTGACCCGGATCACCATGATGTACGAGAAGGCGAACGACCGGCCCGAGCGGGTCATGGTGCCGTGCAGGTCGTACTCGGCGACTATCACCTCCGGGTCCTCGGTCTGCCGGAGCACCACCGCGTCGGCCTTGGTGAAGCGGCGCGCCGGGGCGACCGCCTTGAACCGGGCCCGGTGGCCCTCGCGGCCTTCGAAGCGCTTCGGGACTCCCGGCGGCGCGAACGGCAGCTCGATGACGGAATCCGGCGCGTACAGGTCGGCGAGGTCGTCCCAGGCGTTGTCGGCGGAGGCCCGGAGGAAGCGCTCGACGACCTCTCGGGGCGTGGCGGTGGTCGATGTCGGCATAGCAGACTCCAGAAGTCGGGGACCGGTAGAATCGGAGTGTTTGCTCCGGTTGGATGGACGTTACGGAACGACCACTCCGGTTGTCAACGCACGCGGACCGCATCGGTCGGAAGAGGTGAGGCATGCCCGGAGACGCCGACCGTACGGCCGGCGAGCGGCGGGCGGACGCCCGGCGCAACCGCGCTCGTGTGCTGTCGGTCGCCGAGGAGGTCTTCGCGGCCGACGGGCTCGCGGTGCCCCTGAGCGAGATAGCCCGGCGGGCCGGAGTCGGACCCGGGACGGTCTACCGGCACTTCGCGAGCAAGGAGGCGTTGTTCGAGGCGGTGGTGATCGACCGGATCGCCCGGCTCGTCGACGACACCTGCGCCCTGGCCTCCGACGACGATCCCGGAGCGGCGTTCTTCGCGGCGTTCGCCATGGTCGTCCGCCAGGTGGCGGTCAACAAGGCGCTCTGCGACGCGCTCACGGCGGAGTCGGGACGGGCGATGACGGTCGGGCCCGAGCTCAGAGAGCGGTTCCGTGCCGCGCTCGCGGGGCTGCTCGAGCGGGCCCAGGGGGCCGGCGCCGTACGTGCCGACGTGACCGTGGACGACGTCCAGCGCCTCGTGCACGGCTGCGTGCGAATGGAGCAGGCGGGGCCGACGGGGCGGCCCACCGCGATCGTCTGCGACGGGCTCCGGCCCATGGCCTCCGAGCGGCCCGCCGGGCTTCCGGCCGTAACGGAACTCCCGGCCGCGGCTCGTAACGAAACACGGCCGCAGGTGCCCGACGGGTCACGGCCCGGCGCGACGGCGCCCCGGTGCGCGGAGTGCGGCGGATCCATCGCGGCCGCACGCACCGGACGGCCGCCGCGGTTCTGCGGGTCGGCCTGCAGGCAGAAGGCACACCGCCGCCGCGCCCGGAACACCGACCGGCCGCCGCGAACCGGCTGACCACCCCGCACGCCCGGTGGACCGACTGCGGGTTCAGCCGGGATGCGTCCGGAGGCGTCCCGCGATGCGTTCGGCGGCGCATTCCGGACTGGTCGCCGGAAATCGATCTCCAGGGTCCGGGAACCATTCGTAGAATTCGCCGCAGGGGCTCACGGAGATCCACACTTTGGGATCGGCCGGACCGCCACTGACCGACAGTGCCGGTCGGGCGTCACTCATCACCGACGGCAGCCCGAGCCTGGCCAGTTCACGGCACAACGCCACCAGAAGCCGCATTTTCTCGCTGTGATCGGCGCACACCGCCGCTGCCCTCCAACGCCCCCGGAACAGGTCCCTCACCCTCTGGCCATAGCATCCTTCGTCTCGCTGTTTCGTCTCGATGCCATCAAAGGTGCTTTTTTGACGCCAATGTCTTGCCTCTGTCTCCATTCTGTCTCGTCATACGGATAAAGGATGGATAGCCTGGACGTGCACTGACCGTGGCGGAGGGGCGGAATCATGGTGCGGCGACCGATCCTGCTCAACGTCCTCGTCCAGCAGCGGCAATTAATGCGATATGGCATGTTCCGTGCCGCTTATGAGAACGCGGCGAAGAAAGTCGATCGAGAACTCATCGGCACCGCTCCGAGCCGCGCCCAACTGCACCGCTGGATCTCCGGTGGTCTCAAGCGCCTGCCGCACACCGACCACTGCCGGGTCCTGCAGAGGATGTTCCCCGGCTGGACGGCCGATCAGTTGTTCGCGCCGTGCCCGGACGACCTCCTGTCCGCCGAGCCGGCGCCGCCGGCGACGGAGGGCCAGGCGGCCCGGACGCCCCCAGTGACGCGGCGCGAGGCCGCCCCCGCCCACCGCCTGGTGGAGGTCGACGCGCGGAGCGGGCCCGGCCTGCCGCTGGCCGACGTGGCCGCCGTCTTCACCACCCGGGCGGAGTTCACGTACGCCATGCCGCCGCAGGCGATGTTCGACGACGCCAAGGAGATCAGGGCGGCCGGGCTCTCGCTCAACCTCCTGTGCCAGCAGTACCCCGATCAGCGACTGCGGCTCCTGCTGGAGAACGGCGCCCGGCTGGAGTGCCTGTTCCTCGATCCGGACGGCGACGCCATCCAGGCGCGCGAGCGGGAGGAGGGCTACACCGACCACTTCCTGACCACGCTGACGAAGCTCAACATCGAGGTGCTGTCCCGCGTCCGCGACCGGCTGCCGGCCGAGGCGCGGGACCGGCTCTCGCTCGCGGTCTATGACGAGACGATCCGGTTCGGCATCGTCCTGATCGACGGTACGACCTGTGTGATGCAGCCGTACCTGCCGCAGGCCCGCGGCGTCGACTCGCCGACCTTCCTGCTCCACCGTGACCCCGATACGGCGGGGCTGTATAACACTTTTGAGCAGATCTACAGCGAATTGTCGGAACGGAGCCGCCCAGTATGACGACGTCCGTCGGAGCGCTGCTCCCCGTCGCTCTGGACGCCGCCACGATCGCCGCCGATCTGATCCGCTCCCGGGCGCCCGGCCTGCTCACCGCCAAGGGCGACCGGGACATGGCCACCGACCTGGACTACGCCGTCGAGCGCGCCGTAAGGGCGTACCTGCGCGACCGTACGCCCGGCGTGCCGATCCTCGGCGAGGAGGAAGGGGTCACCGGCGACGGCGGCGGGGATCTGCTGTGGGCGCTCGACCCGATCGACGGCACGGCCAATTTCGTCCACGGTGTCCCGTTGTGCGGCGTCTCCCTGGGGCTCCTGCGCAGCGGGCGCGCGGTCCTCGGAGTGATCGACCTGCCGTTCCTCGACGCCCGCTACTCGGCCGCCGAGCACGCCGGCGCCCATCTCGGCGAGCGGCGCATCAGGGCGAGCACGACCGGCCGGCTGCGGGACGCGATCGTCGCCATCGGCGACTACGCCGTCGGGACGGACGCGGAGGAGAAGAACCGGCTGCGCCTCGCGCTGACCGCCGCGCTGGCCGCCGAGGTCCAGCGGGTGCGCATGCTGGGCTCCTCGGCCATCGACCTGGCCTGGGTCGCCGAAGGCAGGCTGGACATCAGCCTGAGCATGTCCAACAAGCCATGGGACACCGCGGCCGGAGTCGCCATCGCCCGTGAGTCCGGTGCCGTCGTGGTCGACCAGGACGGCAGCGAGCACACGGCCGACTCGGCGGCCACCATCGCGGCGGCCCCGGGCGTCGCCGAGCAGATCAGCGCGCTGGTCGGGCGCACCGTGGACGGCCTGGCACTCGCCTGACCGGCACGGCCGGCGGTCCGACGGACTCACCGCCCGATCGGCGGCCTGCCGGTTATGGGACCACGCCCGGTGGCCTGGGAAGCACGCTGCGGATTCATCCTCGTCGGAGGAAGGTCTTTTGGGGAACGGCTGTCCGACGCGGTCGTCACGAACGGATCGAAAGATCGCTACCCTGCTCGCCGTGAGTGGTCGACATCGTGACAAATCGGGCATAACTCAGATCGCCACCGCTTGGCTACGGTGGGTGCCGAGAAGCCACGAGCGCGGTAAGCAGGCCCTGCTGGGCGGTGGGATCCTCGTCGCCGTGGTCGCGGCGATCGTCATGGGAATGACCATCTCCTCTGGACGCGGGGACGAGGAAGCCGCCGGCGGACTCCCGCCCTCCCCGCCCGCGTCGCACGGAACGCCGCTGGTCAGGTCGTCACTGCGCGAGCACACGCCGTCTCCGGGCCTTCGGAGAGCGTCGGCGCAGAGCAGTCCCCCGAACAGCGCCCGACCGTCCCCGACGCGCATTGGGGCTGGCCCGACATCGTCCGGCGCAGGCCCGTCCGCGGCTCCGGGCGACTGCCCGCCCGGGCTCCGCAAGTCACCCGAGAAGTGCAGGCGCGTCCATCGCTGACACGGCGGGCCGCCGTGGGCCGTCAGGAGATCAGGCCGAGCTCCCCGGCGTGCACGCCGGCCTGGAACCGCGACTCCGACTCCAGCAGCCGCATCAGCTCGGCGACCCGCCGCCGGTAGGTCCGCAGGGAGAGCCCCAGCCGCCGGGCGGCGGCCTCGTCGGTGAGTCCTTCCCCGAGCGCCCGCAGCACTCTCCGGCCCTCCGCGTCGACCTGCGGCGGGTCGCGGCGGAGGTACGCGGCCAGCTCCGTGGCACCCTCCCACGTGGCCTCGATCAGCGCGTGCACCCCGCTGATCAGGGCCGGTGACGTGGTGACGGTGAACTCGCGATCGCCGGCCACCGCGGCGCCCGCGAGGATCATGACCCGCCGGTCGATGATGATCGTCTCGTGCGGCAGCAGCCCGGTGCCGCAGATGCGGACCCGCGCGCCGATCGACGCGAGCGTCAACAGGTGGTTCCGCTGCTCCTCGTCCGTCAGCGCGGCGGGGGTGTAGAGCTTGCGGACCACCGGGCCGTCCGTCCGGCGCTGCATCCCGTCGGCGATGGCCTCTCGCGTGTCGCGACGCGACCAGGTGTTCAGGTCCGTGGCCGCGCAGACGAACTCCGAACTCGCTCCCGCGAACAGGTGCCCGGCACGCGCGGCGAACTCCTGCTCGCCGCGGATGGTGATGACCTGCTGATCGCCGCTCACCCCACCAAGTCTGTCCAGTCGGCGGCACGGGAGCAATGGCAGCTTGCTGCCAGTCGCTCGCTCCCACGGCGGCTCCGGGCCAGAGTCGACGTCATGACGACGAACGTGACGGCCGCCGACGGCGGCGACTTCCTCCTCGGTCGCGACCTGCGGGTCAACCGGCTCGGCTTCGGCGCGATGCGGCTCCCCGTCGGCACCTTCGACGGGCCCACGCGTACCCCGGAGAACGGGATCGCGGTGCTGCGCCGTGCCGTCGAACTCGGCGTGAACCACATCGACACGGCCGGCTTCTACGGACGCGACGACGTTCACGCCCACGAACTGATCCGCGAGGCCCTGTCCCCGTACGCCTCGGACCTGGTGATCGCCACGAAGGTCGGGCCGCTGCGGGGGCCGGACGGCATCCCGAGCGGGCAGGCGACGCCCGACCAACTGCGCGGGCTGGTCGAGGAGGATCTCCGGCGTCTCGGGCTCGATCGCCTGGACCTGGTGTACCTGCGCGTCGGCGGCTTGGCCGTTCCCGGCGGCGAGTCGATCGCCGAGCGGTTCGCGGTCCTGGCGGGGCTGCGTGAAGAGGGGCTGATCCGCCACCTCGGCGTCAGCAACGTCGACGCGGACCAACTCGCCGAGGCTCGCACGATCGCCCCGGTCGCCGCGGTGCAGAACCACTTCCACGTCCAGTACGGCGACGACTCCGGGCTGCTCGCCCAGTGCGCGGAACTCGGCATCGCGTTCGTGCCGTTCTTCCCGCTCGGCGGCGGCAACCGGCCGCTCGACCGGGACCGCCTGGCGAAGGTCGGAGCGCGCCACCAGGCCACGCCCGAGCAGGTCGCCCTGGCCTGGCTACTGGCGTCCTCCCCGGTCATGCTCGCCATCCCGGGCACCGGCTCCCTGGACCACCTGGAGGACAACATCGCCGCCGCCGGCGTCCACCTCACCGAGGACGACCTCACCGACCTGACCACCTGACGTGCGCAATCTGCGGAGATTGTCCGTTCTTCTCCTCGGGGTGGTGGCGCGGGGGCGTGCCGGAATCTCGGGGAAGGACGTGTCCGGGGTACCGATATGTAGCCTTTGACCTCTTCCTGGGGTGCGATTACCGAGCATTCGGTCCGCCTTGCCGGGCGGACCGAAAACCGGACCGCAGCCGCAGCCATCAGGGTTGCAGGCTGCTCGGTGTTCTGCGGTCCCCCGCCAGTTGGATACCGGGGTAGATCGTGTCCAGGTCGGTGGGAACGGCCGCCTTGATCTGACGGGTCCGCTCATCGGCGAGCACCTCTTCGGCTCCGGCTTCGAGCGCGTCCAGCGTCGCGGTGACCACGGTCTCAGGGCTGGTCTTCGGGCCTGCCACGTGGGCGGCCATGTCCGTGTCGATGTACCCGGAGTGGACGGCGACCACCTGGGTTCCCTGTCGGCGGAGCTCGACGCGGACCCCGTTCGTCAGCGCCCACGCAGCCGCCTTGGACGCCGCGTAAGAGCCCATCGCCGGATTGGCGAAGAAACTCGCGACCGACAGGACATTGACCATCGCGCCACCCCCATTGCGGGCCAGGACCGGCGCGAAGGCCCGGCACATCGACAGCGTGCCGAAGTAGTTGACCTCCATCTCGGTACGGGCGGCCTTCATCGTGGGGACGTCCACCAGGGGGCTGTCGGTGAGCACCCCGGCATTGTTGATCAGCAGCGTCACATCCGCGCACCGCTGCACCGCGTCCGCGACCTGCTCGGGTTCGGTGACATCCAGCCGGATCGGCACCATGCCGGAGTCGGAGACCAGGTCCGGGTTACGGGCGCCCGCGTAGACACGCCGGGCTCCATGCTCCAGCAGCGTACGGGCGAATACCGCGCCAAGGCCCCGATTGGCGCCGGTGACCAGGGCGACACACCCATCAATTCGCACGCCATCCCCCTATTCGGCAAACAGGCGATGCTCCCGGCTCATCCTCCCGCGATCCTTGGCCGCGCCACGCGTTCGCCAAAGAGGGTTTCCCTACTTGGATACTCTGGTACGGGCATGGCGGGACCGGCCGTCGGGTGGGTCCCCGTGCGCCGCCGAGGGGCGCCGTGCGGATCATCGCCGTGTTCGCGCCCGGCGCGGCCCCGTGCCCGGCGCCGCCAGAGGAGGGTCCATGCCGTTTCCGCTGCCGTCGTACGAGCGGTCCCGCGTCGTCGTTCCGCCGCCCGGGGACACTCCCGGGCACTGGGCGGGCGCGCCCAGCGCCTGCTTGGTGGACGGCGAGATCTATCTGGCGTACCGCCTGCGCCGTCCGATCGGGCGGGGCCGGGGATACGCCGTCGTGGTCGCCCACGCGGTCGGCGGCGAGCGGCCGGAGACGCTGGCCGTCATCGACAGCGACCGGATGTCGGCGGAGTCGCTCGAGCGCCCCGCGCTGGTCGTGACCCCTGAGGGCACCTGGCGGCTGTACCTCAGCTGCGCCACGCCGGGGACCAAGCACTGGCGCGTCGAGGTGATCGAGGCGGCCGACCCGCGCTCCTTCGACCCGTCGACGGCCGAGGTGGTGCTCCCCGGCAGCGACGCGATCGGGGTGAAGGACCCGGTGATCCTTCGTCAGGGCGACAAGTGGCACCTGTGGGCGTCCTGCCATCCGCTCGCCGACCCGGATGAGGCCGACCGGATGGTGACCGACTACGCGACCAGCGCCGACGGCCTGGACTGGACGTGGCACGGCACGGTGCTGACGGGGCGCCCCGGGCGGTGGGACGCGCGCGGCGTACGGATCTCGTCGGTGGTGACGGACGGCGGCCGGACCGTCGCCTGCTACGACGGCCGGGCCAGCGCCGCGGAGAACTACGAGGAGCGCACCGGCATCGCCACCGGCGACGGGTTCGGCATGTTCGAGCAGCAGGGCGCCGGCCCGGCCGCCGTCTCGCCGTACGCCGGCGGCGGCCTGCGCTACCTGACGGCTCTTCCCCTCGGACGCGGCCGATGGCGGCTCTACTACGAGGCGACCCGCGCGGACGGCGCCCATGAGCTGCGTACGGAGCTCATCGCGGCTTGAGCCAGTCGCCGTAGTCCTCGCCGGTGATCTCCTCCAGCAGCCGGATGTCCTCGGTGAAGTAGGGGATCAGTCGTTGCCGGTCCTCCCAGGTCAGCGGCTGCCGAGGACGCCGCTCGCGGTGCAGCGCGGCGAGCAGCGGACCGCGGGCCAGCCGGCGTACCGGCAGGGGCAGGTCCCGGCCGATCCGGGAGCCTGCGCGCAGCGCCTGCCGCAGGGCACGGGTGACCCGGGAGTCGGTCACGTGGTTGGTGACGTTCTCGCGGGGGATCGAGTCGATCACACCGGTGCGTACGCCGAGGAACGCGCAGATCCGGTCGAGGGTCGCGGCGGGCTCCTCGTGGATCCGCCGGTACCTCAGCACCAGCACCTGGTCGCGCGGGAACAGCTTGTAGAGGTGCTGGAGCTGCTCGCCGTAGCGGCTCAGGTCGACGTACCGCCAGAACGCCGCCCAGCCCGCCGCGATCCGTTCGGGTTCGGCGGCGCACGCGTCGACGACGTTCCCGATCGGCTCGAGGCCCGCCGACCACAGGTGTGTCCAGTTGGAGTGCGCCCGCTCCACCGGGTCCCGGAGGACGGCGATCAGCTTCACGTCGGGGATCAGCGCGCGGATGCGGAGCTGGGCGTCCCGGTCGTGGAGGTAGAACGGCGTGCTCTCCCCGCGCGGCGTCCCCTCCGGGGCGGCCGCGAACAGCGCCTCATAGTCCGCTCGCCGCCAGATGTGCTCCCGGTAGGTCTGGGCGTCACCGGGACCGCCGCGGGTGGGCGGCGGCCCGTCGGTGAGGAAGAACTTCGGCTCTTTGACCGGAGACATGAACAGGTCGGGGTGGCGGGCGAGTGCGGCGTGCAGGGCCGTGGTGCCCGACTTCGGGGCACCGATCAGCAGAAAGTCCGGAAGGGCCATTCATCCTCCCCGGCCGGGTGTCCAGCGGTGCGGCAATCATTCCATACCTACCTAAAAACCAGGGAAATATCCGCTGTTCGGACCCTCGTGATTCGGGATGGATGAGAACGATCCGCGCTGATACCCGCAGGCAGAGGCGTCAGCCGTAGGCGTCGATGCCGAGCTTGACGGCGACGGCCACGCCGCAGACGGCGACGATGACGCGCAGCGCCTCACCCGGGAGCCGGCGGACGAGCGCGGGGCCGATCCAGCCGCCCACGAGGAAGCCCGCCGCCAGCGGCAGGACGGCGTCCCACCGTACGGGACCGAACAGCGCGAACCCGACCGCGGCGACGCCGTTGGCCAGGCCCGCGATGACGTTCTTCACCGCGTTGACCCGGACCAGCGGCAGGTCGATCATCGCGGACAGCACGGCCAGCGTGAGGATGCCGCCGGCGGCGCCGAAGTACCCGGTGTAGACGGCGACCGTGAACAGCGCCAGGCGGAGCAGCCGGCCGTGCTCACCCGTGGAGCGTTCCACGAGCCGCCCGGCCCTCGGCTGCAGCAGCAGGATGAGGGACGCGCCCGCGATGAGCCACGGCGCGATCAGCTCGAACGTGCCCGACGGCGTCACCATGAGGAGCACCGCGCCGGTGGCGCCGCCGAGCGCCGTCAGCAGGCCCAGCCGCAGGACCAGTCCGCGCTGCCCGGTGAGCTCCCGCTGGGATCCGGCCGTCGCGCCCACCGCCGTGAAGACGAGCGCGACCGTGTTGGTCACGTTCGCGCTGAGAGCGGGCAGTCCGAGCGCCAGCAGTGCCGGGTAGGACACGACCGACGCGAGGCTCACCACGGTGCTGACCACCCCGGCCAGCACGCCGACCCCGAAAAGGATGGGCAGGTGGGCGGTGATCACCCCATACCAGTAGCACACCGGGGATCACCGGATGAGCCGGGCGTCCCGCCACGGCGTCGGCCACGCCGGCCGATCGCCGGAGCCGGGTACCCGCGCCGAACGCTCGGGTCAGCTCCCGACCTTCTCGGAGACGATGTCCGGGGCGAGCGTGGCGACGACGCCGATGATCTGCCCGACCAGCTCCGCCGGGACGCCCGCGGCGGTGAGCGCGTCCGTCAGATGCCCGGCGACCAGGTCGAAGTGCTCCTGCTCGATGCCGCGGCCCTGGTGCACCGCGCGCATGGGCGCGCCCGAGTAGACCTGCGGCCCGCCCAGCGTCGCGCCGAAGAACTCCACCTGGCGGCCCTTGAGCGGGGCATCGAGACCCCCGCGAAGAAGCCGCTCAACCCCGGATCCGCCAGCACCCGTACGTAGAAGTCGTCGACCACGGCGACCAGCGCGTCCTCGCCGCCGATCCGTTCGTAGATGCTCTGCTCCGCGGTGCTCATCGTGCCGCCTTCCTGGCTCGTCCGTCGGGGAACGAGGCCAGCGTCGAATCCGCCCATTACGACCGGCGCCGCAGGCGGTAACCATGGGGTGACGCTCGGCGCACCGGCTGGCGGCGCGGCTGTGAGATCGGTCGGTGCCGTCGCGCGGTGGCCCGGAGGAGACCGATGCCGGTGTCTCCCATGGAGACAATGGCGTGGTGCGCATCGCCATCCTCGGGCCGTTGGACGTACGGGACGGCAGCGGCCGCCCCGTCGAGATCGGCGGCGCCCGGCTGCGCGCCCTGCTCATCCGGCTGGCGGTCGACGCGGGGCGTACGGTCCCGGCCCAGCGGCTGATCGAGGACATCTGGGAGGACGCGGCGCCCGACCGGGCGGTCAACGCGCTGCAGGCCCTGGTGTCCCGCCTGCGGGGCGTCGGCGGCCGGGAGCTCGTCGCGTCGGCGCCGGGCGGTTACCGGCTGGCCGTCGCCCCCGCCGACATCGACGCCGTCGCGTTCGAGGAACTTCTGAGGACGGCCGACGCCGAGGACGATCCGGCGCGTCGGGTGGACCTGCTCCGGGAGGCGCTCGGCCTGTGGCGTGGCCCGGCGCTCGCGGACGTCGCGGACAGCGCCTTCGCCGTCGGCCCGATCGCGCGGCTCGAGGCCCTGCGGCTGTCCGCCGTCGAGAACCGCGTCGACGCCGAACTCGCCCTCGGCGACGGTGCGCGCCTGCTCCCCGAACTGCAGGAACTGACGGCGCGCCACCCCTTGCGGGAGCGGCTGCGCGGGCAGCTCATGCGGGCACTGTGCGCGGCCGGTCGCCGGGCGGACGCGCTGGCCGTCTACGAGCAGACCCGGCGGGAACTGGCCGACGCGCTCGGGGTCGACCCGTCGCCGCAGCTCGCCGCCGTCCATCTGGCCGTCCTCCGCGGTGAGCCGGAG
Organism: Actinoallomurus liliacearum; assembly: GCF_039542035.1. Classification (NCBI taxonomy): domain Bacteria; kingdom Bacillati; phylum Actinomycetota; class Actinomycetes; order Streptosporangiales; family Thermomonosporaceae; genus Actinoallomurus; species Actinoallomurus liliacearum. Next base: position 396,658 of record NZ_BAABHJ010000040.1, read on the forward strand.
GCGTCGGCGGCCGGGGACGCCCCGCCGGCCGGGCCACCGGACGTACGTCGGGCGAGGGGCACGGTGACGGGCCCGGCGAAGGGTATGCACAACCTGCCGGCCCTGCTCACCAGCTTCATCGGCCGTGACCGCGAGCTGCGCCGCGTCGCCGGCCTGCTCACCCGCTCGCGGCTCGTCACGCTGACCGGGCCGGGCGGCGCGGGGAAGACCCGGTTGGCGATCGAGGCCGCGGCCCGGGCGGTCGCCGACACGCCGGACGGCGTGTGGTTCGTCCCGCTCGCGCCCGTACGGGACGCGGCCGAGGTGCCGCAGGCCGTCGTCGTCGCCATGGGGATCATGGAGACGGTCCGGCTGATCGAGGCCAAGGAGATCGTGTGGCCGCTGGACCGGCTCGTCGACGCGCTCGCGGACCGGCGGATCCTGCTCGTCCTGGACAACTGCGAGCACCTGGTCGACGCGGTCGCGCGGCTGGCGGACCGGGTGCTGGCCGCCGCACCCGGCGTGCGGATCCTCGTCACCAGCCGGGAGCCGCTCGGCATCACCGGCGAGGCGCTGTGCCCGGTCCCGTCCCTGCCGCTGCCGCCCGAGGACACGGACGTCGAGACGGCGACGGCTCATGACGCGGTCCGGCTCTTCGCCGACCGCGCCGCGGCCGTACGGCCCGGCTTCACGGTCGACGGCGAGACCGTCGGTCCCGTCGTCCGGATCTGCCGCGCACTCGACGGCATCCCGCTCGCCATCGAGCTGGCCGCCGCCCGGCTCCGGGCGCTGACCCCTTCGCAGGTCGCGGACCGGCTCGGCGACCGCTTCCGGTTGCTGACCGTCGGCAGCCGGACCGCGCTGCCCCAGCACCGGACGCTCCGCGCGATCGTCGACTGGAGCTGGGAACTGCTGGACGACGCCGAGCGCCGCGTGCTGCGCCGGCTGTCGGTGTTCACCGGGGGCGCGACGCCGGAGGCGGCCGAGCGGGTCCTCGGGGAGGACGTCATCGACGTGGTCGCCGCGCTCGTCGACAAGTCGCTCGTGGTGGCGGAGGGCGACAGCGAGGTCCGCTACCGGCTGCTGGAGACCGTTCGGGCGTACGCCGCCGAACGCCTCGCCGAGGCCGGTGAGGAGAAGGGGCGCAAGGACGCGCACGCCGCGTACTTCCTCGCCCTGGCCGAACGCGCCGAACCGAAGCTGCGCCGCCGCGACCAGCTGTTCTGGGCCGCGCGCCTGAGCGCGGAACGCGACAACCTCAACGCGGCACTGCGCCATTCGATCGACACCCGGGACGGATCGACGGCGGTCCGTCTCGTCGGGGCCCTCACCTGGTTCTGGGTCCTGCGGGACATGGAGGCGGAGGCCGGTGACTGGGCCACCGAGGTCATGGACACGGTCGGGTCCGACGCGCCCGACGTGTCGGACGGGGTCGAGGACGCCTACGCGATCTGCGCCTTCACCGCCGCGCTGATGAGAGAGATGTCGGGCGGCGACGGGCCGTCTCTGGAGACGCTGAGCGGCGCGATGGCGCGCGCGGTGGCCCGGCTGCCCGAGCGTCCGACCCACCCGGTGCTGGCGCTGGGCCGTCCCATCGCCACCGTCTTCGGCGGCGACCTCGAGGCCTGCCGGCGTGAGCTGGAAGGCATCGCCGACCATCCGGATCCGTGGACGCGGGCCGCGGTGCGCGTCTTCCACGCCTACCTGGCGGTGAACCGGGGGGAGATCGAGCGGTGCCGCGCCGAGGCGGAGCAGGCGTACGCGACCTTCCACGACCTCGGGGAACGCTGGGGCATGGTCGCGTGCCTGGGCATCCTCGCGGAGTCGGCCCTGGTCCGCGGCGCTCCCGAGGAGGCCATCCGGGCGGTCGGCGAGGCCTACGGATACGCGACGGAGGGCGTGACCCCCGAGCAGGGCGGCATGCTGCTCATCCAGCTCGGCCGGGCGTACGGTCAGGCGGGGGACGCCGAACGGGCCCGTGCGGAGCTGTGGCGAGCGATACGGGCCGGTGAGCGCATGGGCGAGTACGGCCTCATCGCCCACGGCCACGTCTGGCTCAGTGAGGTGGCGCGCCGGTCCGGCGATCTACGCGAGGCCCGGGGGCTGCTGGAGCGCGCGCTGGAGACCGTCGAGCCGCGGAAGGCGCGGGTCGATCTGGCGGTCACCGTGGCGACGGTGTACGGCAGGCTCGGTTGTCTCGCCGAAGAGGAGGGCGACCTGCGCTCCTCGGCCGACTGGCACGCCAAGGGCATCGCCATCCTCGCGGATCTCGGGCGACTGCCGATCGACCAGACGGTGGGGGCGTTCGCCGAGGGACTGGCGGCGCTGGCGGCGGGCGCGCGGCGAGCAGGTCCGGGCGGCCGAGATCCTGGGCTGCGCGCACGCCCTGCAGGGCTTCGTCCCTCCGTGGAGCCTGGAGACCGACCGGGCCCGGGCCGCCGCGCTCGCCGCGCTCGGCACCGACGCCTTCGACGCGGCCTACGCCCGGGGCCGACGTTTCAGCCGTTCAGAAGTGCTGTCGCTTGATCAAATTACATGATTACATATCTTCCAGCGTTCCCCGCGCTATGGAGGAAGACTGTGATCGTTGAGTACATCCGGTACCGGGTGCCCGCCGAGCGGTGCGACGACTTCGAGGCGGCGTACGCCCGTGCCGCCGTGCCGCTCGCCACTGCGCCGCAGTGCGTGGAGTACGAACTGACGCGGTGCGTCGACGAGCCGGAGTCCTACATCCTGCGGATCGTGTGGACCTCTGCTGACGATCACCTGACGGGGTTCCGGAACAGCGATAACTTCACCGCGTTCTTCGCCGAGATCCGCCCGTACGTCGAGCAGATCGAGGAGATGCGGCACTACCGGCGCACCGCCGTCGTGGGCCCGGGTGGGTCGGTGCCCACCATGTACGACTGGGCCGGTGGCACGGAGGCCTTCGAGCGCCTGACCGAGGTGTTCTACCGCGAGGTGCTCAAGGACGAGCTCGTCGGGCCGCTGTTCGCCCACATGGACCCCGACCACCCGAAGTACGTCGCGATGTGGCTGAGCGAGGTGTTCGGCGGGCCCACGCGCTACACGGACGGGCGCGGCGGCTATCACCACATGCTGTCCAAGCACCTTGGCAGGGCCATCACCGAGCGGCAGCGCCGCCGGTGGGTCGAGCTCCTTCTCGACGCGGCCGACGAGGTGGAACTGCCGCACGACCCGGAGTTCCGGGCCGCCTTCCTCGGCTACATCGAGTGGGGCACCCGGATCGCGCTCGCCAACTCCCAACCGGACGCGCACCCGATCCAGCAGGCGCCCGTGCCGCACTGGGGCTGGGGCGTCGCTCCGCCGTACGTCGGCGCGTGACGGACACCCGACCCGCCGGTCGGTGACGCCGTCGCCGGTCACCGGCGACGGCGGCGGAGCGGCCGGACGCCGGTCAGCTCGCCAGCTCGCCGGACCCCGGGATCGGCGGCAGTTCGGCCAGCGCCGCGAGTGTGGCCTCGTCCAGCGGCGTCTCCGGCAGCGGCGGGCGCCAGCCGGTCTCCGTGTCGTAGCGCCGTACCACCTTGGCGGGCACCCCGGCGATGACGCTGTGGTCGGGGAACTCCCCGCGCACCACCGCGCCACCGGCGACGACGACGTTCCGCCCCAGGCGGGTGCCGGGCAGGATGATCGCGCCCGCGCCGAGCCAGCAGCCGTCGCCGATGACGACCGAGTCGTTGACCGGCCACTGCCGGCCGACCGGCACGGTCGGGTCGGCGTAGCCGTGGTTCTGGTCGGTGATGTAGACGTACGGGCCGGTGAAGACGTCGTCGCCGATCTCGATCGACTGGTGGCCGACGATGTGGCTGCCGCGGCCGATCGAACAGGCCTTGCCGATCTTCACGATGGGGTCCGGGCCCAGGTCCAGGCCGGGGACGAAACCGGCCGAGATCGTGACGTGCACGCCGACGAGTGTGTCGTCACCGATGTGGATCCAGGGTTCGCCGAACAGCGCACCGGTGGGGAAGCCGATGCAGACGCCCTTGCCCAGATGGCCGAACCGCCGTCCCGCCGGGGTGCTGGGGGTGATCTCGCCATGCTGGCGGACCCATTCCCAGCCCCGGTGCAGAGCCACCGCCACCACCCTGCGGGTCGTGGAACCGATCGACGACCTTAGCGACATGCCGGAAACGGTACGGCATGTGATGTCCGATTTGATCCCCCGATATGGCATCCAGTGGGCGGACTGCGGCGCTGCATCTGTTCAGCGAGAAAGGCCGGCCGGTCCGCGAAGAATTCCTTTTCGGGGGAAAACGGCGGTGAGCCCGGCCGTCAGGCCGGGCTCACCGCCGGTGGACGTCCGTCAGGACGTGCGAGCACGGTCGTCGCTGTCGCTGTCCGACACCGAGGAGAGGTGCTCGGACGGCGCGGACGTGGGCTCCTCGGCCTGCCTCCGCGCGGCGTTGCGACGCGTCGCGACCGCTCCGGCGGCACCGAGCGCGCCACCGGCCAGCAGCAGCGTGGCGGCCATGCCACGGCGGGCCCGCCGCGGCTTCGGCGGTTCGAGGCGTGTCGCCATCTGGCGCATCATCGAGCCGACCCGGGGGGCGAGCTCCTTCTCGATGTACGCGCCGGCCCGGTCGAGGCGCGGCGCGCCCCAGGTTCGGGCGTTGTACAGGCCCGTCGCTGCCATGTCGCGAGCCTGACCGGCCGGTGGGCCGAGCCGGTCAGCCGTCCGCTGCGCGGCGTTCTGGGCGGTCTGTGCCGCGGTCTGGGCCGACTGCGCGGTCCGCTGGGCGGTCTGCTGTGCCGATCGCATGGCGCGCTTCTGTGCCCGGCTGAGCTCGGAGAGGCGCAGCTGCCGCGCGCTGCGCATCGCGCGCTTCTGCGCCCGGGTCAGCTGTGAGCCGCTGAGCTTGACCTGCGGCTTCTTGCGAGTCGTCGATCGTAGGGACATGTATACCCCTCCGTTATGTGCGGTCTCGACCAACCTCTTCCCCCCGTAAGCGATGTCAATCACCGGATCGGTGAGGACGCCGTTCAGCCGTCGGCGCCCCCGGCGGAGGGTCGTTCGGAGGATCGGTGGAGGCCAGTAGCGTTGGCTACCTCAGTGACGTATCCGAACACGCCCACCGAGGGCGTACTCCGAAACGAGGAGGCGGTCTTCATGGCCGGAGAGCTCATCGCGACCCTGAACACCACCATGGGTCCCATCGTCATCCGCCTGTTCCCCGAGCAGGCGCCCAAGACGGTCCAGAACTTCGTCGGTCTCGCCGAGGGAACGATCGAGTGGACGCACCCCGAGACCGGTCAGCGGTCGAGGAACCCGCTCTACAACGGCACGATCTTCCACCGGGTCATCGACCAGTTCATGATCCAGGGCGGCGACCCGCTCGGCCAGGGCTTCGGCGGCCCGGGCTACGAGTTCGAGGACGAGATCGACCCGGGGCTGCGGTTCGACCGGCCGTACCTCCTGGCGATGGCCAACGCCGGGCCCGGCACCAACGGCTCGCAGTTCTTCGTGACGGTCGTCCCCACGCCGCACCTGAACGGCCGTCACACGATCTTCGGTGAGGTCGTGCAGGGCAGCGACGTCGTCGACGCGATCGCCAAGGCGAAGACCGGCCGCAACGACCGTCCGGTCGAGGACATCGTCCTGGAATCGGTGACGATCGAGCGTCGTTAGACGGGTATCCGGACCTAGACGGGTATCCGGCCACAGACGAGAAGGCGACGATGAGCACCGATCCGGCGCAGGCCCCGGCCCCTGAGGCACCGATGTGCTACCGGCATCCGGGCCGGGAGACGTACGTCCGCTGCACGCGGTGCGACCGGCCGATCTGCCCGGACTGCATGCGTTCGGCCGCGGTCGGGCACCAGTGCCCCGAGTGCGTCCACGACGGCAACCGCACGGTGCGCGAGCCGCGCACGGTGTTCGGCGGCCGGGTGCGGGGCCGCCCGGCGGTCACGCTGACGCTCATCGCCCTCAACGTCCTCGCCTACCTCGGGGAGCTGGCCTCGCCGGCGTTCGTCGACCGGTTCGAGATGGTGGGCGGAATGCCCGCGCGCGGCCGGTTCCCCGGGATCGGCGTCGCCGACGGCGAGTGGTACCGCCTGATCACCGGGGCGTTCCTGCACGTGCCGATGAACGCCGGCGGGCTCGGCATCACCCACATCCTGTTCAACATGTGGGCGCTGTGGGTGCTCGGCCCGCAGTTGGAGCACGTGCTGGGCCGGGTGCGGTTCACCGTGCTGTACGTCCTGTCGGCGATCGGCGGGAACGTCCTGCTCTACCTGGTGGCCCCGCTGCAGCCCGCCGTCGGCGCGTCCGGGGCGATCTTCGGGCTGTTCGCGGCGTTCTTCGTCGTCGGTCGCCGGCTCGGCGTCGACACGCGCGGCATCGTCTTCCTCATCGTGATCAACCTGCTGTTCACGTTCACCTTCTCCGGGATCTCCTGGGAAGGGCACGTCGGCGGGCTGGTCACGGGCGCGGTGCTCGCGGTCGCGTTCGCCTACGCCCCGCGCCGACGGCAGAAGGCCGTCCAGGTCGCCGCGTCGGCGGTCGTCGCCGTGCTGTTCGTGATCCTCACCGCCGTGGCCACCGCGCTCGCGTCCTGACCCGCGCGAGCCGCAGCGAGAAGAGCACACCGCACTGACGTCCGCGCGCGTACGCGACGCGCGAGGGAACGCACTCCGCCGACGTCAGCGCACGCGCGGGCGGCCACGGACGTGTCCGCCCGCGGCGCACGGCACGAGAGAAGGCTGGGGACTACTCCTGTGGATAACACACAGGGCAGTCCACAGGCTGTGGATAACCGTGTGGGGAAGTCAACGCCAGCGCGTCGACAGCACCACGCCGACCACGATCACGCCGAACCCGATCAGCAGGTTCCAGTTGCTCAGCGAGGTGATCAGCGGCACCGTCGCGCTGACGCTGGCCGTGATGTAGTAGACGGCGATCCAGGCCAGGCCGAGCAGCCAGCAGCCCACCATCGTCGGCACCAGCCACCTCGGGCTGACCGAGACCTTCTGCGAGCGCTGCGGCGGAGTGTAGACGGCCTTCTTGCGTACCTTCGACTTGGGCACGGGGTCTCTCCTCGGGCGGAACGCGGCCGCACGCCGGGTCCGCGCATGGGTCAATTTGTCAGTTAGCGTAGTCGCTGGTGAGCAGCGTACGACCTTATTGGGGGCGGTGGGGTGTCGCGATGCGGCGAAAACCCGGCAATGGCGGGATGACCGGAGGCGGCCGGCCGTGGCGTTACGCGATCCCCGCCCTGACGATCTTCGCCGGCACCCTGTTCGCGGCCAGCGGAAGCACCGCGCACGGAACGGACCTGCGGGGCGGCGGCCGTACGAAGGTCACCGAGCTCATCGCCCAGGAGCAGCGGCAGTACCAGGGCTCCCAGGCGAGCTACCGCCACCTACGGCGGCAGGTGGAGGGCCTCGTACGGGCGGTCGCGCAGCGCGACGCCCGGGTCAAGGCCGCGCAGGAGGACGCCGACCGCCTCGCGGCCCGCACGGGGTTCGCCGCCCTCACCGGACACGGCGTGCGCGTCACCCTCGACGACGCGCCCACCGGCCGGCGGATCCCCGGCGACCCGGGCCCGGACGACCTCGTCGTCCACCAGCAGGACGTCCAGGCCGTCGTCAACGCGCTGTGGACCGGCGGAGCAACGGGCGTGCAAATCATGGACCAACGTCTGATCTCCACCAGCGCCGTGCGTTGCGTCGGCAATACGCTCATCCTCCAGGGCGTCGTCTACTCGCCGCCGTTCCGGATCACCGCGATCGGAGATCCGGGCCGGCTGCGAGCGGCCCTGGACGCCTCACCGGCCATTCAGGTCTACCGGCAGTACGTCGCCGAATACGGACTCGGGTACACCGTGACAACCCTCAAGAAGACCACGTTGCCCGCCTACACGGGCAACGTGCAGCCCAAGTACGCCACCGCGCTGGAGCCCGACGGTGCGAACTCTCATCCGTAGCCTCGGCGAGCTGTTCATCACCGCGGGGGCCGTCCTGCTGCTGTTCGTCGCGTACGAGCTGTGGGGCACGGGCGCGTACACGCAGGCCGCGCAGCACAAGCTCGACGGCGAGCTCACCCGCGCCTGGGCCGCGCCACCGCCCCGCAAGGCGCCGGGCGCCGTGACCGCCGAGCGCGTCCGCCTCGGCCAGGGCCTCGCCCTGATCCGGATTCCCCGGCTGGGCAAGGGCTTCCACTACGTGATCATCGAGGGCGTCTCCATCGCCGACCTGCGCAAGGGGCCCGGTCACTACCCCGGTACCGCGATGCCGGGCCAGATCGGCAACTTCGTCGTCTCCGGGCACCGTACGACGTACCAGGCGCCGTTCAACCGCCTCGACCAACTGCACCCCGGCGACAAGATCCTCATCGACACCCGGACCCGGCAGTACACCTACCAGGTCACCGGTAAGAAGGTCGTGTCGCCCAGTGACGTCAGCGTCGTCGCACCGGTGCCGGAGCATCCCACCAAGGATCCGACCCAGCGGCTGATCACCCTCACCACCTGCCACCCGAAGTACTCCGCCGCCGAGCGGCTCATCGTCTTCGGGCGGATGGTCGGCTCGATCCCCCGGGTGAACGGAGCGTCCTCCTGATGTACACCTGGCTGTGGCGGCACCTCCCCGGCGACACGGTGACGCGCGTCTACACCGCCGTCGTGGGCCTGCTCGTGGTCGGCGTCCTGCTCTGGTACGTCGTGTTCCCCTGGTTCGAGCCCCAGATCCAGTTCGATCACGGAACGGTGGACGACGGCGGCACGTCGGCTACGGCACCCCCGAGCCCGGCCGCAAAACATCGGTAAAAAGATTCTCGGCGGACCGTGTAACGCCATAGGGGGTCAAGACGGATCAACGAGTGAGGGCTTCCGCCGTTGCCCCCGAGCGGCGGAAGCCCTCCCTCATGTCCGGACCCGCTTCGAGGCCCGGCCCCCGCCGACGGGTGACACGACGTCGGCGAGATCAGAGACCAGGGATCCGTACGACCGACCCGTACGAACGACGCGGCCTCCCCCCGCCGATGATGGGCGGAGGGAGGCCGCGTCGGTGTTCGTCAGAAGCCCGGCCAGCCCGGCCTGCCGGACTGTGTGGGATCCGTGGTCGGATCCGGCGGCTGCTGGGTCTGCTGCTTGGCGACCATCAGGGTCACCGTGCTGCCGCGGTTCGCCGTCTCGCCGTCACCGGGGCTCTGGTCGACGACCGTGCCCGGTGCCTCGCCGTTCTGCGGGTCGACGTAGGTCACCCGAACCGAGAAGCCGTTGCTGCGCAGGTCGGCCTTTGCGTCGGAGAGCTGCTTGCCGACCTCGGAGGGCACCGTGGTCTTGCCGGGACCCTCGGAGATGGTCAGGTTGACCTCGGTGTCCTTGGCCACCTTCGTGCCGGAGCTCGGATCGGAACTGATCACGTAGCCCTTCGGCACGGTCGAGCTGTTGTTCTTGTCCGTGCTGCCGACCTTGAGCCCGGCGTTCTCCAGGGCGTTCTTGGCGGCGTCCTCGCTCTTGCCCCGGACCTGGGGGACGGTGACCTTCTGCTTGCCGGTCGACACGACCAGGGTGACCTCGGTGGTGGGCACCTGGGTCTTCTCGATCTTGGTGTTCTCGGTCGGGGTGACGCTGATGACCTTGCCGCTGTCGACGCTGTCGCTCGGCTTCTTCGTCGTCTTGATCTTCGTGAAGCCGAGCGCCGTCAACTGCTGCTTGGCGGTGTCCGAGTCGTCGCCGACGATGCCGGTCGGGATCGCGACGGTGTTGCTGTCCTTCGCGCTCCCGCCGTTACCGCTGAACATGAAGTACAGCGCCGTCACCGCGCCCACGGCGAGCAGCGCGACGACCACCCCGAGCGCGATCTTCTTGCCGCGCCCCTCCGGCTCGTCCGGCTCCGCGTAGTTGACCGGCGGCAGGTCGTAGCCCATCGTCGCGGGCCGGGTCGCGTGGGTCGGCGGCCCGCCCTGCATGACCTGGGTGCCGGCGTTCATCGCCATGGTCGGCGCCGACACCGGCATGCCCTGCAGCGCGCGCTGGATGTCGCCGCGCATCTCGGCCGCGCTCTGGTACCGGTAGTTGGGGTCCTTCGTCAGCGCCTTCAGGATGATCGCGTCGGCCCAGTGCGGAATCGACGGGTCGAGGTGCGACGGCGCCGGCGGCTCCTCCCGTACGTGCTGGTAGGCGATGGCCACCGGCGAGTCGCCCTGGAACGGCGGGCGGCCGGTGATCAGCTCGAACAGCACACAGCCGGTGGAGTACAGGTCGCTGCGCGCGTCGACCCGCTCGCCCCGAGCCTGTTCCGGCGAGAGGTACTGCGCGGTGCCGATGACCTGCGCGGTCGCGGTCATCGTGGCGGCCGAGTCGGCCATCGCACGGGCGATGCCGAAGTCCATGACCTTGACCTCGCCGCTGGAGGTCAGCATCACGTTGGCCGGTTTGATGTCCCGGTGCACGATCCCGCCGCGGTGGCTGTAGTCCAGCGCGCGCAGGATCCCGTCGGCCATCTCCATCGCCCGCTCGGGCCGCAGCCTGTGCTCTTCCCGCAGCACGTCGCGGAGCGTGCGCCCCTCGACGTACTCCATGACGATGTACGGCACCGGGTTGCCGTCCATGACATCCTCGCCGGTGTCGTACACGGCGATGACCGATGGATGGTTCAGCGATGCCGCGGACTGCGCCTCCCGGCGGAACCGCGCCTGAAACGTTGGATCCCGGGCCAGGTCCGCCCGAAGCGTCTTGATCGCGACAACACGATCAAGACGGGAATCCCGAGCTCGGTAGACCTCGGCCATGCCACCACGCCCGATGACACCATCGAGCTCGTAGCGACCACCGAGTAGCCGAGGCTGAGTCATGTCTCGCACTTTCCCTCGTCGTCTACACCATGCTCTCCGAACCTATCCGCCTGGAGAGCTGCTCACAGGCGGCTGTTCCGGAGAGGTCGACGGCGAATCCGCCGGTGTGGTAGGCGTCGTTGTCGGGGTACTCCTCGTTCTGGTCGGTTTCGTGACTGGCGTCGAGCTCGTCACCGAACTCGGCGTCGGGCTGGGAGTCGTCGGTTCGAAGGTCGAACCCGAGGGTACGGGCCGATCGGTCGGCACGCCAAGATGAGGCCGCCTGGTGTGCTTCGTCGGAGCGATCCCACTGGCGGGCTGGACCCGGTTGCCGTCCACGAGCTTAGTGTGGCCGGGGCTCTTCCACAGCGCTGTGACGGTGAACACGCCCGCGCCGAGGACGACGACGACTGCGGCGCTCACGAGGACCAACCGGCCGACGTGCCCCCGCCGGCGTGCGCGGGCCCGATGCGCCCTCCGCGGCGCGGGCGCGCGCATATGTTCGGTCGCGGGGCCGACCTGAGCGGCTTCGGCCTGGGCGAACGCGGCGGCCGCCGCTGGGCCCTGTTCCGGTGGAGCCTCCCCGGCGACGCCCGCCGCCCAGTCTCCGGCGAGAGGGGCATCGACCGTCCACCCGTAGGCGAGGGCGGTCTCCTCCGCGGCGTCGGCGTCGCCGACGCCCAGCGAGTGGCGGATCGCGTACGCGCCCTCGGCGATCTCCGCCGCCGAGCGCGGGCGGTCGTCCGGATGCTTGGCCAGCATGGCGGAGACCAGGCCGCGGACGGCCGGCGACACCGACGACGGCAGCGACGGAGGCTCCTCACGCACGTGCTTGAGGGCCAGCGCGACCGGCGTGTCGGCGACGAACGGCGGACCTCCGGCCAGGCATTCGTACGCCACCACGCCCAGGGAGTACAGGTCCGCGGCCGGGGTCACCTTCTTGCCGGTCGCCTGCTCCGGCGAGACGTACTGCGCGGTGCCCATGACCATGCCGGTCTGCGTCATGGAGCTGTCACCGCTGCGCGCGATGCCGAAATCGGTGATCTTGACGGTGCCGTCGTCGGTCACCATCAGGTTGCCGGGCTTGATGTCCCGGTGGATGATGCCCGCCGAGTGGGCGACGTGCAGCGCCCGCGCGGCCTGGCCGACGAGGTCCAGGGTCGCGTCGGCGGACAGCCGCCCGTCGCGCGCGAGGATCTGCGACAGCGTCTCGCCCGCGACCAGCTCCATGACGAGGTAGGCCAGGTCGTCCTGCTCGCCGTAGTCGAAGACCTGCGCGATGCCGCTGTGCTGCAGCGCCGCGGCGAACCGCGCCTCGGCGCGGAAGCGGCCGCGGAACGTCTCGTCGTTGAGGTACTGCTGTTTCAGCAGCTTGACCGCCACCGGCCGGCCCAGGAGCCGGTCGGTGGCCTTCCAGACCTCGCCCATCCCGCCGATGGCCAGCCGCTCGTCGAGCGCGTACCGGTCGTTCAGGACGTCTGGGGTGGTCATGGTCAGCGCACCGCCTGGACGATGCGCAGGGCGATCGGCGCCGAGAACTTCGCACCGGTCGACCCCGCCGGGCCCTCGGTGACGACGGCGAAAGCGATCTTCGGGTTGTTCTTCGGGGCGAAACCGACGAACCAGTCCTCGTTGATCCCGTTGACGCCGGTCTCGGCGGTTCCGGTCTTGCCGGCGATGTCGTGCCCGCCGACCGTGCTCGCCGCCGTGCCGCGCTCGACGACCGCGCGCATCATCTCCTGAAGCTGGCCGGCCGTGTCGGCGCTGATCGGCTGCCCGAGCTCCTTCGGCTCGGCGGTGACCAGCTCGGACTGGTCCTGGGCGACGACCCGCTTGACCAGGAACGGCTTCATCATCTTGCCGTCGTTGGCGACCGTCTGCGCGACCATCGCCATCTGCAGCGGCGAGGCGGTCACGACCTCCTGGCCGATGCCGCTGCGGGCCAGGGCGTCGCCGCCGATCGGCTTGGTCGGGTACTGGCTGGTGGCGCTGGACATGTCGTTCTCGACCTCGGTGGGCTTGTTGAAGCCGAACTTGGCCGCCATCGCGCCGAGCTGCTCCTGGCCCTGCTTGATCGCGAGCCGCCCGAACGTCGAGTTGCAGGACGCCGCGAAGGAGTCGATCAGGGCCGGGGCGCCGCTGCACTTCTGCTCGTCGCCGTCGGAGTTCGGCAGCGTCTGGCCCGACTCGGGCAGCCTCAGCTCGCTGGCGTCGACCGACGAGTCCTTGTTGTACTGCCCGCTCTCGATGGCGGCCGCCGAGTTGATGATCTTGAACGACGAGCCCGGCGCGAACGTCTCACGCATCGCGTAGTTCAACATCGGGTCCGGCTTCTGCTTGTTCAGCGCCGTGAAGGCCTTGTTCGCCTTCGTCCCGTCGTGGACGGCGACGTCGTTCGTGTCGAACGACGGGAAGGAGGCCATCGCCAGGATGGCGCCCGTCTTGACGTCGATGGCGACCGCGCCGCCGCGCCGGATCGTGCGGTTCTTGACGCCGCTGTAGGCCGCCTCCTGCGCGTCCGGGTTGATCGTCGTCTGCACGGTGGCGCCCGCGGCCTTCTTGCCGACCAGCATGTCGAACCAGTTGTGCAGCGCCAGCCGCTTGTCCGTGCCGTCCAGCAGGCCGTTCTGCGCCGACTCGAGGCCCGTACGGCTGAACACGCTGACGTACCCGGTGATGGGCGAGTACATCGTGCCCTGGTTGTAGTGCCGCTGGTAGTTCTTGCCGTCCTTGCCGCCGATCTTCTCGGAGTAGGCCAGCGTGACCTTCCCCGCCATGATCGGGCCCCGGTTGTGCTCCCACTGCTGGGCGAACTGCCGGGAGTTCAGCGGGTCGGTCCGCAGCTTCTCCGCCTGCGACCCCTGGAGGTAGTTGATGTTCACGATCAGGACGACCAGCAGGAGCATGCCGGCCACCGCGATCTTGCGGAGCGGCTTGTTCACTGCGTCCTCACCACCTGGGTCATCCCCTCGTCCTGGATCGGCTGCGGCGCGGGCCGCCGCGCGGTGTCACTGATGCGGATCAGAATGGCGATCAAAATCCAGTTCGCGAGCAGCGACGATCCACCCTGGGCGAGGAACGGCGTGGTCAGGCCGGTCAGCGGGATGAGCCGAGTCACACCGCCGACGATGACGAAGACCTGCAGCGCGAAGACGAACGACACGCCGCCCGCGAACAGCTTCGCGAAGTTGTCCTTCGTGGCCAGCGCCGCCTTCATGCCCCGCTGGACGATCAGCCCGTACACGATGAGGATCACCATCGCGCCGGTCAGCCCCAGCTCCTCGCCGAACGAGGTGAAGATGAAGTCGCTGTAGGACAGCGGAGTGCGCCACGGCTCGCCCTGGCCGAGGCCGGTACCGAGCACGCCGCCCTGGCCCATCGAGAACAGGCCGAACATCAGCTGGCTGCTGTCGGCGAGGTACACGCCGCCCTTCTGCTTGCAGACGTCCCAGTGCGTCTGGTTGACGATCTTCCCGCCGATCCGGCAGCCGCCGTCGAAGTACGCCTGCGGGTCCAGCCAGGTGTCGATCCGCTGCGCGACGTGCGGGATCTCCGGGGCGATCAGGCAGGCGCAGGCCAGCAGCAGGACGCCGATCAGCACCCACATGAAGCGCTCGGTCGCGACGTACAGCATGCTCACGAACAGCCCGAAGAACAGGATGGCCGTACCGAAGTCGTTCTCCAGCGCCAGGACGCCGAGGCAGATCACGAAGATGACGAGGATCGGGCCGAGGTCGCGGGCGCGCGGGAGGTTCGCCGGGCCGAGCTTCTTGCCGACGATCGAGAGGCTCTGGCGCTTGTTCACCAGGTATCCGGCGAAGAAGGCGACCAGCGCGAGCTTGGAGAACTCACTGGGCTGGATCGAGAACCCGCCGATCCGGATCCAGATCTTCGCGCCCAGCGCGCCACTGATCGACGAGGGCAGGAAGCCCGGGAGGGCGAGGAAGAACAGCCCGACCGCGCCGATCGTGTACATGTACCGCTGGAGGATCTTGATGTCCTTCAGCACGAACAGCGTGACGGCGAAGAAGACCATCGCGAGCGCCGTCCAGGTGAGCTGCCCGGTCGTCGACGGCCCGATGTAGGAGAGCTTCTTGCCCTCTTGGAGGGCCTTCTTCCAGTCGGCGCTCGTGCTCAGGTCCAGCCGGTAGATCATCGCCAGCCCGAGGCCGTTGAGGAAGACGGCCAGCGGAAGCAGGAGCGGGTCGGCGTACGGCGCGAACCGGGCGACGACGAAGTAGGCGCCGGCCGCGAGGATTCCGAGGCCGATGCCGTATCCGTACATGCCGGCCGGCAGACTGCCGTCGCGCGCCAGCCCGACCTGGGCGAAACCCGCGACGGTGATCACCAGCGCGAAGATCAACATGCCGAGCTGGGCGCTCCGCCGGGGGCGGGTCGCGATCTGAACCTCGGGTTCGGCGGCTGCGGAAGTCATCAGTGAGTGGTGTTCGGCTTAGTCGGGCAGCCGGACTTGCCCGGTTGCCTCTTGCAGAGGTCGGCCTGGTCGCGGAGTTCCTGCACCTTGGCGCGGGCCTGCGTCAGGTCCGTCACGGAGATGCCCTCGTGCACGGTGTCCTTGTCCGCCTTGGGCAGCAGGTTGATCTGCACCGGCGGATTCGACGGCTCGACGACCGTCTCCTCGCAGCCCAGCGTGCTCTGCTGGCCCTTGCCCTTCCAGATCGTCACGACGCCCTTGTTGTCGGCGACGACGAGGTGGCAGACCTGCTTGCGCAGCGTGTTCACGGTGGTGTGGGCCTTGCCCAGGCTGCCCAGGCCGTCGATCGTGTGGGTCACCGACTCCCGCGCCGAGGGCGCCAGGTCGGCGACCTTCAGCGCCGGGCTGGGCCGCTCCTTCACGTGCGACAGCTTGAACCCCAGAAGGTCCTGGTTCATCCCCTGGTAGATGACGACCTGGCCGCCGTCCGCCGCGACGTAGTACTGCCCCTGGACGGTGTTCCAGGCGACGTACGACCCGCCGGCGGCCAGCAGGACGACCACCCCGGCCACCGCCACCAGCCAGGGCCAGCGGCGCCGTCGCCGCCCGACCGCCATCTGCGGCAGCGTGTCTTCGGGCTGCTGCCGGCCGACCGCGGGGATGTCCGCCACGGTCACCGGCGCGGGCTGCTGCTCCCGCAGCGCCGCGGCCCGCTGGGCCGGCGTCTCCGCGGCCATCGCGCCGGGCGGCGGCATGTTCGCCTCACCGCGGCCCCGGCCGGCGTTGTGCGCGGCCCCCGCGGTGATCGAAGCCGGCGGCGGGCCCTGCTGCTGCTCCAGCTCGACCACGTCGGCCACCACACAGGTGATGTTGTCCGGGCCGCCACCGCGGTTGGCCAGGTCGATGAGCTGGCGTACGGCCTGGTCCGGCTCTGCCGCCGTGCTCAGCGCGTGATGGATGGTCTCCGCGCTCACCACCGTGCTCAGCCCGTCGGAGCACAGCAGGTAGCGGTCGCCGAGCTGCGCCTCGCGCAGCGAGATGTCCGGATCGACCTCGCCGCGGCCGTCCAGCGCCCGCAGCAGAAGGGAGCGCTGCGGGTGGGACGCGGCCTCGTCCAGGCTGATCCGACCTTCGTCGACGAGGGACTGAACCAGTGTGTGATCATGGGTGATCTGGAACAGCTCGCCGTTCCGCAGGAGGTACGCGCGAGAGTCGCCGATGTGGACGAGGGCGACCTGCGGGCCGTTCCACAGCATCGCGGTGAGCGTGCAGCCCATGCCCTGCAGCGACGGATCACCCTCGACGATGCTGTGCAGGGTCTCGTTGGCCCGGTGCACCGCCTGCTCGAGGGCGCCGACGAGCTCGTGCGGCGGGAAGTCCCGGTCGAGTGGCTTCAGGGTCTCGATGGCGGCGGCACTGGCGATCTCGCCGCCGACATGGCCGCCCATGCCGTCGGCCACCGCGAGCAGCCGGGAGCCCGCGTACGCCGAGTCCTCATTGCCCTCGCGGAGCATGCCGACGTCCGACCGGGCGGCGAAGTGAATTCCGATGGTCATTTGCGCAGCTCTATGACGGTCTTCCCGATGCGGATCGGTACGCCGACGGGGACGGGTTCCGGCCTGCTCACCTTGGCGCGCCCGAGATAGGTGCCGTTCGTCGAACCGAGATCCTCCACGAACCACTGACCGTTCTGCGAGAAGAGCCGGGCATGCCGTCCCGAAGAGTAGTCGTCTCCGAGGGGGAGCGTGACGTCATTCCCACGACCCATGGTTATCTCCGTCCCGACCAGGTCCATCGTCGTGCCGGCCCGGGCACCCTCGGTGATGACCAGCTTGGTCGGTTCCGAACGCCTGACGCGCGGCGCCGCCGCCTGTCGCGGCGGCCGGGCGGGCTGGGCGGCCTGCCGAGGCCGCTGGGCCTTGGCGGCGGCCTTCGAGCCCCACAGATCGGCACGGATGACGCCCGCGGCCGCGATGACGAACAGCCACAACACGGCTAGGAACGCCACCTTCATGAGCGTCAGGGTGATTTGGTTCATCGGAGTCGGAGCTACTCCCTATCGCGGCGGAACACCAGGGTTGTCCGGCCGAGCGTCACGCGTGAGCCGTCATGCAGGGTCACACGGCGGATCGGCTGGCCGTTCACGAAAGTGCCGTTCGTCGACCCTAGATCAACCGCAACCACCTCCGGACCCTCGACTCTGATCTCGGCATGGTGCCGGGAAACGCCGGGATCGACAAGCCGAAGATCACAATCGGTGCCCCGGCCGAGCAACGTCACCGGAGTGGTCAGATCGTACGTGTGGCTCTGCTGACCCTCCGTGCTCACCAGCAACCGCGGCCGGCCACCCGCGAACCCGCGCGGCGGAGGCGGCATGTCGCTCATCGGCTGGCGGATCTCGCCACCCTCCACGGTGGAGCCACGGATGACCCCGGACCGGATCCGGAACATTCCCGTGCGCAGGTCATCGGCGTTCTCGAACCGCACCCGCACCGGCCCGACGAAGGAGTAACCCTGCTCCTTCGCGTGCTCACGGGCGAGATTGGCCAGCTCCTGGCTCAGGCTGTCGGCGTAGACCTCCAGCCGCTCGCCGTCCGGATGTGAGATCTCGACCACGAAGTCGTTCGGCACCAGCGTGCGACCCTGCGCCACGATCGCGGCGCGCTCGTCCATCTCGCGCTGAATCGCGCTGGCCACCTCGACGGGCTGAAGCTCCGACTTGAAAGCCCGAGCGAAGGCACCCTCGACCATGCCTTCGAGCCGACGCTCGAAGCGCTGTAGGACACCCACGTGCACCTCCCCTCTCCACTGCTAGACGATCGTATCTGTGAGTAGGTTCGCCCCGAGCAACCGATTCGGACCACCGCCGGAATGGTGCTAACCTTTGGACGCGCCCGGGGCGGGTGGCGGAACGGCAGACGCGCACGGTTCAGGTCCGTGTGTCCGCAAGGACGTGAGGGTTCAAATCCCTCCTCGCCCACTCGGTGTTGGGGTCGGCTGGTCGGAAGCTTCGCTTCCTTCCCGTCGACCCCTCGTCGTTTCTTCGGGGGGACGACCCCCCGAGCCCCCCGAGGTGGGGGGCTGCGCCCCCCACGCCCCCTGCGCCCGCTGCGCGGGCTTGGGGGGGCTTCGCCCCCTAGCCATCCGAGGTGGGGGGCTGCGCCCCCTGCGCCCGCTGCGCGGGCTTGGGATTGTGGGGGCTTCGCCCCCCTAGCCATCCGAGGTGGGGGGCTGCGCCCGCTGCGCGGGCTTGGGATTGTGGGGGCTTCGCCCCCTAGCCACCCATGCGTGGGCTCGTGTGGCTGTTTGGGTGGGGAGAAGATCTACCGAGACTTGGTCGGCGTTAGGCCTCGCGCCGGTGTTGTGGGTCGATTTGGCGCAGCATCTTCAGCGCCTTGGTGCCGCCGGGTGGCGGGGCGAAGATCCGCGGTCGCTGGTCCACCGCGGGCGGGGCACCGAACTTGATTCTGCCGAGCTCTCGACAGCCACCTGTCGCCCGCCGCCCGCCTGATGCGAACCACGATCACCGGTTGGGACTGGAACACCACCGCACCACAGGAGAACCGCGGATGATGAGCTCATGGGGCGGCCTCCACGGTCCAGGCATGGCGCGCGGTGCGGGTCAGCCTGCCGTCCATGGGCGGAGCTTGTCCGGGTTGCGGACGGCCCAGATGTGCTTGATCCGGTCACCCGCGACCTCGAACGCGTACACCCCCACGGTGACGTCCCCCAGCTGGGCCATCAGCCCGGGCTGGCCGTTGACCGTGCGCTCCAGGATCGTCACCTTGTCGAATGACCTGCCGGCGATCTCGGTGATGTAACGCGCGACCTGCTCGCCGCCTTCGATCGGGTGGAGCGCGGCGATGACCAGGCCGCCGCCGTCCGCGGTGAAGGTGGCGCCGGGGTCGAGCAGGCCGATGAGGGCGTCGATGTCCCCGGCCTCCCATGCCTGCTTGAAATTCTTGACCAGGCCGGCCTGGTGGGCCGCCGGCGCCGCGGGCGGTCGGACGGTGCGGATGCGGCGGCGGGCCGAGGAGGCCAGCTCGCGGCAGGCCGCCGGGGTACGGCCGGTGATCTCGGCGATCTCGGCGAAGGAGTAAGCGAAGACGTCGTGCAGGATGAGCGCGACGCGCTGGGCCGGGGTCATCGATTCGAGTGTGACGAGGAAGGCCATGCCGACCGACTCGTCCAGGGTGACCCGGTCGGCCGGGTCGGCCGGATCGGCGGTGGCGGTGCCCGCTCGTGTGCTGATCCAGTCGGTACGGTCGGGCAGCGGCTCGGGGATCCATTCACCCACGTAGCGCTCGCGTCGGGCCCGCGCCGAGCCGAGCATGTCCAGGCAGATGCGGCCGGCAACCTTGGTCAGCCAGGCGCCGGGGGACGCGATGGCGTCCTGCTGCTCCCGGGACATGGCATACCAGCGGGCGTACGTCTCCTGGACGGCGTCCTCGGCCTCGGCCAGGGAGCCGAGCAGCCGGTAGGCGAGATTGGTCAGTTGACGCCGCTCGCTGATGATCGCGTTCAGGCCCGCGTCGGACCGGTCGTGTCCTGGCCCCGAGTGGTCGGTCATGGTTCCGCAGGCTCCCTGGATCGGATTGCTCTCACCCGTCCGACGAGATACCGCACCGGATCGTCAGGCCGCCGCGCCGCCTGACCTCGCGGCGGCCGTGGACCTGACATTCCGAGGTGCCGTTCCGTCGTACTGGTGAGCGCTTGAGATTCCACACCGAATGGAAGGGCTGGGGAGCGATGTCCGCGCAACGCGAGGTAGACGAAGCGAAGATCAAGCAGCACGTCGAGAAGATAATCGAAGGAATTCGAGCCAAGGATCTCGAGGGCCTGGAGCGGCTTTACTCGACGGATGTCGTGTCCTTCGACATCGACCCGCCGCTGCAGCATGTAGGAGTAGCGGCGAAATTGAAGAACTGGGCGAACGTGTTCACGCTCTTCCAGGAAGTGAATTATGAGGTCCGCGACCTGGCCGTCACCGCGGGCGATGACGTGGCGTTCGGGCACGGTTTCGGGCGGCTCAGCGGCACGCTGAAGAACGGGATGGCGACGGGCGGCATGTGGGTCCGGGCGACCTTCTGCTTCCGGAAGATCGACGGCGATTGGTTGATCGTGCACGACCAGATCTCCGTGCCGTTCGATATCGCGAGCGGCAAGGGAGTGGCGGACCTCGAGCCCTGACGAGTCGCAGAGACCCGGGCTTTGATGGGACAAGGAGATAATCGTGGCAGTACGCAGTGCGGCCCCTGCGGCCGGGCCTCGCCAAGGGGCCGCCGGGACGACGGCCAAGGATCCGAGACGGTGGCTCATCCTCGCCGTCATCGCCGCCGCCCAGATCATGGTCGTCCTCGACCTGACCGTCATGAACCTCGCGCTGCCGTCGGCACAGCGCGCGCTGAACTTCACCACCGCCGACAGGCAGTGGGTCGTGACCGCGTACGCGCTGTCGTTCGGCGGCCTGCTGCTGTTCTGCGGGCGGCTGGGCGACCTGATCGGCCGCAAGGTGACCTTCCTCGCCGGGCTCCTCGGCTTCGCGGCCGCCTCCGCCGTCGGCGGCGCCGCGGTCGACTTCTCGATGCTGGTGACGGCGCGCGCCGGCCAGGGGGTCTTCGCCGCCCTGCTGGCGCCGTCCGCCCTGTCGCTGCTGGCCACGACCTTCAAGGACCCGAAGGAGCGGGCGAAGGCGTTCGGGGTCTACGGCGCGGTCGCGGCCGCCGGCGGGGGCCTGGGGCTGCTGCTCGGCGGTGCGCTGCTGCGCCGCGGCCCGCTGACCCGGCCCGAGGACACTCCTGCCCGGGAATCGACCCCGCGGGCCACGGCAGCACGACAGTGACACGTCGCCCCACCTCGGAAGGTCCCGGCGCCACACCGGCGCCGGGCGCCGCCGGCACGGTGATCTTGGTGCCGCCGATGAGGGAGATCTGGGTTCCCGTTGGTACCGGCGATCATGCTTCCCTGATGAGAAAAGTCATCACCGCCTGCCGACGCCTCGAACGCGACGGCGGTCAGCGGATCCCCGCGGTCCTGTTGCCGCTCACCGCTCGGACGGGCTCGGTGGACGGCCGGACGGTGGCGGTGACCTGTCCGACACGCTGGAGTTCCACCAGGAGCGATCGGGCTTCGCTCAGCAGCGTCTGCTGGCGCTCGATGCGGGCTATCTGTTCGTCGATGCGCTGCTGGGCGCGGGTGCAGTACACGATCTCGGACGTGTCCTCACGAGGGAGCATCACGACGATGTCGGTGATGTCCAGCCCGACGCGCAACAACAGTTTGATCTTCGCGATCTGCGCGATCGTGGTGTCATCGAACTCGCGGTATCCACGGCTGTCGCGTCGCGACGCCAGGAGTCCCACCGACTCGTAGTACCTGATCGAACGCGGGCTCGCTCCGGACCGCCGTGCCAGCTCACCGATCCGCATCGCAGCCCCTCACGTCGCGCGCCGCCTGTCCACGGCGACGATACGCCCGGGCTTGAGGTGACATCGATGTTAATCGTTAGCGTCCACCTCCCAACGCCTGTCATGGGGCGTCGGTTCCGGTCGCGAAGGAGGGGGTCGCCGGTGTCCGAACACGTTCGGTCCACCCGGGTGTTGCTGGCGTTGACCTGCGTCGGTCAGTTCATGGTGCTGCTCGATAACACCATCGTCGGTGCGGCGCTGCCCACCATGCAGGTCGAGCTGCACACCACCTTGACGGGTCTGCAGTGGATCGTGGACGCCTATGTGCTCGTTGTCGCGATGCTGCTGTTGGCCGGTGGCGTGTTCGCCGACCGGTTCGGTCGCAAACGCTGGTTCCTGACCGGGGTGGCGGTGTTCACGCTGGCCTCGCTCTTGTGCAGTGTCGCCCCGACGCTCGGCTGGCTGGTCGCCGCGCGCATCCTGCAGGGCGTCGGCGCCGCGGCGCTGAGTCCCGCGTCCCTCGCCCTGCTGGCCTCGGCATATCCGCGACCGCGGGAACGGGTGAAGGCCATCGGGCTGTGGGCGGGCCTGAGCGGCGTCGGCTTGGCCGCCGGCCCGGTGGCGGGCGGCGTCCTCACCGAGGCGTTCGGCTGGCCCGGCATCTTCCTGGTCAATGTGCCGATCGGAGTGGTGTCGCTGCTGATGGGGATGCGGGTGCTGGGTGAGTCCCGCAATCCGGCGGCACCCACTCTCGACCTCGCCGGTCAGGCATTGTCGATCCTCGGCGTCGGCGCGCTCACCTTCGGCCTGATCGCAGCAGGCGATCACGGCTGGGGCTCCCCGCTGATCCTCGGCAGCCTCGCCGCGGCCGCCGTCCTGCTCGCGTTGTTCGTCGCCGTCGAGGCTCGCGTCGCGACACCGATGCTGCCGCTACGGCTGTTCCGGCGGCGACTGTTCACCGTTTCCAACGCCGCCATGACCGTGGTCGGATTCGGCCTGATGGGCTCGGCGTTCTTCTTCTCCCAGTTCTTCGTCTTCGTCCAGGGGCATTCGGTACTGCGGGCCGGCATCGAAACCCTGCCCAGCTCGCTGGCCATGGTGATCATCAGCCCGTACGCGGGTCGCATCGCCGCCCGATTCGGCTTCCGCGTCGTCGTCACCACCGGACTGGCCCTCGCGGCGATCGGGCTCCTGACACTGTCCACGGTCCAGCACGCCACCGGCTATGGCGACGTGTGGTGGCGGCTGGCCGTCGTCGGCGTCGGCTTCGGTCTGGCGATGTCACCGCTGACCGGCGCGGCCGTGTCCTCGGTCGATCCTCAGGACGGCGGCCTGGCCTCCGGCGTCAGCAGCACCACCCGGCAGATCGGCGCCATCCTGGGTGTCGCGGTGCTCGGTGCCATCGCCCGCACCCGACAGACTCACGGTGCCACCTTCGAGACCGGACTCGACACCGCGTTCCTCGCCGCAGGCATCGTCACCGCGGCCGGCGCGATCCTGACGGGCCTGTGGCTCGCGCGGAAACGGCCTGCCGAACCGCCCGCGTCCCCGCGCACACCCGGCTCGGTGGAGTCACCCGCGGTCGGCCGATGACGTACGGCGTCCCCGCATCCCGCACCCGCTGTGGGTGCCGGGGTTCGCGGTAGTGGGCTAGGGCTGGCGGCGTCTTTCGCGGGCGTAGACGACGCCCGGCTTTCCGTCGCCGGGGCTGCGGCGGTCGAGTTCGAACAGCTCTATCGCGGCCATCAGTTCGCTCAGCTTGGGATAGCCGTAGTTGCGGGAGTCGAAGTCCGGGCGTTGCTTGATGACGATGTATCCGACGTTCGCGAGGTTGGCCCAGCCGTCCTCGTCGGATGCCGCCTCCACGGCGTTGCGGAGCTGGTTCAGCAGTCCGGGGTCCGCCATGAGGGCCGCGGCGGAGGAGGGCTCGGTGGGCACGGGCGTCTCGTCTGCGGGCGCGGCGGCGCGGTCCGCGTACGGAAGGTTCTCGATGTAGACGAACTTGTCGCATGCCGAGACGAAGGGCTTGGGGGTTTTGCGTTCGCCGAATCCGTACACGGTGAGGCCGGATTCCCGGATGCGCGCGGCCAGGCGGGTGAAATCGCTGTCACTGGAGACGATGCAGAATCCGTCGAAGCGCCCGGTGTAGAGCAGATCCATCGCGTCGATCACCATTGCCGCGTCGGTGGCGTTCTTTCCGACGGTGTAGGCGAACTGCTGGATCGGCTGGATCGACTGGGCGAGCAGGTGATCCTTCCAACCTTTGAGGCTCGTTCCGGTCCAGTCGCCGTAGGCCCGTTTGACGTGGGCGGTGCCGTACTTGGCGACCTCGGCCAGCAGCCCATCGGTGATCCTCGGCCGCGTGTTGTCCGCGTCGATGAGGACCGCGAGCTTGGCGGCGTTCTCACTGACCATGTTGCTTCTCCTTGTCACGCCGTCAGTCGGCCCTTCTGGTCGTCTTCGTGCTCCGGACCGTAGAGCAGGTACCGGTCTACGTACAGCGATACGGGTGCCTGTTCTGTCCTTATTCGGCGTAGACCGAACGTTCTTGAGCGTTCATTCCGACGCGTGAAGAGTTCCTCGCATGCCAGAGAGGACTCGAAGTATGAACGTACGACCGGGCCTGATCGCCGTCGGGTCGGCCGCCGCGCTCGTCGGGGGGATCGCGCTGGCGGGGCCCGCGAATGCGCAGCGGCCGGCCGCCGCCAGGTACCGCTCGGCGCCGCGGTACATCGTCAACAGCGCGACCGGCCTGTGCATGACCGTGCACGGCGGGAGCAGGGCCAAGGGCGCCAAGGTCGATCTGTATCGCTGCGTCGGCGCGGCGAACCAGAAATGGACCCTCGTTCCCATGCGCGACACGCAGCAGATCGTGAACCTCAAGAGCGGCCTGTGCCTCGACGTCCTCGGCGGGCGGAAGGGCAACGGGGCGCTACTGGGGCAGTGGACCTGCAACGGGAAGTCCAATCAGCGGTTCCTCATCACCAGCATGGCCGGCGGCGGCTTCATGATCGTGTCCGCCGTGAGCCTGCGAGAGGTCCAGCCGAAGTATCACGACCGGCGCTCGAACAACCCGATCCACCAGTGGGCCGCCAAGGGGAAGTGGGCCCGGTGGCATCACTGACCGTACGAGCGTTGGGAAGGGGACCCGCGGTGTTGGGACATCACATCAAGGCGCGTGTGCTCACGGTGGTCGCGCTCGGAGCGGCGATGGCCGGGTCGGCGGTGGGGCCGGCCTGGGCGGAACCCGGGCCGAAGGCGTCCCCGCGAGCGGTGCACGCCCTGTCGGGCCCGACTTACGTCGTGAACAGCGCGACGGGCCTGTGCATGACCGTCCACGGCGGGAGCAGGGCCAAGGGCGCCAAGGTCGATCTGTATCGCTGCGTCGGCGCGACGAACCAGAAGTGGACCATCCTCAGCACCACGGGTGTGCTCTACGAACTCGTCAACCAGCACAGCGGTATGTGCCTCGACGTGCTGGGAGGCAGCAAGAAGAACGGCGCCAGGCTGGGGCAGTGGCCGTGCAACGGCAAGACCAACCAGTCGTTCCAACTGTACGGCGCCGCCGGAAAGCGGGACTTCTATCTCCTGGCGCCCCGCGGCAACAAGTACGTGCAGCCGAAGTATCACGATCGGCGTTCGAACAACCCGGTGCATCAATGGGGCAGCAAGGGCACCTGGGCCAAGTGGCATCACTGAGCTCCTCAGCCGAGACCGAGGAGGCCGATGCCGAGGTCGGTCGGGCTGTGGCGCACGGTGTTGCGGTGCCGCACCGTATGGATCAGGCCGGCTTCGCGGAGCACGGTGGCGTGTTCGCTGGCGCTCGCGGGGGCGACGCCGGCGAGGTCGGCGAGTTCCTTCGTTGAGCAGCCGGCGTGCTCGGCGATGACGTTCAGTACGGACGAACGGGTCTGGCCGAGGAGGGCCGCCACGGCGCCTCCCGGCCGGGCCCTCGCCCGTTCCGGAGTGAGGACGGCCATCCGGCGCAGGGGGTCGTCGCTGCACGCCGGATACGTGATGACGGGCTGGGGCTGGACCTCGTAGTCGATGATGGTGCGGTCGCACAACGCCGACGGATGCAGCAACACGCCTTGGCCTTCGAGCATGTGATCATGCTGAGCCCCGTTCACCATCTTGATCTCCAGCACCGGTGGGTCCCACCGCATCCATCGTGGATTCGCCTCCGCCAGGACACGCTCCACGCCACCGGTGAGCCACTGTTGGGCCCGTACGGTGCGGTCCTGGGCGAACAGGCCTTCGATGT
Organism: Actinoallomurus liliacearum; assembly: GCF_039542035.1. Classification (NCBI taxonomy): domain Bacteria; kingdom Bacillati; phylum Actinomycetota; class Actinomycetes; order Streptosporangiales; family Thermomonosporaceae; genus Actinoallomurus; species Actinoallomurus liliacearum. Next base: position 422,544 of record NZ_BAABHJ010000040.1, read on the forward strand.
TCGCCCAGTAGGGGCCCAGCAGGTGGTCGTACAGCCCGCGGAGTTCGATCCCCAGCTGCTTCAGGAGCGCTCGGTCATCGGCCAGTCGCCGGGTCCAGGACGGCACGGGCTGTACTTCGGCGATCGCGCTCATCTGCGCCCGGATCTCCGCGCGCGGCGTGGCGAGCACGCGGTCCGGTAGTTCTTCCGGATCCCCGGCGCACGTGGGAGGGAACAACGACTGTGCGTAACCGACCACGGGAACGAGCGACAGAGCCATGCGGGCGGGCGCGGTCAGCCGGGCGTCGACGCTTCGCCGCCACGCGTCCAGAGTCGCACGCCGGGTGCGGCTCTGCACCGCCCGCATGGCGATATGCAGCTCGAGGAACGGCATCGCCTTGTCGGCTATACGTGTCCGCGCCAGGTCTTGCGCGGTGAAGTGGAGGCGATAGGCCACGTCTTCCCCCAACCACGTTCGTTCTCTCGGGGAGCATCGGCTCGGCCGGACCGGGATTGAGAAAAGCAGCCGCATTCCGTGGAGAACATCGTGGCAAATACCGATCTCGCCCGCGCGGCTTCTCGGATCTAAGGGTTGCGGGCCGGGTCGTTCTCCGGTGGGCGAAGGCGGTCGCGCAGCTCGGTCTTGCGTACCTTGCCCAGCTCGTTGCGGGGCAGCGCGGCCACGCATTCGAGGCGGGTCGGGAGGTACCACTCCGTCATGCCCGTGCCGAGAAGGTGCGCGCGCAGGTCGTCGAGGGTCGGGGCGGGACCGGTGGGGACCACGAAGGCGCACACGGTCTCCTCGCCGCCGGGGTTCGGCCGGCCGACGATGGCGACCTCGGCGACGGCGGGGTGGCGCAGCAGCTCGTCCTCGACCTCCAGGATCGGGATCAGGAGGGGGCTGCCGATCCGGTCGGCGTCCCTGGAGAGGTAGCGCAGGCCGCCGCTGCCGTCCTCGCCGACCAGGTCGCCGGTGTCGTACCAGCCGTCCGTGGCCGCCGGGTCCCACGTCGGCCGCCGGTCGTGCAGCCGGAAGGTGCCCGCGCACACCGAGGGACCGCGTACGTAGAGCCGGAACGCCCGGTCCCCGGCGGTCGGCTCGTCGGCGACCAGGCGGATCTCGCAGCCGGGAACGGGGCGGCCGATGCTGTGGCCCGTCCAGTCGGGCGGGTCGTCGACGGCGGTCGCGGTGATGCCGCCCGTCTCCGTCATGCCGAAGCCGTTGACGAGGCCCGGCGACAGCCACCGGTGGACCGGGGCGACGAGCGAGACGGGGAGCGGGGCCCCGGTGCTGATGATCAAATGCAGGCAGGGCAGCGGGCGGTGGTGCCGCCGCTGGGCCTCGACGAGCCTGGCCAGCATCATGGGCGCGCCGAGGAAATGGGTGACGCGGTGCCGGGCGAGCAGGTCCAGCCAGACGTCCGGATCCCGGGTGTCGGCGAACACGGAGCTGCAGCCCGTGACCAGGGGCATCAGGACGTTCGTCCGCATCCCCACGGAGTGGGTCAGGTTCGCCGGCGTGGCCGTCCGCGGTTCCGGGATGTCGCGTACGACGCGGTGCCTCGGCCGGGTGCAGGCGTACTGCGTGTTGGCGGTGTGGAGTACGCCCTTCACCTCGCCCGTCGTCCCGGAGGTGAACAGCACCAGGGACACCTCGTCCGGCCCCCGGGCGACGCGCGCCCGGGGACGGGGGTCGGACCCGAGGAGATCGGCGAACGCCAGCGCGCCGGTCGCCGCCGCGTCGCCGAGCACCACGCGGTGGCGCAGCCTCGGCAGGCGGGTGTCCAGGTCGGCGAGGAGGCGGGCGGGGCGCGCGGTCTCCCACCGGTCGACGACCACGCACGCGTTCGCCTCGGTCCCGGCCAGGACGCGCTCGACCTCACGCGCGCCCAGGGTCGCCATCATCGGCACGGCGATCAGCCCCGCGTCCAGGCACGCGAGGCCGAGCGCGGCGGCCTCCCACCAGTTCGGGAGCTGGTAGGCGACCACGTCACCGGGGCGCAGCCCGAGGTCGCGCAGCCCGGCGGACAGCCGGTCGACGTACGCCGCCAGTTCGCCGAAGGTCACGATGACCTCGTGTCCGAGGTCGCGGCGCCAGTTGACGAAGATCGTACGGTCGGGCAGGTCCGCGGCCGCGGTCCGGAGATCGTCGACGAAAGACTCCCGGCGCCACCGGCCTTCCGCGTAGTACGGCCCGGCCCGCGAGGACGGCGGCTTCAGCGACGCGACCAGGTCGCGCATGCCGTGGCCGGGGTGCGACCGCCCGTTCACCGGACCGCCGTGTGCTCGTCGGGACCGAGAGGACGCAGCGTGAGCAGCCGCCGGCGGCGCCGGGACGCCATCCGGCGGAACGCCGCCGTGTCGTTGAGGTGCGGGAACGGCTCGTCGGGCCTGGGAACACCGAGGAACTCGCACAGCGGCCCCCAGCCCTGGCCGACGTCGTACACCAGGAGCCGATGATCGGGTATCACCGCCTGTACGTGGGCGTTGTGCCATGCGAAGACCCGGAGGGCGAAGTCGGGGTCGCCGAAGCGGGAGCCGAAGGTGCCCTCCCAGATCACCCGTTCACACATCCGGCGCCGGACGCGGAGCCCCGCGCAGACCCGGTCCTCCAGCCACATCGCGAGGCCGTGCCATCCCGGCTGCCGGTGGCTGGAACGGTAGATCGTGTCGCGGACGCTCGCGTACCAGCGGGCGGGGTCGCGCACGGTGAGGATGACCGGTGCCTGCCGGTAGACGTCCGCGAGTTCCTGCCAGAAGAAGCACGAGGGCCAGTCGACGGTCGCGCGGTAGCCCGCCAGGAGGTCGTCCCACGCGACCGGTTCGCCGCGGGCGGCCGCTTCCCACCCGCGGATCCGGTCGAGGTCCCCGCCGAGCGAGGACATGTGGTGACAGGGTCCGTGGCCCAGGCGTTCCAGAGCTGCTTTCAGCGAGTAAGTGCCAGTCCGTCCGAGTCCAGCCCCGATGACCTTCAGCATGTGTCACCCCCGTGCGGTACGGCTCTTCTGTGTGAAATCTCGCAATTTGAGATTGTTTGTCTTAATCGTCGAGACATGTTCTAGAGTCGCCGACCATGAGGTCCCCCAACCCCTGGGCCTTGATCGGCCTGTTCCTCGCCGTGGCGGTGGCCGGATGCGTCGCCGTGTTCGCGCTGTCCGCGCGGCCGTGGGCGGTACTGGCGGTGCTCGCCGCCGGAGTCGCGGCCGGAACCATCAACACGATCGTCGGATCGGGATCGCTGATCACTTTCCCCACGCTGCTGGCCGTGGGGCTGCCGCCGATCACGGCGAACGTCTCGAACAACATCGGCCTGGTGCCCGGCGGCGTCACCGGCGTGCTGGGGTACCGGGCCGAGCTGGCGGGCCAGCGCGGCCGGCTCACCCGGCTGGCCCCGGCGTCGGTGCTGGGCGCGCTGGTCGGCGGGCTGCTCCTGCTCAACCTGCCCGAGCAGGCCTTCACCGCGGTGGTGGTCGTGCTGATCGGGCTGTCCTGCGTGCTGGTGCTGACCCAGCCCATGATCAGTCGCCGGCTCGCCTCCCGGCCTCGGCGGGCGCACGGCGGGCCCTGGCTCCTTCTCGGCGTGTTCGCGGGCGGCGTCTACGGCGGCTATTTCGGCGCGGCGCAGGGCGTCCTGCTGGTCGGCCTGCTGGGCATCTTCCTCGACGAGGAACTGCAGCGCGTCAACGCCGCCAAGAACCTGCTGACGATGCTCGTGAACGCGACGGCGGCGGTCCTGTACATCTGCGTCGCGAAGGTCGACTGGTGGGCCGTGCTGCTCGTGGCGCTGGGCTCCATGATCGGCGGCGTCCTCGGCGCCAGGGTCGGGCGCAGGCTGCCGCCCGCGATCCTGCGCGGAGTGATCGTCTGTGTGGGCGTCGCGGCCGTGATCAAGCTCGCCAGCGGCTGACGGGCGGTGGACCGCCGGCCGTCCCGGCCGGCTCATCGATCGGCCTGCCTGCGTCGGATCAGGCGGTGCGGCCGACGATGCCGGCGGACCTCCTCCGCGGGTTCTTCGCCGTCGATGGGGGTGGGCTCGGTGGTGGGCCGAATGCCGGTCGTGCGCCGGAGCAGGGCCCACAGGTGGTGATTGACCTCGGCGGCGCGCTCGAGGGTCAGCAGGTGTCCGGCGCCGGGGATCACCGCGAGATCCGCGCCGGGGATCTGCGCGGCGAGGGCCTCGGCGTGCCGCATCGGCGTGATGAGGTCCCGGTCGCCGACCATGACCAGCACGGGCACGCGGCCGAGCGCGGGCAGCGCGGTCCGCTTGTCGTACGCGATCAGCTCCGCGTAGAAGTCGGCGATCACCTCGATGGGAACGGACGCCATCAGCCGGGCGGTCACCTCGGCGACCTGCTTCGACACGTGGGCGCCGAAGAGGTACGAGCGGGTCAGCAGGAAGGACATCCCGCCGAGCGGCCGGCGCGCGGCGTCCACCAGCCTGGCCTGGTGGCGGAGCGTGCTCAGCGTGACGGGGACCATCCGGTGCAGGACCCGCGCGGTGCGCTCGGGGAGTCCGATGGTGACGGAGGACAGGTCGCCCGAGGAGGTCGAGGCGAGCAGCACCCCGACGATCCGGGCGCCGAACAGCTCCGGATGCGCGTCGGCGAGCCCGAGGATCGCCATGCCGCCCATCGAGTGGCCGACCAGGACGACGGGGCCCCTCGGCGCGGTCTCCTTCAACACCGCGAACAGATCGCGGCCGAGCTGGTCGATCGTGGCGTTCGGCGGAGATCCCCAGCCCGATCGGCCGTGACCGCGCAGGTCCCAGAGCACGACGCGGACCCGGCCGGCCAGCGCGTCGCGCTGGAGGTGCCAGCTCGTGGAGTTCAGCAGGAATCCATGGCAGAACACGACGGTCACCTTCGCCCCACGGGCCTCGCGCACCTCGACGTGGAGCCGGACTCCGTCGTCGGCCGTCACCGTCAGGGTGCGGAGGTCACCGGGTACCGGAACCCGGGTCTCCCGCGTCTCCTCGGGAGATCCGTTCATCCACCAGCTGTGTCTGCTCAGGACCTTGGTGATTTCCGCGAATGACATGGCCACCTCCGCCCGTTGCCGCTCCCAGCTTTTTACGGTGGCCCCTAACTCCAGTTTGAGTCATAGTGAAGGTATTTTCAAAGGCAGGGGCCCTGCCGAAGGACCTCACGACGGTCCCGGGCCGGCCACCGACAGCCGGCCGTCCTCCTCGACGACCTCCGTCCCGAACGCCGCGCAGGCGGTGATGAACCGATCCCGGATCCAGGCGTGGTCGGTGCCGGTGGCGAGGCGGGTACGGGCGTACTCCAGGGTGAGCGGGGACGCCCTCAGCCCCGTGATCGCGGATCCAGCGATGGTGACGAGGAAGACCAGACCGAGGTCGTTGCGCAGGGCCGGGTCCACGGCGTAGTCGTCGACGAGATCCCCGAGGTCGTACAGCACGCGGCCGGACATGCCGTGGAAGACGTGCGCGGAGTGCCCGGCGACCAGGGTCGCCCCGGCGTCGACCAGCGCTCGGGCGGCGGCTCGTACGTAGCGCGGGGGCTCCGTGGTCATGTTGGGGCCCCAGTGCGCCAGCACGAGCACGCGGGCGCCGTCGGCGGACAGGTCGCGGATCCGGCCGGTGAGCCAGTCCGGGACCTCCCGGCGCAGGTCCGCGTACGCGACTCCGGGCCGGTTCTCGCGGGCGGCGAATTCGGCGGGATGGTCCGTGACGCCGAGGACCGCCACCCGCCCGTCCACGGTGTCGAACAGGGTCGGCTCCCGCGCCCGGCGTACGTCGGGACCCGCCCCGACGACCCGGATCCCCACCCGGGCCAGGTGGCCGAGCGTGTCCGCCAGCGCCTCGGGGCCGTAGTCGAGCGCGTGGTTGTTGGCGAGCGTCACACAGTCGATCCCCAGGTCGGCGAGGGTCTCCGCGGCCGCCGGCGGCGCGCGGAAGTGGAACGGTTTTCCGGGGGCGCGCCACGGCTCGCCGCGGGCGGAGACGCAGCACTCGAGGTTGACCAGGGACAGATCGGCGGACCGGAAGATCTCCCGCACCTCATCGGCGAACATGCCGTACGGGCCGCACGCCGCGATCCGTTCCGCGACCCCGCGTCCCAGCATCGTGTCGCCGCCCAGGGCGACCGTCATGGTCACACCGAACTCCCGCCTCCAGGATGGCCGGGGCGACCGCGTCCGGCCAAGGGACCAAGGTCCCCGCTGGGATCGCCCGCCGAGGTCCTCGCGCGCGACCATCCGGCCGAGATCGACGGTCGTCCACAGCCTGTGGATGGAGTCGTACTCTTGGACCCATGCCGGAGCTGCCCGAGGTCGAGTCCCTCGCCGCCTTCCTCCGCGAGCACGCCGTCGGGCGGGCGATCGCACGGATCGACGTGGCGGCCATCTCGTCACTGAAGACGTACGATCCGCCGATCACCGCGCTGAACGGTCTCACGATCACGGGAGTCGCCCGCCACGGCAAGTTCCTCGACCTCGACGTCGACGGGATCCACCTCCTCATCCACCTGTCCCGCGCCGGCTGGCTGCGGTGGAAGGACGCGCTGCCGCCCGCGCCGCCCCGGCCGGGCAAGGGCCCGCTCGCCGTGCGGGTCCACCTCGACGACGGCTCCGGGTTCGACCTCACCGAGGCGGGCACCCAGAAGCGGCTCGCGGTGTACGTCGTGCGCGACCCCGCGGAGGTGCCGGGCGTCCGGTCGCTCGGCCCCGACCCGCTCGGCGCGGCCTTCACGGTGGAGACGCTGAGAAAGATCCTCGACGGGCGGCGCACCCAGATCAAGGGGCTGCTGCGCGACCAGAGCGTGATCGCCGGGATCGGCAACGCCTACTCCGACGAGGTCCTGCACGTGGCGCGGATGTCGCCGTTCAAGCTGGCCTCGAGCTTCACCGACGAGGACGTCACGACGCTGTACGACGCGATCGTCCACACGCTCGGCGAGGCGGTCGAACGCTCCCGGGGCGTGGCGGCCAAGGACCTCAAGGGCGAGAAGAAAGAGGGCCTGCGGGTGCACGGCCGGGCCGGACAGAAGTGCCCGGTCTGCGGCGACACGATCAAAGAGGTGTCGTTCGCCGACTCCGCCCTGCAGTACTGCCCGACCTGCCAGACCGGCGGCAAGCCCCTGGCGGACCGCCGGATGTCCCGCCTGCTCAAGTGAGCCGCCCGCCCGAGGAATGGCGGGGACGAACGCCTGGCACTCCGACGGCGGCACTCGTTCTTGGCACCTCCATAAAGTTGCCGCCACCTGGTGCCGTCGGACGATCTCTAGTGTCTTCCTGATCGCGGGTTCGAGGCTGCGCCATGCGTGCAACCGAATAACCCCGTAAGGGAGAAACAACGAAGAGAAACTTGAATCAGGGGTTTCCTGCCCTGCAATGCCGCATTGGCGAACACATAAGCCATGTGGAAGACGTGCCCTTAAGAAAGGCGCGCCAAGCGGGTAGGAGCATCGGGCAACCGATGGGCTGCTAAAGCCACCCGCCTGAGGACAATAAAAATGGGCAGCAACCTGCCGATCGCCGCCTTCCGCAGCCAGATCGTGGCAGCGGTGGCCGACAGTCCAGTCGTCATCGTCACTGCCGAGACGGGTGCTGGGAAGAGCACCCAGGTGCCCCAGTACCTGCTTGAGGAGGGTTACGACATCGTCGTGACGCAGCCGCGTGTTCTGGCCGCCAAGACGCTCGCCGAGCGGGTGGCCGAGGAGACCGGTGCCTCCCTCGGGGGCACCGTCGGATTCGAGACCGCCCGTGAGAAGAGGGTCAGCGAGGCGACTCGCTGCCTCTTCGCCACCGATGGGCTGGCGCTGGTGCGCAAGCTCATGGGGAGCGGTCAAGCGTCCGTGCTCGTCATCGATGAGGTCCACGAGTGGAACTCCAACGTCGAGACGTTGGTCGCGTGGTGCAAGCTCCAGTTGGAGAATGGCGCCGGCTTCAAGCTGGTGCTGATGAGCGCCACGCTCCAGGCACGGGAGCTGGCGGCCTACTTCGGTGGGGCGCCGATCATCACGGTGCCGGGACGCACCTTCCCCGTGGAGGAGCGGCCGGCGAGCGGTGCCACCCTGGAGGAGGACGTCGTGTCCCTCCTCAGGGAGGGTCGCAACGTACTGGTCTTCCAGCCTGGGAAGGCGGAGATCTCGAAGATCGTGGAGCGGCTGCGGTCGACGCCGGACCTCGACGCCGAGATCCTGCCCCTGCACGGGACGCTGACCCCGCAGGAGCAGGCGGCGGCCTTCAGGCCGTCGCGTCGGCCGAAGTGCGTCGTTGCCACCAACGTGGCGCAGACCAGCGTCACGATCCCGGACATCGACGCCGTGGTCGACTCCGGCATGGAACGGCGGGTCGAGCTGGTGGACGGGGTCGAGGGCCTGTACCTGGAACCCGTCAGCCTCGCCGACCGCGCGCAACGTAAGGGCCGTGCCGGCCGGACCAAGCCGGGTGTGTACATCGACTGGTGCACGCACGCCGGAAGGCCGGAGTTCCCGAAGCCGGAGCTTCTTCGCTGCCGGCTCGAAACCCTGGCCCTACGGCTGGCCGCCGCGGGGTTCGACATGGAGGAGCTGCGGTTCTTCCACCAGCCGGAGCCCGGTGCGATCCGTGACGCCAAGCGCGCGCTTCGCGCGCTGGGCTGCATGGACGCCGCCGGCAAGGTGACGCGAATCGGCCGCCTCGTCGCGAAGCTTCCCGTCTCCGTGCAGTACGCACGGATGATCGTGGAGGCAGACCGGCTGGGCGTCACCGATGACCTGATCACGGTCGCGGCCATCCTCGAGCAGGGAGAGATCACTGCTCGCGTGTGTGACCGATGCCGACAGCTCGGGCGGCAGTCGTGTTCCTGCTGGCGTCTGCTGGCGCAGGGCGAGACGTCCGATGTCATGGCCCAGCTGGCGGTGTACCGCGCCGCCGGGAGGATGTCTCGCAGGGAGATGTCCGCGGCGGGCGTCTTCGTCAAGGCCTTCTACGAGGCCAAGGAGAAGCGTCGGCGCTTGGCCGGTGCCCTCAAGGGCAAGGTCAAGTTCGGTTCGAACGGGCGGCGGGAGAACATCCTCCGGGCAGTGTGCGCCGGGATGGTGGATCATCTGTACGAGCGAGAGTTCGGGGTCTACCGGAACGGCGACGGAATCGGCCGGGAGCTCGCTCGCGAGTCGGTCGTGCGCGACGCGCAATGGCTGGTCGCCCTGCCGTGGGATCTGGAGATCAAGTGCCGCCGTGGTGGCACGAGGGTCCTGCCGCTCGTCCGCATGGCCTCTCCGGTCGATCCGGAGTGGCTGATCGACGTGGCTCCGCACCTGGCGGAGCTGCGGGAAGGACTGAACCCGGTCTACGAAGAGGAGCGGGACGAGGTGGTCTCCACCTCGGAGCTCTGGTTCAACGGCCGGTTCGTCAAGGAGTTCCGGAAGCTCGACCCGGAACACCCCGACGCGGCAGAACTGCGTCGGGTGGGCCGAAACAACCGTCAGTGGCGATCGTGGACCGAAAGGCCCGAGATCGCGCTGCCGGACACGAGTGCCGACGCCATCCCGGAGATCGTCGTCTGCGCCTATGGTGCTGACGCCGAGACGGGGGAGCCGCTGCGGGCCTACGGAACGGTTGCTCCGTACGACTACCGGTGGTACTCCTCCGACCCCTCGTTCAAGATCGTTTGGGGTCGGGACCGGGGCGTGGCCGCGAAGCTCCGTCAGGATGCGGTTTCCACCCTGGAATCCATCCGGGCGGAGGCGGAGCGCCAGAGGCGGGCCGCGGAGGTTCTGTGGCTGGCGGAAGCCGGCGAGCCTCTGCTGTAGCAGGCCTGAAGCTCGAAAGGCTGAGGCCGAACAGCGATGGGCCCCGCGCGTGCGCGGGGCCCATCTTCGGTCAGGAGCCGTCGCGGTTCCCGGTCGCCCGTACAGGCGGTGGTCCCGTGCCGCTCAGCGCGCGGACGGCACCGGGCCGAACAGCGCGACGAGGTTGCCCCACCGTTTGATCTCGCAGCCGTTCTTCCGGTTGAACGTCGCGTCGACCTTCTTGCCGTTCCAGGTTCCGGTGACCGTGGCGGTCTGCGGGCCGCCGTAGATCTGGGTGCACATCTGGCCCTTCGGCGTCGGCGCGAACGGGTCCTGCCCCTTCGCGGCCGCCGCGGCCAGCGCCGCGCACGCCTGGTCGGCCTTGGGCAGGGTCCCGCCCACGGGATCGCAGGTGAGCGTCCAGGTCTTCGGCGCCGACGTCTCCGACGCGCGTACGGTCACGGTCAGCCGGGTCCCGGCCGCAGACCCGGTCGGTGCGGGCGCCGTCGGGGAGGCCGTCGGCGCCGGGGTGCCGGGCACCGCCGACGCGGTGGGGGTCTCGGAGCCCTTGCTCGGCGCGGCCGTCGCGGAACCGTCCCCGTTCTTGCAACCGCCCAGCGCGAGGGCGGCGACGACGATGCCGGGGATGGCGAGGGTCGCTGGTCGCAGTCTGGATGGAGATTGCCTCATGACGATTCGACTCCGGGCGATGGCTCGTGGTTCCTTTGATATGTGAACTCTTTCAGGGAACAGATTCCCGCCGTGGAGGTCGCCAAGGTCCCGGACGACGCGTTCCTGCTGGACGTGCGCGAACTGGACGAGTGGAAGGCCGGCCACGCGCCCCGAGCGGTGCACATCCCGCTGAGCCAGCTCGGCGCCCGCGCCTCCGAGGTGCCCACCGGTGAGGACATCTTCGTCATCTGCCGGTCGGGGGCACGCTCGGCGTCGGTGGTCGCCGCGTTCAACAACGCCGGCTGGAAGACGGCGAACGTCCAGGGCGGCATGCACGCCTGGGAGGCGGCGGGCCGTCCGATGGTCAGCGAATCGGGCGGAGAGCCATACGTCGCCTGACGAGGTACATTTACGGCGGAAAAGTTAAGACCCGCGGGAGCTCGGACCACGACCGGGCTGAGAGGGCGGCTTCACAGGTGCCGCCGACCGCTCGAACCTGACCGGGTAATGCCGGCGTAGGGAGTGTGCCTTGAGCGCCGCCGTCGAAGAGCGATCGTCTGACAACGAGGCCCCGTACACCCTCGACCAACCCGCACCGAAGGTCCTCAGCTTCTGGGACCAGAGCGCGTTCTGGGCGAACCTGGGCGTGAGCCTTCTCGCCTTCTCCGGGGCGTACACGGTGCTCGCCCCGGACGCCCAGGGCACGCCCCGGCTCCCCATCATCGCCGGGATCCTCGCCATGGTCGTCGGCACCGGGATCGGCGGGATCATGCTCGGGCTGGCGGCCGTGCCCGGCACCCGCGCCGGCGTTCCCGCGATGATGCTGCTGCGCGGCCTGTTCGGCACCCGCCTGTCGTACGTCCCCACCGTGCTGAACATCCTGCAGATGGTCGGCTGGGGGACGTTCGAGCTGGTCACGATCGCGGGCGCGGCCAAGGAACTCGCCGGCGGCGGCCCGCGCTGGGCGTACGTGGTCGTGGCGGGCGCCATCACGACCGTGCTGACGCTCTGGCCGCTCGGCTCCGTGCGGGTGCTGCGCCGGTACGTCACCGTCGCGGTCGTCCTCGCCCTCGGCTACTTCTACGTCCAGCTCGCCCGGCAGCCGCTGCCGAACCTCACCCACGGCTCGTGGAGTCACTTCTGGATCGGCGCGGACGCCGCGCTGGCCGTCTCCATCTCCTGGGTGCCGATGGCGGCCGACTACACGCGGCACTCGCGCTCCGAGCGGGCCGCTTTCGGCGCCGCGAGCGTGGCGTACGGCCTGACGCAGGTCGTCGCGTACGTCCTCGGGCTGCTGGCGCTCGCGCTCGTCGCCGGCGACTCCTCGAAGGTGTTCGGCCCGTTCCAGCACGTGGCCCTCGGCACGCTGTTCTTCGCGGTCTTCGTCCTGCGCGAGGTCGACCAGTCGTTCGCGAACGTCTACTCGACCGCGGTCTCGATCCAGAACCTCGTGACCCGCGCGGACCGACGGGTCCTCACCGTGGTGCTGGGCGCCCTGACGACGGTGCTCGCGCTCGCGCTGAACATGGACAACTACTCCGGCTTCCTGACGCTGATCGGGTCGGTGTTCGTGCCCATGCTCGGCGTGCTGGCCGTGGACTTCTTCTGCTTCACCGGGCGGCGCGGCTGGGACGTCTCCGACCGGGCGCCCGCCCGCTGGGGGATGATCGTCGCCTGGGCGGCGGGCATCGCGGCGTACCAGCTCATCAACCCCGGCCAGGTCGGCTGGTGGTCCCGGCTGTGGACACACGCGCAGAGCGCGCTGCACTTCACCCCGGCGGACTGGATGAGCGCCTCGCTCCTGTCCTTCGCCGTCGCCGCAGCCGTCACCGCCCTCCTCGGCGCCTTCCGCCGCCGACGGCCGGCCGCCCGCCCCGACACGGCGCGCGCCTAGCGACAAATCGACACGGTGACCGCGCCGTCCCGACCGCCGGTGTCCTCCTCATGTCGGCGGCACAGAGCCTTGCCATCGGTGTTGACGGGACAAAGCGCAGTGACCGGCCGGAACGCCGCCGGCGGCTTGGCGCCGTCGCATCGGGCGGGTCGTGGGGAGGGTGAGTGCGTGAATAACCCGTCGCGACGGAGGTACGCCGGTCATCATGGGTGTACGGAGCGCGGGGAGGCGATCACCATGGCGCAGTGTGAGCACGACTGGGTGCAGACGGCCCCCAACCAGAAACGATGCCGTAAGTGCGGATTGGTGCTGACCTTCGCGTAGGTGTCCCGCGCGAGTGGCACTATGGGCTCCGTGGGCGCCTCGGATGCGATGATGCGCGCGGCGGTGGCCTCTTCCGCCGACGCGATGATCGCGGTGGACGCCGACCTGACCGTCCGGCTGTGGAACCCTGCCGCCGAGCGGGTGTTCGGCTGGGCCGCGGCCGACGTCCTGGGCCGGCGGCTGCGCATCATCCCTGAGGAGCACACCGCGGAGCACCGCGCCGTCCTCGAACGCGTCCGCGAGGGCGGCCACATCTCGTTCCTCACCAGGCGGCTGCACCGCGACGGCCGGCTGCTCGACGTCCGGGCGGTCGTCAGCGCCATGCGAGACGAGGACGGCGGGTTGCTCGGCTGGGTCGGCCTCTACCGGCCGGTGCGGGAGGACGAGGCCGTCCAGCACCAGACCGCCGAGCGCATCCGGCTCGTCCGGCGGCTCAACGACGTGGTCGCCGACCTCAACACCGAGCCGGCGCTGTCGGCGGTGCTGGACCGGGTCACCTCGGGCCTCATCGAGCTGACCGGCGCGGACGCCGCCGGTTTCGTCGTCATCGAGCAGCAGACCAACACGCTGAAGCTCGTCAGCATGACCGGGCTGCCGCGTAACCTGCGCGACTCGACCGCCGACCTGCGCGCCAGCCTCGTCGGCGAGCTGCTCCGCTCCGGGCGCACGGTCATGCTGGCCACCTCCGACACACGCGCCCTCGGCGACCTGATCTGGTCGGAGCTGGAGGGCCTGCACACGATCGCCGTCGGCATCTCCACCGTCCGGGGCAGCCCGTACGGCGCGCTGTACGCCCTGTTCTCCGGGCGGCGGGCGGGCCACATCGAGCTCGAGCTGCTCGAGCTGTTCGCCGGGCACGCGGGCGTGGTGATCGGCAACGCCCTGCACTACGACGAGGCGGTCCGGCAGCGCCGGCACGAGCAGGCGGTGATCGAGGCGAGCGCGGACGGCATCGCGGTGCTGGACCGCGACGGCGTCGTCAAACGGTGGAACCCCGCGGCGGAGCGGCTCACCGGCCTGACCGCCGGGGACGTCATCGGCCGGCCGCTGCCGTTCCCGCTGCCCGATCTGGACGGCGAGCCGACCATCCAGCTGGAGTCCGGCATCTGGCTCAACGTCCTGCACACCGAGATCGAGAGCCACGCCGAGGTCGTCGTGGACTTCCGCGACGTCACCGAGGCCAAGTCCCTCGAGGCGGCCAAGGACCTCTTCCTGTCCATGACCAGCCATGAGCTGCGGACGCCGATCACGGTCGTGCAGGGGTTCGCCAAGACGCTGGTCGACCGCTGGGAGAAGCTCGAGGAGGCGGACCGGCGGCGGGCGGTCGCGACGATCGCCGACCGCGCGGACGCCCTCGGCCGCCTGGTCGACAACCTGCTGTACTCCCGTGCGGTCCCGAACGGGCTCACCGTCACGAGCGAGCCGTTCGACCTGGCCGGGCTGCTGCGCGGCGCGGCGTACGGCTTCCGTGGCGTGTCCGAGCGCCACACCGTGGAGCTGGAGGTCGCCGACGACCTGCCGTCGGCCCTGGGCGACTCGATGGCCACGGACATCATCGTCGGCCAGCTCCTGGAGAACGCCGTCAAGTACTCCCCGGACGGCGGCGTCATCACCGTACGCGCCGGCGTCGAGGGCGACGTGATCGCGGTGACGGTGGAGGACGACGGGATCGGGATCAGGGCGAACGACCGGGAGCGGGTCTTCGAGCGCTTCGTGCAGGGGGAGGCGGGGGACCGCCGCCGGTTCGGGGGGCTCGGACTCGGCCTCTACATCGTGCGCCGGCTCGCCCGCGCCCAGCAGGGCGATGTCTCCGCGCATCCGCGCGCGGACGGGCTGGAGGGCACCAGCATGCGCTTCACCCTCCCCTACGATCGTTACAATGCGTAACCGGTCATACTTGGGCATACCGCTCAGCAGGGTGAGACCTTCGCCACGTGTTCGAGGTCACAGTTACACGTGGTGTTGGTAACAGATTCCTGTGGCGCGGTTTCCGGGATTTTTAAGTGGGCATTTCGGTCGTTACCGGGGTGACCAAGTTACGGGGAGTATCCGGGGCAACTGCCCGGGGAGGTGAGGGTGTCGAGCGTCGTGTTCCTGCCACATGCGCCGTCCAGCGTCTCGGACGTGCGAAAGCGCCTGTGTTCCGAACTCCGCGCGTCCGGTGTGTACGAGGAGGTCGCGGATGACGCAGCCGTCATCATCAGCGAGTTGATCAGCAACGCGCTGCGGCACGCACGTCCTCTGCCGTCCGGTGACATCCGCGTGTCCTGGGCATACGAGGGCGACCTCATCCAACTGGCCGTCAGCGACGGTGGCTCGATGACCGAGCCGCGTCGCACCCGCGCCGCCCTCTCCTCACTCGGCGGCCGCGGCCTCAGCATCGTCGAGGCGCTCTCGGACGGGTGGGGGGTCTCCCATGAGTCCGACAGCACCACCGTCTGGGCCGAGCTCCGCGCCGCCCAGCAATCCGACAACGGCCATGCCGTCCCCCTGATGCAGCCGTTGCGAATCGCCTTCGACCAGTCCGCCTGAGCCCGCCACCCCGGCGGGTCCAGAGTGCGAACGTCGGCAGAGCGGACCGCTCCTCCACTGCGTGGAGGAGCGGCTGATCGCTCATGCGGATGTCATCTGCGGTGCGGAACGCGGCTGGACGCCGCGTTCCGCACGGTGCAGGCGGCGGCCGGCCGGGGGCCGTGGTCGCGGATGCCCGTCGCGACCACGTATCCGGTGTAGCCGGGGCGAAGCGGCTTGGGGTCGGGGTCGAGGCGGTCCACCCGCAGCTTGGTGGCGCGTTCGGTCAGGGCGGCGCGGACGTCATCCACGCCGACCGACGTGGCGGGCCACCGGATGCCGTCCACGACGTACCCCTGGGAGTTCTCCATGTACTCCGCGAAGAACGGCGCTCCCGGCTTCAGCGCCCGGAGGAACATCTCGTTGGCCTTGTCGAACTCCGAGTGCTGCTCGGAGATCGATTCGGCGACGAAGCCCATCGTCCCCAGATCGAAGTGCCCGGCGGGCAGGTCGGTGAGGATCGATCCGTGCCGCACCTTGGCGATCTTGTTGAGCCGGGTCCTCGCCCACGCGAAATCCCGGTCGCCGATGCGGTGCTCGACGATCGGTCGGACGACCTCCCAGAACGGCTCCCACTCCTCGCCGAGTCGCCGCACCTGCGCGCGGAGGTAGTCCACGACGTCCGGCGAGAAGTCGAGCAGCGTGAGGCGCCGGCAGAAGGGCAGTTGTGCGAGAGCGAGGCCGACACTGGCCCCCGCCCCGCCGTCGACCCCGTGGAGGAGTTGACCGCCGGTCGACGCGTCGAACCACCGCACGCCCCGTTCGAGCATCTCCCGGTCGTCGCCCCGCAGCGACGAGAAGTTGTCGCCCCAGTAGACGCGCGCGTTGAACCGGCCCCAGTCGAACGCGCCGTTCCCGCGGGCGCCAGGGTCCAGGGCGCCCGTTGCTGTCTGCATTGCTGTCTCCTTTGTTCGTGACCGACGTCCTTCGTCGGTCCCCCCGCCACGCCCCTTTTTGGGGCCACCATGTGGTGCGGCGGGGACCGTGCAATGCACGAGACGGGGCTCTCGGCCGCTGAGTGACATGGCGAACGGTGACGTACGTCACATGACCGCGCTGTCGCGGAGCTCGCGGCCTGCGGGAGTGGGTTCTCAGGCTCGGTCCTGCGCTGCGAGTACGGCGACGCCGAGCTCGAGCTCCTGGCCGGCTTCCTGCGCCGTTCCCGGGCGCTGTACGAACGGCAGTTGGAGCGCGCACGAAAAACAGCACCCGGCGCCGAGGGGCGCCGGGTGCTCGTCAGGAGGCGAGGTCCGGCTACACCGGGTCGCGGAGGATGGGGCAGGACATGCAGCGCGGGCCGCCGCGGCCGCTGCCCAGCTCGCTGCCCTGGATCCGGATGACCTCGATGCCCGCCGCCTCCAGGCGGGCGTTGGTCTCGACGTTGCGCTCGTACGCGACCGCCAGGCGCGGGCCGATGGCCAGGGTGTTGTTGCCGTCGTCCCACTGCTCGCGTTCGGCGGTCACCGGGTCGAGACCGGTGTCGATGACCCGGAGCCGGTCGATGCGCATCGCGTCGGCGGCGGCCTCCAGGAACGGCCGCGCCCGCGAGACGCGCAGGTCGCCGTTGTCCTTGGTCACCGTGTAGGCGACGAGGGAGTAGGCGACGGCGGGGTACATCACGACCTTGTCGACGTCGACCATCGTGCAGATGGTGTCGAGGTGCATCGTCGCGCGTTCCTGCGCGATCGGCACCGCGAGGACCGTGTGCGCCAGGCCCGCGTCGAACGCGCGGCGGGCGATCCGCTCCACGCCCGCCGGGGTCGTACGCTCGCCGGTGCCGATGGCCAGGACGCCGGGGGCCAGCAGGAGGACGTCGCCACCCTCGATGTGCTCCAGGTCCGGGTCGTACAGGTGCGTCGTGCCCTCGAACCGCGGGTGGTGGCGGTAGATCACGCGGGTGAGGGCGGTCTCGCGGCGGCGCGCGTCCATCGCGAGGCTCGTGACGGCGACCTCGTCCCCGACCCACACGCTGGAGTCCCGGGTGAACAGGAGGTTCGGCAGCGGGTCGATGACGAAGTCGTGCCGGTCCATCAGCCGGTAGACCAGGCCGCGGCCGGTCTTCAGCTCCTCGTGGGCGAGGCCGGCGACGAGCACCTGGGTGAGGTCCTCGGTGGTCAGGTCGGCGAGGTGGCTCTCCAGGATGACGCGGAGGTGGTCGCCGAGCCGCTGGTCGCGCAGGACGTCGGCGATGGCCTCGCTGCGCGCGTCCTGGTACTCGAGCGTGTCCTGCAGGAGCTCGGTCAGGTAGAGGACCTCGACGCCGTGGTCGCGCAGCGCCTGGGCGAAGGCGTCGTGCTCCTGCTGGGCGCGTCCGACCCAGGGGATGCCGTCGAAGAGCAGTTGATCGTTGTTGCGCGGTGTGAGTCGCTTGAGCTCTGGGCCCGGCCGGTGAAGAAGGACCGTGCGCAGACGACCGACCTCGCTGTCGACGCGATGCACATGAGTCACAGGTGGAGCTTAACCCGGATATTAGGCCCCTGACCTCTTCAGATCGTCTTGAACAGACCAAAGACCCCACAACGGGACAGTTGCCACAACTGCCGCTGCCCGCGTCCGCGTGGGCGTTAAGGTCAGCGACCATGGCGAACCGGTCCTATCTGCTCGTCGGCGACTACAACGGGATCAACCCGGGGTGGCAGGGCGGTATCCCCGGCCTCGAGCATCAGGTGCTCGCCGAGGACGTCTTCTGTGTGCCGTTGCTGTGGCTGGCGATGTTCCGGCCGGCGGACCTGGTGACCGCGACGTTCCCGTCGGAGGACGAGGACGACGAGGAGGACGGGCCGATCGAGGCCACCGCGCCGCTCGCGCCGAAAGAACGCGCGCTCGCCCAGCTCGACGCGGCCATCCCGGTGCTGAACCGGATCTTCGACGGCACCGGGCCGCTGGACGACTACGCCGCGCTGCTGCGGGAGGGCCTGGCGTCCATGCCGGGCCGATCCGTGACGATCGAGCTCTACGAGATCGCGGTGCTGATCGACGAGGAGCAGTTCTACCGGGACCTGCGTACCGCGCTGGGCAGCCTCGACCGGCCCGGCGACCTCGCAGCCGACCGGGCCCGCCTGGCCGACCTGGCACAGCTTCGTGAGGGGCGGCCGTTCCCGCCCGCGCGGCTGGTCCTCGACGGCCTCGACGCGCCGGACGACGACCAGTGGAACCACACCAGACTGCTCGGAACGCGCTTCCTCCGCCCGGTCCCGTGGGAGACCGCTGCGGGAACGCCGGCCTGAAGGTGCGGGACCGCCGGTCCCGCACGTCTCAGGTTCCGCCCGCCGGCGGACGGTCTATCGGGGCGCCACGTCGGTCCACTCGGCGGCGTCGACCCTCTCCGTGCCGCTCGCGGTCTTCCCCTTGCCGGCGAAGCTGGAGCTCCGGATCCGCGAGGTGGCCGGATCGAGGACGAGCCTGCTCGTGCCGTCGGACTGGGTGATCAGCAGGCCCTGCCCGCCGTCGACCCGACCGAGGTTCCTGACCTCCGGGAGCGAGGCCAGCGCGCGGAACGCCGCAGCGCGGACCGCCGGCGGAGCCGGAGTCATCTCGAGCAGTCCGATCAGCGCGCCACTGACGACCTGGTCCGCGGACACGGAGCCATGGCCCTTGCCGACGTCCCTCATCAGGCTGCTGTGGTGGGTGATCCACTTCTTCAGCGCAGACGGGTCGGCGGGCAGCCGCTGGATCTGCTGGAAGCTCAGTTGGGTGTCGCCTACGGTGAAACCGTCGTTCCAGTAGCCGTTCTTGCCCCCGTTCTCCTTGACCGGGCTGGTGGGCGAACCGGTCTTGGCCCATGACCGGCCGTCGCGCCGGGTCCACGTCTCGATCGCCGACGCGCCCGTGGTGCCGCCGGAGGACTTGGTGTACTCGATCTTGACGTGCCAGTACGTGCCGGAGCCCGCCGGCGCGCGCTCCGCGGTGCTCGCCGCCGCCAGCAGCACCTGGCGGCCGGACAGGGACGCCGTCGAGTGGGTGGGCGAGCTGGGGGCATGTGAGGAGCCTCCTCCCACCGACCCCCCGCCGCCCCCGGTGGTGCCGATGACCACGGCGACGGCGGTGGCCCCCGCCACGGCCGTCAACGCCGCGCCGATGACGACGGGGCGACGCGCGTGCGTACGGCGCGGGGCCGGTCCGGTGGACTGAAGTTCTTCGCGGATCTGTGCCATCACGAACTCCTGGACTTCTCGGTGGCGGCCGCTCGGTAGATCCCGTTCCGCCGGTGGCGGGAGCAACCGGGCCAGTTCCTCGCGATCGTCGCGGCCGGGCTGAGTCGGGGTGGTGTTCATCGGGTGTTCTCCTGAGCGGACCGGACCGCGATCTTGCGGTCACCTGCTTCCTGTCCATGGCGGGGCTGCGGTTCCCGATCTTCTTCGGGCGGTCGAAGCCGCCCGGCGTCGACGAGTCTGTGCAGCTTCTTGCGGGCCCTCGACAGGCGGGACCGCACCGTGCCGATCGGAATGCCCAGCGCCTCTGCCGCCTCGCCGTAGTCGAGGCCGGACCACACACAGAGGGCCAGCACCTCCCGCTCGGGTTTACGCAGTGCGGCCAGCGCCGTCCGGACGAGGGCGAGCCGTTCCCGGTCATCGATGCGGCCCGTGACCTCCTCGGTGAAGTCCGGCACCGCTTCCTGCCGAGGGAGACGCGCCACCGCACCGTCGTGCCGACGAGCGGCACGACGTACGTTCCGGGAAACGTTGGTGGCGATGCCGAGCAGCCACGAGCGCAGTGACCCGTCCTCGCCCTCCACGTCGATCCGGTCGCGCAACCGCCAGGCCTCGAGGAAGGTCAGGGAGACGACGTCCTCCGCCGTCGACCAGTTTCCCGTCAGGCGGAAGCCGTGGTTGTAGACCGAGCGGACATGTTCGTCGAACAGCCGGCGGAACGCATCCGGGTCACCGGCCCGTACCCGGGCACGCATACTGATCTCCACGGCACGGGACTGTCCGGTCGGCCTACCGAGTTCCGGTGACCTGAGTCACATCGGCGGTCAGGGCAGGAAGATGGCGTACTCCGCGATCTCCGGCAGGAGGTCGGGGTGCAGATCGGCCGTTGCCGCGAGCTCCTCAGCGGAGGAGAAGCCGCCGACGTGCTCGCGGACGGCCGCGATGTGCTCGGCGAGCTCCGGCGTCACCCCGGAGAACAGGGTCAACGCCTGCGCGGGCACGTGGTTGACGTCGATCAGCCCGCCGTCGTCGTACTGGCGGGGCAGGTCCGGGCGGCCGATCCGCAGCTCACGGGCGAGGACGACATCGGCCGCGGCCTGGTCCCGGGCCTTGCGCCGGAGGTCGCGCCGCTGGTTGGCGGCGGCGACGGCCTGGGCGTTGACGTTGCCGGGCGGCGGCCCGGGAGGAATGGGCATCGGCGGGCCGAGCGGGGTCACCGGACGGCCGTTGTAGAGCAGGACGCCGTACGGGTCGACCGTGATCGTGAGGCGTTTCTCGTTCCCGGTGAGGGCGAGGATGATCCAGACGGGCAGCCACAGCCCGCACAGGAAGATCGTGATGAGCAGGTGTACAACGTGGTTGACCTGGCCGCCGCTGGACATCACCGCCTGGGTGTCGGACTGCGCCTGCACGCGCCATCCCATGGCCGCCTGACGCATGATCGCGTTGTGCAGGATGGCGCGGAGCTGGTCGGGGGGAAGCGTCGGCCGCATCGGCGGCGGTGCCCCGGGCGGTCCGAGCGGCGGTGGCGGGCCGGGCAGTCCGAGCGGCGGGGGCGGTACCGACGGCGGCGGCGGTGCCGGCGGCCACGATGTGGAGTCCGACGGCCCCGACGGGGGCTCGGGCGGACCCGGTGGCGGTCCTGGCGGGAACGCGTTCAAGATCTCCCCCTGTAAGCGGTTCGGTGTGCCGTACCTACATCGACCGGTCCGGCGGATCGCGCGGCGACTCCCCTCGGCTTCGTACGACCCCCTTCCCCGCCCGGTATCAACGAACGGACCGGCTCTCGTGCTCCCAGTACGGCCGGCGAAGATCGCGCTTGAGCACCTTGCCGGTCGGGTTGCGCGGGATGGCGTCCGTCCACTCCACCGAGGTCGGGCACTTGAAGTGGGCCAGCCTGGCCCGGCAGTGGTCGATCAGCTCGCGGTCGCCGACCTCGCCCTCGCGGACGACGATCGCCTTCGGCGTCTCGCCCCACTTGGCGTCCGGCACGCCGATGACGGCGCAGTCGGCCACGGCCGGATGGCTCATCAGGACGTTCTCCACCTCGGCGGGGTAGATGTTCTCCCCGCCCGAGATGATCATGTCCTTCACGCGGTCGTGGATGTAGAGGTAACCGTCCTCGTCGAGGTAGCCGGCGTCACCGGTGCGCAGCCAGCCGCCGGGAAGCGTGGCGTCCCTGGTGGCCTGGTCGAGCGACCAGTACCCCGACATGTTCTGGGCGGACCGGCAGACGATCTCGCCGACCTGCCCGGCCGGCACGGGCTCGGAGGTCGCCGGGTCGATGATCTTCAGCTCGGTGCCGGGGTTCGCGACGCCGGCGCTGCGCAGCCGGCCGCCGTCGGGAACGTGATCCGCCGGGGGCAGGTGCGTGATCGCCCCCGTCGTCTCCGTCAGGCCGTACACCTGCATGAACTCGCAGTCGGGCAGCATCCGCATCGCGCCGTGCAGCACCTCGTCGCTGATCGGCGAGGCACCGTAGATCAGCAGGCGCAGGCTGGTCAGGTCCGCGTCGCGCACCTGCGGGATCTGCTGCATGAACAGCATGATCACCGGTACGAGGAAGATGTGGGTGACCCGGTGCGCCTCGATGCCCCGCGCGATCCCCACCGGGTCGGGCTCCCGGACGAGCACGCAGGGGATGCCGTCGTACACCGCGATGACGGCGAGGATGCAGCCGGCGATGTGGTACATCGGCATCGCGACCATCAGCACGCTTTCGGAGCGGAGGTCCCAGAGCGCCTCGGTCATCGGCACCGCGGTCAGGAAGTTCTCGTGCGTCAGCACGACCCCTTTCGGGCGACCCGTGGTGCCCGAGGAGTACGGCTGGACGAAGACCTGACCGGGCTCGTCCACGCGCTTGGCGTCCCGGTCGGTCCACGCGTCGTAGTCCACGTGGCGGTGACCGGTGCCGCCGACGACGATCAGGTGTTCGGTGTGCTCGAGGCGATCCGCGACGGCGTCCAGCACCGGCAGGAACTCCTGCCCCACGACGAGCACCGGCGCCTTCGCGTCGTCCACGATGTAGGCGACCTCGTCGGCGGCCAGCCGGTAGTTGATCGGGACCTGCACGGCGCCGATCCGTGCCGCGCCGAACAGCAGCTCGACGTAGGCCAGGGAGTTCTTGTCGAGCACGGCGACCCGGTCGCCCGGCCGTACTCCGGAGACCCGCAGGGCCGCCGCGACCTGGTCCACCCGGCGGTCGAACTCCGCGTACGTGACGCGGAGGCCGCCGTAGAGAAAGGCGGTCGCGTCCGGCTTCTCGGCCGCGCGGTTCCGCAGGATGCCCGTCAGGTCCATGCGCGAATCATCCGCGCCCGCCGTGCGGAGGCACAAGACCCGCTGTCAGCTCTTCGACAATTTGCTGATCACCGTGACGATGATGGCGCCGGCGACGGCCAGCAGGCCGAGCCAGATCAGGAACTTCAATGCGGCGACGAGCATTCCGAGGACCGTGAAGAACAGCCAGATCGCCAGCAGGATCCCGATGATGGTGAGAATCGTCCGCCCCATGGAAGCGAGCGTACGCGTTCAGGTCGTGGTCACGGGGCATACCAGGCCGATCCCGGTCACGATCTCGTATCTCCCCTGGCCCCCTGCCTTCGTCCACCGTCCGCCGCCACCCTGTGCACAACCGGTGGACAACTCGTGGACAACGGTGCGGCGCGGCCGGGCGGCGTGCGCGTGCGGGCCCGTGCCTGCCTGGTCAACGCGCTTGTCCCCCTGCTGTGCATCCTGTGGACGACGGAACCCACACCCTGTGGATAACCGCGGCCCCGTCGGGTCCCGGCGTCCTGTCCGGTGTCGGCGGTCCCCAGGGCGTCCGTGGACGGCCGGTTCCATCGGCGGCCGGGATTCCCGGAAATCGCGCTCGATCGGCACCGCGATTCCTCGTGCGCGGAATTCCCGCGGACCGCAGCATCGGTTAACGGGAGCGGAACAATCGCCGCCAGGAATCGGTCAGGACCCCGGAGTCCGGTCGACGGCGTCCTGAATGGCGCGGAAGGTCGGGCACGGCCAGCGCCACATGCACGCCCGGCACCGGCACATCGGATTGCCGATGTCACTGGTGATCCCGCCCGCGTCGCGCGGCTGGTGCAGATCGATGAGGCGCAGGGTCATCTCGCAAAAGGTGATCACGTCGTCGCGGGCGGCGGCGAGAAAGACGATGTCCTCGCGGGCGAGTCTGGCCTTCACCGGAACGAATCCCTCGCGGTTGACCAGGCGGGAGACGTACTGGGTCATGGAACGCCATGAACTGGACTTCTCGGATCTGGTGCGGATCGTCTCCAGACGTTCGCGGACACGGCGGTGTCCGAAATCGCCGGACATGTGGGCGGTCATCGCGCGTCGTGTCACCATCCCAGCTTCTCGCATGGCGACGCGCCGGTGGATGGATTCGCGGACTTCGACGGCGATAATTGAGAAGATCTCCATGTCGCCGCGCCAGGGCCAGAATTGACGGACATTTCCCGCATAAGGTGCAGAAGTCGCGGGCCTGTTGGCAAAGTGCCGCCCATAGCCCGGCAATGTGCAGGACCTAATCCCGTTCGGCTCTGGTTCACCCGCTCCCAGGGCGCTAGTGTGCGGCTCGTGGAGCTAAAGGTCTCGACCGCATCTCAGGGGGGACACGCCGTCGTATTCGTCTACGGCGAGGTCGATCTCTATACGGCACCCAGATTGCAAGCCGAGCTGGCCTCGCTCGTACGCGACGGAGCCGGCCGGGTCGTGGTGGATCTGAGCGGGGTCGAGTTCTGTGACTCGACTGGGATGAACGTCCTGCTCTCGGCCATGAAACGACTCCGTGAACACGGCGGCACACTGGAGCTGGCGTCGCCGCGTCCGGCGGTGCGCCGCATCCTCCAGGTCACGGGCCTCGACACGGTCTTCTCCGTGCACGATGCCCTACCGGCCCTGGAAGGCACCTGACCACCACTACCATCGCCTTCATGCAGGCGGACACGGCCGTCATCATCGCGGCCAAGGATGAACAGGACAGGATCGCCGCGACGGTGGAGGCGGCGGCGTCGTTGCCGGGCGTGGACCTCGTCGTCGTCGTCGACGACGGGTCCGCCGACGCGACGGGGCGGCTGGCCGAGGGCGCGGGCGCGAAGGTCGTACGACACTCGCGCAACCGCGGCAAAGGCGCGGCGATGGAGACGGGTGCCGCCGCCGTCCGGTTGCTGGACGGCGACGTGCCCCGCCATCTGCTGTTCCTCGACGCGGACCTCGGCGACACCGCCCGGCAGGCGGGGCCGCTGATCGAGCCGGTCCGGGCGGGCACGGCCGCGATGACGATCGCCGCGTTCAGCGATCGGGTCAAGCTCGGCGGCCATGGCTTCGTCGTCCGCCTGTCCCGGGACGGCATCCAGCGGCTCACCGGCTGGACGGCGACGCAACCGCTGAACGGCCAGCGCTGCCTCACCCGCCAGGCGTTCGAGGCCGCCCTGCCGCTCGCGCCCGGCTTCGGGGTCGAGACCGGCCTCACGGTCGACCTGCTGCGCCAGGGTTTCAAGGTGACCGAGGTGGAGGTGCCCCTCGCGCACCGTGCCACCGGCACCGACTGGCGGGCCCAGATCCACCGCGCGCGGCAGTTCCGGGACGTCGGGCGAGCGCTCGCCGCCCGGGAGCCCGCCGTGGCGCGGCAACTGGCCCGGCTGCGTCGTGACCCGCGCTGACCGACTGGGCTTCGCGGGGCTGACCGCCGGCGCGCTCGGCCTGGGCTGCTTCCTGGCCGTCGCGCTGCTCGGACCCTCGGTGATGGAGCCCGTCCTGCCCGGATCGGCCGGACAGCCGCCGTACTCCCTCACCGTGCGTCCCTCGGCGCACCTGGTCCTCGCGCTCACCGCGGCCGGCGTCGGACTGTCGGCGCTCGGCCTCGGAGCGTGCCTCTACGCGTCCCGGCGCGGCTGGTGGATCCGGCCGCGGATCCTGCTGATCGCGGGTGCGGTCGCGGCGGTCGCGTTCATGCTCATGCCGCCCATCGGCTCGGCCGACCACCTCAACTACGCCGCGTACGGCCGCATGGCGGTCACCGGCAACGACCCGTACGCCACGGCGGCGCGCGACCTGCCCGCGGATCCGGTGATCGGCGTGGTGCAGGACTGGCGGAACGCCCCCACCCTGTACGGACCGATCGCGACGGCGCAGCAGACCCTCGCCTCGCTGATCGGCGGGGACTCCGCCCGGCTCACCGTCTTCGTGATGTCAGTGACCGAGGTGCTGGCCTTCCTGGCCGTCGGCCTGCTGCTGTCACACGCCGCCCGCGGCGACCGCGACCGCCGGCTGCGCGCCGCGCTGCTGTGGTCGGCCAACCCGCTCATCCTGTACGCGGTCGTCGGCGGGGCGCACAACGACGTCCTCGCGCTCGCCTTCGCGGTCGCCGGGCTCGTGGTGTTCGCGCTGCCCGACCCGCCGTGGTCGAGTCGGCAGGACGCCCGGACGCTCGGCCGCTGCGCCGCCGCCGGGATCCTCATCGGCGCCGGGGCGGCCGTGAAGCTCAACGTGGCGATCGTCGGCGCCGGACCGGCCTGGATCCTGCTGCGCGAGTGGTGGGAGGCCCGCCGTGCCACCGGCGCCGCGCGACCGGCCGTGCGGCCGGGCGCCCGTGCGGCGGCCGTCCGGCTCCTGGCGCTGCCCGGCGCGGCGCTCGCCGTCACCGGCCTGGCGTACCTCATGGCCGGGCCGCACGCGTTCGACCAGCTCGACCGGGCGTCCAAGTCGGTCGCGCTGGCCACCCCCTGGCACCTGTTCGCCGGGACGAACGGCGGACTCCTGCTGACGCTGCCGCGCTCGGCCGTGCAGGACTCCGCCATCCTCCTGACCGCCGTCCTGGCCGCCCTGCTCCTGCGCGCCGCGCCCCGGCCGCGCGTACGGGACGTCCGCGTCGCCGCCGATCCGGCCGGCGAGGACGCCCTGCGGATCAGCGCCGTGCTGGCGATCGCCTGGCTGTTCGCCGCGCCGTACGCCCTGCCCTGGTACGACGGCCTCGGCTGGGCGACGCTGGCGCTCGTGCCCTGGTCACGGCTGGACGGGTTGCTCCTGGCCCGTACGAGCCTGCTGGCCCTGGCCTACCTGCCGGCCCGCGACCCGCGGCTCGCCGGCCTCCCGCGCTCCCTCGACTGGCTGATCACCGACGTGCGCTCGCGGGTCACCCCGTGCTTGCTGACGGCTCTTCTGATCGCTCTGGTCGTGGTGGCGCTTCGGGCCCGGCGAGTTCCAGCGCCCGTACGCTCGCCGCGAGCGCCAGCGGAACCGCGACCGTGAACGCCATCGCGGGGATCGCCACGCCGGAGTCGTTCACGAGCATGCCGACCACCGTCGTGACCAGCGCGGCGGCGAGCGTGGCCCGCAGTGCGGGGGCGCGCTCGTAGGCCATGTGCAGCGCGGCGGCGCGCCAGGTCAGCGGCCGCAGCAGGGCGAAGAACAGGAACCCGACGCCCAGCACGATGATCACCGACAGCTTCCAGTTGCCGAACGTGCCGACCATGCCGAGGAACTTCCGGTAGACGACCTTGCCGGCGTCGCCGCTCGTCAGCTGGTTCCAGAACTCCCCGATGTGGGTCGGGTTCGCCCGCAGCGAGTCCAGGAACGAGATGCCCAGGATGAGCACGGCCCCGGCCGCGAGCACCGCGATCACCCGCGTGGGCCGGACCCGGCGTCCGGCGAGCATGAACGCGAACACGGTGAACCCGGGGATCACCGAGATGATGCCGCCGAAGTCCGCTCCCCACATCGGCCCGCCGTCGATGAGGAGCGCGATCAGTCCGCCCGCGACGACGACGGCGAGCGGGAGGAGACGCCGGTCGCCTCGCCTGGCGATCAGCAGGCCCGCGAGCGCGCCGGTCGCGATGATCAACCCGGTGACCCACAGGGCGTACGTCGTGTTGCCGAAGCCGTAGAACCGGCCGGCGACGACCGGCGTGTAGCCGAGCATGCTGCAGTTCTGCAGGTGGTTCCCGGTCATCACGTCCATGCTCAGGAACAGCGCGGTCGCCCCGGCGACGACCGCGCCCGGCCCGGTCACGGACCGGCGCCACGGCCCGGCCACCGCGGCTGCGGTGATCACCACGACGCCGGCCAGGATCAGGAGCGCCAACGTCAGCGCGGGCTGCCCGCTCCGCCACCACGGGACGGCGTTGGCCAGGAACGACGCCACCGGCAGCGCCCCGGCGGCCAGGGCCAGCACCTTGGTCGCCGCGAGCCGCCGGTCGCTCTTGCGGCGCAGCGCCACCGTCGCGAACGCGTACAGGGCGAGCTGCGCCGCGATGAGGACCATGTAGAAGGGGAAGACGAAGCGGCTGTAGATCCGCGCGTGGGTGTCACGGTCCGCCATCGCGTGCACCACGCGGGACACGGACGCCGACTTCCGGCCGTCCGGCCGCCACGGCGAGCCCACCGCGTCCTTCGGCTGCGCGACGCCGAGCGTGTGCAGGATCGTCGACGTCACGTCGGTCAGCGTGACCAGGCCGACCGTGCGCGTGGAGTTCGCCGTCAGGTACCGCGGGGTGTAGCCCGGCCCGGTGGCCATGGCGACGTGCAGGCGTGAGCTGCCGGTGTTGTCCGACAGGCCGGCCAGCAGCACGGTCGTGCCGGCGGGCGTCGCCCGCAGGATCCGGCCGACCTGCGCGTCGGCGGCCGACGCCGCCGTCGCACGGTCCTTCGGCGTCACCCGGACCTGGTGGCCGTCCACGTCGACTCCGGCGTCGATGTAGGCCCGGACGACGTCGTCGACGTCGGCCACCGTCAGCGCGCAGTGCGCCCACGCGTCGGCGGGCGTCTTGTCGACCGAGGGGAAGTACTGGTCCACGCGGCCGGTACGGTCCGCCGCGCCGACCGCCGCGCCGGGGCCGATCGCCAGCGTGCAGCCCTTGGCGCCGTGCACCGCGTCACCGAGGATGCCCAGCTTCGAGCCGTACTTGCTGTTCGCGTTGTCCTCGCGCATGCCGGGGAAGCCCGGAACGGTCGTGCCGGTCGGCGCGGGCGGCAGGCCGCAACTGCCGTGGCGCAACTGGGAGCGCTGCCCGGCCGACACCGTCAGCCAGCCGTCGATCGGGCAGGTGTGTCCGGCCACCGTCTTCACCGAGAGCGCGCCGACGGCGGCCTGGCCGGTCAGGTTCCAGAGGTTCGGGGTGCCGGTCCGGCGGATGTCGCTCCAGCGCAGCCCGGGAACGCCGATGAGCAGCACCCTCCCCCGGCCGTTCGCGGACGCGCCCGCGGTCTTCGAGGCCGGTCCGGTGGAGGTGGTCGGCGTGGGACTCGCGGTGCCCGGTGTCGGCGACGCGGCGGCCGTCGGGCCGGTGGTGGGGGGCGGACTCACGACCGGGCCGGTCGGGTCGGTCGGTGCGGCGGCCGCCACGCCCGGCAGCAGGCCCAGCGACACGGCCGTGAACACCACCAACGCGGCGACCGCCGTGCCCAAACGGTGACGTTCCGCCTTTCGTGGCCGTGCCACGATCACCTCCGGAATCTTGGGACGTCCCCAGGCTAGTGCCGTGTCCACCATGCTCGCCGGGGTACGCCGCTTTGCGATCTTCGCGTCCCGACCCGGCCGCCCCCCGGCCCCCGGTCGACGTGCCGCCGGGTCCCCGACCGGGTCGCTCCGAGCAGTATTCGACGTGGGACAGGATGGACCCATGGCTGAGCGAAGGACGAAACGCGAGATCGCGATGGTCGTCGCGGGTCTCGCGATCGTCGTGGCCGCGGTGGGGCCGCTCGCGCTGCAGTGGCTGACCAACGCGCCCGACCAGCGGATGGTCGACCTGGACGTCTACCGCTCCGGTGGGCAGGCCGTGCTGCGCGGCGCGCCGGTCTACGACTTCATGACCCAGCCGCCGCAACTGCTGCCGTTCACCTATCCGCCCTTCGCCGTGCTGATCGCGGTGCCGCTCGCCTTCGTCCCGTGGAGCGTCGCCCAGTGGCTCTGGGCCGCGCTGATTCTGCTCGCTCTGACGATCACGGTCCGCTACGCGTTCCGTCCCCTGCTCGCGCGCTTCCCCGGCTGGGCGCCCGTCCTCACCGGGATCATCGTCGCGCTGTGCGCGTACCCGATGCCGCTGCGGGACCAGTTCCGGTTCGGGCAGGTCGACGTCTTCCTCATGGCGATGTGCGTCGCGGACTGCGCCGCACCGCGTACGCGCTGGCCCCGGGGCCTGCTCGTCGGGCTCGCCACCGCGATCAAGCTGGTGCCGGGCGTCTTCATCGTCTACTTCCTGGTCACCGGCCGCCGCCGGGAGGCGGTCACCGCCGTCGTCGGCGCGGCGGTCGTCTCGCTCGGGACGTTCCTGATCCTGCCGGCGGACTCGGCCGACTACTGGTTCCGCGCCCTGTTCGACAGCGAACGGCTCGGTTCGAACACCGCCACGACGAACCAGTCGATCCGGGGGATGCTGCTGCGGGCGTACCTGCCGGACTCCGTCGCGAGTGCGCTGTGGCTGCTGTGCGCGGCCGTGATCGCCTACGTCGGCTTCCGCGCCGCACGGCGTACCGCCCTCATGGGCGACGAGATCGGCGGGATCGCGATCACCGGGCTGGTGGGGGTGCTCGTCTCGCCGGTGTCCTGGATCCACCATCTCGCCTGGCTGGTCGTCGTCCTGGGCGCACTGGTCGGGACCGGGCGCGGCCGGAAGGCGCTCGCGCTCGCCGCCGGGGTGTGGCTGTTCTACGTCCTGACCATTCCGTGGTGGGGGATCGACCTGCTCGCCTACCACATCGGCCCCCGCCCGATCGGACGGATCGTGCAGGACGCGTACGGTCTCGGGGCGCTCGGACTCCTCTTCGTGTTCCATCGGCGACGGTCCGTGGGGAAAATTCCGGAACGAGAATCCGAAAGTGATCGCGTGGATGCGTCGCGTGACGAGCCTCGGGTGGGTACGCTCGGACCGTGATCCTCATCACGATCGCCCTGGCCTCCGTCGGCATCGGGCTTCTCGGCCTCTATACCGGGCTGACCGCTCGGCGCCGCGCGGCGCAGGCGGTCGAGGAGTGCGTCGAGATGGTGCGCCGTCGCCTGGAGACGAGCGCCGACGTCACCGACGGCCGGGCCATCCGCGATGTCGCGATCGTCCACTATGACGCGCTGCGCGAGGACGCCGGCGGCCTGTCCTTCTCGCTGGCCATGCTCAACGCCGCGGGAGACGGCGTCGTGCTCACTTCGATCAACGGGCGCACCGAGACCCGCACCTATGCCAAGATCGTAAGCAGTGGCCGCAGTCTCCAGTTGCTCTCTCCGGAAGAGGACCAGGTCGTACGCGCGGCCAGGCTCGGCCAGGGGCCGCAGATCCGGCTCGACGACGGGCGCGACATCGGCGTGAACGGGCGACCCCCCGCGTCCACGTGACGGGCGACCGGTGCTCATCCGCACGAGACCGCCCGTAACCTGGGATGACGCCGGATCTGTTCAGCAGCGGCATGAGGGGAATCCGTGACCGACGAGAGCCCGCGAAACGCGGCGGCACCGGCCGACCGACCCGAACGCTTCGCGTATTTCGGCCCTGAGGGCACCTTCACCGAGGCCGCCCTCCTCACGCTGCCCGAGGCGCGACAGGGCGTCCGCGAGCCGTTCACCACCGTGCCGATGGCCCTGGACGCCGTCCGCCGGGGTGACGCCGACGCGGCGATGGTCCCCCTGGAGAACTCCGTCGAGGGCCCGGTGCCCACGTCCGTCGACGAGCTCGCCGACGGCGACATGCTGCTCATCACCGGCGAGGTGCTCCTCCCCGTGGAGTTCGCGCTGCTCGTCCGGCCGGGCACCGCGCTGGAGGACATCAAGAACATCTGCACCCACCCGCACGCGCACGCGCAGTGCCGTCGCTGGCTGGCCCGTACGCTCCCGCACGCCCACGTGGCGACCGGGACGTCCACCGCCGGCGCCGCCATGGCGGTCGCCGACCCCACCTCGGGCTACGACGCCGCGATCGCCGCGCCGATCGCGGGTGAGCGGTACGGCCTGGTGCCCGCCGCGGAGAGCATCGCCGACCGCCCGGGCGCGGTGACCCGCTTCGTCCTCGTCCGGCCGCCCGGCCCGCCCACGGCGCCGACCGGCTTCGACCGCACCTCGCTGATGGCGTACCTCACCGACGACCATCCGGGCGCGCTGCTGGAATTCCTCACCGAGTTCGCGGTCCGCGGCGTCAACCTGACCTTGATCCAGTCCCGGCCGACCGGGGACGGCTTCGGCCGCTACCGCTTCTGGATCGACTGCGAGGGCCACGTGGCGGACGCGCGGGTCGGCGAGGCGCTCATGGGCCTGCGCCGCATCTGCTCCGACGTGCGGTTCCTCGGCAGCTATCCGCGCGCCGACCAGGGCCGCATCGAGATCCGCCGGGGCACCCACGACAGCGACTTCGCCGAGGCGTCCGCCTGGCTGCACGCCATCCGCTCCGGCCACGACCTGTGATTCGGCGCGGCGGCGACCGCGGATTCGCCCGGGGTCGCCGCCGCACCGTTCGTGCTATTTGACCTGCACGTAGTCGCCGCTCGTGGCGATCGACAGGTAGGGGGAGTCGTCCCCGAAGTTGGCCACGGCGTACCAGATGCCGGACTTGGTGGCCTTGAACTTCTTCGACCACCGTCCGTACCGGTCGGTGGTCACCGTCGCCGCCGTGGTCAGCGGGGCCTTCAGACCGGGCCGGAAAAGGATCTTCACCTTGGCGCCCTTCACCGGATGCCAGATCTTTCCGTGCCACTGCAGCGTCCCGTGGACCGTCAGCGACCTGCCCTTCCTCACCGGCTCCGGCCCGGCGTTGAAGCCGATGATCCGGGTCCGGTGATAGGTCTTGGGAGCGGCGGTGGACTGCGTCCGGGTGGGCGCCGCGTCGGCCGTGCCGGAAAAGGTGAGCGCGGCCAGTGCGAGGCCGGCGGCGATCGCCAGCGATCTGCGCATGCGGTCTTCCTCCGAAGAGATGTCTCGAGTCCGGACATCATCGGCCATGGGTGAATACAAGATCAATCCATGGGGCCGGGCGGGATTCGAGCACGAGGCTCGGCGAACCAGACGCTGAAACCGGAAGATCCGCAACCTACCCGGCGCCCGTCGGCGCCATTTCCGAGACCTTCGCTCGCGCGGCCGCAGGATCGGCTTCTCATCAGGGCCGGAATCCGCCCGTTCCGCCGACCGGGCCGGACAGCCGAGCCAGGATGCCGTCGTGCAGGAGTCCGTTGGTGACGATGGCGCAGTTCTGGTCGGGGCGCGGCGCGCCCGTCAAGTCACTGAACCGTCCGCCGGCCTCCTCGACGATCACCTGGATAGCGGCGTTGTCCCAGATCTTGCAGCGCGGGTTGAGGCTGACGTCGCAGCGGCCCTCCGCGACCAGCATCTGGCCCCAGAAACAGGCCGAGGCGAACTCGTAGCGCGCGGCCTTCGACAGTTCGAGCAGGCCGGCGACGAGGCCGCGGCGCTCCCAGCGGTCCAGGGCGGCGTACGAGAGGTGGACGTCGGCCAGGTCGTCGATCGCCGACACCCGGATCCGCCTGCCGTCGCGTGCGGCCTCGGGGGCGTCGAGCCAGGGCGGCCCACTGGTGTACGCGCCGTGGTCCCGCGCGGCCCACCAGCGGCGTCCCATCGCGGGCGCCGACACCACGCCGACCGTGATCCGCCCGTGCTCCTCCAGCGCGATGAGCGTCGCGAAGACCTCGATGCCCCGCGTGTAGTTGTCGGTGTGGTCGACGGGGTCGAGGATCCAGCGGCGACCTTCTCCCGGCGTCTCGTCGAACTCCTCGCCGAGGACGCCGTCGTCCGGCCGGTGTTCGGCGATCAGCGCCCGCAGTTCCCGCTCGGTGGCGAGGTCCGCCTCCGTCACCGCGCTCCGGTCCGGCTTGGTCCGTACGTCGAGGTCGGCGCGCCGGAACCGGCTCATCGTGACGGCGTCCGCCCGGTCGGCCAGGAAGAGCGCGAATGAGAGATCGTCCATGCCCGTGACTTTGCCATCCGCGACGGCGACCGTGATCGAATCGTGTTCTCCGCCGGGACAACAGGGAGGCCGCGCCCTGCGTCCTCAGTGCGCAACCAAGATCTTTCTCAGTTGGAGACGGTCACGTGCGCAGACTTTTCGGCCTGCTGGCCGCGCTGGTCATGTCGGTGTCGTTCCTCGCGATGCCCGAGCCGGCGATGGCGGGGGTGGTGTGGAAGATCAAGAGTGCCCGGGCCACGAACACGACGCCCGGCCAGAGCGCACAGATCGAGGTCGCCGCCGCCGCCGACTCGGGGGTGGCGGCCCTGGTCGTGCGGCTTCGCCTGGTCGACGACCCGAACGCGATCGCCACGCTGACCACGTTCGACCTCGTATCCGGGACCGCCGAGGACGGCGTCTGGCGGAGCACCGAGTCGGTGACGATTCCGGACGGGCGGGTGGCGATCGAGGCCAAGATGGCCACCGGGTCCACCGAGCCGGGAAAGTACACGGGGTACGTCACCGGCGGAATCATCGACAACGGCCGGGACGTGAGGGTCAGCGAACTCACGGCCTCCCCTGACTCACTCGATTCGGACCACCGGGACTTCCGCCTCACCGGTCGCGTCGTCACCCAGGCCGCCGACGGCACCGAACAGGGCGCCGCGCACCAGACGATCGACCTGCGCGACACCACGTGGGATCTCGAGCTGGGCCGCACGAGCACCGATGACCAGGGGTACTTCTCGGCGGCGGCGCAGCTGGGTCACGCCGCGCACGTCGCCGCGGTCGCGCTCGCGGACGGGACCTACCGCTCGGCGAAGATGGAGACGGTCGTCCACTACACGGCGCTCCCCACCCGGTTGACGATCAACGCTCCGGCCGAGGGCGGCGTCGTCGGGGGGACCGTGACCCTGTCCGGCCGTCTGGAACACCAGAGCGTGACCGGAGAGTGGTCCGGTCTGGGCGGTGCCACGGTCCGCGTCTTCTCCTCCGGCGCGTCCGGGTCCGAGACCGACGTCGTGACCGGCGCGGACGGCGCCTACAGCGCTCGGGTCACGGTCCGGCCCGGCGACACCGGCTGGGATGCGATCTTCACCGGTGACATGGGCACCTCCGGGATGTACAAGTCCGCGAGCGCGACCGCCAACGGGGTCGTGATCCGTACCCAGCCGCAGATCGTCGACTTCGACGCCGGACGGAGCCGGCCGGGCGGGGCGGGACGGTGACCGTTCGCGGCCGCGTCCTGCGGCCGGCCGCGAACGGCGGGACGGAACCCGCCCCCCATGCCTACGTCGGTATGCGGTTCTCCGCCGATGGCAAGAAGTGGCCCGGCCCCTACGGCTACGCCCTGACCGACGCCCACGGCATGTTCAGCCTCAAGATGCCGGCCGAGCGGGACGGCTACTGGAATGCCTTCGTCGAGAAGGACGACTCGTACCTCGGCGTGACCGGGCCCTCCGACTATGTGGACACGAAGTACCGGACGCGGATCTCGGGACTCAACGCGTCCCCGGAGCCGGTCCGGAAGGGCAGGCGGATCACGGTGACGGGCCTGCTGCAGCGGAACACCACGTCGTGGAAGGCGTTCACGAAGCGGAGCGTGAAGATCTACTTCCGGGCCAAGGGCGGCACGAAGTGGACCTACGCCGGGAGCGCCAAGACGGACGGCCGTGGCCGGTTCACCTTCGGCGCGAAGGCATCGAAGGACGGCTACTGGCGCGCGACGTACGCCGGTGATTCCGCCTACCTGGCCGTGACGAGCGGCTCGGACTACGTCGACGTGCGCTGACCGCGGCCGCCGCGCCGGGCGACGGCCTGGACGAGGCGTCGGAGGACGGCCGCTCCGGCGGCCGTCCTTCGCGAGCCGCGGCCGCTCGGCCGTCCCTGGCCGGTACCGGCTTGCGGATGATCGCTTATCCGGTCGGCTCCGGGACGGGCCGGGCGGTAGCCTCGTCTCTGTGATTGACCTGCGAGCCCTTCGAAATGATCCCGACCGGCTGCGCGCTAGCCAGCGCGCCCGGGGCGAGGATGAGGCCGTCGTCGATGAGCTGCTCGACCTGGACGAGCGGCGCCGATCCGCGCTGAGCGCCTTCGAGTCGCTGCGTGCGGAGCAGAAGAGCTTCGGCAAGTCGGTCTCGAAGGCGCAGGGTGACGAGCGGCAGAAGCTGCTGGACCGGGCCAAGGAGCTCGCCCAGCAGGTGAAGGAGGCCGACGCGGAGTCCCAGCGGCTCGAGCAGGACCTGCAGACCCTCCTGCGGACCGTGCCGAACATCGTGGAGGAGGGCGCGCCCGCCGGCGGCGAGGAGGACTACGTCGTCCTGGAGACGGTCGGCACGCCGCCCGCGTTCGACTTCGAGCCGAAGGACCATCTGGAGCTCGGCGAGCGGCTCGGCGCGATCGACATGGAGCGCGGCGCGAAGGTCTCGGGCGCCCGGTTCTACTTCCTGACCGGCGTCGGCGCGCAGTTGCAGATGGCGCTGCTCAACCTGGCGATGGAGCAGGCGATCCAGGCCGGGTTCGTCCCGATGATCCCGCCGGTCCTGGTCAAGCCGGAGTCGATGGAGGGCACCGGGTTCCTCGGCGCGCACGCGTCGGAGGTCTACCACCTGCCCGAGGACGACCTGTACCTCGTGGGCACCTCCGAGGTGCCGCTCGCGTCGTACCACCGCGACGAGATCATCGACGCGCTGCCCCGGCGCTACGTCGGCTGGTCCTCCTGCTTCCGGCGGGAGGCCGGGTCGTACGGCAAGGACACCCGCGGCATCATCCGGGTGCACCAGTTCGACAAGGTCGAGATGTTCTCGTACTGCGACCCCGAGGACGCGCACGAGGAGCACCTTCGCCTGCTCAACTGGGAGAAGGAGATGCTCGCCAAGGTCGAGCTGCCCTACCGCGTGATCGACGTCGCCGCGGGCGACCTGGGGACCAGCGCGGCCCGCAAGTACGACTGCGAGGCCTGGGTGCCGACGCAGAGCCGCTACCGGGAGCTGACCTCGACCTCCAACTGCACCGAGTTCCAGGCGCGCCGGCTGTCCGTACGTCACCGCGACGACGAGGGCCGGACCCGCCCGGTGGCGACGCTGAACGGCACGCTGGCCACGACCCGGTGGATCGTCGCGATCCTGGAGAACCACCAGCAGGCCGATGGGTCGGTGCGCGTTCCGGAGGCGTTGCGCAAGTACCTCGGCCGTGAGGTGCTCGAGCCCGTCGCACGATGACTCCCCGGGTGGTCGCCACGGACCTGGACGGCACCGTCGTCCGCAGTGACTACACGGTGTCCGAGCGCACCGTGGCGGCCTTCGCCCGTGTCGAGCGGGCGGGCGCCATGCTCGTCCTCGTCACGGGCCGTCCGCCGCGCTGGATGCGGTCCGTCGCGCACGCGGTCGCGCACCGGGGCCTGGCGATCTGCGCGAACGGCGCGATCACCTACGACCTGCACACCGAGCAGGTCGTCGACACGCATCTCATTCCCGTGGACCGGCTGCGCACGGCGGTCGCGGTGCTGGGCGAGGCGCTGCCGGGGCTCGGCTTCGCGGTCGAGCACGACGACGGGATGGCGTACGCGCACGGCTTCGAGCTGTCCTACTGGGACTCCCAGACGACTCCGCCGCCGAGCCCGATCGAGGCTCTCCTGTCCCGACCGGCCGCCAAACTCCTGGCCCGGCACCCCGAGCTGGAGGCCGACGCCCTGCTGGACGAGGCGCGGCGGCTCGTGGGCGACCTCGTGCTGCCCACCCATTCGAACGGCGACCGGCTGATCGAGATCAGTGCGCCGGGGGTGTCCAAGGCCAGCACGCTCGCGGAGCTGTGCGCCCGGCACGGCATCGACGCCGACGACGTCGTGGCCTTCGGCGACATGCCGAACGACCTGCCGATGCTGGCCTGGGCGGGCCGGTCGTACGCCGTGGCGAACGCCCATCCCGAGGTGCTGGCCGCCGTGCACCACAAGGTTCCGGGTAACGACGAGGACGGCGTGGCCCGCACGCTCGAGGAGCTCTTCCCCGCCTGAGCCGGACCCGCCGGCCGCGAGGACGAGGATCGGCGCGGGGCCGGGGCGTCGTCGCCCGGTCCCCGCGCCGCCTGAACCGCTAGAGGTACGGGCCGGACGAGCGGCCGTGACCCGGCTCGTCCTGCTGCGGGATGACGCCCGGCGGAAGGGCGCGCCGCATCTGCTCGAGCTGGGCGCGGGCCGCCATCTGCTGGGCGAACAGTGTGGTCTGGATGCCGTGGAACAGCCCCTCGAGCCAGCCGACGAGCTGCGCCTGGGCGACGCGGAGCTCGGCCTCGCTCGGAGTGACGCCGGTGTTGGTGAACGGCAGCGAGATCCGCTCCAGCTCATCGATCAGCTCGGGCGCGAGGCCGTCCTCGAGCTCCTTGATCGAACGCTGGTGGATCTCCGCCAGGCGCGCCCGGCTGGCCTCGTCGAGCGGCGCCGCCCGCACCTCCTCGAGCAGCTGGCGGATCATGCTGCCGATGCGCATGACCTTGGCGGGCTGTTCGACCATCTCGGTGACCGGTCG
This sequence comes from Actinoallomurus liliacearum, assembly GCF_039542035.1. Taxonomy (NCBI): domain Bacteria; kingdom Bacillati; phylum Actinomycetota; class Actinomycetes; order Streptosporangiales; family Thermomonosporaceae; genus Actinoallomurus; species Actinoallomurus liliacearum. The sequence continues at coordinate 460,281 of NZ_BAABHJ010000040.1, forward strand.
TTCCTCCGACTCGCCGTCGCCCTTGAGCTCCCCGGGGATGATGGGCATGCCGTTCGGCCCGACGACGACGACCTGCGGGTCTTCGCTGTTCAGTGGATTGTTCATAGATATCCCAGTCTCACACCGTTAGTACGATCTTGCCGACGTGCGTACTCTCCTCCATCACGCGGTGCGCCGCGGCGGCGTCCGTCATGGGAAGCGTACGGTCCACGATCGGGCGTACGGTCCCGGACTCGAGCAGCGGCCACACGTGCTCGCGCACGGCGGTCACGACTTCGGCCTTCTCCTCCAACGGCCGGGCGCGCAAGGAGGTTGCGTGGACCGAGGCCCGTTTCGTGAGGAGCCTGCCCAGATCGAGCTCGCCTACCCCGCCGCCCTGCAGCCCGATGACGACGAGCCGGCCGCCGGTGCCGAGCGTGTCGACGTTGCGCGGGAGGTACTTGGCGCCGATGTTGTCGAGGATCACGTCGACGGGGCGGGCGGCCTCGACGAAGTCCTCCGTGCGGTAGTTGATCGCGACATCGGCGCCCAACTCCCGGCAGCGCTCCAGCTTCTCCTCGGTGCCGGCCGTGCACAGCACCCGTGCTCCGTGCGCCTTGGCGAGCTGGATCGCCATGGTCCCGATCCCGCTCGAGCCGCCGTGCACGAGGAACGACTCGCCCGGGCGGAGCCGGGCCAACATGAACACGTTGGACCAGACGGTGCAGGCGACCTCCGGCAGCGAGGCCGCCTCGACCGGGCTCAGGCCGCGGGGGACCGGCAGGAGCTGACCCGCGGGCACGGCGACGCGGGTGGCGTATCCGCCTCCGCTGAGGAGCGCGCACGCCTCGTCGCCGACCTTCCACCCGGTGACGCCGTCGCCCACCGCGGCGACGCGCCCGGCCGCTTCGAGGCCCGGATACTCGGGCGCGCCCTTCGGAGGTGGATAAAATCCACGTCGTTGCATGATATCGGCGCGGTTGACACCCGCCGCAACGACGTCGAGCAACACCTCGTCATGACCGATGACGGGGTCGGGTACTTCAGCCCAGCGCAATACGTCTGGATCGCCCGGTTTTTCGATGACGATGGCATGCATGGGCTTCACGGTAGCCGGGGATGCTGAAGCGACACGGTATTGGTCAATGCCTGTGGTGGCTTAGGCTGCGGATGAACATATCGTGCTGATTCATCCACTGCGCGTCCGCGAGGGGGACCTGGTGGCCAAGAACGATCAGGATAAAACGGGCCGTTCTCTTGAAGAGCAGCTCGCGTCTCTTGATGCCATGAACAGCGAGTCCGCCGAGCCGCGGGACGAGACCGCGGAGGAGACCGGGCCGCCGCCCAACCCGTGGACGAACACCCCTCCGGCACCGATGTTCCCCGCGCCGCCGGCCGACCCGGCGGGTGAGGGGCAGTCGGCCGGCGAGGGGCAACCGCCGTACGCCTTCGGAGCGCCGGGGTATCCACCGCCGCCGGAGTTCGGGGTGCCTCCGCAGTTCCCGGGCGCCCCGGCCCAGGAGTACGGCCCCGGCTTCGTTCCCTTCCCGCCGCAGGGCTTCGGCCCCGGCCCCGCGCAGGAGCCGCAGGACGACGCGGCGGCCGGGCAGCGGGACGGCGCTCAGCCCACGCAGGAGATCCGCCGGGAGCAGGAGCCGGCCCAGCCTTACGACGCCGGGCCCGCGGACCCCGACGACGGCGCCGCGCCGTACGACGTGCAGCAGCCGTCCCAGCCCGTCGACTCCGCGGACGACCGGGAGCAGGAGTTCGACGAGGCCGAGCAGACGCGGTTCGAGCCCCGCGCCGCCGAGGTCACCCACGCGGACGGCTTCGAGATGTACGGCGACGGCGGTTACACCGGCTATCCGCAGTACTCCGCCCCGGCGTTCGGCGGCCCGCCGCCCTATTCGCCGCCACCGGCCGGTTACCCGGCGGCCGAGCAGGGCCAGCCCTACGGGGCGGCTCCGGACTATTCGGCGCAGTACCCCGGCACACCCGACTACGGCGCCCAGCAGTACCCCGGCCCGCCCGCCGAGCAGCAGGGCTACCGGCCGCCCGCCGAACAGCCCGGCCGGCCCTACGCCGCGCCGCAGTTCGGCGGCCGGCCCGAGGCCGCGCCGTACGGCCGGCAGCAGGAGGCGCCTCCCTTCCCGCAGCAGGATGGGCCGCCCTTCCCGCAGCAGGACGGACCGCCGTTCCCGCAGCAGGAGGCGCCGGCGTACGCCCGGCCGGAGGACGGCCCGCCGTTCCAGCCGCTGCCGGAGGCGTACGCCCAGCAGCAGGGCGGCGCGCAGACCGCCGACAGCCTCAGCGCCGACACGCTGCTGCGCGGCCGTCGGCAGGCGCCCGCGAACGGCTGGCGCCGCGCGCTCTACAAAGCGTCCGGCGGAGTGATCCACCCCGGTGAGTCCCCGGCCGAGATGCGCCGTCGCGAGCTGCTGGCCCGCGCCCGTACGCCCGTCGCCGGCGGCCACCACCGGGTCGCGGTGATGAGCCTCAAGGGCGGGGTCGGCAAGACCACGACCACCGTCGGGCTGGGCGCCACGCTCGCGTCGCTGCGCGGCGACCGCGTGATCGCGGTGGACGCCAACCCCGACCGCGGCACGCTGTCGGACAAGGTGCGGCTGGAGACGGCGACGACCGTCCGCGACCTGCTCAACGAGCACGAGCAGATCCAGCGGTACGCCGACGTGCGCGCCTACACCTCGCAGGCCTCGTCGCGGCTCGAGGTGCTCGCCTCCGACCGCGACCCGGCGGTGTCCGAGGCGTTCAGCGAGCAGGACTACCGCACGGTCGCGCACGTCCTGGAGCACTTCTACTCGATCTGCCTCACCGACTGCGGCACCGGCCTGCTGCACTCGGCGATGGCGGGCGTCCTCGGCATGGCCAACCAGCTCGTGCTGGTCAGCTCCCCGTCGGTGGACGGCGCCCGGTCGGCCTCGGCGACGCTCGACTGGCTGGAGGCCCACCACTACGGCGAGCTGGTGCGCAACGGCGTCGTCGTGCTGTCCATGGTGCGGTCCCGCAGCAGGAGCACGGTCGACCTCGACCGGCTGCAGGCCCACTTCGAGAGCCGCTGCCGCGCGGTCGTCCGCATCCCGTACGACCCGCACCTGGAGGAGGGCGCGGAGGTCGAGCTGGAGCAGCTGTCCCCCGCGACGAGGGACGCCTACCTCGTCCTGGCCGCGACGGTCGGCGACGGCTTCGCCTGGCCGCGCTGAGGTAGAACGAACGAACGCGAGAGGCCGCCGCCCGGCACGGGCGGCGGCCTCTTTCGGTCGGCGGTGGGTGTGGTGTCCGGTTTCAGAAGATCGGGACGTTCCGCGTCGCGGACCGTGTCGATCTCGACGTTGCGCAAGATCGTCTATCACGCACACTTCTTACCGAAGACGCGTCGGTCGCCCAAAGGAACCGACGGTCGCGCAACGAGAGGACAACCACCATGCTGCAGTTCCAGGTCACGCCGCTGGGTGTCATCGACGCCTGGGAGCGGAAGCCGGAGCGGAAGCCGGAGCCGAAGAGGCCGCGGCCGTACCTCCGAGCCCTCAAGGTTCGAGAGGTCCGATGTCCTGCGACATCACGCGGCGGAGGGTGTGGGATTCGAACCCACGAGGACTGTCCCCAGCCCTGGGCGCTTTCAAGGCGCCTGCACTAGTCCACTATGCGAACCCTCCAAGTGGTGACCACCTTAGCGGGCCGGGCGCGGACCCGTGCGCCGGACGCCGGTCACCGTTTCCGGGCGTCAGCCGACGCGTCGGCGGATGCGCCGCATGTCCTCCTCGGGGAGAGCATCCGCCACGAGCAGCGTGGGGAGCAGGTCGGGCTCGGCGGTCAGGGCGCGGAAGGCCAGCGCGACCGTGACCTCGTGCGCCGGACGGTCCTCGACCGTGATCGGGTCACCGGTCCGGATCTCCCCGGGCTCGATCACCCGGAGGTACGCGCCCGGCAGCGCGGCCCGGGTGAAGCGCTTGATCCAGCCCTGCTCCTCCATCCAGCCCTGGAAGGTGCCGCAGGGGATGCGCGGACAGGACACCTCCAGCAGCACCTGCTCGCCGACGCGCCAGCGCTCACCGATCAGCGCGCCGTTCACGTCGAGGCCGGACGTGGTGAGGTTCTCCCCGAAGACGCCGTCCGGAAGGTCGCGTCCGAGCTCCGCCGCCCAGCGGTCCAGGTCCTCGCGGGCGTAGGCGTACACCGCCTGGTCGGCGCCGCCGTGGTGTTTGACGTCGTACACGCGGTCTCCGGCGAGGCCGACCGCACCGGTGCCCTTGGGACCCGGCGCGGTGACGGCGACCGGTCCGTCGACGGGGCGCTTGTCGATGCCCGTGGTCCCCGTGTCCTTCCAGGGGTTCGGCCGGGGCCTGCCGACGTTGACCGAGACGAGAAGTGCCATGGTCGAACGGTAAGCGCACGGAATGCCGACCGCGACCGATTTGTGCCCCGGCGTGCCGCCACCCGGGACAACAGGGGCGGCCGTAGGCGGGCCCGTCATTCGTAGGCGGCGCCGTCATCCGTACGCAGGGCCGTCGTCCGTAGGCGGCTCCGTCATTCGTACGCGGGGCCGTCATCCGTCCGGGGCCAGTGCCGCCAGTCGAACCCGTCCCGCCATCCCGGGGCGTCGGCCGCCCAGGCGGTGAGGACCTCGTGGACCTGCCAGAGGTCGGCGGCGACGGCCTCGAAGTGGCGGTCCGCCGCGCCTTCGCGGTACTCCACGGCGAACGTCCCGTCGACCTCCCGGTACACCTGCATGTAGTGGCCGGGGCCGGGCGCGTCGAGCCGATCCACGATGAGGTACTGGTTGCCCGGACCGAGTTCGTCGAGCAGCCGGAGGAGGAGCGCGCCGGAGGGGGCGTCGTACGCCGCGCCATGCGCTGTTTCAGCGCGCAATTCCGATCCGCCCATGCGTGTCACGTTATGTGACGCTTCCTGGCTTTAAAAGCCATGGTGTCGACGGCCGGGTTCCCGGTGCCGCGCCGGGCTTCGCCGGATGTCGCGAAGAACCGGTGACCTCGGCGTATCTCCACTATCTTCACTTGCATGCCGAAAAACGAACAGGATCCTGCGGGCAGCACCCAGCAGTTCCGGGCGTTCGCCAACCGGGGAGACGCGCCACCGTCCCGCCCCAACACCGGGCTGATCATCGGCGGTGCGGCCGTCCTGCTGGTGGTCATCGTCGTGGTGGCGCTGCTCGTCGTCTGACGGCGACCCACCCCGACCGGTCAGTGGCCGTTCGCGGAGAAGTGCTGGAAGTCCCAGGGGCCGCCCCACGAGCCGCCCCAGCCCCAGCCGATCGAGCGGAAGGCCCGGACGACCTTGTCACCCGCGTGGATCACGCCGGGATCCTGGCGCTTGCGGTTGCCGTACTTCACGCAGCGCGGATGCTCGATGTGGCCGTTCGAGTGCACGTAGGGGTTCTCGCACGTGTTGAGGTCGACGGCGAGCCCGTACGCGTGCTGGGACCAGTTGCTGGAGCCCGTCGCGTTGCGGCAGTTGAACGCCGAGGTGTTGTCGGCCTCGATCGAGTCGAAGTCGCTGCCCTTGTACTTGTCCACGAGCTCCATGCGCCGGATCGGATAGCGCTGGTCGTACAGCTTGTGGAAGACACCGACGATCTTGGAAGCCACGTGGGCGTTGACCACCATCTCGCCCTCGTGCGGCTTGTGGTCCATGCCCCAGTACGTCATCCGGATCAGCCGGAGGCCGTCGAGGCCGACCGGGCAGCCGGCGTGCCAGGAGTATTTGACCGTCGCGCGCGACGGAATCTTCGAAATCTTTGCGGTGAAGGCCTGCGGTCTCGCCGAGGCGGTGGCGGACGGCGAGGAGGTCGGGGTGGCTGAGCCTGGAGTGGTGGCGGCCGGCGACGTCGCCGCCGGCGCTGCCGGGGGGCGGGCCGTGTCCGACGATCCCCCGCCACAGGCCGAAAGAGCCAGAGCCGCGCCACCCAGGACGGCGGCCAGGGTCAGGCGTTCCATAACGGAAGGATTACATGCGGTCGCCGGTGCTTCGTCCCGAATCGGCGGGCGAACTAGTCTGCGGCTACGGCCGGGGCAGTCGATCCGTGAGGACCGATCATGACGGACACGGGCGAGAAGCGGCGACCGCCCCTCGGGATGCGCGAGATCACCGCCGTGGGCAGCGGTCTCGGCACCTTCATCCTCGTCGACTCGATCATGATGTACTCCGCCCTCGAGATGAACCTCTCCGGCGGTAAGGACTTCAGCCTGCTGGCTCAGGCGCTGGCGCTGCTCCTGCTGGCGTTCGGGCTCGGCGGTTTCCTGGCCTGGAAGATGACCGGTTTCACGCGGCTGTACGGCGTCGGCCTGATGTGCGGCTGGACGTTCATGACGCTGTTCTCGCTCGGCTTCTGCACCGGCCTCAACTCCTGACCCGGCCGGTGCCTTCGTGCCGTCGAGGTCAGCGCACCTTGCCGACCCGCTCGGCGACGGCGCTGAACGCCCGGCCGATGGCCTTGAGGTCCTCCGGGTCGATCACGTCGATGAAGAAGTCCCGTACGGTGGTGACATGATCACGCGCGGCCCGATCGAGGAAGGTGAGGCCCTTCTCGGTGAGCTCGGCGTTGACTCCGCGCTTGTCGTCACCGCAGGTGCCGCGCGAGACGAGCCCCTTGCACTCCAGCCGGGCGACGGTGTGGGAGAGGCGGCTCCGCGACTGGCTCGCGTACTCCGCCAGCTCGGCCATGCGCAGCCGCCGGTCGGGGGCCTCGGACAGGCGCACGAGGATCTCGTACTCGGCGGTGGTCAGTCCGTGCTTGGCCTTCAGGTCGCGGTCGAGGAGGTCGGCCAACCGGACGCTGCCCTCGATATAGGCGCGCCAGTCACGCTGTTGGGCGGCATCGAGCCAGCGCGGTTCGCTCATGCCCTCCATGATATCAGGATGGTTTAATTTTCAACAAGTTTTCCCGGGGTGTGATCGGGCGACTCCGGTGGGCCCTACAGGCGGGTCGCGGCGCGAACCAGCCCGGCGAGGGCGCGGGACCGGCTGTGCGGCGGCCACGCGATCACCGTCGTCACCGTCGGCGCGTCCAGCACCGGCACGGTGGCGACGTCGCGACCCAGATGGGCCCACACCGACTCCGGCAGGACCGCCGAGGCCCGGCCGAGCGCGATCAACTGGAGAAGCTGCACGTGGTCCCGGACCGCCGGACCGGGACCGTCCGGGTACGTGCCGTCGGGGCGGGGCCAGCGCGGCAACGGCAGGCCGGGCAGCGCGGTGACGTCGGCCATCCGCAGGTGGGCCCGGCCGGTGAGGGGATGCCCGGCCGGCAGGGCCACGACCTGCCCCTCCGTGCGCAGTTCCTCGGTGTCGAACCCGACCGTCGAGTCGAAGGGCCGGTGCAGCAGCGCCACGTCGGCCCGCCCGTCGCGCAGCAGGCGCTCCTGCTCGGCGGGCCCGCACAGGAGAACGTCGACGGCGACCGCGCCGGGTTCGGCGGCGTACGCGTCGAGCAGCTTCGAGAGCAGTTCGCTGGACGCCCCGGCCTTCGTGACGAGGACCAGGCCGGGATGGCCGGTCGCGGCGAGGGCGGCGCGGCGGGTACGCCGGTCGGCGGCGTCGACCGCGTCGAGCGCCGCCCGGCCCTCGCGCAGCAGCACCGACCCGGCCTCGGTCAGCGTGACGCTGCGGCTGGTGCGTTCCAGCAGCGTCACCCCGAGCCGCCGTTCGAGCTGCCGGATCGCCCGTGACAGCGGCGGCTGCGCGATCCCGAGCCGCTGCGCGGCCCGCCCGAAGTGCAACTCCTCGGCGACGGCGACGAAGTACCGCAACTCCCGCGTCTCCATGCCGCCACGGTACGGCGGGACGGACCGGCGCCGCGCCCCCGAAGGCCGGCGGCGGGACAGGGCGGCCGATGACCTGGCTCGATACCGGAGCGGTATCGCCGCCTACCTGAACGGTGTTGGTGGTCGCGCGGGGGGCGCGGACAGGATCGAGGGCATGAGCGAACAGACGATCGCGTTGGTCACCGGCGCGAACAAGGGAATCGGGTACGAGATCGCGGTCGGCCTGGGCGCCCTCGGCTGGAGCGTCGGCGTCGGCGCCCGGGAAGAGGAGCGCCGGGAGGCCGCCGTGGAGAAGCTGCGCGCGGCCGGCGTCGACGCGTTCGGCGTGCCGCTCGACGTGACCGACGACGCGAGCGTGGCCGCCGCCGCAGGGTTGATCGAGGAGCGCGCCGGCCGCCTCGACGTGCTCGTCAACAACGCCGGCGTGACCGGCGGCATGCCGCAGGAGCCCACCAGGGTGGACCCCGCGACCGTGCGGACGGCCGTGGAGACCAACGTGATCGGCGTCATCCGCGTCACCAACGCGATGCTCCCGCTGCTGCGCCGCTCGGCGGCCCCGCGGATCGTGAACATGTCCAGCAGTGTCGGCTCCCTGGCCCGGCAGTCCACTTCCACCGACGAGTTGGGTACGGGCCCGATCTCCGCCGCGTACGCACCATCGAAGACGTTCCTGAACGCCGTCACCGTCCAGTACGCCAGGGAGCTCCGCGACACGAACATCCTGATCAACGCCGGCTGCCCCGGTTTCTGCGCGACCGACCTCAACGGCTTCCGCGGCGTCCGTACCCCCGAGCAGGGCGCGGCGATCGCGATCCGGCTGGCGACCCTCCCCGACGACGGCCCGACCGGCGGTTTCTTCGAAGACGCCGGAGTGGTCCCCTGGTGACGGCGCGATAGGCGCTCGTAACGCCGAGGATTTCCGTCGCTGGAACGACGGAAATCCTCGGTGTAAGCATGTCCGCCGGTCCGGCGCTTCGGCGGGAATGATGAGCGGCGTGGATCGTGAGGTGCCGACCGTGACGGTAGAACTATGGCGGTCCGATGCGATCGTGCTGTTCGACTGGTTGGCCGGCGTCGACCTCGATGCCGTGCCGATCACTCATCCGCCGCAGAAACAGGCGCCGGCCGACCTGTTGTCCCGGCTCGAGTGGACCGCCGACACCGACATCACCGGATCGACGGCCGAGGAGATCGCCGCCGCACAGGACGAGGTCGCCCAGGGCATGGGCTGGTAGGGGCTCATTCACAGGTTCGTGACCTCCTGACCGATCAGCGTGCGGCTCGCTGGACGGCCCACGGGAATGATTGAATGTTCAATCATGTTCTACGGGTCGTACCGACCGAGGAGGTTCCGATGCCCGCCGTGACCGCCGATCCGCTCACCTTGACCCGACTGCCCCGCCTCCCGGAGCAGGACACCGCCTGGCGGCCGGTCGCCAAGGTCGTCACCGCCGCCAAGCACCTGGAGGGGGAGGGCTTCCAGGTCCGCCGGCCGTTCCCCGGCATCGACCTGTCGCTGGCCGACCCCTTCCTTCTGCTCGACCACATGGGCGCGGTGGAGTACGCCCCGGGCGAGGCCATGGGAACGCCCTGGCATCCGCACCGCGGCTTCGAGACCGTGACCTACATCATCGACGGGGCCTTCCAGCACCAGGACACCACCGGCGGCGGCGGGCTCATCACCGACGGCGCCACCCAGTGGATGACCGCCGGTGCCGGAATCCAGCACATCGAGCAGCCCACGCCCGAACTGGTCGCCAAGGGCGGCCTCTTCCACGGCGTGCAGCTCTGGGTGAACCTGCCGCGCGCCCAGAAGCGGGTGGCGCCGCGGTACCAGGACATCGAGTCGCGCGACGTCGCGCTGCTGTCCAGCGACGACGGCTCGTCCGTCGTCCGGGTCATCGCGGGGGAGCTGGCCGGGCACCAGGGGCCCGGCGTCACCTACACGCCGATCACCTACCTGCACGCCACCGTCGCGCCCGGCGCCCGGCTGACCCTGCCGTGGCCGCGCGACTTCAACGCGCTGGTGTACGCCCTGTCGGGCCGTGGCCAGGCGGGACCGGACGGGCGGCCGGTGGACGAGGGGCAGCTCGCGGTCTTCGGCAAGGGTGACGCGCTGACCGTCACGGCGGCCGACTCGCAGCCGTCGGCCAGCCGGAACGGCTGGGAGATCCTCGTCCTCGGCGGTCTGCCGATCCGGGAGCCGATCGCGCGGTACGGCCCGTTCGTGATGAACACCCGCCAGGAGATCATCGAGGCGTTCGAGGACTTCCAGGCCGGCCGGATGGGCACGATCCCCGCCGAGCGGGTCCCGCACCGCAGCCCCGCCGACGAATCGCTCGCGTAGGCCTCACCGCCCGCGGAAGCCCCTGCCCTTGTGGGGGCTTCCGTGCTGCCAGGGACATCCCGCCGGATTCCGATGGTGGATCAGGCAACCCGCGTGACTTGTAGGGTTTAAGCGGTCGCAGGCGTCTCATGCCCTGGAGTGGCGGGTTGTCCGTTTTTTCGCGTGAACGGCTCCGTGTCTTCGTCGACGTTCCGGCGTTCCAACGTACGATCATCGCCGTCATCACGCTGAACGGGGTGGCGCTCGGGCTGGAGACCTCGCCCGGTCTGGCCGACGGACACGCCGTGGCCTTCGTCGTGATCGACCGGATCATCGTCGCGATCTTCGCCGTCGAGATCCTGCTGCGGATCACGGCACAGGGAAAGGCGTTCTTCCGCGATCCGTGGAATTGGTTCGACCTGATCATCGTCGGCGTCGCCCTCGTGCCCGCCTCGGAGTCGCTGTCGATCCTTCGCCTCTTCCGGTTCCTGCGCATCCTGCGGCTGATCTCCGTGGTGCCGAGCATGCGCCGGGTGATCTCAGCGCTGTTCTCCGCGATCCCGGGGCTGGCCTCGATCCTGGTCCTCCTGCTGCTGTCGCTCTACGTCGCGGCCGTCATCGGCGAGCGGCTCTTCCACGAGGCGGCCCCGCAGCACTTCGGGAACCTGGGGAAGTCGCTGTTCACGATGTTCACGGTGCTCACGGTCGAGAACTGGCCGAGCGTCGCCGAGGACGTGATGGCCAAAGAACCGCTGGCCTGGATCTTCTTCGTCACGTTCATCGTGGTCACGGCGTTCTTCATCCTCAACCTGCTCATCGGCGTGATCGTTTCCGCGATGCAGACCGAGGTCGACGCCTCGCGCTGGAAAGAGGACCAGGAACTGGAGCTGGAACAGCACAACGCGCTGATGAGCGAGATCCGGGCGCTCAGCGAGAAGATCGACCGGCTCGAGGCCGGCGCACGGGCCGTCGCGGACACCGATCCGTCCCAAGGCGCCGGGTCGCGTCCACGACCGAACGGGTTGGACGAGGTCGAGGTCGGCTGAGAGCCGGCTGACGCATGCCGCTGCCTTTCGAGGTCCGCGCCGCCGAGGGCGGCGAGTACGCGAACGCCCGCGTGCCCGTAGCGCGACGGCGCCAATCCTCAGCCCGGAATCTCTTCGGCACCGCCTCGCGGCGGCTGAACGAAACGCTCGGCGAAGCGGCCCAGGAATGCGGCGAAGAACGACATGTCCACGACTGAACGCCGCTTTCGCCGAGCCTTCGACACGACCGCCGGTGAGGACCGGCGGGGACCTCGTCCATGGAGCGGGAGGGGTGGGCCCCCTCCCGCCCGGGTTCTCGCAACGCGTTCTCCGGCGTGCCGGCTAGCGCGCTACGAGCGTCAGCGGTGCCGCACCGGCAGCGGCTTGCCGTCGACCTCGATGCGAGTGACGGTCCAGTCACCCGCCCCCTTCTCGATCTCGCGCCGCAGTGCGGCCTCTTCTTCCGAGGTGAGGGGCTGCTTCTTCTCCTGCGACATGGTCGCCTCCAGGATGTTCTTGTCCGACCGTGCGTTCAGCACGGGGCTCGCTCCCTTGTTGGAGAGCCAACTGACACTGTCCGGCCAGATCCTGGATCAGCAATCGGAGCGTGATCACGAGTGGTTCCGCCGCTACACCGGCTACGAGCGCCGGTACTCTGCGAGCAACTTGCCCACCGGCTGAAGATCGCACGGCGCCCGAACGTCACGGTTCAGGTCATCCCGGCGGCAGCGGGTGCACACATCGGAGAGCCCGCCTCTCGCCTGGATGTTCAGGCCGAGAGGCGGGCTCTCCGGTGTTCGGGGCGGGGCGTACGGCTTTGCCGGACACGGACGACTGGTCGATGAGTCGAGGGCGTCTCAGCTGACCGCCTGCTTCACGAGCTCGGCGATCCGCGCCTCGACCTCGGGGGTCACCTCGGTCAGGGCGAACGCGACCGCCCACATCGAGCCCTCGTCCAGCTTCGCCAGGTCGCTGAACCCCAGCGTCGCGTAGCGCGTCTTGAACTTCTCCGCGGGCTGGAAGTGGCAGACGACCTTCCCGTCCAGCGCGTAGGCGGGCATCCCGTACCAGAGCTTCGGCGCGAGGGCCGGGGCGCCGGCCGTGATGACGGCATGGACACGCTCGGCCATGACCCGGTCCGAGTCCTGCATCTCAGTGATCTTCGCGAGCACGTCCCGCGCCGCCTCCGCCGCCTTGTCCGCCTTCGAACCACGCCGCGACGCCTTCTTCATCTCCTGGGCGTGGTCCTTCATCGCGGCCCGCTCCTCGGCCGTGAACCCCTCGTACACGCTGCCGGCGGTGTTGCCCATGGTTGATTCTCCTTGCGGATCGCTTGGTGTTCGGGGCCCTGAGAGATGGTCTTGCGTCCATCCGGTGGACCCCATGACGATCAGACTAGAAGTGGCACCGGAAGTCGTGCTTCTCGATTCCTGACCCATCTGGGCGCCTGGGGCGCGACACCCGTGACGAGGCCAAATCCACCCGTCGGGCCGGGTGAGACACATACATGCAGCCTGTACGTACAGGCTGCATGTATGTATGGTGTGCGGCATGACCGACATCGGCGTACTGCTCCCCACGCGCGAGGCCGCGATCGGCGGCGACTGGGACGTGTCACGACTGATCGACTTCGCTCGCCGGGCGGAGGGCCTGGGCTTCGACTCCGTCTGGGCCGGTGACTCGCTGACCGCCCGGCCCCGCGTCGAGCCGCTCACCCTCCTGTCGGCCGTCGCCGCCGCGACGACCACCGTGGGCGTCGGCACGGCCGCGCTGACCGGCGCGCTCCGGCAGCCGTTGCTCGCCGCCCACGCGATCACGACCCTCGACCTCGTCAGCGAAGGCCGGCTGACGCTCGGCCTCGGCGCGGGCTTCCCGTACCCGCAGACGGCGGCGGAGTTCACCGCGGCCGGCGTGCCGTTCACCGAGCGGCTCGGCCGCCTGCTGGAGACCGTGCGGCTGTGGCGGTCGCTGTGGAGCGCGGACCGGCCGGACTCCTTCGACGGCCGCTACTGGCGGTTCGAGGGGCTGGCCGGTCTCCCGGCGGCGGCGCGACCGGGCGGCCCGCCGCTCTGGCTGGCCGGCGCCGGGCCGAAGGCGGTCGACCGGGTCGGGCGGCTCTTCGACGGCTGGCTGCCCTACCTTCCCGACCCGGTGGAGTACGGCAGGCAGCGGGCGGAGATCGACGTGGTCGCCGCCGGGGCCGGGCGCGAGCCCGCGGCGGTCACGCCCGCGCTTTACGTGACCGTGCTTCCGCAGGACGACCCGGAACGGGCGCGGGCGGAGCTGGACGCCTACGTCCGGGCGTACTACGGCTCCTCGCTGGACGACATGGCCACGCTTCAGGCCTTCATCGCGGGCACGCCGGACCAGTGCGCCGAGCGCCTGGCGGCGTACGCCGACGCGGGTGCGCGGCACTTCGTCATTCGTGTCGGCGCCCTGGACGCGTCGCCCCACCTGGAGACCGTCGCCCGGATCGCGGAGGCCGTACGGGCGGAGACGCGGGTCGTCGCCGGGAGCGTCCGATGAGGCGGGCAGAGGTCGTGGCGGGGCTGGCCGGGGAGTACGCGAGGTTCGCCGCGCTGATCGACGGGCTGTCGCCGGAGGAGTGGCGTACGGCGACCCGGTGCACCCGCTGGGAGATCCGTGACGTCGCCGGGCACGTCACGGCGAACGCCGTGGACACCGTCGACGGCGTGGTCGGCACGCGTACGCCCGACGAGCAGGCGCGGGCGTTCCGGGACGCCACGCCGGCGGACCTCGCCGCCCGGTTGCGTGCGGCCGCCGGACGCCTGATCCCGTTCCTGGAGTCACTCGACGACGCCGCCTGGGACCGGCCGGCTCCGAAGGTCGGCCGGTCCATCGGCAACGGTGTTCACACGCTCTGGTACGACGCGTTCGTGCACGGCGACGACATCCGGGCGGCGCTCGGGCGGCCCGGTGACCGCGGCCCCGGCCTGCTCGCGAGCGTCCAGTGGCTCCGCGACGAGCTCGACCGGCTGGGCCGGGGCCCGTTCCGGGTGCTACTCGACGGGGCCGGGGAGTACGCGATCGGTGCCGGTGGCCCCGTGCTGCGCGGCGACCCCCTGCGGTTCGTGCTGGTCGCGACCGGGCGGGCGGATCCGGCGGAGTTCGGGACGGACGCGACCATCAACGTGCACCTACGATGACCGCTATGAGTCTCAAGGTGGAACAGGGCGAGGCGACACGGGCGGCGCTCGTCGACGCGGCCATCGCCCTGTTCACCGACAAGGGCTTCGCCGAGACGTCGACGACGGAGATCGTGCGGCGGGCCGGCGTGACGCGCGGTGCGCTCTACCACCACTTCGCGGACAAGGAGAAGCTGTTCCGCGCGGCCCACGAGGCGATCGAGAAGGACATCTTCCAGCGTGCCCGTACGGTCGCCGAGACGGCGGAGGGCGGGGCGGTCGAGCGGCTGAAGGCGGGCGCCGACGCGTTCCTCGACTCCTGCCTCGAGCCCGCCGTCCGGCGCATCCTTCTGATCGAGGGACCGCTCGTACTCGGCTGGCAGCGCTCCCTCGACTTCGACAATCCATACTGCGCGCGGCGACTGCTGCGGGCCTCGGTCGCGGAGCTGCGCCCGGACGAGGCCCCGGAACCACTCGCTCACCTGCTGTTCGGCGCACTGTGGCAGGCGGGTCTCGTCGTCGCGGCGGCACCGGAGAGGCGCGTGGAGATGGCCGACGCACTCCACCGCATGATCGATAATTTGTTCGACGGGTAGCGAGCGTTCCGCTGACGGGCCCGCCCCGGGTGCGCTACCGTGACCAGAACTTCGAACAATAGTTCGACGTCCGGTATGCGCACGTCTTGAGGAGGCGGGGCCGGTGGCGATCCTCACCGCTCCGGGTGCGACACGGTGCCGGCCGCGCCGTCGCGCGACACGCCGTAGCACTTTCTATGGAAATCTACGACCGCAGCTATATCCGCTCATAGAGTCCGAGAGCGTGGACCCCGTGCGCAATCCCTACGCCCCCGGCGCGGGGCAGCGACCTCCAGAGCTCACCGGCCGCGACCGCGAGCTGCGGCAGTTCGAGGTCGTGCTCGAACGTGTCGCCCACGGCCGCCCCGAGCGCAGCATGATCCTGACCGGCCTGCGCGGCGTGGGCAAGACCGTGCTGCTCAACACGTTCCGGTCGATGGCGATCCAGCGGCTGTGGGGGACCGGCAAGATCGAGGCGCGTCCCGACCAGTCGATCCGCCGTCCCGTGGCCTCCGCCCTGCACATGGCCGTACGCGAGCTGGCCCCCCGGCATCGCGCGCCCGACCGCATCGAGGGTTTCCTCGGCGTGCTCAAGGCGTTCGCGCAGGCCGAGACCGAGCCGGCGAAGGGCAAGACCGCGCCGCGCCGGTGGAACCCCGGCATCGACGTGCCCGCCGCGCGCGGCCGGGCCGACTCCGGTGACCTGGAGATCGACCTGACCGAGCTGTTCGTCGACGCGGCCTCGGTCGCCACCGACCTCGGCGTGGGCATCGCGCTGTTCGTCGACGAGATGCAGGACATCCCGGCCGACGACGTGTCGGCGCTGTGCGCGGCCTGCCATGAGCTGTCCCAGAGCGGGGGACCGCTGATCGTGGTCGGTGCCGGGCTGCCGCACCTGCCCGCGGTGCTGTCGGCCAGCAAGTCCTACTCCGAGCGCCTCTTCCGGTACGCCCGCATCGACCGGCTCGACCGGTCCGCCGCCGACCTGGCGCTGCTCGCCCCGGCCGAGCGGGAGGGCGTGACCTTCACCCCGGACGCCCTCGACGCGCTCTACCAGGCCGCCGACGGCTATCCCTACTTCGTCCAGGCGTACGGCAAGGTCGCCTGGGACATCGCGCCGGAGACTCCGATCAGCGCGGACGACATCAAGGTCGCGGCGCCGGAGGCGGAGGGGGAGCTGGCGGTCGGCTTCTTCGGCAGTCGGTACGAGCGCGCGACCCCGGCCGAGCGCGACTACATGCGGGCCATGGCGTCGCTGGGCGACGACCCGGTGCCGACCTCCACCGTCGCCGAGGAGCTGGGCCGCAAGCCGTCCAGCCTCTCGCCGGCCCGCGACGGCCTCATCAAGAAGGGCCTGATCTACAGCGCGGAGCGCGGTCTGGTCGCCTTCACGGTGCCGCACTTCGGGCACTTCCTCCGGTCCCAGCCGGTCTGAGTCCCGCCGCCACAGCCGCTCTGACGTCGTATATCGGTCTCTTGCGAATGCGCTAGAGAGGCATAGGCGACCCGATCGAGCGAGCGTCGAGCGAAATCTACGCCTCTCTAGTCGCGACGTTAGAGAGCGCTAGAGAACGGTCGAGAGTCGAGTCGAGTTCTCTATAGCGCTTTCTAGTGAACGCGGAAGAGTCCGCTATATGCCTGCAGAGGCCCCCAGGAGGTCGGTGGTGCGCACCACCCGAGCGAACCGGCCGTGGTGCAGGCTCGCGGCCGTCGCCCGGGTGAGCTCCTCCGCGGTCACCGTCTCCCCGTCCGGCCCGACGGCGTCGAAGGTGTGCATGGCGTCGATCGGGTAGAGCACGTCGTATCCGAGGTTGCCGCCCATTCGAGCGGTGGTCTCGTTGCACATGTTCGTCTGGATGCCGATGATCACGATCTGGTCGATGCCGCGCTCGCGCAGCCAGCCGTCGAGGTCCGGCTTGCCGTAGAACGCCGAGTTCACGTTCTTGGTCACGAAGAGGTGGGGCTCGGCGCCCTCGAACGCCGCGACGACGACGTCCTTGAGCGCGTTCCCCGGCGACTCCGGTGCCAACGGCGATCCCTCCGGGCTGTCGTGCCGGACCAGCACGATCGGCCGGCCCGCCGCCCGCCAGGCCCGGATGAGGGCCACGATGTTGTCCTCGGCGGCCGGGTTGTCGCGCCGGCCGAAGTACGGGTCCTCGAAACCCTTCTGGACGTCGATCACGATGAGTGCCGCGTTCGCGCTGAGTTCTGCCATGTCGGGAAGCATCCCCTCGCGACGAGTACCCGACGAGTGGCAGAAAAGTCGACCTACGGTACTTTCCTGCCATGCGTACCGTCGGCGTCGTCGTCTGCGACGGCATCCGCCCCTTCGACTACGGCGTGATCACCGAGGTCTGGGGAGTCTCTCGCCCCGGGTGTTCCGACTTCGAGCTGTGGCGCTGCGGTGAGGGCCCCGTGCGGCTCGAGCACGGCGTCACCCTCGCCCCCGACCGGGGCCTGGCCGCGCTCACCGAGTGCGACCTCGTCGTCATGCCCGGCCGGGTCGACGCCCTCGCCCCCGTGTCCGCCGCCGTCCTCGACGCGCTGCGCGCCGCGTACGAGGCGAAGGTGCCGATCGCGTCGCTGTGCGCGGGGGCGTTCGTGCTGGGCGCGGCCGGTCTGCTCGACGGCCGCCGGGCCGTCACCCACTGGGCGCTGACCGACGCGCTCGCCGAGCGCTACCCCGCCGCCCGTGTTCGACCCGACGTGCTGTTCACCGAGGACGGCGGCATCTGGACCTCGGCGGGCACGGCCGCCGGCATCGACCTGTGCCTCCACCTCGTACGCCGGGCCCGCGGCGCCGCCGTCGCCAACACCATCGCCCGGCGCATGGTCACCGCCGCGCACCGGGAGGGCGGCCAGGCGCAGTTCGTCGAGCGTCCGGTCCCCGCCCCGGCCACCGCGCAGTCCGCCGTCGCCGACACCCTCGAGTGGGCCCGCCACCACCTGGCCGAGCCGCTGTCCGTGGCGGACCTGGCGAGGCGGTCGGGCACCGCCCCGCGGACGTTCGCCCGACACTTCACCCAGCTCACCGGCACCACGCCCGCCCACTGGCTGATCCGGCAGCGCGTCGCCGAGGCGCAGCGGCTCCTGGAGACCACCGACCTGGCGGTCGAGCAGGTGGCGGCCCGCACCGGGTTCGGCACCGCCACCATGCTCCGCCGCCACTTCGCGCGCGTCGTCGGTGTGCCGCCCACCAGCTACCGCCGGACGTTCGCCGGCGTGTAGTCCTTCAGCGTGAGCGAGTTCGCCACCTCGGTGAGTCGCGCGGTGTTGTTGTCGAACTCCGGGACCTCCGCGCCGTCCTCCAGGAGCTCCCGGTCGACCAGCGCGAGCGCCTGGTTGTCGGCGACGAAGTCGCGCAGCTCCGCCTCGTACGCCGCGAACCCGGCCTCGTGGTCGCCGTCGGCCGCCGCCAGCTCGCCGGCCAGGACGTACGCGCCGATGAGGGCCATGCTCGTGCCCTGCCCGGACATCGGCGACCCGCAGTACCCCGCGTCGCCCAGCAGCGCGACCCGGCCGCGCGACCAGCGGTCCAGGTGGATCTGGGCCATGGCGTCGAAGTGGAAGTCCGGCGCGTCCCACATGTACTTCAGCGCGGTGGGGAACACCCACACGTCGCCGATGCGGTCGGCCAGCAGCCGCTTCTGCGCCTCGATGTCCCGGTAGTCGTAGTCCAGCGGCTCCTCGGACCCGAACCCGACGTACACCCGGACCTCGCCGTTGCCGCGCGCGGTCATCACGCCGCCGCCGACGCCGCCCTCCATGCAGAAGGTCTGCCAGCGGTCCAGGCCGAGGAAGTTCGGCGCGGTGTACACCGCGACGTACATCCCGAGGTGCCGGATGAACTCCGTCTCGGGCCCGAAGACGAGCCTGCGGACGTTCGAGTGCAGTCCGTCGGCGCCGACGACCAGGTCGTACGACCGCGCGACCCCGCTCTCGAACGTGACGTGCACGCCGTCCCCGTCCTGGGCGATCGCGGCGATCGAGTCGTCGAACAGGTACTCCACCCGGTCCCCCGTCGCGTTCCGCAGCAGTCCGACCAGGTCGTCGCGCATGATCTCGACGTCGGGACTGTCGAGGTCGCCGCCGCTGAACGTCCGCTCCGTGCTGGAGTACAGCTCCTTGCCGGAGCCGTCGACCATCGACGAGCCGCGCATGTCCGTCTTGAGTCGTCGCATGTCGGGCAGGATGCCCATCCGCTCCGCGACGGCCAGCGCCGTGCCGCGTACGTCGATCGCCTGACCGCCGGGCCGGGGCTCGGCCGCCCGCTCCACCACGGTCACATCGAAGCCGTGGTGGTCCAGCCAGTACGCCTGCGCCAGGCCCGCGATGCCGGCACCGGAGATGAGAACGCGCGTGTTCCGCATGAGAGGCTCCCTGAGACTCGGTTCGGCGCGGTGTCCCCCGCGCAGAACCCAATCTCGTGCCCGCCGCGCACCGCCGGCTGACAGGCCGCTGGCAGCACGCGGTGAACGTACGTCAGCGCGCCATCAGCGTCCCCGACGCGACTGTCGGCAGGTGCGCGCGTGCCGTCGGCGCGTCAGCGCCCCCCGATGGGGCTGTGCACCCGCTGTGGCCCGGAGTCGTCGTCCTGGCGTTCCCAGCCCGAGTCCCATGCCACCCCGGCGCGTACGGCCGCCGATCCCCCGTCGACCGGGACGGCGAACACCACCTCGACCGCCCGGCCGTCCACCTCCCCGGGGTAGACGAGGTAGCGGTGGCAGAGCTCGCGCCACACGTCGGTCGGCTCGGCCGAGGTGAGGGACGCCGCGTGCTCGCGCCACGCGGCGCTCGGCCGCAACGCCGCGTACGTCGCGTCGAGCGGCACGTCGCGCAGCTCGCACGGGATCGGATGCAGCCGGTGCTCGATCGCGTCCACCACCTCGGGGGACACCGCCAGGAACACCAGGCAGTCCACGGCGAGCAGCGCCGCGGACCGGCCGTCCGCCGAGGCGAGGATCCGCACGCCGGTCCCGGGCGCTTCGGCGGCCATGACGGCCGCCCCGGTCAGCACCGCGGCCCGGACCACGCCCAGCCGCCGGGCGGGCGCGGTGCTGAGCCGGCCGAAGCAGCCGCACGCCTCATCCGACCCGCGCCGTACGAGATCGGCGACCACGGAGGTGGCGGTCGCGAAGAACACCACGCTTGCCAGCCGCACCGCGAACATAGAGGTCGTCAGCAGGAGGATGCCGAGCACCGCCTCGGTGGCCCCGACGCCCAGGGCGAAGGTGCCTCCTCGGTACCGGGTGAGGTTCGGCGTACGGCCGTGGGGGAGCGCCTTACCGACGGCCCCGGCCAGGAGCACCACGGCCAGGAACGGAATCTGCACCTCGCGGAACAGTTCGGTCATGGGCCCTCCTTCGTCGGAGGGGCGACACGTGGGATTCCCTCGCTTCGCTCGGTCATGGGCCCTCCTCCGTCGGAGGGGCGACTCGTGGGGCTGCGCTTTTGATTCCCTCGCTTCGCTCGGTCATGGGCGGTCCACTCGTACCGTGACGTTGAAGCATCCGACGTCCAGGTCGCCGCCCAGATCGACGAACGCGCTCCTCGACAGTTCGACCACCCGGCCGCGCGGCGAGGTTCCGCACCGGACGCAGCGGTCGCAGAAGCGGGCGGCCAGGCACCCGCACTCGATGACCGGCACGTGCGCCTCCTGTCCGGTGCACTCGTTGCGGACCCGCAGCACACTGCCCAGCGACAGGTATGGCAGCCGGGTCGCCGGGCCGGTGCCGCAGCCACCGCCGTCACCGTACGGGTCCAGGGCCGGGTACGCCGCGCCGCGCGCGCCGTCGGGATGGTCGAACCACGTCGCCGTGCCGCGCAGGACCCGTACGGAGCCCACCGACCGGCGCGACGTCGGCTCGATCGCGTGCGGGGCCGGCTGGGGTGACGTCTGCGCGGGGCGCAGCCCGAGGACCTCACCGCCCCGCCGGACACCGATGACGTCGAGCAGCGCGCCGGGCTCCAGGCGGGGATGGCGCACCTGCACCCGGCGCAGCGCCTGCGCCGGCACCGTCACGGCCTGGCGCCCGCGATGCGGCCCCGCGTCGACCTCGAACACGTCGCCGACCCGCCTGGTGATCACGCCGGTGACCCGCGTGATGTCGACCCAGATGTGCTCGGCGGCCAGGCCACCGGCCTCGGCCGGGCGCACCACGGCGTGCCGTCCGGGACGCAGGGCCGCGAGCTCGGCGCGGCCGTCGTACCAGATGGAGACGGTCGCCGACATCGGCAGACGCACCTGCGTACCGTCCGCCAGGGCGAGCGTGAGGACGTGGGGACTGGCGTCGACGATCACTCCCTCGATCGCGCGCCGGGGCCAGGAATCGTTCTCTTCCGGATAACGCGGCGCGTCACTGAACACCGCCGCCCGGAGCCGGCGTCGGCGGTGCATTAAATCGCGGGATGGCAGCATGGGGGAAGCTCCGAACATCGATGACAGTGCTCATGGCCGTTGCGACGGGAAGTCGCACGTCAAGCCTTACCCCGTGCGTTCCTTCTGTCGACTCCTTTGTCCAAATCGGCCAAAGATGCCGATAGGTATACGTGACAGTTTTTCATGATTGTCGTGGGACGGGTTGGCTGAAACATGAGGGGCGACTTGATCCACAATTACGGTCCCCGTGCGATCGTCGGCATGGTGTCAGAACGAACTCCCCAGCATGCCGGGCGGTCCTGTGGGAACTGCGTCGCACGATGAGTTCCGTGACTTCGTCGCGGCACGGCGTCCCACGCTCCTGCGCGCCGCCCTCCTGCTCACCGCCGACCGTACCGAGGCCGAGGACCTGCTGCAGGCCGCCTTGGCCAAGACCTACCTCGCCTGGGACCGGATCAAGGACCGCGCCGCCCTCGACGGCTACGTCCGCCGCGCGATGGTGAACATCAACATCTCCTGGTGGCGGCGGCGCCGGCTGGAGGAGTACCCGACCGACGAGATGCCCGACACCCCCGTCGCCGACCACACCGACCGCAGCGAACTGCGCGACGCCCTCGACCGCCTGCTGGACCGCCTGCCCGCCCGCCAGCGCGCGTACATCGTGCTGCGCTACTTCGACGACCTCACCGAGGCCGAGATCGCCGAGGCGCTCGGCGTCAGCGTCGGAACCGTGAAGAGCACCGTCTCCCGCGCCATGGCCAAACTGCGCGAGGACGCCGACGAGGAGTTCGCCGCCCTGGAGTGATCGCCGATCTCGCCGGGAGATGCTGACAAGGGACTGCGCGGAGGGCCACAATCCGGTCACACCCTCGAGCGTGGAGGCCGCCGTGTGGAGCACGATGCAGGACTATCCGCTGACCATCTCCTCGATCATGCGCTACGGCACCCAGATCTTCGGTGACGCCGAGGTCGCGACCTTCACCGGCGACGGGATGCGCCGCACGTCGTACGCCGAGCTCGGCCGCCGCGTCGCCCGGCTCGCGAACGCACTCCGCCGTCTCGGCGTCGACGCCGACCAGCGGGTCGCGACCTTCCAGTGGAACAACACCGAGCACCTCGAGGCGTACCTCGCCGTGCCGTCGATGGGCGCGGTCCTGCACACGCTCAACATCCGGCTCTCCGCCGACCAGCTCGTCTACATCGCCGACCACGCCGAGGACGACATCGTCATCGTCGACGCCACGCTCGTTCCCCTCCTCGCCGCGGTCCTGCCTCGCATGAAGACGGTCCGCCACGTGATCGTCGTCGGGGACACCGACCTCGCGCCGCTGGAGTCCGCCGGCCCGGAACTGCACGCGTACGAGGCCCTGCTCGCCGCCGAGCCCGACACGTTCGACTGGCCGGAGATCGACGAACGCCAGGCCGCGGCCATGTGCTACACCAGCGGCACCACCGGCAACCCCAAGGGCGTCGTCTACTCCCACCGCACCGCGTACCTGCACTCGATGTCCGTCTGCACCGGCAACGCCGTCGGCCTGTGCGCCACGGACCGCGTCCTCCCCGTCGTGCCGATGTTCCACGCGAACGCCTGGGGCCTCCCGTACGCCGCCCTCATGGCCGGCGCGTCGCTGGTCATGCCCGACCGGTTCCTGCAGCCCGAGCCCCTCGTCCGGATCATCGAGGACGAGCGCCCCACCGTCTCCGGCGCGGTCCCGACCATCTGGAACGAGGTCCTCCGGTACGCGCAGGAGAACGAGTCCGACCTGAGCTCCCTGCGCCTCGTCCCCTGCGGCGGCTCCGCCGTCCCCGAGTCCATCCTCCGCGCGTTCGACGACCTCGGTGTCCGGATCGTGCAGGCCTGGGGCATGACCGAGACCTCCCCCGTCGCCTCGGTCGCGCACCCGCCGCCCGCCTGCCCCGACCCCCTGCGTTACCGCACGACCCAGGGCCGCGTCCTCAGCGGCCTGGAGGTCCGCGTCGTCGGCGACGGCGACACGGTCCTGCCCGCCGACGGTGCCTCCGTGGGGGAGATCGAGATCCGGGGCGCCTGGATCACCGGCTCGTACTACAAGGACGAGGACCCGTCGAAATTCCACGACGGCTGGCTGCGTACGGGCGACGTCGGCACCGTCTCCCCCGACGGCTACCTCGTCCTCACCGACCGGGCCAAGGACGTCATCAAGTCCGGCGGAGAGTGGATCTCCTCCGTGGAGCTGGAGAACCACCTGATGGGCCACCCCGACGTCATCGAGGCCGCCGTCATCGGCGTCCCCGACCCGAAGTGGCAGGAACGCCCGCTCGCCTCGGTCGTCCTCCGCGAGGGCGCCACCATCTCCGTCGGCGACCTGCGGGCGTACCTGGCCGAACGCGTGCCCAAGTGGCAGGTCCCGGAGCGCTGGTCCTTCATCGCCGCCGTCCCGAAGACCTCGGTGGGCAAGTTCTCCAAACGCACCCTCCGCCAGATGCACGCCGACGGCGCCCTGGACGTGATCGAAGCCGACTGACCGACATCCCCTGAGGCACCCGCCCCCGGCCCCACCCGCCGCGAGCCAGGCCGTGGCCCGTTCTCGACCGGTGCCTGGTCCCGGCCGTGGCCTGTTCCCGGCCGGAGCCCGGTTCCGGCCGTGGCGCGGGCCCGGATGCTGCGGCCGCTCGGTCCCGGCGAGGTGGCGAGAGCCGGTGCCGCCCGCCCCGACGGTTCCGGTACGTGCCCGCGCCGCGCGCCTTCGCGTCTTACCCCAGCCCCGACCGACCCCGGCTCCGCCTCGGCCTCGGCCTCGCCGGGGCCGGCCGCCTTCGGCGAGCCGAAACACCGCAGGAGCCCGGCCGCGCCTCGCCGTCCCCCGGACTCTTCGCCGCCGCCCTTGTCGTCCACATGCGACAAAAGGGGCGGCGTGCCGTCCACACCGACGGCGAGGTGTCCACAGGGGCGGCGGGGTGATGCCGGGCGCGCTCAGCGCCGAGGGTTTCCGTCGTCAGAGCGACGGAAACCCTCGGCGTAACGGCCTGAGCCGGGGGGCACCATTGAACGCTTTGCTCACAAGGGCTGATGCCCGGTACGCTGTGTGCGGCCTGGTGGCCACCGAGGAGGCTTCGCCTAGTCCGGTCTATGGCGCCGCACTGCTAATGCGGTTTGGGCTTACCGTCCATCCGGGGTTCAAATCCCCGAGCCTCCGCTCTACCTGGGCCTCCTCCGGCGATGATCATCGCCGGAGGAGGCGCCTCGATCTTGTGGTTGCAGTTTGGGTGGCAGTTGTCGCTGTGACCGAGTACGTCGGCCCTTGTGGCTCCTCGGTCTCCGGCCGAGCGAAGACCGATCGTTCGGTCCCCTCTTCGTTTCAGATTTTCTCTGCTTCAGAGAAGTTATGACGGCTAGCCAAATATCGCGGCGATCGCTTGATCTCCGAGGGAAAAGACGCCACGTAAGTGCTACGACAATCACCAGCAGGAATCTCCACCAAGAGAGATCGAAGGCTGCGGCCCTGAGGATATCCAGCATGGTTCACTGCTCTTCGAGTCGCGGCTTCCGGCGATGCTGACGTAGCTTTGGTGGGCGCCTTCGCTTTTCCTGTGGATATTTTTGTTGAAGGATAAGCGTGGCGCTTCCCAGCGTGATTTTGATAATCTTTTTAGTGCTAGTTGCGACTGCTCCTTCAATGCCGATAATCGGATGGGTTAGCGTTGCTGCCACATCGCCTGGATATGGAAAGCCGATCCAGGTTAGCTTCCAGTGATCGTCAGATCCTTCTAGTTGGATCTCCTCGGTCGTTTCCAGTTCCCCGCGTACCTCCCAGAGGGGGTCGGAGAACCAGTTACCGATTGCCCAGGTGTCATCAGGGTCCTTCGTCGTCGCTCGACAGAGAAGTCCTGATAGTAGTAGCTGTGCATCAGGACTCATATTAGGTGTCTGTCGAAGCTGTGCCTCCTCCTGATCTGTCAGGGCGTCCCCTTCGAGCGTTTCTAGGTACGTCGATCCCGGAGGTTTGTCGAGTATCTTCCCTGAAGGATCATCGGTCACAATAAGGCGGGCGCCAGTGGGAATGTGATGTGTAATGTAGGTGCCGTACCCGCGCACCTCTTCTAGTCGAAGGCCGGGGAGCCTGGTGATCTCTCTTGCGGAGCGACGGCGGGGGAGAAGAACACCTGCCACGTTATGTGGCACATCAGTGATCAGCACCAGCTCGTGATATCGCGGCGAGATAGTGATTGTGTAAGACCGCAGTCTGCTGACTCCCCATCCCTCTGAGAGTCGGATCTCCGGTTGTGTATTGAAGAAGCCGAAGGCTAGGAGGGAACGCAGATGGAGCTGTTCTGGCAGGCAGGTATCGAGTCCAGCGGTCTGGTCGCGGGTTGTGCCGGCCTTAGCCGCGACTTTGCTCTCGCTAGTGAACTGCGCTCGTATGCGAGCTACGCGCTTACGGTCACTCTCGGGCATGCTCCACCCCGGTCGCCGCTCGGTCGGCGTTCCAGGTCACATACCTAGTGACTCGCTTAACGTTTCCCCGCGGAGTGGGTGCACCACACCCTCATACAGTCGCCTCAGGTACCGAGCCCCGTGGGACTGCTGATCACCGGGTCTCCGCGAACCGGTTGCGGTGCAGCCTACCACCAGGGTCCGAGATGTGGTGGCCTAACGAAAGACTCCGACGCATACGCCCGCCCACCCGCCTTCGTTCATCAAGTTTGTCGTCGCAGCTCAGCCCCATAGCGCAGACCCCATGCGCTCGCTTGCGTCCTGAACTTGAGGGGAGGCGACGTGGGTGTATCGCTCCGTCGTGGTGACGCGAGCATGACCGAGGATCTCCTGAACGACGCGGATATGTACGCCTTGTTCGATCAGAAGCGTGCCGCAGGTGTGACGGGCGTCATGTAGGCGAGCGTCACGGACACCAGCCTCCTTGAGGATTGCCTTCCACTCTCGCCAGTCCTCCGTACGGCTGATAGAGCGGCCGTTTGGCTGGCAGAAGACGAGACCCGACTCTTCCCACCGGTCCCCCGCCTTGAGACGTTCTGCTGACTGCGCTGCGTGGTGCTTCCTGAGGATGGGAAGCAGTTCGGAAGGGCACTGAAGGGTCAGCTTCCTCTTGCCCTTGCGCTGTCGGAAGGTTTTGCTGCCCCCTTTCCTCTGCGGGCAGTGGTCGGCGTGCCCGGTGCAGTCCTTGCGGCACGTCCTCCTCGGGCATCGATGAGACTTCTTTTTGCAGTCCTCCTGGCAGTCCTCATCGTGCCGATGTTTCTTGCAGTTGGTCGGGCATGGCTCCTTATGCCAGCGAGCCCCGCACTCGTGCGGATCGTTGCAGCCGTGCTGCCATTCAGCGTGCTGGATTTGGAACCACGCCCGGATGAGGCCGGTCTCCAGGTCGACGTAGTCCCAGCGGAGACCGAGGGCCTCGCCCTGGCGGATGCCGAGGGCGAGGGCCACGGTCCAGCGGGCGCCGTTGCGAGAGCGCTTTGCCGCTATGCCGAGTATGCGGCGCGCTTCTTCACGAGTAAGGGGCTTGGTGTCTGGCTCGTCGGCTACCGGGGCATCGATGAGCTTTGCGACGTTGCGGGCGACCTTGTCACGGCGCACCGCGACGGTCAGAGCCCTCGAAAGGATGCGGTGGATCTTCAGGACCGTGCTGGATGACAGGCCGGCCTCGTGCATCTTTTGGTAGGCGGTGTCGAGGTGTTCGGGAAGTAGGCGGTCGAGCCGGTGCTTTCCGAGCATCGGCGTGATCCACAGCCGCGTCTTGCTGCGGTAGTCGTCGAGCGTCCTAGGCGCCATCTTGCCTGACAACACCAGACGCTGGCAGACGGTGTCGAGATAGGTCGCCATCCACTCGGCCACGGTGGGGGCGCGTCCGACCTTGTCCACCTTGCCGGCGTCGCGTTTCGCCTCGAGTTCGCGGATCTTCCTGGTGACCTGGGTTTCGCTTCTTCCCTTACGGTGTCGTCGGTCCGGGGACCCATCGTCCTTGATTCCCATCGTCACCCAGCCGTGCCAGAGACCATCGGCTTCGCTGAAGTAGATGGACGATCTTCCGTTCGGCTTCCTCGCGCCCTTCGCACGGGTCGTCATGGACTGACCTCACTTCCTTCCTGCGGTGCGGAGACGGTTGACGTACGCGTCGAGGGCGGCGGCGGGGATCTTGCGGCTCCGGCCGATGTAGACGGATTCGATCTCGTTCGCGGCGAGGAGTTCATAGAGCTTCGTCCTGCTGATTCGAAGGAGTGCGGCGGCTTCGGGGAGCGTGTAGAGGAGCGGCGTGTCGGGTGCGGTCGTCGTGGTGTTCACCTCCTTCCGGGATCGTTCGTCCGCGCGGACGTCCGGATGTCCTGTGGCCCTACGCGCGCAGGCGCGCGTGAGGACGCGGACGAACGAGCGGTCACGGACGTTGGGCGGCGCGCCAGCGGCCTCGGGAGATCTGCTGGACGCGTCCTGCGTGGGCGTGCTCTTGGAGTCGGCTGTAGACCCAGGTGCGGCCCATGCCCGTGATCTTCATGAGCTGCGAGACGGACAACCCCTTGTCGGGTGCTTCGAGCAGCGCTGCCCAGAGAGCTTGTTCGGGGTCGTCGGCGATGATTTCGGCATCGATTACCTCTACGTCGGGGGTCGTGCGGGCGATGACATCCGCGGACAGGGCGTCGAGACGGGGTCGGCGGTTGCGGTGGGCACGGGCGGTGGCGCGTACGCGCTCGTCGGTGAGCAGGTAGGCACGGGCTCGGCGAGGGACGTCGAAGCCGGGGGCGGAGATGAGGAACTTGCCGGGCGCGTCGAGGGTGTGGGCGTGCCAACCGGCACTGTGGGCGCCTTGGCCGAGGATGAGATCGGTGTCGCGGCGTTCGCGGACGCGGAGGCAGATGCGGATGTCCATCTGGGAGCGGACGGCGCCCTTGCCCATGGCGGCCTGTGTCGGGCGTTGTGTGGCGGCGAGGAGCGTCACGGCGACGGCACGGCCTCGCCGAGCGATCGAGTCCGCATGGGCCATCGCGTCGGGCGACTCGTCGGCGAGTTCGGCGTACTCGTCAGCCACGATGATCAGCGCGGGCTCTTCCGGAGTCGGTATCCACAGGCGAGCGCCTTGGCGGGCGAGGGTGGCTGCGCGGGCATCGAGGATGGTGACGGCATCGGCGATGAGTTCGGCGGCCTGGCGCGCGTCTGTGGCGATCCGGTCGAGACAGGACGCCCAGGGCTGGAGTTCCATGCCGCCCTTGAGATCGATGCCCCAGATCACCACGTCTGGGTAGGCGGTGAGGGCGGCGAGGATGACGTTGAGGATTCCGCTCTTGCCGGATCCGGCGATGCCGGCGACGAGGGCATGTCGATGCAGGAGCCTGACGCGTACAGGTGTGGCGTCCTCGAAGACGCCGAGTTCGACGGGGTCGGCGACGCTCGTGCCGGTTGGTGCGGGCCAGGGGATCGGACGGGCGTGCGGGTCCCTTTCGAGGACATGCAGGACGCAGTGATCCGCACGGGCGGGGTCAGGCTCGACACGGACCGATCCGGGGCGCGTGCCGAGGCCAGACTCGATCGCCGGAAGTCTGTTGACGACGTCGGTGACGGTCTGCCCGCGCTTGAGGGCCAGTCTGGCGCGCCAGCCCCACAGGTCGACGACGGCGGACAGGACGCGTGATCCAGCAAGACCGATCGTCTCGGCGAGGTCGGGCCAGGCGTTCACGGTGCGCTCGATGCGGACGCGGGAACGGCGTCGGCGGTGTGACCACCACGGCGCGCCGCAGATGAGAGCGGTGGCGACGAGCAGGCCGGGGAGCGGCGGCGAGGTCGGCCCGTGCGCGGTCGCCGTGGCGAGCCATCCCCCGGCAGCGATTGCGACGACGGCGGCGTAAGCGCGTTCGATGCCGCGATCGAGCCAGCGCTTACCGCTCGCCACGATGACGGCTACGGCAACGACGGTGAGCGCCAGGACGTCTGGCCAGAGTCCGCGGTGGCCGTGGTGGAGGAACGCTGCGGTTCCAGCGAGGAGCAGCGCCGTGGTGAGGGGCGCGAGTTCGGAGCGGTAGCGGAACAGCCATCGGGCGAGTACTGCGATGGCCTCGTCCGCGTGGCGGTCGTCCGTGACGACGTACAGCGGCATGGGCTCGGAGCGGCCCCACCGGCGACGGCGGGTCGGGTAGCGCTGCCTCATCGGCCACCGTCCCAGAGGTCGACGAGGGCGAGGAGTTCGGCCGCGTGCAGGTCCTCGTCCGGGAGCTGGCCGTGTTCGTCGAGTT
Source organism: Actinoallomurus liliacearum (assembly GCF_039542035.1). NCBI lineage: Bacteria > Bacillati > Actinomycetota > Actinomycetes > Streptosporangiales > Thermomonosporaceae > Actinoallomurus > Actinoallomurus liliacearum. The sequence continues at coordinate 489,724 of NZ_BAABHJ010000040.1, forward strand.
CGTCCCGGAGGTAGAGCAGCGGGTCATCCTCGCCGTCCCGCTCGGCGGCGACGGCGGCACGAGCAGCAGCGAGCAGGCCGGCGTACTGAGCGCGGGCGAGTGCGAGCAGCGACCGGAGACGTTCGACCTCGGCGATGAGCATCGGGAGGTCGGCGACGGCGACCCACAGCGCGACGGGTACGCGCGCGGATCGTGCTTCGTGCAGGTGAGTACGGACGGCGTTGAGGTCGAGGGTCGGGCGTGGAGCCCGTTGGGGTCCTGTCATGGGCAGTCCGGCACCTCCTTTCGGTCGGGGACGTCCTTGGGGAGCGGCGCGGCGGGCGTGACGCCGAGTGCGGACAGCAGCGCCTCGGCGGCCGGCACGGCGTCGCCGAGCTGGACGAGCGTGTAACGGGTCTTGACGCCCTGGCGGGCCAGCTCCTTCATGAGGAGGTCGACCAGGGCGTACGGGTCATAGGTCGGCTTGCTCATCGGCGGTGCCTTTCTCGATCAGTTGGCGTCGGAGTTCGGTGGCGCGGGCGTTGCTGACGCGCAACGTCGTTCGAAGCGCGTCACGGGTAATGGGGCGGCCGTCGTTGGCTTCCCGGTGCCGCACGTCGGCAGCGCGGGCGGCGTGGATCAGTTCGTCCTCGGTTCGGTACCGGCGGTGGCGCTTGCGGCGAGTACGGCAGGAGCGCCGGTCGCGGTCGCCGGTACGGTCCTCGGCGGTGGCTTCGATCCGTCCTTGTAGGGCGTGAAGGTGGGCGGTGAGCCCGAGGACGGCGGCGGGGACGGCGCCGACGAGGACGACGATGGGCCAGGACACCGACAGGAGTCCGGTGCGGGCTGCGTGGTACGTCGCGTTGCCCGCAATGCTGGCCGCGATGGCGCCCAGGGCGTTGGAGCGAGCGAAGCGCCGAGCGGCGGCCGACCTCGTCGAGGCGGCCAGCCAGACGCGCGCCGAGGTCATCGCGTAGGCGTCCAGGGTGACGGGCAGGAGCCACGACAGCCGTGACGGCCAGCCGGCGATGTGCGCCAGTCCTTGTAGCCCGGAGAAGCTGGCGATGGCTGCGGACGCGGCGGCGACGGTCATCCCTGCCATGACCCACCAGTCGCGGTCGGCGTTCGTTGGGGGCGTGGTCACGGGGGTCCTCTCAGATCTTGATGCCGGACAGGAAATGAGCGAAGGACCGCACGCCCTGGCGAATCTGCGGCGCGAGAGAGGTGGAGGCGAGGTAGAAGCCGAAGAGCGTGCAGACGACGGCGTGCCAGGCGCGGAGGCCGGCGTAGCGGTACAGGCCGTAGACCAGCGCGCCGAGCACGATGACGAGCGAGACGGACAGCGCCAAGCGGAGATCACCTTCCTTCCGATCGGACCAGGGGAACGGGCTCGCGACGGTCGGGGACGACCGCTTGGAGGTCGTTGCCGCGGGTGTAGTCGGTGTCGGGCTTGCGGACGTGGACGCCGAGGACCGAGCGAGCGAAGGCGGCGAGCGGCGTGGGGGCAGCGGAGTCCAGTCCGGTCCGGGGCGCCTCGCGATGAGTACCGAGGATCACGAGGCCGATGAGTACGAGCGCCGTGGCGGCGAGGACGAGGGCGAGTCCGGTGATCACGATGGCCATCACCGGCTCACCGCCTCGGCGTCGCGACGGAAGATGCGGCGGACGCGCGTACCGCGCCGAGCGCGAGCGGTGCGGCGGAACCAGGCGGCGCGGGCGCGGCACTTGCGGCACAGGCCGAACCGGTACTCCGAACGTGCCCCGCACGGGCACTGGCGCTGCCAGTCGTCCAGGGGGAGGGGACGAAGATGCATCGAGGGCTCCTCTCCGAGCCCACGTCCCGGCGCGGCCTAAGAAGTAAACAGGACTAGTCATGTTCACGATTACAGTGCGCCGTCTTAGCACCTGTCAAGGTCTGGGTTGTTCGCCGGAACGGGGCTCTGGCTTATCGGGATTTCCTTACGCCATCGAGGATGCGCCGATCAGCCGTGACGAGCACCTACATGACTGGACGTGTTCATGACGTCCTGACTAGGGTGTTGGCGTCCCAAGACGTCCTGCGATCCGGTCGGGTAGATGGCGAACGAACGGCTACGAGCAGTCCTGCTAGAGCAGGGAATCACCGTGGCCGCACTCGCCGAGGCGATCAACGTTGACGAGAAGACCGTTGAGCGCTGGATCAGCAAGGGACGCACGCCATACCGCCGGCACCGCTACGCAGTGGCAACGCATCTCGGCGTGGACGAGACCTACCTGTGGCCCGAAGCGCTCTCGAACGAGCAGGTCACAGCGGCCTCCCAGAGCGAACTCATCACCGTCTACCCGGAGCGCACGGCGGTGCCACGGGACGGATGGGGACGTCTCTTCTCACGGGCAGAGCGCGAGATCGGGATCCTCGTCTACGCCGGCCTGTTCATCTCCGAAGACGGCGGCGTACAGAAGATCCTCGCCGACAAGGCGCGGGCGGGCGCGCGTGTGCGCATCCTGCTCGGCGACCCGGAAAGCCCCGAAGTGGCACAGCGTGGCGCCGACGAGGGCGTGGACGACGCCATGGCAGCGAAGATCCGCAACGCCCTGGTCATGTACCGGCCGTTGCGCGCCCTCGAGGGTGTCGAGTTCCGGTTCCACAACACGATCTTGTACAACTCGATCTACCGGGCCGACGACGAGCTGTTGGTCAACACGCACGTCTACGGCGTGACCGCCGCACGAGCGCCTGTCCTTCACCTTCGCAAGGTCGCCGGCGGCGACATCGTGAACACGTACCTTGAGAGCTTCGAACGCGTCTGGGACGGCGCGACACCGATACCGGAGGCGTGACGTTGGGGCGGCGGATCGACTACTACGACGACCCGAACGCGCCGGCCGCCAACAGCCTCGTCCCCTCGGTCAACGTGGTCGTGGTGAGCGACCAGGGCGAGATCCTGCTTATCCGCCGCACCGACAACGACAACTGGGCCGTCCCCGGCGGAGCCATCGACCTCGGCGAATCACTCACGCAGGCAGCCATCCGGGAGACCAAGGAAGAGACCGGAATCGACTGCGAGATAACCGGCCTCGTCGGCATCTACACCGACCCGAAGCACGTCATGCACTACACGAGCAACGACGAGGTCCGACAGGAGTGCTCGATCGTCCTGACGGCCCGGCCGGTCGGTGGCACACCAACAACGAGCAGCGAATCTCGCGAGGTGCGCTGGGTCGCACCGGAAGAGGCCCGCGGCTACCCGATGGACCGCTCAATGCGGCTACGCGTCGAGCGTTACCTCTCCGGGGAGACCTCTCCAGAGATCAACTGATCGGTGCCTCGGACTGCGCTCTCTCGATCGCGCGTACCGACCCGACGATGTGCGGCGACGAGCGTCGGATCGAGCGCGCCACGAGATGGCCGGCACCGTACCGCGACTGGATCTCGGCAAGACGGTCCTCAACCTTAATGGGATCCCCGTCAGGCGTCGTCGTCATGTCGCAGTAGGTCAAGGCATCGGAGAGGAACGGATCAGCAGGCTTGAACTCGCTGGTCAACTCGGTAATCAAGCCACGCTCGTCTGCTTCGTTGATCGCGCACGAGTGGTACGCGACGAGGCTGCACAGCACGTCGTCGGCGTGCTCGACGTACCGAAGGTGACGGGCGCCGTCGAGAGAGTGCAGGCCGGTGTCCACAAGATCAGGGGAGTAGCCGACATCGTGCAGCCATGCGGCGGCTTCGAGGAGATCGGCGTCCTCGCCAAGGATCGGAGCAAGGGTCCGCGCCTGCCGGGCGACACCTTGGCTGTGCGCCCAACGGCGGGGAAGCGGGACTTCGAGCAGCTTGCGGGCGACCTCTTCAGCCCAGTCGGCTTGTCTCATGCGACCGACGCTACGCGGTGATCTTGGGACGTCCACGGACGTAGGCGAGGCGTCTACGGACGTCTACGAACAAAGCGACCCTTGCCGTGACGCGCCTCGATCAGGCCATCTTGCTCAAGGGCGGCGAGCGCCTGGCGTGCCGTGCCGCGCGCGACCCCGTACTTCTCGACGATCGCAGCCTCACTCGGCAAGGCGTCGCCGACTGCCAGGTCACCGCCCTCGATCCGCTTCCGCAGCTCCGCAGCGATGCGGCGGTACTCATACTGCGTCGGTGCCTCGCCACGCACGACGCGCCCCTTGCCCGGAAGTGTCTCGATCAGCCCCTCATCCTCCAAAGCGGCGAGAGCACGACGGACCGTGTTACGAACAACGGCGAACTCATCACACAAGGACGCTTCGGAAGGCATCGGAGAACCGGGCACGAGTTCTCCGCCGCTGATGCGCTGCCGCAGGACCTCGGCAATCTGCGCGTACGCGCCCCATGCGGTCTCTCGTGGGCTCACCGGGCTCCTCTCACTGCGCATCTCCCGTACTGCGTGGCCATGGCAGTCGTATCACTCTGGGCGTCGCTCTTCGTCATGATCGGCGAGGAAGCGCCGTGCCTGCTCTGGATACTTGCCGACCAGGGCCTTAAGGTGCTGAACCTCAACGACCTGAGATGCGCCTGTGAACCGCATGTTGTCGAGCATGGCGTAGAACTCCGCCAGCGAGCGCTGTAGCCCCTCCTCGCGTGGATTCACGAGGACTCCTCGCGCCAGTCCTCGGCCGGCCGCGCATAGCTGCCCTTGTGCGGCAGCGTCCAGACGTACCCGCGCTGCCGGAGATCAGCGATGGCGTCGGAAACCGTACTGCCCGAGACGCCGAACTCCTTAGCCATCTTCGCTTGAGAAGGAAGCTGGCCCCGAGGCTGCCAATCACCGCCCGCGATCCGATCACGGATGACCTCCGCGACCTCCTGGTAGCTCTTCCGCTGTTTGCTCATGCCGACCCCTCGACCAGGCACTCGCACCAGACGATCTTCCCGCCCGTCGGTAGGAGGACACAGCCCCATTCCTTCGATAGCGCTTGTACGAGCACTAGTCCGCGGCCGTTCTCTTCGTCGTCCGTTGCCGCACGCTGTAGCGGCGGCGTGCTGCTGGAGTCCCAGACCTCGATCAGCACGGCCTCAGGCCGTACCGAGAGGCACAGGTAGATGGGCTGTGCCTTCCCGACGAGTGGGTTGGTGCCTTCCGGCATCTGGCGAAGGCCGGTCGCGTTGATGGCGTTCGTCACCAACTCGCTGGCCAGCAGTTCAACGGTGTCCACCATCGAGGGCAGCTCCCAGGCGGCGAGCAGCCATCGCACGTACTGCCGCGCCCTACCGGCCGTGTGTGGCAAGGCCGGCATCAGCATGCAGCTCGATCGAGAGCAATCAGTCATCTTGCGCCTCGCAGCCTGCGATCCGTCCGCGAGCGACGGACCGGGTCGATCCGCCACATGTCCAAATAGGCTCGCGTGAGAGCGCGGACCTCTCATGGGCAGCTAGGGGACGTCTAGGGACGTCTTGTGTTAGCGTCAGCCCAGCCAGCGCGGTTTGGAGGATCGCGGTGAACGATGTCTTGAGGCGTGCCTTCGCTGAGGCCGGCCTGACTGAGCAGGACGTAGCCGCCCGCTTGGGCGTGGATGTGAAGACCGTTCGACGGTGGCTGGATGGACGACGTCCCTACCCGCGTCACCGTTCTGAATTGGCCCATCTCCTTAGCATTGATCAGGCGGAAGTCTGGCGCGCTGACATACAGCCACCATCGCCACGACTGGGTGGCGCAGAGATCGAAGCCTCCTACGCCCACCGCTGGGCCGTTCCCCGCCACGTATGGCACTGGCTCTTCAGTCAAGCCAAACAGGAGATCGGCATTCTCGTCTACTCGGGTCTCTTCATCGCCGAGGACACCGGAATCATCCGCATCCTCGCAAAGAAGGCGCAGGCCGGTCTCCCCGTACGGATCTTGCTCGGCGACCCAAATAGTCCACACGTAGCGGAACGCGGTGCCGACGAAGGCGTAGGCGAGGCGATGGCAGCCAAGATCCGAAACAGCATCGTGCTGTATCAGCCGCTCCGAGACATCGACGGTGTCGAGATCCGACTCCACAGAACCGTCCTGTACGCCTCGCTCTATCGTGCCGACGACGACCTTCTCGTCAACCCGCACGCCTTCGGCATCACGGCCTCAAACGCACCCGTGCTCCATATACGGCACGTCGAGCACGATGACGTGGCCAGCATCTACGTTGATAGCTTCGAGCGCGTCTGGCGGTCAGCCCAACCTCTGGCATGACCCTGAACTCGGCCGTGGACAGGAAAACCCGTGTCGTCGGGAAGGGCGAATGTCGCCCCAACAGTCCGGAAGCTACGCCGCAACCGAGAATGACCGCCCGGTCCGAGACTCCCTCAGAACTGTTTCTGAGTCTTCTAAGCCCCGCCATTACGAACCACCGGTCAGCCACAGGTAAATCAGTTGCAGTAATCATGTCGGCCAAGCTCTGTATGACCTAAGACGTCTCATCCTCGGTGACGATCAGCTCAACATTAGCCTTACCTGGATGACGAACGGGGGAGATTGTCGGATTGGAATAGTCGAATTCAATCAGAGGATAGCCGTTCCGGTAAGCAAAAGGAATCTCGTTATCTGAAATGATAATCTGCACACGGCCGGCGTTGGCTGATGCCTGACTGGCTAGCCGTCCATAGATGGCTGCACATGTGTCCTCTGCCGTATTTAGAGCAAGGCGCGGCCCATCGAGGATCAACAGTGTGGGATAGCGGGTATCGACATCGCCTAGTGCCACAGTCATCAGGGAGGTCCAGTATGCAATCTGGATGGCAGTCATCGCTCCCCCTCCGGGGATAGCGGTCCTGCCGTAGACCTTGCCGTTAACTGTGGGTAGATAGCTATCCGGGTCAACACTCGCAGACTCCACCGCGGCAATCCGCAAATCAATGACGGCGCGCCTAAATTCGGAACCTAGTCGACCGAGCACCACCCTCTTTCGTTCCTCTAGGGCGGCCTTCCGTGATTTGATATCTGCCCTAAGACTCTCCTGCCGAAGCTTTAGGCGCTCTCGCTCCGCCTCCAGGTCTGCTACGCGATCCCATTGTCGTAGCAGGGCTTCGAATTGCTCCTGCCGGGCGCGTGCAGCGGCCAGGCGTTCGGACGCGTCGCTAAACGCTTGCAGCCGAGGCGTGACGCGATGTGACGTACGCATGTCTAGTGAAGCCGTTAGGTTTCGGATCAGTTGTTCCCGGTCGACAATCGCGCGCGTAACCTCCTCAAGTTGCTCTTGGGTAACGTCGATTTGGTCATCCATTTCTTGGAGTTGAGCATTGAGCTGCCTTGTCTCGTACTGGTCTTCTATTGCCAGGCCCTCAACCGGGTCAGTCTGCAAACAAACACGACACGAATCCGAAGGTACATTCCTTTGATTGAGCGATTGCATGCAACGTGGGCACACTGCGAATTCAATGTTGGCTAGGCGCATGCCCGCGTCTTGCATACGGGCCAGCCGTGCGAGGTCTGCATGAACGCGGTCACGTTCGGCGGCGTATTCATCTTTCTGACGCGATAGGGAGACTTTAGCCGCATGAGCGTCGGCGAGGCTCCGTTCAGCGTCGGCAAGAAGGTCTCTAAGGGCCTGCGTCTCTCGATCGATTACCGGATCGATTTCTTCCCGGATCGAATCACGCTCGGCCTCGGCTTGCGCCTGGGCGGCAACAGCCGCCATAAGGTCTCGCTCCGCTTCTAGTCGACCCGTCGTCTGGCTGTCACGAAGAAACGCCTTGACGGCCTCGATATGCGAGTTTTGCTTTTCAATCTCCCCGTTCAAAAGGTTAACTTCAGATTGGAGTGCGAGAATGTCAGGCTCTGTAAGGCCAAACAACAGCTCAAAGACGGCTATGCGTTTTGGAGTATAATAGTCGTCTTGGCTGCCTGCGATATCGCGATTCATCGCATACTGTGGAATATATACGTACTTATATATGTCGGCAAAAGTGACGCGATTGCCAGCTTTGCTGCTCTTGCCCTTCTGCGCTGCAGCTCGCATATCACTGGGCAACCCGAGCTTAGTTAGTAGAAGAGTGTTGATGCTAGGAATGTCATCACCGGCGTGATGGTCCGGCATGCGTTCCTGGGTCAGAAGATCGGTGACGCGAATCTTTTTCCTTTTCCCCGGATCTACACTCCGAGCCAGACGCAATCGGTCCTGGCCGACTGTTATATCAACTACTACATCAGTTACATAGTCGGTCGCCACGGCGGCTAGGCGGGCGTCACCTGCTGCGAAGGCAAACTTGATTAGCTCAAGAAGGGTTGTTTTGCCTACACCGGTAGGACCTGACAATATCGTTAGCTCGGATCGAAAATCGTAACGAACATTCCCCTCGGTCGTGCGCAAGGTGAGCTGATCGATGCGGAATCTGATAGTCACCTGATCACCTGCCGGTGAGGGCGATCCATAAGAGTAGCCAGCTTTTGATAGATGCGGTCCTTTAGCGTATTGCCGGTCATGCCGGCAGATGCTGCTGCAATAGCGTAGCTGCGATCGATCATATCTGCCCAGTTGGGAGTCGTAGCCATCTGAGAGGCGAGCTTTCGGCCGCTAGGAGTTGGCGTGAGCGCAACATTGCCGCGACGGCCTTTCGCATAGCGCACAAGGCCGCGGCCCACGAGCGCGCCAATGATTGCGTAGTACCTGTCGTCCCAAGGCCCATACTTGTAGCGCATCATAGGAGCCTCTACGTCGGTCGGTTCTGCAATCTCTGACGAGCTCAGATGGAGACGCGGATCTTCAGGCTGCAGATCGTCTAGGACCGTGGGGGCTAAGGCTGGATAGCGGAGAAGGAAGTCAAGCTTAGCTAGCTTCGTCAGGCCATCGAGTTTATTTGCATGACCTGGAGTGGCGGAGACTGCAGCGACTAGAAGAAGAACTCGAGCTTGGTGATATGCGAGGTCATCCCGGAGTAGCTGCAGTTCCAGAGCTTCGTATGCAGTGGTCATGCTGCAGTTCCTCGGCGTGCGCGTAGACGGGCGATCTCCGCATCAACATCGAAGCGTTCGCTAAACCAAATTTGGCATACATTCGCGAGATCGCTGATTCCGCCTAGAAGCAGATCAGCATCGAGGCCTACGGGAATTTCCTCAGCTGGAATTCCGTCAATGACGTCCTGTAGTTCATTCCAGAGTGCCGCTCCCCATGGTGAACTGGCGCGTACTTTAGGCGTAGTGGCCTTGTCGCTGATACGCAGGAGGAGGCGACGGAACTTTTCTCGGTCGGCTATGGCGGTAGGATCGCCGCTCATTCGGTTATGCCAGTACCGATGGTAATCTCTTCGTAGCTGCTCTGCTCGCTCGATACTATTATCGGAGCATTCGCCGGCAGCCATCTTTACTGCTGCGCGGGTCATCCGAATAGGAGGAGCGATCGGCTGGTACGCTCCCGGGTTCACGGTAGCGGTGACGATCGCGATGTGGATGTCCTGCATCGTGACGATTCTGTTTGCTAGAGCGCGCTCGCTATCCTCAACAGTGGGAACGCCAGTACCTATAACGGATTCGAATACGGTTGGAAGCGCTCCAGTTGAGTTCGGTCCTGCTGCGCGCATTCGGGTGCGGAAGAGGCCCAATACGGCTTGCCATACGGCTTCTGGTGGTGTTTCGAGGCTGAGGCGATCTACTACAGGTTTGGCGAACATATTCGGTGCGGCGTGGGGAAGGTGAGCGCGCATGACCTGAGCGTGATCAATGCTCAACGCAGAAAGAAACCGCGCGGTTTGTGTCTTCTGTTCATCCAAGGAAAGGGCCTCCTCGCCAGTCCACTCGCGGGGGAGGTGGCTCTCTCCATAAGTGCGAATCGCGGAGTGCAGGCTGTTAACTACCGGCACGTCCTGCTTCGTAATTGAGAATGTTTCATTTGCCAAACGCCGAAGTCGTAGCCGTTTGGCGGCAGCTTCGAGATCTTGTGGAGCCCCGTTTGAAAGACCACCAGTAGTGACCAGCTTGCACGTAGGCTTCTCTTTCAGAGCGTGCCAACGTAGAAACAAATGCGCCAAGCCGCCTTTGTCGGCGAGCTGATTGATGGTCGTGTAAGCGCCAACTTCCGGATCGCGGTGCTTTCCAGAAACAAGCACGGCGTTGTCTCCGTGTACCGCTACCCAGTCTTCATGGTACTCGCAGATGATGCGGCGGTCCTCGTCGGAAGCTAGGCGTCCGTCTTCATCGATTGCATCAAGATAGAGACTGAGGCCCTGGGCGGCAGCCATGGCAGCTTGCCACTCATAGCGGTCAGCTGTGTTGGCGCCAGAGTCATCTGGCTGCGGTACCGTGACCACGAGCTGCGCGGCCGTAGGGTTACCATCACCCGTCATGCGCCCCCACTTTGCTCGACCATAGGTGACCCACAGATCGTCGCATAAATCCTGGAGAAATCCAGAGTCTCAAGCGAAACTAGCCACGGAGACGTCCCGCAAGCAAGGCCTGATGGTGATTTGGCGCCAACCGGAGGGAAGCGTCAGCGCCGTTGTGCCTGGTGGCGCTTCCGCGCCTGTAGGTGATCAGGCATAGGAGAGTGCGGATCATGGGCGACCAGTTTTGGCCACGGGATCCGTGATCGCGTCGGTCGCGCTCTGCCGGAAGGCGCTGCACGGCTTCCGGAGCTCGGGTCGTGGCCGGCCCTGCGCTCCGAGTCCGTTTGTATGGCCGGGAACGGGCTTACCCGGCTATCCTCGCATTGAGAAGAACGCGTCCCTCGCTGTGAGTAGTCACTCGGCTGTTCGCAGGCTGCTGCGATAGGTGGACGTGGATGGTTCTTCAGAGGCTCGGCGGCTTCGTGAAGAAGTGACACGCCACCGCGCGGCGTAGGCTAGTATGTGGCAGCGAGGTTTCATCTCCGTGGCCATGAGTTATCCGGTCGGCGCGTTTCGTCGAGGAGGCCGGGTATGGCCATTCACAAAAACATTCTGCGTAAAAGCTTCACAATGTCTGCTTTGTGGGGCGTTGCCGTACCTGTGACCGGTATCGGCGCGTATCTCCGGAAAGAGTATGTAGCTGCCTTCATCGCGGTCGCCTCGGTGGCTGGGATTGAGGTGGTCTTTTCGCAACTGCGAGCAATGGTTAGGTTGCGTAGCCTGGCTCGGCTAGTCAGAGCATCGGCTAGAAAAGAGCTCGATCCTGCAGACGTTGAACGACTTATCGTGGCGCTGTCTGTCCATGAAGCGGTCTCTCGCGAGAATATCGACGGCGCTAGCATCGCTAAGATCCTTACTTCTTTCCTGGCCCCTGGACGGGGTGTGCGGGCACCGAGGAAGTAAGCAGGGAAAGTCTTCGCCTTGCGGGCGGTCGCAAGTGCCTACTAGGCAAGACCGATCTTTCCCCGCATCGCTCTACGCCGCTGTTTTGGCTTCGTTTTCTTCATGTGACGTTCCCGCGTCAGGTCAGTTGCTTGCTGCCCATTGGCGTCGAATTTGTAACCTACAGCTACCAAGCCTATGGGCCGGGGGCGCTGGTTGCAGTTGGGGTTGCGGTTTACAGAGGTGCGGTGACGTCCGTCGGTGTACGTCGCCGCAGGTCAGATGAGCCTATGCACGCAGTGGCGCAGCTCCCCCGCACTGCTAATGCGGTTTGGGCTTACCGTCCATCCGGGGTTCAAATCCCCGAGCCTCCGCTCCTTGATCAGGGCCTTCCCCGACGAACGTCGGGGAAGGCCCTTGGTCGTCTCTGGGCCCGAACGGCCCCAGTCGCAGTTCCGGCCCCTCGCCCCACAGGGCGTGACCCGGATTCCCCTCCGGGGTGGGCCGACGGCCCCGCCGCGCAAGTTCGCCGGGCAGACTCCACAGTGGCTTCGTCAACCACGGTGGCCGACCGTAGTGGCCGGCCACCGTCCGTTACGCAGGTGTGTCCGGCCGGAGAATGCCCACCAGGGAGTCGATGTCATCGCGTGCCTGGTGGGCGCGGATCGGGTCGATGTAGTCGCGTGATTCGACGATCTCGCCATTCCGGACGCGCATGATGAAGACACAAGGGACCTTGGTCGCCGAACCGTCCGGCTTCGGGAACTCATAGGCGAACTCGGCGACGATCACCTCGGGATCCGCGGTCTCGTGGACGACGACATCAACGACCCGCCGCTCAGGAATCGACCCTCGAGCCTTCGGCGGGACGGCGAAGTGCTCCCGGAGTTCACGCCGACTCGTCAACGGCTCGGCCTCGGGCGTGGCCATCGGGTGCCGGACGTCGGTGACCTCGGCGTACAAGTCCGGCAGCTCGGCGGAGCGACCTTCGGCCACGCCATGGACGAGGCGGAGGAAGACGTCGCGTGGAGTAGTGCTCATAGTGCCTCCTGATCACGGAACAGACGGTTTCACCGGAATATCGCAGAACTTGACCGGCCACCCGTAGGAAAGCCAGATCCTGACCGGCATGGCGGCTCCTGTGGTGGCCGGCGTACCACGGGCCCGTAACCGCCAGAGGCGTCCGGCGGCGGACGCCGGCTCGGGGATGGTCCAGGTAGGCACGGAAATCATGCAGAGTGCGACGGAGCGCTTGCCACCCCAAGCTGCATCGGGACGGTGCTGTGCAAGACATCGCACGCACAAAAAAGATCACCCGAAAGGACCTTCGCCATGGGCGAGATCAAATCCTCCGATCTGACCTGGTCGTTGGGCGCAACGCTGAACTGCCCCGACCTCTCCGAGCTCCGCGACCAGATCAAAGTGGCGCTGAACACGGCGACCATGGCCGGCCTCGTCACCTACGAGGAGATGGCCAAGTTCGTCGACGCGTTGATCGACGCCATGGCGGGCGCCGAGAAGTTCAACATGACGCGGGAACTCGGCCATCCGGGCATCAGTCTGCGCATCAGCATCGTGCGCAATGGCTGGTCGGTCACCCGGCGCACGAGCGGCCGGACCAAGCGCTACACGGTGCACATCACCGCGTCGGCCAAGCCGCAGCTCCCCCAGAGCTGAGGCCGTACACGGCCGGCACCTCCCGCTCGACGGCGGGAGGTGCCGGCTACCTGCCATGGTGGATCACGGGCGAAGGCAGCGCGGTGCCGTGGAGGCCGGTCGCCGAGCGGACGAGTGATGCGACCGCCGGTGAGCGACTGCTGCGCGGCCATGCGATCACCGTGGTGACGTTCGGCGCGTCGACGACGGGCACCGCGACGTGTTCGGGCCACTGCCAGGCGCGGCTGGAGGCCGGGATGACGAGCAGCGTCCTGCCGAGCGCCACGAGCTGAGCGAGCTGCGACTGGGTGCGCACCTCCGGTCCGGGCCCGTCCGGGTAGGACCCGTCGAGCCGGGGCCATCGAGCGATCGGCAGGTCCGGTACGTCGCGGACCTCCGCCAGCGTGAGCTGATCGCGTGACGCGAGCGGATGCGCCGCGGGAAGGATCGCGACCTGGCCTTCCGTGCAGAGGTCCTCGGTGTCGAACCCGGCGAGGTCGTCGAACGGCCGGTGCATGAGCGCCACGTCGGCGCGCCCGTCGCGGAGCAGCCCTGCCTGCTCGCCGACCTCGCACAGGAGGACCTCGATCGGTGCCGCGTCGGGTTCGCTCGCGAGCGCGTCGAGGAGCCGTTGCAGCAGCTCGTGGGACGCCCCGGCCTTCGTCACGAGCACGAGCGGCCGCTTCGGGTCCCCGGCACGCCGCGTCCGGCGCGCGGCGGCCGCCACCGCGTCGAGGGCCGTTCCGGCCTCGCGGAGCAGCACCCGGCCGGCGTCGGTGAGCGCCACTCCACGGCGGTTCCGGTCAAGGAGCCGGACGCCGAGCCGCCGCTCCAACTGGCGGATCGCGCGTGAGAGCGGCGGTTGCGCGATCCCGAGCCGAACAGCGGCGCGTCCGAAGTGCAACTCCTCGGCGACGGCGACGAAGTACCGGAGCTCGCGGGTCTCGAGATCGTCCACGCGAGCAGCCTACCGAGTGATACCCGGTGGGTATCACAGCAGACTGAGTCGGTGTTGGACCCCGAGCGTGCGGCTCGCCGAGCATGGATCGCGTGAACGACACGAAGATCGCGCTGGTCACCGGCGCGAACAAGGGAATCGGTTTCGCCATCGCACAGGGTCTCGGGGCGATCGGCTTCACGGTCGCGGTGGGGGCTCGCGACGATGCCAGGCGCGAGGAGGCCGTGGAGCGTCTGCGTGCCGCAGGCGTCGACGCGTTCGGGGTCGCCCTCGACGTCACCTCCGACGACAGCGTCGCCGCGGCGGCGGCGACCATCGAGCAGACGGCAGGGCGGCTCGACGTGCTCGTCAACAACGCGGGCATCTCCGGCCGGACGGACGGTGGCGCGCAGGATCCGACGACGCTCGACCTCGACGTCGTCCGCACCGTCCTCGACACGAACGTGTTCGGGGTCGTCCGGGTGACGAACGCGATGCTCCCGCTGCTCCGCCGCGCGGACTCGCCGCGCATCGTCAACATGTCGAGCAACATGGGCTCGCTGACGCTGCAGACCGGGCCGATCATGGCCGCGTACGCCCCGTCGAAGTCGATGCTCAACAGCGTCACGGCACAGTACGCCCGCCGGCTCGCCGAAACGAACGTCATCGTGAACGCCGCCTGCCCCGGCTACGTGGCGACCGACTTCACCGGTTTCAACGCCCCGCGGACGCCCGAGCAAGGCGCCGCGATCGCGATCCGGCTCGCGACCCTGCCGGATGACGGACCGCGGGGCGGCTTCTTCGACGACGAGGGCGTCGTCCCCTGGTGACCCCGGACGGACGCGGCCCTGTCATCCGGCACCCAGGTCACCGAGCCGATCCTGGTCGGCGGTCGCGACCGCCGACCAGGAGAAGGTCGACCCCGCCGCGCTCACGCTCGACGGTCGCTCACGCGGGCCTGAGGGCTTTGCGGAGGGTGATCCCCTGTCGGTGGTAGGCCATCCGCTTCTCGTAGAACGGAACCGACAGCGGGCTGCTCAGGTTCGTGTCGGTCACCGCGATCTCCGCGCCCCTTCGCCGTCCCCACGCCTCGGCGGCCGCCATGAGCGCCGTGCCGGTGCCCTGGCGGCGGCACTCCGCGGCGACGGCGAGTGCGTTGATCACAAGGCGTACCCGTGACAGGTCCCGCTGGATCTGCCAGCGGGCGTCGGGCGCCGGCCGGATCACCGCCGCTTCGATGAGTCCGACCACCTGGCCGTCGTCCTCGGCGACCAACCAGGCGGTGTCCTCCTCTCGAGGCTCGCCGATGGCCTGCTCGAACCACTCGACGAGACCCTCGGGATCAGGCTCCTGAACGACTTCCGGCACGATCGCGGCGTAGTGTCGGCCGGCGTCTCGCCACGCCCGCGCACAGCCTTCGCCGTCTCCTGGCCGGATCTCCCGCACTGTGAGTCCGCTCACGCCATCCATCTTGGCCGCCCGTGCGCCGGGCGACTCTCATACGGGGATTCTCAGGAGGGTTCCGCCGCCGTCGATGAGCACGTCGAAACGTACGATCTGCGAACGCGGGGCGACCGTTCCGCCGTGCACCTGAAGATGGGCCGGCGCGCCCGGCACGCCGTACCCCTTGGCCGGGACCGCCCACCCCGTCACCGCGCGCCGTTCCCCGGACCGGGTCACCGCCACCAGCCGGCACGTCAGCGGGCCGCGTATGCCGGCCAAGTCCAGGGCGACCTGTGTCCCCCACGGCGCGCTCTCGGTCGCGACGATCCCGGTGGCGTGGGTCGTCGGGTCGGTGGCGGTGTGGCGTTCGCCCCGCGCGAGGAGGTCGGCGGCGGGGCTGCCGTGATGGTGGGTGTACGCGCGGGGGCCGGTCAGGGCGGCGCCGATGGTCACGCCGCCGGCGACGACGGCGACACCCGCCGCCAAGCCGATCACGATGGTGCCGCGCCGGCGACGGCGCGCGGCCCGGCGCCGGCGCCGCAACAGGTCGGTGACGTCCGCCGGCGGCGCATCGGGGGCGGGCTCGACAGGGGCGAGGCCGCTCAGGAGGTGCCGCATGCCGTCGAGCTCCGCGACCTCCGAGGCGCAGGCCGCGCACCCGGCGAGATGCTCCTCGAACGCACGGCGGTCGTCCTCTTCGAGAAGGCCCAGCACGTAGGCGCCGACATCGGTGTGCGCGACGCTCATCCGGCCATCCCCTGGTCTCTTCCGCCCGGCACGACCCGTCCCGGCGCATGTGATCGACCCTGGCGTTCACCGTATCCGGGCACGGCCGCCGTGCCCACCTCACAGCAGGCCCGGAGAGCCGCGTACGCGGGCCGGACCAGGGGCGGCCGAAGGTCTTCCGGCCGCCCCGCCCCCGACGATTCGGTCCCTGCCCGATCGCGTCTCGCCGGGCGAGACGCGATCGGGCCGGCGAGCGGTCGTCCCGCCCGCGCGGGTCCGATGTCGGCAGGGAGTACGCGAAACGGCGCGCCGGGGTTCAATCGGCCGACGTGGAGATCGGAGCGAGATCCGGTCGCCGGACCGGGGGCCGCCTCAGCCCGTGAGCTCGGCGAGCTTCGTCAGGTCCTCATCGCTCGGGATCCACTGCGCGGCCTCGACGTTCGTACGGATCTGCTCCGGTGAGGTGGCACCGGCGATCACCGAGGACACGGTCGGCTGGGCGGCGAGGCCACCGATGGCCACGTGCAGCATCGACACGCCACGCTGGTCGGCGAAGTCGCCGATCGCCTCGATGGTGTCCCAGTCCGCGTCGGCGTGCATGGCACGCCGGGTGTCGCCGATCCGCGTCCCGGCCGGAGGAGCCTCGTCCCGCCGGTACTTGCCGCTGAGCAGGCCGGACTCGAGTGGGAAGTACGGCAGCAGCCCGACGCCGTACGCCTGGCAGGCGGGTACGAGCTCCGCCTCGGGGTCGCGGTGGAGCAGGTTGTAGTGGTTCTGTGCGCTGATGAAGCGGGCACCACCCGCGGCGCGGGCGACGTAGTCGGCCTCGACGACCTGCCATCCGGCGAAGTTCGAGGAGCCGATGTAGCGGACCTTGCCCTCGCGGACGAGCTCGTCCAAGGCGGCGAGCGTCTCCTCGATCGGGGTCACGCCGTCGGGAGCGTGGTACTGGTAGAGGTCGATGTGGTCGGTGCGCAGCCGGCGCAGGGACGCCTCGACGGCCCGGCGGATGTAGCGCCGCGACCCGCGCGCGCCGAAGTCGGGGCCGTTGGCGCCGCGCATGTCCATCCCGAACTTGGTGGCGACCACGACATCCTCGCGGCGGCCGACGAGGGACTGGCCGAGGAGGTCCTCGGACAGTCCCGGCTCGGCGCCGTAGATGTCCGCCACGTCGAAGAGGGTGATGCCGGCGTCCAGCGCGGCGTCGATGACCTTTCTGGTGCCTTCGAGCGTCTCCGTACGGGTTTTCGTACGGCCCAGGTTGTTGCAGCCGAGGCCGACGACGGAGACGACGAGACCGGAGTCGCCCAGCGGGCGATACGCCATTTCGGACATGCTTCCGACCCTAGTAAGGCAGGCCGGAGACACACGGACAGGGGCGGCCCGGCGAGGGCGGTGTCGCGCCGGGTAGCGCGAACGCGACCGCGGCCGCCGTACGAGCGGCGGCCGCGACCGGGCCGTCCAAGGCCGGCCCGGGACGGCCCAGGCCGTCCAAGGCCGGGCGGCCCCGACCGCCGGGCGGCCGACCGTGCCCGCCCGGTCAGGAGGCGGGGGTGGCCAGCCACGCGTCGATCTCCCGGCACAGCCGGGTCTTGGTCGGCTCCGGGGCGAAGGACGCCTCGACCCCCGCCCGCGACAACTCGGCCAGCACGGCGTCGTCGTACCCGAACGCCGTACGGATCCGGGCGTACTCCTCGGTCAGCGTGGTGCCCACGATCACCGGGATGTCGGTGTTCACCGTCACGACGAGCCCGGCGTCGCGCAGGAGCGGCAGCGGGTGCGCGGCGAACGAGGGGGCCACGCCGAGCGCGACGTTCGACGAGGGGCACACCTCGAGGGGCAGGCCGCGGTCCCGTACCTCGGCGACCAGGTCGGCGTCGTCCAGGACGCGGATGCCGTGCCCGAGCCGCTCGGTGTGACCGACGGTCATCGCCTCGCGGATGCTCGCCGGTCCGCAGGTCTCCCCCGCGTGGTGGACGAGGTGGAGGCCCGCGTCCCGCGCCGACTCGATGACCTCGGCGAACGGCGCGAGGGGATGGACCTCGTCGCCGGCCAGGCCGATGCCGAGGACCCCGTGCGTCGCGTACCGCGCGGCCAGGTCCACCGTGTGCCGGGCACGGTCCACCGAGCGCCGGCGCGAGTGGTCCAGCAGGACCCGGCATTCGATGCCGTACGCGGCCTGTCCCTCCGCGAGTCCCTCGAGCACCGCCTCGAGGGGCATCTCCGGATGGCCGAGACGCTCACCGTGCGCGGCCGCGGTGAAGGTGACCTCGGCGTACCGCGTTCCCTGCGCGGCCTCGTCCGCGCAGAACTCGACGGCGATCCGACGGAAGTCCTCCGGCCGGCGCAGGCAGCCGCGGACGAGTGCGCCGAGGTCGGCGAACCGGCCGAAGTCGTCGAACACGACCGGGCCGTCGGCGGGGGGTTCCGGCACCGGAACGCCGTTGGCGGTCCCGATCTCCCGGAGCGTCGCCCAGCGGATGGCGCTCTCGAGGTGGACGTGCAGGTGGGCCTTTGGCAGGCGGGTCAGGTCACGCACCCGAGGCAGCGTAGGAACCGGATACCGGCATGTCATCTAATTTTCCCCGCCCTCGCGGACGCCGGCGGACGGCCGGGCCAGGGGAATTGCGGAACGCGGGTAATGGCAACATCAAGGATCGGCGTCGAATGAAGCGCTCTTCGTTGCCTGCGGTTTGCCTTTCCGGCTCCCGCCTGGTCTCGCCTGAGCCTCGCCGTGGAGAACACCGCCGCGCGGCGGGTGACCCTTTTACGTAGCGATTCGACGTGCTCCGGCAGACGGGAATGGCGGTGTTAGCCTTTCCACCGGTCAGCAAGAACCTTCGACTTTCGAGATCATCGGCCACCTGGAGAGTGCGTGAAGCGGACCGACTCGTACGCGTGGAGCACATTCTGTGCCGCACGTCCGAATCGCCGCTCAAGCATCCGGGTCTCCGCTCTCGCGGACACGATGGGTGGATCTCGCCAATATTCCGATCCAACGTGATCGTGCGATCCCGCCGCGACGGAAAACCACCCGCATCATCGCTGGAAAAACAGACACCCTTGGGGGACCAATGCGTAAATGGACTGTTCGCGCCGCCCGAGCCCTCCTCGTCGGAGCCGCGTTCGCGGCGGTCGGCGGTGGCATCGCCAACGCCGACAACAACACCACGCGCGGGGACCGCAGCCTCCTCGGCGGCGTGCTGGCGGACGTGACCGCTCCCGTCACCGCCCCGATCACCGCTAACAACCTGCTGCGGAACACCACCGTCAACGCGAACGGCAACGCCGTCAACGCGCTCAGCCCGCGCTCGACCCTGGCCACGGGCGCCGCCCAGCGCCTGCGCTTCGTCAGCCACCACCACGACCACGGCATCGAGGCGACCTCGATCGGCAGCGACGACAAGGTTCACGCGCCGCTGACCGCCCCGATCCTGATCTGCGGCAACGCGATCTCCGACAGCGGTCTGGGCACCGCGACCTGCCGGGGCCACTCGAGCATCAGCAGCGGCAGCGCGGCCTCGCAGGCGAACTCGGCCTGCCCCGCGACGTGCTCGTCGTCCACTCAGGTGACGGCCGAGCCTCCGAAGCCCGCCGCTCCGGCCTGCCCGACCGCCTGCGACGCGGCCCAGCCGCCGGCCCAGACGACCGTCCACCAGGCGCCGGCCTGCGCTCAGGCCTGCTCGCAGCCGGTCGGCGCGCCGGTCTGCCCCGAGGCCTGCAGCCAGTCCTCGGCGCAGGGCAGCGGCTCGTCGAGCACCCACCTGCTCAGCAACGACCAGGTCAGCGCGCCGGTCGCGGCGCCCATCGTGATCTGCGGCAACTCGGGCGCCATCAAGGGCCTGGCGGCGGCGGCCTGCGACGGCGACGCCTCCTTCGCCCGGGGCGGCAACTCCTGACCTTCGGCTCCGATTTCCGCCCGGCCGGTACTCCGGCCGGGCGGTTTTCGTTTTCGCGGAGTTCCACACCCTCGCCCAATCGCCTTATTCGAGGCGGTTGGGCGGCGTTCTGTTTACCGCCGTCTGGTGCTTTCCCGTGTCGGTGCTGACCTTTCTTAATCGGCGGCCGGCTGAAATCCGGATAGCGGGGATTGCGGCGAAAAGGGTAATGGTACGTGTCCCGTCTTTCAGGGTAAGTGTTGCGCTGAAAAGGCTCACTCGCCATTTGGAGGATGGTGGATGAAGTCGACGTACCATGACCGTGTTCCGGCCGGTAAAGCCCGCCTCGGCGCTGCGCGTCCCGCTTTACTGCGATACCCGGTGATCGGCGTCAGCGTGCTCCTGGCGTTCTGGACGCCGTCCGGCGCGGCGGCCCGTACGGAGCGGGGATACGCCGTGATGGCGACCTCGGCGCCGACGCATCGGCAGTTCCGGGTCCTGCACGCCTATGAGCGGTACCTGACCCGGATCGCCGCGCAGCGGGTCGCCGCCCGGCGAGCCGTTCGCTTCGCCTATCGGCAGATGGGCAAGCCGTACCGGTTCGGCGGGGCCGGCCCACGATCGTACGACTGCTCGGGCCTGGCGATGGCGGCCTGGCGGAAGGGCGGGGTCAGCCTGCCGCACCGCGCGGACATCCAGTACCACCTGATCCGGCGCAAGGTCCCGATGAGGAGCCTGCGCCCCGGCGACCTGGTGTTCTTCTCCGGGGCGAGTCACGTCGGCATCTACGTCGGCCGCGGCCGGTTCGTCCACGCCCCGCACACCGGGACGGTCATCCAGCGCGGCTCCCTGACGGGCTGGCGGCGCCGGGCCTTCGCCGGGGCCGCCCGGCCGGGAGCGCCCGCGTACCGGGTGTGGCCCCGATGGGTCCGGACGCTCACGGGCCGACCCCGCCGCAAGGCTCTCGGCTCGGTCTCCGTCCCGTCCCGATCGGCGGCATGGGACGGCCCGGTGTCCGTACCGCGCCGCGGGCCGGCGGGCGCGGGCGGCTCGGCCTCCGCCCCGGCGCGGTCGGCGGCCGTCCCGCACGGGCCCGGGTCCGCGGCGAGCCGGGCGAGCGACGTCGCGGAGCCGGGCGGGAGCCGACCGGCCGCTCCCGTCGGAGTACCCGCGACGATGACCGCTCCGACGGCGGCCGGAGACACCCGGACGACGCCTGGTGGATCTCCGGGGACGCCGGGCGGGTCGCAGGCCTCCGGCGGTTCCGGCTCACTCGACGCCTTGCAGGCCGCACTTGCGGGCTCTGCGCCCACGGGCGGGTGACCGCTCGTACCGAGTCGGTCGCTCCCTGCCTCAAACGGGGCATACTGCGGTGGCTTGACCAGTAACTTCTAGCTCACGGCGCTTTGCAAGGTTTATCCGAGATGTACGGGGCAAAGTGCCTTACGGCTGTCGACAGGGGCGATCAGGGACGGTACATGAACAAGAACGATCGATGTTCGGAGCGCCGACCGGGGTTCAGGCGGTGGGGATCATCGCGGAACGACTCGCGGCCCGCGGCGATCCGTACGCTCGTGGCCGAGCATGTGCACGTGCTCCGGTTAGGGTTGTCCGCCTGTCTCGACCGGGAACCCGACATCCAGGTCGTCGCCGCCCTGTCCCATGGGGACGGCCTCGCGGCGGAGGTGGCGGAGCTGCGTCCCGCCGTCGCGGTCATCGACATCGACCTGCCCGGCCCGGCGGGATCGACGGGCGTGGCACACCTGCGCGAGCTGACCGCGGAGTGCTCCGTCGTGATGCTGGCCGACCGCGGTGACCCCATGGGCGTACGGCGGGCGCTGGCCGTCGACCCGCTCGGCCTGCTCAGCCGGCAGGCGCCGGCCGACGTCCTCATGCGCGTCGTCCGTCAGGTCGCGGTGGGCCGCCCGGTGATCGACCCGGAGCTGGCCGGGACCGCCCGCGCCGTCGAGGAGAACCCGCTGACACCGCGCGAGCTGGAGGTCCTCCGCATCGCGGCGAACGGGGCCACGACCGCGGAGATCGCCGCACGGCTGTCCCTGTCGGTGAAGACCGTGCGGAACCACCTGTCGAGCGCGATCACGAGGATTGCGGCGCGCAACCGGATCGACGCGATCCGGATCGCCAGCGAGCGGGCGTGGCTTTAGCGATCGGGCCGGGTGCCGCTGTCGCGGCACCCGGCCCGATCGGCGCACCGCCGCCGACGCTCTCAGCGGATCGCCGGGCACGTCCCGGAAGGGCCGTGCGCGGGTCGCCGGGAGCGCCATCGGCGGGACGGCTCTCCGGTCACAGCGCACCCGGGAGCGAGGCCGCGCCGAGCGCGTCGAGCAGGTCCATGACCGGCTGCAGCTTTTCGTACAGCAGCAGGATCGGCTCGCCCGGCGCGGAGACGCCGAGCGCGATGCCGACCGCGTCCTTCAGGTCGCCCGCCGGGTGCACGTGGACGTCGGGGCGGGCGTCGACGAGTCCCCGCCTGATCAGCTCGGCCATCTCGCCGGGCCGCCTGCCGCGCAGGTCCTCGTCCTCGTACACCACCACGCGGCCGAAGGAGCGGGCGACCGCACGGGCGGTGTCGATGACCAGTTCGTCGCAGCGGTCGCCGGGCAGCGTGACGGCGGCGACGCAGTCCCGCCGCCAGACCCGCCGCATGAGCTCGCCGACGGCGGCCACGGCCGCCGGGTTGTGCGCGTAGTCGACGACGATCGGGCGGTCCTCGACCTGGAAGGCGCAGCCGCGGCCCGGGTTCAGGTCGTGCGGTTCGAACGTCCGTAGTCCCCGCGCGACCAGGTCGACGGGCATGCCGAGGGCGCGCGCCGCCGCGGCGGCCGCGAGCGCGTTGCCGACGACGTGCCGGGCGAGCCCGCCGAACGACCCGGCGACGTCCGCGGCCGGCAGGATCTCCGACCGGCCGGCGCCGCTCGCCTCGGTGAGCATGCCGTCCTCGACGAAGTACGCGATCCCGCCCGTCCGCAGGTGCCGCTCGACGCGCGGCGCGGCCGCGGACATGGCGAAGTAGCGGACGCTGGGCTCGCGGTCCCGTACGCGGGGACGGTCGGCGAGCGCGGCCGTGCGCGGGTCGTCGGCGTTCAGCACGAGCCGGCCGCCGTGCCGGATCTCCTCGGCGACCAGTGCCTTGATCTCGACGAGGTCGTCGACGGTGGCGATGTCGTCGACGCCGAGGTGGTCGTCGGTGACGTTGGTGAGGACGGCGACGTCGGCGCGGTCGTAGCCCAGCCCGCGCCGTACGATGCCGCCGCGCGCGGTCTCCAGCACCGCGGCGTCCACGGTGCGGTCCGCGAGCACCATGGCCGCGGAGAGCGGGCCCGACGCGTCCGCCCGGTAGACGAGCTCCTCGCCGACGTACACGCCGTCGGTGGTGGTCATCCCGACGCGCCGGCCGTCCTGCGCCAGCAGGTGCGCGATCATCCGTACCGTCGTGGTCTTGCCGTTGGTGCCGGTGACGGCCACGATCGGCACCCGCCCGGAGGTGCCGGGCGGATAGAGCCGGTCGATGATCTCCGCGGCGACGTCGCGGGGCCGTCCCTCGTACGGCGCCAGGTGCATGCGCAGGCCGGGCGACGCGTTCACCTCGATGACGCCGGAGGCGCCGGCGTCCGCCGGGAGCGGCGCGGTGATGTCCGGCAGGCGCAGGTCGATGCCGCAGATGTCGAGGCCGACGGTCGCCGCGACGCGGCGGCAGAGCCGTACGACGTCGGGGTGGACGCGGTCGGTGACGTCCTTGCTGGTCCCGCCGGTCGACAGGTTGGCGTTGCGGCGCAGCGTCACGACCTGGCCGGCGTGCGGCACCGAGTCCGGGGCCAGGCCCTGCCGCGCCAGGTGCGCCAGCTCGGTCTCGCCGAGCGTCAGGCGGGTGAGCGGCCGGTCGTGGCCCTCGCCGCGTGCCGGGTCGGTGTTCGCGACGGCGACGAGGTCCGCGACGGTGGACCGGCCGTCCCCGGTCACCCGCGCGGGGCTGAGCTCGGCGGCGGCGACCACGCGGTCGCCGACGACGAGCACCCGGTGGTCCCGGCCGGGAACGTAGATCTCGATGAGCGCCTCGCCTCCGTCGGCGGAGGCCGCGTGGAAGGCGGCGGCGACCTCGTCGGGGTCCGTCAGCTCGATCCAGACGTTCTCCCCCTGGTGGCCGGCGAGCGGCTTGACCACGACGGGCGCGCCGATCTCCTTGTACGCGGCGATCGCCTCCTCGACGGTCGTCACGACGGTGCCCTCCGGCACCGGCAGCCCGGCGCTCTCCAGGAGCCGCTTGGTGAGCATCTTGTCGCCGGCGGCCTCGACGCCGATCGCCGAGGTCCGGTCCGTCATCGCCGCCCAGACCGTGCGCCGGTGCCGCCCGTATCCGAGCTGCAGCAGGTTCAGGTCGTCGACCCGGCGTACGGGGATGCCCCGCCGCCGGGCCGCCGCGGCGAGGGCGGCGGTGCTGACGCCCAGGCTCGTCCGCTCGTGCGTCGCGGCCAGGGCGGCGAGCTCGGCGTCGAACGCGATGTCCCCGTCCTTCAGCAGGCCGGTCACCGTACGGATGGCGAGGTCGATGAGGTCGCCGACGAGCGGCGTCTCCGCGGGTTCGTCCGCCGGGCGTTCGAGGATGAGGTCGTAGCGTCCCGGTATCCCGGCCCACACCGTACGGCCGAAGCAGACGTCCCGGCCGATCAGCGCGGACAGCTCCAGCGTGACGTGCTCGGTGACGTGCCCGAAGTACGTGCCGCGGGCCATCGCGGTCAGCAGCCCGCCGGGCCGGCCGGCGGAGCAGTGGTGCTCGGCCAGACCGGGGAGCGCGGACACCAGCCGCTCGGCGAAGCCGGGGAAGTCCGTCGTTTCTCGGCCGGTCAGCTCTCCTAAATCGAGCCGGGCGATCACCACCGGCTGCGCGATGTAGACGTTGGGACCGTTCAGCCGGCGCAGATGCTCGAGGTGCATGGTCACTCCTCTGCTGCGGGTACGGGGCCGAACCACGGTTTGCGCTGTTCCATGTCGAACCAGCAGCCGGCCGGAAGGAGATGGAGACGGACGTCGAAGAGGGCCATCGGGTCGTCGTCGCACTCGGCGTACCCGACGGTGGCCTGGTCGGCGTCCACGACGGTCACGACCCCGCTGCCGATCACCTCGAAGCGGCCCTTGCGGACCATGATCGCGGTGTCCTCGTCGATGCCGACGCCCAGCCGCAGGGTGTCGAGCGCGATTCCGCTGAGGAGCCGGGGCAGCCGGCCCCGTTCGGCGAAGTGCATGTCGATGAGCACGTCGTCGAGCAGGCCGAGTCCGGGTCCGATCCGGACCGTGGAGGCGGCCACCTCGTGACCGTCCCCGCCGAGGATCATCCAGCGGCCCATCGCGGTGGCGCCCGCGCTGGTCCCGGCGATGACGAGCCCGTCGGCCGTGAGACGCTGCCGCAGCAGGGCGTTGGCCTTCGAACCCACGAGGCTGCGGATCCGTGACTGGTCACCGCCGCTGAACAGCACGCCGGTGGCCCCCCGCAGTACGTCGAGCGACGCCTGGCTGTCGGCGACGGCGCGGTGCGGCAGCCGGAGTTCGGTGACGGATGCGACGCCGAGCCGATGGAACACGTCGGCGTACTCGGCCGCGACCTGTTCGGGTTTCTCGGTCGCCGTGGTGACTACCACGATGCGGGATTCATCCGCCCCGGCGAGGGAGACGAACTCCTTCAGCGGCCCGGTACCGCAGGTGCGGTTCTCCGCGCCGCCGATGACGAGGAGCCGGCCGTCGCGGCGTCCCTCCTCCGTTATGTCGGTCACGACAGCTAGTTACCCTAATGTCACCTCAAGTAGTCAGATGAATCGTGACACGGTCGTACGCGCGCCCGCGGCGGGGCGGGTGGTCCAGGGCGGTCCTCGCCGGACGGCGGAGATCCCCTGCCACCCGACGCCCGGGCCGCCATCGGCCTGAGGGAACCGGCCGCCGTCCCGCCGGTCTCCGTGGTTCTCCGACGGGCGCGACGTTTCGGACCGGAATCGCGGGGCCGGCGGAATGGCGCCCGGAGCGCGATGAGGCGGCGGGCGAGAAGTCCGCCAGCACGAGAGTGTCGGTGCCGCGCGGTAGGGTCACGAATAATCGCCCTAAAGACCGCAAAAACTGGACTTATGCGTAACGCCGTTCGCCGCACCGACCGCCATGGGTCTCTCCCGCCGAGCCCCCTGGCCCCTCCCCGTCGCCGGTTACGACTCGCTGAACTGGTCGAACGGCTCAGGCGGCCTGCGTGATCCGACAGATCCACTACCTCTGAGGTAAGGGTTGTCTTACCCGCAGGATCTTTCGTCGCCGTTCCCGCGTCTAAGGTTCGCTGGATTCAGCGGTCACCGGAAGGACGTGGGGAAGGTACCGAAAAAGAGAGGCGCTGGTCATCCTCCGAGAGGCACACTCTCTCCGCAAGTGGAGCGAATGGGGGCGCGTAGCCCGGTTTGCTTTGGAGGTGTCCATGCCGCTCAAGGACGTTTATGCTGACGTTCGCCTTACCTACCGCCTTGTCCTGGCGGTCGATGTCGAGAAATACAGCACGCGCGACGCGCGCGGCCAGCTTCGGGCCCAGACCGATCTGCGCAACATCCTCAGCCTGGCCGCGCAGGACGTCGGCCTCGACCGTAGCCTCTGGTACGAACAGGTCAGCGGCGACGGCGAGCTCGCGGTGCTTCCCGAAGACGTCGACGTCTCCCTCGTCGTCGGTGACTTCACCCGCCGGCTCGAGGCCATCCTCGGCGAGTTCAACCGGGAGCGCGGCGGCGGCGGCGGGCGGCTGCGGCTGCGCGTCGCGCTGCACCACGGCACTCTCACCCCGGGGCCGTTCGGCCCGGCGGGTGACGCCCCCATCGTCGTCAGCCGGCTGCTCAACGCCAAGCCGCTGCGCCGCCTGCTCGCCGACCAGCAGCACCGGGACGTCGCACTGATCGTGTCGCAGACGCTGTTCCAGGACGTCGTCCGTACCGGCTTCTGCTGCCTCGACCCGTGCGACTTCGAGCCGGTCCGGGTGAACGCCAAGGGCGTGCTCTACCACGGCTTCGTGCAGCGGCGCGCGGCCGAGGTGGAGATCGTCCAGCCGGTGCTGCGGGCGGTCGGCGAGGCCGGCGGCGCGATCCACGGCGCGAACCTCGTCGCCCTGCCGGGCGGCCGGGGCTGACGACGGCGGCACGGCACCTCCGTGATCAGAGAAGCGAGAAGTCCCAGGAGACGGTGACCGCGGTGGAACGGCCTCCGCCGTCGGTCACCGTCACCGTGGTCTGGCCGGGCAGGACGATGCCCTTCCGGTCCAGGATGACCTGGAGCGTGGCGTGCTCGCCGGCCGCGATCGCGCCGCTCGCGTTGGACAGGACGATGCTCGGATCGGCGCTGGCCGCGGTCCAGTCGACGCTGCCGTCCTTGGCGGTGAGATCGACCTCGCCGGTCTTGCTCGAGGACTGGATGTGAACCGCGAGGGGCGCCACCTCGAGGACGCCCTTGGGCGGCTTCGGCGACTTCGGAGGCGGTGCCGGTTTCGTCGGACGGGTCGACGGGATGAGCTGCGGACCGGTGTTGGGCGGCGCCTGGCCACGGGAGGGCGAGGAGACCGGGGGCCGGGTCAGGATCGGCCCATCGGAGGGAGACGCCGTCCGGGAGGTCGGCGTCTTCGAGTGCGGCTTACCCCCGCCGGGCCATTGCAGGTCCGGAACCGGCACGTTCGGGCCGATGAACATCATCACGGCGACGGCGGTCGCCAGCGCCGCCACCGATCCACCGCTGGCGAACGCCCAGCGCCGCGCCAGCCGGGACGGCGCGTCGGGCTGCCGGGGCATCCCCTCGGCGGTCAGGGCGCCGCCGCGCGCGGCGATCTCCGTCCGGTACCCGGCGAGTTCCGGGTCGGTCCCGGCGTGCAGCACCCGATGGCGGAGCGCGGGAGGCGGTTCGGGCACCGGGACCGCCGCCACGATCGTCTCGGCGTCGGGAGACAGCTGGTCGGCCCGGTGCAGCCGCCGCTGGGCCCGTAGCGTCGTGACCCCGAGGGTCGCGGCCAGGTCCTCGCCGGTCAGATCGTGCCGGTGAACGAGGAAAAGGATCTCCCGGTAGAAGAAGTCCAGCCGGGCGAACGCCTCGTCGTCCGCCATGGCGGCGGGCCGCTTGCGGAGGAGGCAACGCCGCCGCGCCGCGGCGTACAGCCAGGCGCGGAGCCGCTCGCGTTCCCGCAGCCGCGGGGCGCGGCGCGACGCGTCGATGAAGGTGTCGTGCACGACGTCCTCGGCGGCCTTGAGGTCACCGAGGAGCGCCGCACAGTAGTCGTACAGCCGCTCGGCGTAAACGTCGTACAGCGTCGCCAGGGCCTCTTCGTCCCCCTCGTGCAGCGCCTTGACCAGGCGTCTGTCGGCGGTGGGGGCGAACGCTGACCACCTTGCCATGCACGTGCTCCAGGTATCGGACGGCGCGGCTCTGTTTACACCAGTGTCAAGGATAGGTCACAAGATCACCCGAATTACCGCAAAAGCCGTGGCCTCGATCCATTGTGCGGTACGGCGGACTCGAACGTTCCTCACATTTCGGGAAAACCGTGTCACATGCCACAATCCCCCTGCGTGGTGGCTGATCGACGAGCGCGCCCCGTACGCGGCGGCACCGTACGACAGGGGGTTCGATGAGGAGATCACTCCGACGGGTCTGGGCCGTCCTGGCGGCATTCGGCGTACTGACCGGCACGGGCGGAGCCGCTGCCGCGACGACGCCGTCGCCCCGCGCGACCGCCGTCCCGACCGGCGTCGTCTTCAGTACCCCGTCCGGGACCCGCGCCCAGCAGGACGCCGTCGAAAACCGGTTGATCCAGCTGGTCAACGGGGCGGCCCGCGGCTCGACCGTCCAACTGGCGATCTACTTCCTGCGCGACGGCGCCCTCGTCGACGCCCTGATCAACGCGCACCGCGCGCGGAACGTCGGCGTCAAGGTCGTCGTCGACGAACGCAACACCTGGGAGCCGCCCCGGGACACACCGCTGCAGCCCGGGCAGGTCCGCGTCCGCAACGCCGGCGTCGTGAAGCTGGAGAAGGCGCTCGGCACCAAGATCACCGCACGGTCGTTCCTGCGCGTCTGCAGCCCCGACGGCGCCTGCATCGGCACCAAGGGCTCCCCGAAGAACCACAACAAGTTCTATCTGTTCTCCGACACCCTCGGCACGAAGAACGTCGTGGTGCAGGGCTCGGGCAACATCAGCCCGAACACCCGCCTCACCAACTTCAACGAGGCCGTCACCTTCCCCGGCAACAGCGCGCTGTACGGCGCCTACCAGCGCTACTTCAACGACCTCGCGGCGATGCGCAAGAACGCGAACTACTACCGGACGTACAACGCCGGCGCCGTCAAGACCTTCTTCTATCCCCGCCGGGGCGCCACCCCGTGGGAGGCGGCCACCGACGACGTGTACCAGATCCTCAAGAACGTCAAGTGCACCGGCAACAAGAAGGTCGGCACCTCGGACCACCGGACGATCGTCCGGGTCAACATGTTCGAGCTGAACCGCGCGGACGTGGCGCACAAGCTCTTCGACCTGGACGCCAAGGGCTGTTACGTCGAGCTGATCTACTCGGCGATGAGCCGGACCGCCGAGAACATCCTCACCGCGAAGGCCGGGAAGTACCACGGCCCGGTGCTGCGCTGCTCCAAGTTCACCTACCCGGTCCGCGACGACAAGGGCCGGCCCGTCCTCGACCCGAACGGCAAGCAGAAGACCCAGGGCGCCTTCACCCACGACAAGTACCTTCTGATCGAAGGCGTGTACTACGGGCAGAAGGACAAGAAGATCATCCTGGCCGGCAGCCACAACTTCAGCTACAGCGCGCTCCGCGAGAACGACGAGACGCTCCTGCGGATCGACAGCCCGGCGCTGTACAACGCGTACCGCGCCGGCTTCGACGGCGTCCGCGCCCAGATGACGAAGTACCACTCCGCGCCCATCGCCGGCTGCCACTCGCCGAGCGAGGACCTCCAGGCCCGTACGTACCTGCCCAAGCCTGCGGAACAGGAGCTCGAACGCGAGCTACAGGACGAGTACGAGAACTGACGGCGCGCACCGGAGCGGACGGCCGAGTGCCGTACCCGCTGTCGCCAAGGTCGGCCGCCGGCTGAATTCCGTCAGTGGTCCACGCCGTTGATGAGCCTGCCGTCCGTCGACAGCGGCGGATCCGCGAGCTGCGGGAAGTAATGGCGGAAGAACAGATTCGCGGTGAGCTCCCGGCGGCTGCGCACACCGGCCTTGTCGAAAACCGACTTCAGATGATCCTGCACCGTGTACGGAGAAAGGTGCAGGCGCCGCGCGATCTCATTGGTCGAACTGCCCCGGAGCACATGCTGGGTTATCTGGCGTTCCCGGGTGGACAATCCGTAGACGTCGAGAACGATGGCCGTGAGGTCTCTCGCCTCCGCGGGCGCGATGGAAATGGCGGTCGCGGGCTCGCCGCCCTGGTCGACCGTCCAGGCGTGCAACGTCAGCCAGCGGCCCGAGCCGATGGGGGCACGGGAGCGCACCGGCGTGCCGGGCGTCGCCGTACGGGCGCGCGTGGCCAGCGCCTGCACGGCGTAGGGGCATTCGCCGTCGTCGACCGACCCGCTCTCCTGGAGCCGGCCGACCCAGTGCCGGGCGGTGTCCGAGAGCGACCGGATCCGCAGGTCGGCATCGAGCATGATCAGCCCGGGAGCGTCGGGCAGGTCCCCCCGGTCGAGGCCCGACAGGAGCAGCGAACGCCGCAGCGCGTCCGAGGCGGGCCGGCTGAGAGCCTCCGCCAGCGCCACGTCACCCGCGTCGAACGGCCGGCTGCCCGCACCACGGCACAGGACCAGCAGCCCCCAGACCCGATCGCCGTCCCGGAGCATCACCCGTAGCTCGTCCGCGAGCCCCAGCGGTTCGAGGATCTCCCGGTAGTACTTGCTGGTCCCCAGGTCATGGTGGGTGGACTCGCTCAGCACGCTGACCCGGGCGGCCCGCTGGGCGAGCGCGCGAACGTTGTCGACGTCGTCCTGCTCGACGTGCTCGATCTGGAAGAGACGACCCATGTACTCCGGCGGGAAGCCATGGGTGTGCTCGCCGCCGGTGTCCAGCATCGTCGACGGGTCGAGCAGCACCCCGCACCACACGTCCGCCGGCATGACCTCCGCCAGCGCCCCGACGGCGTGATCGATGATTTCGACGGCCCCGATATCGGACCGAAGCTTCAACTGAAATCGCCGGACCGAATCAGCTAATGCTCGATCCGAGCGCCCTTTTGCCACGGTCGCATTGTAGTCAGCCATCCCATAAATCTGGGATAGCCCTGCTTTCTGCCGCGAACCTACCCTCGACATCAATGGGGGTGAGATCAAACGATCTCTCTCGGGTGGGTTTCCGAAAAGAGGAATGTCGTATGGTGCAGTCCACGGGGAACACGCGAACCGAGCCGCCACCGCCTCGCGACCACAGAAGGCATCCCTACCTGTCGTACTGGCTCACCGGCGGCATCGGATCCGTCATCGTCGCGGTCATCGGCCTGGTCGCGACCTTCACCTCGGGCTCGGGCTCGGGTTCGGGATCCGGCTCCGCGCCCGCCCAAGTGCCGGCGCCCGTTCTCGTCTCCGGACCGTCGTCTCCGCCGTCCGCCTCGTCTCCGTCGTCCCCGTCGTCACCGGAGTCATCTCCGGCGTCATCGCCGACGTCCCCCGTCTCGTCTCCGGTGGCCGACACCCCGTCACCCGCCATCGGGACGATCATGGTGCCGGCGGGGTACACCGTGGCCCTGGTCCACGAGGGACAGTGGCTCACCACCCCCGTGACCGCCCGACTGGTCCGGGGAACGAGAGTCCGGATCTACTGCACCGTCGAAGGCGGCATGGTCGCGGGACCCACCGGCCACCAGAGCACCCTCTGGGACAAGATCGACGGCGGCTACATCCCCGACGTGGACGTCGACACCGGAACGCAGCAGCCCATCCGCGGCAACTGCGGCTCCTGACACCCGCCGGACCCGGCTCACGGCGCGGACACCGCGGGATCGAGCGACGGCGGCCTCCGGCGCGTACGCTCCGGCCAGGCCGCCGTCAACCCGGCCCCTGGGATTCGATTCGCGCGCCGAGGTCAAGTCCCGTACACTCTTGCAAGCCAGCAGCCGTAGCTCAACGGATAGAGCATCTGACTACGGATCAGAAGGTTGGGGGTTCGAATCCCTCCGGCTGCGCACCAGATCAAAGGCCCGTTCCGATCAAGGAACGGGCCTTTGTCCTTGGCCATGGGAGCCATGCTGGGAGCCACCGGGTCAGGACCCGAAAAGAGCCCGGCTCATGGGGTCGCGGCAGCCCGCTTGTGGGCGTGAGCACGAGTGTCCGCCGGGACTTCGCCGTCTTGAGTTCGGAGACGACAAGGCGGCGGCGCTCCGCGCCGCCGTTGGCCGCCCGCTCCGGCACGCCCTACGGGCGTGCGGCGTGGGCACCGATCCCTCCGACCGCGCCGATCGGGCGGCCAACGGCGCGATGCCTACGGCCCTGTCGGCACGGAAAGTATCGTCAGTCCCGCGCGCCAACGATCAGGGGAGAGAAGCGCATGGCCGAGGAACACGCAGTCATCGTCCACCTCAAACTCAGCGATGACGGCTACGGCTCCGAGGACGAGCGTGCCACTACCCGCGCGCTTGAAAAGCGCCTGGCAGCCGCCATCGAGAGGGCAAGCGCGGGGGATCTGGACGGCAACGAGTTCGGCGGCGGCGAAGCCGTGCTCTACGCCTACGGCCCACACGGAGGCGACCTCTTCACAGCAATGGAACCCACACTACGAGGCTCCGGCTTCAGGCCGGCATACGCGATCGTCCGCTACGGCATTGCCACTGACCAAGACTGCCGCGAAGACGTCATCCACCTCTAAAGACTCGCCTCCGGCAGGGGCACTCAGGCTCGGGGATGGCCTCGGCCGAGTCCGGTCGCAAGGTTGTCAGTGGTTGAGGTGGAAGCCGGGTCATCCCCTCCGCCGACGCCCCAGGCGAAGCCAAGCAGACCATGCCCCTGGGGCGAAGGTCGTTCGTCCGGCAGGGCGCTCCACCTTCACCCCAGGGGCATGGCCCGCTTCCCCGACGGGTGGGACGACGGCAGAGGGGATGACCCAGCGGGGCGCGCTATGTGAGTTGATGCCGCTGTATCCCGGAGGCGGCGGGAAAGGCCAGCCCGGACCAGGAGCAAACGGCGGTCGTACAGGGTACGGCGACCGCGCAGTGAGTCGCTCTCGACTTCGACGACCGGGAAGCGCGAACGCTGTTACAAGCGTGATGGCGGGGCCGAGGACGGTGGGGATGGCTAGTAGATGCAAGAAGATGAACTGCGGCAAGCCATCGACTCCACGGATGACGGCGACGACGACTGGTAGAACGAACCAGGTCAGCAGCGCGAGTATGAGGACGCCCCAGAACCACCCCTGCTCGAACATCTGTGGCTACCTCCAGGCCGTCGCAGCCGCCGGTTACCGTGCTCATCGTAGGCGGCCCGTCTCTGGCTTCGGAACGAGGATGCGGGTAGCTGATCACGAGCGCATGGGCCGGGTTGCGAAGGGTTGGCTGGCTTCCCGGGAGCCACGGTGGGAGCCACCGGAGCGAACGATCTTGATGTCGGTCGTACGACTCTGGACAGATGGAGCAGCAGGTGCCCAGCGTACGAACCGACCTGAACGACCATGAAGATCGTTTGGGTACCTACGGATCAGAGGGTTGGGGGTTCGAATCCCTCCGGCTGCGCCCAGGTCAAAGGCCCCTTGCGATCTTGCAAGGGGGCTTTTGCCAACGGGTTCGCTAACTCGGCCCTGGACAGCCGTGGACCGAGTTGGACGGTTCAGTCATCCCGCAGCAGGCCAGCGGAAGTCTGTGACAGGTCCTCATGGGTGAGTACAGCTGCGGACTGCCCTACGATCTGATGACCTTCAAGGAGCGCGACCAGGTCGACGCCGAACGCACCGACGCGATCCGAGAGACCGTGTCCAGCCTGCCCGCGCGGCCCGGTACCCGACGCTAAGGAGCCCCCCGACCGTGAAGATCATCGACCGCGTCAAGACGTACATCCGAGAGAAAAAGGGACGCGACCCCCGCTCGACCGACGACCCGCTCGGCGGAGCGGCCGACCCCGCCCCGGCACAGCGCGACCGCGCAGGGCACAAGCAGAACCGCGATGACAAGAAGCTCGCGGTGTCCACGGCCCACGAGGCGCCGGAGCCCGAACCGGCCACCGAGTCGGCCGCGGAACCGGTCATCGAGCCGGCCGCCGAGCCGGCTGCGGAATCGGTCATCGAGCCGGCCGCCGAGCCGGCTGCGGAATCGGTCATCGAGCCGGCTGCGGAATCGGTCATCGAGCCGGCTGCGGAATCGGTCATCGAGCCGGCTGCGGAATCGGCCGTCGAGCCGGTCACCGAGCCGGCTGTGGAATCGGTCATCGAGCCGGCTGCGGAATCGGCCGCCGAGCCGGCCGCCGAGCCGGCCGCGGAATCGGCCACGGCGCCCGCCGCGTGCCCGCGCTGCGGCGCGACCGGTGAGGCACCCTGCACGACCCCGTCCGGCAAAGCCACGAAGACCCACAAGGGGCGCGAGCAATGAACAGCGGTGCTGCAGACTCCCGGACGGGTCCGCGGCCATCTAAAAGGGAATGAGTACGCCCCAGGCGGTCTCTGCCAGACGCGGGTGGTCCCAGAACTGGTCTCATTTGTGGTCGAGATCAAATAACAGTCGTTGACGTACGCCAAGGTCCGCCGGCGTTTCGAGATACGCCTGCTCACCTGCGCAGACGCAGACGTCCACGGATCTTCGAACCGCGTTGCACGCCGCTGCGGCCGCCTGACGGCAGCGGTGACGACAACGACGACAACCACCAGCACACGATCCCAGCCACCGGACGTCGTCCCCCCACGGTCGCGGCGCATCCGCCATGCGCCACCGTCGGCTACGGATCAGAAGGTTGGGGTTCGAATCCCTCCGGCTGCGCACCAGGTCGAAGGCCCGTTCCGATCGAGGAACGGGCCTTTGCCTTTGGCCATGGGAGCCACGCTGGGAGCCACCGGGTCAGGACCCGAAAAGAGTCCGGCTCATGGAGGTTGCGGCAGCATGCTCGGTCAGTTGGGCTTGTCGCGCCTGCCGTAGCTGACCATCAAAGTGCTGCAGATTTGCCGGAGCAACTCGCTCCATTCGCCGCAGACTCACCGCCCACCCAGGGTCGGACGGGACGACCTAGAGCGGCTCTCGAACGAGAGGCGCCAGGCCGGCTGCTCCTAGTCAGGGTTACCGGACTGGAGGGCAGTAGCCTGTCCGTTCGCCGATGCTGTTGATTTCCGCGTTGGACCTGGAGTCACCCGAGTAGTTGATCTGGTCGGTGCACTTCACGCCCGCCTTCACCTGCGTACTCGCCGGAGATCTCGCGCTCTTCTGGGCCGGGACCGCTGTGCTGGGGGGAGACGAAGCCGCGTTCACTGCACCTCCTCCGCAACCGGTCAGGAAGATGCCCAGTGTCACTATTGCGATCGCACCGAAGGTAGCCTTCATCGCTGGCAAAATATCCCCCTCAATTCGCTGTTCCGTGCTCCCCTTGATCGGATCACATGTCTTGCGATGCGGCGCGGCCGGCGAAGTTCACGGATCGAAGACGGGCGCCTTCGAACTGTGGCGCACGGACGGCGGGCGGGCGTCGGGAGAGCCTGGCCCCACCCGCCTCGGCAGTGGTGGAGCCGGGCCCGTTCGACACCCGGATCAGTGCGCAGCTACCGTATTGCGCGCCATTGACTTGGAACGGATTCTCTCGTTCACCGCGCTCTGCGACTTCTCTACGGTGGCTGAGGATCAGCACTTGGCCATCGTGATCTGGTGTGACCGAGTAAAACCCGTCGTATCGACCCGATCTCTGGTCGCTGCCATGGCCCTGACGACAGCTGTGACGACAATGACAACGACCAACGCCTCCGCGCCGTCCGGATGTCCGGCACCTGCTTCAGTACGGGATGCCGGCGAGGATGTCGCGGGCGTCCTTGCGGGCCGGCGTGGCGGCGACGTACACCGGCTTGTCCTCGAATTACCTGGCTTGCGTCTGTGAGCAGGAGCGAAGCCGGATGACGGCCGGCGAGGGGCGGCTGATCCGTCCGAGGGCCGGAGATGTAGCGTGCGCTCCGTGAACGAGCTGAGCTTTCAGGGGAAAGATCGGTATCACCCATCCTGGCCGCATTTTGCGGCGCTGGGCCTCGGGTTGGCCATCGAAGGAGCGTTTGCCTTCTTTCGACTCGGCATCGTGGGCTCCTGCTGGCTGCTGGGCGGTACGGTCGCGCTCGTCGCTCTCGGCATGTCCATGGCGCTTCGAAGCTGGACCACGGTCGGGGCGGCCGGAATAACCATCTGCTGGGGTATCGGGCGTGGTCGTACCTACCCCTGGCGGGAGATCCGGTGGATCGACGTACGCGAGACCAAGAGCCAATATGGGACGGCGCTCACGGCTCGTATCACCCTCGCGGACGGGCGGCGTCGCTCACTGCCTGCGCTCCAGCACAGCACCCGGTACCCCGACCCCGATTTCCACGTGGATGTGCAGCGGGTAATCAACTGGTGGGAGTTGAGCACGGACCCGGCCGCACGGTTCCAGCCGCCGAAGCGGTTGCGGAACCAGCTGACGCCCCAAGCGATCGGGCTCATCCTGGGTCTGCTCATAACGATCATCATCGTGCTCGGCGTCGCCGTAGAGGGCTAGGCGAGCGTACGGTCACGAGCTGCGAGGATGCCGGCTTCTCGCCGAGGGACGCTGCTGACGCTCTTGTCTGCCGGCTGGAGACGCGTACGGGCTCGACATGGTGAGTGGCCAACTACCGCAATCCCTGTGGCGCCGCCGTCCCAACGGTTGACCCGCGATGAAGTCACCGGCTGCCTCTGACCGTGAGGGCGGTCCGAGCCGGTGTTCGCCTCTGAGTGATCAGCGGCAGTGTGACCAGCCGGATTCCCAGTACCCGTAGCTTCCGGCACTGCCACCCCAGTCGATGCACGTTCCCGGGGCGTAGATCTTCACCGGACCGGCGTAGTAAGAGTACTTGCCGTCGTCAGCAACGTGATGGTGGTCGCTTTGTCTCTCGATGATCGTGGCCACTTCGGTGGGGATGCCCACGTTGGCGGTCTTCCAGGCGACCTGGCAGTCGGTGCTGCCGTTGTACATCAGGTAGAAGGTGACGACGTTGTTCAGGTTGTGCTGGTCGATTTCGTGGTAGCCGCTGCCGCATATGGCTTCCGGTGTTGACCCTGCGTCCGCCGGAGCGCAGACTGCCGCGGGGCCGATGAGCGCGGCCGCTGCGGCCAGTCCGAGTACTGCTGTCCGCTTGAACCTTGCCAGATGAACTGTCACACCTCACGAGACGTAAGAGCCCGAAGCGGCGTGACATCCCGGCAATGTGGTACACGTCACGTTGTCGTATCCGGGTCTACCCGCGAATGAAGGCGGCACGGCATGCATGACCGCGGCGGCGACGGCAGCGCGCGGGAGCGGCGGTAACACCCAGAGCAGTGCCATGACCGGTAGCGCGGCCAAGAACCACGCAAGGAGCGCGAAGACGAGCAGTGCCGGCCGGCTCGTAGACAGCAGAAGATCGGCGAGAACTGATCTCGGATCGCGACGCCGTGTGTACCGTGGCATCGTGATCGTGTGATCTCTCCCGGCTTTCGAACATGGTCGGGTGGACCCGCTAGGAGCGACACCGTGCGGACCAAGGGCCGTGGAGCGCCCGACGCGAATTCGCCATGGGACGAGATCGTCACTTTGCTATGGATGGGCGGCCATCACTACCAGGACCACGCCGGTGTTCGACGACCTGTCATCGTCGGTACTGAGTTCGATGTCGTGATCAGCCTCTACCAACGTGATGGCCACGGTCCGGCTGCGGGGGTGGAACATCACTACGTCCAGGCTCCGGACGGACCGCTGAGCCCGGCCCAGGTCGAGTCGATCTGCCAGATGGCGAACATCGTCGCAGCGGCGGTCGGCGACGGCCGCCGCGTCCTGGCCCGTTGCCACTCCGGATACAACCGTTCCGGCCTGGTCGTTGCCCAAGCCCTCATCAATATGGGCTACTCCACCGAAGACGCGATCTTTTTAATTCGCTACCGTCGATCCAAATGGGCCCTGAACAATTCTCTTTTCGTCGATTATCTCAATACCGGACTTGAGGTAGCGAGGTTGTTGACCGGCTTGGGAACGGGCCTTTAGCGTTCGGGGCTGCGGATGCCCTCGAGTAGAAGCGTGACGTGCCTACGCCAGCCACCGGCGCCGGTCATGTTCGCCATGGCGCCACGGGTGACGAGGACGAAGTCATCGGCGCGAAAGTCCTCACGGAGGCGGCCGGCGTCGACGGCGCGCTGCACGATGCGTTCGGTGATCGCTGAGAAATCCGTCTTCTCGGCGGCGATGTCGTTCCAGCTCGGCTCTTCCGGGCCGAGGAGCGCGAAGCGGAACGCGGCGTCGGCCTGTGCGGACTCCAGATAGCCGTACAGCAGCGTCTCGAACGCCGCCCAGGGATCCTCGGCCTCGTCGGCGGCGCGGGCGAGGGTGGTCATCGCCTCGAATCGGCGGCCGATGATCGCTGCGAGTAGCGCTTGCTTGTCGGCGAAGTGCCGGTAGAGGGTGCCGACGCCCAAGCCGGCGCGCTCGGCGATCTCGTCCATCTGCACGGCGTCGCCTCGCTGGGCGAACAGCTCGCCGGCGGCGTCGAGGACGGCCTCGCGGTTGCGCCGGGCATCGGCGCGCAGCGGGCGTTTGGGAGCGGTCATGGTCGCTTCACTCTAGTTGACGGCATGCGGAAGGCGGCTATATTCGGAACCGGAGTTCAGGTTCAGGTTATGGAGGGTCCGATGTTCGTCATCACCACACCGACAGGGCAGATCGGCAGCCAGTTGGTCCGTCAGCTGCTCGACCAGGACAAGGAGGTCCGGGTCATCGTCCGTGACGCCTCACGTCTGGATGACACGGTCCGCGAGCGGGTCGAGACCATCGATGGCTCCCACGACGATCCGGCCGTGCTCGACAAGGCACTGCCCGGGGCCGAAGCGCTGTTCTGGCTCGTCCCGCCGAACCCGCAGGCGCCGAGCGCCGAGGCGCACTACCTCAGTTTCGCCCGGGCGGGCGCCGCTGCCATCGCCCGCCACGATGTCGGCCACGTCGTCGGGGTGTCCAGCGCCGGGCACGGCTGGCCGACGCCGGCCGGCGTCCTCTCGGCGGCCTTCGCGATGGACGCCGAACTCGGCAGGTCCGGTGCCGCGTATCGGGCGTTGTCCATGCCCTTCTACATGGAGAACCTCCTCCGGCAACTCGATGCGATCTGCGGGCAAGGCGCGTTCTACCTGACCTGTGCAGGTGACCTGCCGCTGGCGTCGATCGCGACACGGGACATCGCCGGCATCGCCGCCGACCTGCTCACCGGTCGGTCCTGGACCGGGCAGGAGAGCCTCCCCGTGTTCGGCCCCGACCGAATGACCCCCGACGGGATGGCCGAGGTGATCAGCCAGGAACTCGGGCGTCCGGTCACCTACCGTCGCATGAGCATGGACGACTACGCGTCGCTGCTCCGCTCCGGAGGCGCCGGCGACCAGGCGGTCAAGGACCTGACCGAGGCGTTCGCCGCACAGGACCAGGGCATCTACGACGCGGACTGGGCGACCGCCAAACCCACTGCAACAGACTTCCGCACCTGGTGCAGGGAGGTGCTCAAGCCCGCCGCGGACGCCCGGGCATCCTGACACGAGTGAGGCTCATGACATCCGTCCTGATCACCGCAGGTGGACGTCAGGACAGGTGTCCGACGGATGGAAGGTCGGACCACGACCAAGCCGGCGTACGGATCACGTGTCGCCCGGCGTCGGGGGCGACTCCGAGGTCTCAGGCATCCGATCGGTGGGGCCAGGTCCACCCCAGTGAGCGGGTTGACCCCACTGTGCCTGCGGTGACGCGTCATTAACGTCGCCGTAGTGAAAATGCTGAAGCACGCGGCCGCCGTCGTCGCCGGATCCGCACTCGTATGCCTGGCGCTGCCCATCGCACCGACGGCCGCGGCACCCGTCGCATCGTCGGTCCCGCCGCCGTCGCGGTCGACGTTGGCGCAACAGGCCGGCAGGGTCGTCGCGGCCGGCGTGCCGGGGGTCGACATCGAGACGCGCGATGAGCGTGGCACCCGGTCCGTCGTGGCCGGTGTAGGAGATCTCCGCACCAACGAACCGCCGCGGCCCTCCGGCGAGTTCCGTATCGGCAGCGTCACCAAGTCGTTCACCGCGACCCTGGTGCTCAGCCTCGTCGCGGATGGGCGGATCGACCTTGACGCCCCGATCGACCGCTACCTGCCGGGCGTGCTGCCTTACTCCGAACCGATCACCGTCCGTCAGTTGCTGCAGCACCGAAGCGGTCTGTTCGACTACGGAAGCGTCCTGTGGGCGAATCCGAAGCTCGTGGCCCGGTCGCGATACCGGGACTATGCCCCGGCCGATCTCGTGCGCATCGCCACGCAGAAGCCACTGCAGTTCACGCCCGGCAGCCAGTTCCTGTATTCCAATACCGACTACGTCATGCTCGGCATGCTCGTCGAGAAGGTCACCGGAGACGGCTACGCACACGAGCTGTCCCGGCGCGTGTTGGACCCGGCCGGGCTGCGGCACACCTACCTCGCCGGACACGACCCGCGCCTGCGGCAGCCGTCGGCACGCGGGTACGAGGCCGTGCATTCGCCGACCCGGTTGACGGATCTCACCACCTACAACATGTCCGTCGCGTGGGCGAGCGGCGACATCGTGTCGACCACCCACGACCTGAACCTCTTCTACTCGGCGTTGCTCGACGGGCGACTGGTGCGACCCGCCCTGCTGCGCCAGATGCAGCAGTCCGAACCCGCCTTTCCCGGCTTCGAGTACGGGCTGGGCCTCGGGCACACCGAGATGTGCGGCCAGCAGGTCTGGGGCCACATCGGCGGTGTGCCCGGGTACGGCACCTACAGCTTCACCAGCCCGCAGAGCGCACGCCAGATCACGATCTCGGTCAACCGCAGCCTCACGCTGAGCCCGGCCGCCGAAAATGAGATCAACGCGCTCATCGCCGATGAGTTCTGCGGCGACCCGGCCCAGCGATGAGGTCACCGCGATCGCGTCGACGGTAGCCCTGCTCCGACTCCATGACGGACGCAAAGTGGGCTGTCGGAGACGTTCCTGGATGTGTCCGGGCTGGTGAATGTCGATTCGACGGTCGTCTGTTCGTGTAGACGGTGAAGGGCCGCCGATACGGCCCGCAGGCACGGAAGGACAGAGGATTCATGATCGAGCATCTGCCCCCACCTCGCACGCTGCTGACCGGCCTGGCCATGGTCGAGTCCGCCCGGTGGCACGACGGCCGGCTGTGGTTCGCCCACTGGGGCGCGGGCGAGGTCGTCGCCGTCGACATGGACGGCAATGCCGAGGTGATGGCCGAGGGCCCGCCCAGGATGGGCTGGGCGATCGACTGGCTGCCTGACGGACGCCTGGTGACGACCGGCCCGGCCGTCACCCGTCAGGATCCGGACGGTGCGCTGGTGACGCACTGCGAGCGGGGCGGCAACGAGATCGTGATCGATCCGCACGGCCACATGTATGTCAACGGCTTCGACTTCGACTTCATCGGTGGTGGCACGCCGAAGCCGGGCTGGATCAACCTCGTCGCGTCCGACGGGACCTACCGCCAAGTGGCCGGCGACATCGAGTTCCCCAACGGCATGGTGGTGACGCCGGACGGCTCCACTCTGGTCGTTGCCGAGTCGTTCGCCGGCCGGCTCAGCGCGTTCGACATCCAGGACGACGGTGCGCTCACCGACCGCAGGGTGTGGGCCGAGGGGCAGGGCCCGGACGGCATCTGCGTGGACGCCGAATCGGCGATCTGGACGCAGACCGCCGACACGGCCGCACACACAGGTGATCCGAACGCTCCGGCAGGCGCGTGTGTCCGGGTGCTCGACGGCGGCGAGATCACCCACCGCGTCGAGACCGAACTGCCATGCTTCGCTGCCACCCTCGGCGGTCCCGACGGCCGCCACCTGTTCCTGCTCTGCAACGAGTTCGAGGGAGTCGACCAGATGCAGGCAGTGCAGGCCCGCCGGTCCGCCACGATCTTCGTGACCGAAGCACCGGTCCCAAGGGCGGGCTGATTCCACCGGTCACCGGCCGAACGTGAGCAGAACCCGACGGCGTACAGCCCGTACAGGCGATCGTCGCGGGGCCGCTGGGGAAGCGTGCTCTGCACCCCAGCGGGGTCTAGCCGCATACCTCTACCTGAACAGAGCCCGGCTCATCAATTTCGCCGCCGCGCGCTTGTGGCCCGCCAACAGGCGTGGACGCCCTTGGTGATCATCCTTGTCCGGGTCAGATGTCGAGTTGGTAGCCGTACTCCCGGTGGGTCGGTTCGTAACCGAGACTGTCATTGATGGCGCGCATGGAGCGGTTGCCATCGGCGGTGTCGGTCAGCAGGCCGTCCAGCGCCGGGTGGCGCTCCCCGGCCTGCCGGATCGACTCGGCCTTCATCCACAGGCCGAGGCCGTGGCCGCGATGTTCGGGCAGGACACCGGTGCCGTAGTGCTGGGCGTCGCCCTTCCCGTCGCCTCGTACGACCAGCTCGGTGAAGCCCGCGATCGAGCCGTTCGACTCGTCGATGGCGACGACGGTGTGCAGGAGGTCGCCGCGGTCGCCGACGGCGCGAGCGGCGGCCCGGACGCGGTCCACGTCCCAGGTCTGAGTGCCGTAGTCGGTGTCGCCCATCGGCATGTCGTCCATCGCCCGGCGGGACGCGGCGAAGGTCGCGGCGAGCTCGTCCGGTACGACGCCGTCCCACGAGGCCAGCCGGTAGCCGGGGTGGGGCCGGGCGACGATCCGGGCGAGCCTGTCAGGATCGACCTGCGCCAGGGCCAACCGGGCGTACGTCAAGGTGAGCACCCGACGGAAGTCGCGAGCGCGCAGGAACAGTTCGCCGGGTGAGCCGGCCTCGACCAGAGCGAAAACGTTGCGCCGGCCGTCGTCGCGGGC
This sequence comes from Actinoallomurus liliacearum, assembly GCF_039542035.1. Classification (NCBI taxonomy): domain Bacteria; kingdom Bacillati; phylum Actinomycetota; class Actinomycetes; order Streptosporangiales; family Thermomonosporaceae; genus Actinoallomurus; species Actinoallomurus liliacearum. The sequence goes on from NZ_BAABHJ010000040.1 coordinate 532,549, forward strand.
TGCCCCGGCGGCGGCTGCGAGCAGGCGGGTACCGACGCCGCGTCGCCGCTCGGCGGGGTGGACGGTGAGGTCGAGGTCGGCCCGATGGGTCTCGCCCGGCCGGGTGAACAGGCGCAGAAACGCCGACCCGGCCGGAGTCCCGTCCGGATGAGTGGCCAACCAGGCAAGACGCCGGCTGGAGTGGGTGTGGGCCGGGTCGGTCAGCGGGGTGATACGGATGGACACGCTGTCTCCGTCGTGGGGATGTGGAACAGGGCAGAACGCGAGGTCCCCTGAGGAAAGCTCGTGCGCATGTGCCGTACACCTCCGAAACGACGAGCCCGCCGAGACGCGGGCGACTCGGCGGAACATAACGTCCGGCCGGCCGCGCGGCAAGCGATTAATCGGATGCACACGGCAGGCTCCCGACCAGGTCAGAACCGGTTTTCGCTGATCAACCAGGACGACGGCGTGCGCGTAGCGAGGGACGAGCGGAGGCGAACGTGGAGGAGCGTGAGCTGACCGAGCCGTGGAAGGTCTGTCGCCGACCTCGGTCGCATGGGCGAACGTCGGCCCGGGACGAGACGGTCAGCGGCGTCCGTACCGATCGTCCTGGATCTGGAAGGGCCACGATGAATGGGCCGCTGGACCGAAGGAAGAGTCGCAGTGGCCGTCGCGGGTCACACGCGCAGGAGGGCCTTGATGGCGCGGCGTTCGTCCATCGCCTTGTAGGCCTCGGCCGCCTGGTCCAGCGGGAGGGCGAGGTCGAAGACCTTGCCGGGGTCGATCTTCCGCTGCCAGATCAGGTCGATCAGTTCGGGCAGGAACCGGCGCACCGGGGCCGGCCCGCCGAGCAGGTTGACCTGGGAGAAGAAGAGGTCCTCTCCGCTGAGGCTGACGTCGTGGCTGACGCCGACGAAGCCGACGTGGCCCCCCGCGCGGGTGGAGCCGATGGCCTGGTGCATCGATTCCTGGGTGCCGACCGCCTCGACGACCGAGTGCGCGCCCAGCCCGCCGGTCAGTTCCTTGATCCGCGCGACGCCCTCGTCGCCGCGTTCGGTGACGATGTCGGTGGCGCCGAACTCCCGGGCCAGCTTCTGGCGCGCCTCGTGGCGGCTCATGGCGATGATCCGCTCGGCGCCGAGCTGCTTGGCGGCCAGCACCGCCAGCAGGCCGACGGCGCCGTCGCCGACGACCGCGACCGTCTTGCCGGGCCCGGCATCGGCGGCCACCGCGCCGAACCAGCCGGTGCCCAGCACATCCGAGGCCGCCAGCAGGCTGGGGATCAGGTCGGGTTCGGGGGTGCCGGGGGTGGCGACCAGGGTGCCGTCGGCCCAGGGGATCCGGGCGCGCTCGGACTGGGTGCCGACCTGGGACATGAACACGCGGTGGGCGCAGGAGGACGGATAGCCCGAGCGGCAGATCTCGCAGGTGCCGTCGGAGGCCACGAACGAGCCCACGACGAACTGACCCGGCTTGATGGTCGTGACCTCGCCGCCGACCTCCTCGACCACGCCGACGTACTCATGCCCCATCGGCATGGGCTCGTCGACGGACTCGACGCCGCGGTAGGGCCACAGGTCCGAGCCGCACACACAGGCCGCAGCCAGCCGGATGATCGCATCGGTCGGCTCAATGATCTTCGGGTCGTCGATCTCCTCCACCCGAACGTCTCCCGGAGCGTGCAGGAAAGTAGCGCGCATGATGATCCTTCGTCCTGTTGGTCTCTCAAGCCGTTGATCTGCCGATGGCCGGCCGTACCGTCAGCCGACAGGACCGCCTCGAAGCCGTCGCGTGCCTGGCGGGCCCCTGGGTTCCCGGCACGGTGCTCGCAACCGGTCAAGGGACGGCACTACCCATCGAAGGCGCTGGTCGGCGCGGCAGAAAGGCACTGATGAAAGGTGTACTGGCAGGGCACCCCTACCCGAGGAGAAGCCGCCTAGCCTCGAAAGGGTGGACCACCGCAGCGAGATCCGTGAATTCCTGACCTCCCGCCGGGCCAAGATCAGCCCGCAGCAGGCCGGGCTGCCCTCCTACGGCACCCGCCGGGTGCCCGGGCTGCGCCGCGCCGAGGTCGCCCAGCTCGCTGGAATCAGCGTCGAGTACTACTCCCGCCTGGAACGCGGTGACCTGGCCGGCGTCTCTGACAGCGTCCTGGGCGCCCTGGCTCGCGCGCTGAGACTGAACGACGAAGAAGGCATTCACCTGCGCGACCTGGCGCGCACCGCTGGAACCGGCCCGCGCCGCCGGCACCGCCCTGCCCCCCGCACCGTACGGCCCAGCGTGCAACGACTTCTGGACTCCATGACCGAAGCACCGGCGTTCGTCATGAACGGCCGCGGCGACGTCCTGGCCACCAACGCGCTCGGCCGCGCCCTGTACGCCCCCATGGTCGACGCGGCCCGCGGCGACACTCCCAACCACGCCCGGTTCATCTTCCTCGACGAGCGATCCCACCGGTTCTGGGGCGACTGGGAACGGGCCGCCGACGACACCGTCGCCCTCCTGCACGCCCAGGCCGGCCGCGACCCCTACGACAAGGACCTCACCGACCTCATCGGCGAACTGTCCACCCGCAGCGACGACTTCCGCACCCGCTGGGCCCGCCACGACGTCCGTCAGTACCACCAGGGCAGCAAACCCTTCCACCACCCGGTCGTCGGCGACCTGTGCCTCATCTACGAGTCACTCGACCTGACCGCCGACAACCTCACCCTGGTGGCCTATGGCGCCGAACCCGGCAGCGAATCCGACGACAAACTCCGTCTCCTGGCCAGCTGGGCCGCTGGCGACAACGGCGAACGCCAGCCCTACGAACCCACCCGCCGCTCCACAGACCGGTCGTGAACCAGTTCCCCGGGTGCCGGAAATCGTCGGTCGGCCGTGATGTGATCTGTACGGTCGCGGTCGCGGTCACGTCAGGTCACCGGGACCGATCATGGTCCTCGGGACAGCGGAGGCCTCTGCCGGTCCCGGCTCAAGCTTCGCGTCACCGTTCGGAGAGGGAGACCACCATGGGCACGATCGGCGTGCACGAGTTCGTCAGCCTGGACGGCGTGTTCGAGGATCCACGCTGGACCGCGGATTACGGTTTCACCGAGGCGATGGGGCAGGCGGTCGGCCGGTTGACCGAGTCCAGCTCCGCCATCCTGCTCGGCCGCACCACCTATCAGATGTTCGCCCCGGCCTGGTCGACCCGTACCGCCGCGGAGGACCCGGGCGCCCCGTTCTTCAACGACACCCCCAAGTACGTCGTGTCGTCCACCCTGACCTCGGCCGAAGACTGGCAGAACTCCACTGTGCTCGGCCCGTACGATCCGCAGGCCGTCCGCAGGCTGAAGGACGAGGTCGCGGGCGGTATCTACATCAGCGGCAGCGGCACCCTGGTGCGCGCGCTCCTGGCCGACGGCCTGGTCGACGAGCTGCACCTGATGGTCTACCCGGTCATACTCGGGTCGGGGGCCGAGCTCTTCCCCCACGGCACCCAGCGCACCTCGTTGACCCTCACCGGCCAGGAGAGCTTCGAGAACGGCGTCATCCACCTGACCTACACCCCGGCGGCGACGACCTGAGCTCTGCCCGCCGAGGTGTTCCAGCGGCAGACCGCCCTGCGCCGTCGGGTGGCCGGGTGCGGCGGTCGCGGCCGATCATGAGGGAATGACGTCGCGTTTCTCCGTCGGTCACGGCTATGCGCTCTATGAGGGGCCGTCGTTGGACAGCGCCTTCCATCGTCACGCCGCCTTCCAGATCACCGTCGCCATCGGCGGCGAGGCCGCCATGGTGGACGCCGCCGGGGTCCGCCACCACGCCACGGCGCTCGTCGTACCTCCGATGGTGCGGCATCGGATGGCGGCGACGACGGAGCTGCGCGTCTTCTTCGTCGAACCCCAGTGCGCGTTCGCCGACCGGTTGCGCGAGCGCTCCAGCGGCGGGATCAGCGCGGCTCCCGAACTGCGCCGCCTCGGCGAGAACGACGTCCGGCTCGCCGGCGTACGGTCGTCCGGGGAGCTCGATCCCCGGCTGCTCGCGGCGATGGACGCGCTGGCCGACGAGCCGGTCTCGATGCCGGACCTGGCCGCGCAGGTCGGCCTGTCCCCGCAACGGCTGCGCGCCCTGGCACGCGGCCAGTTGGGCATGCCGCTGGCCCGCTGGCGCGTCTGGACCCGGCTGCGCCGGGCGGTGGAGGCGCTGCGGGCGGGACGGTCGCCGGCGGAGGCGGCCGCCGTCAGCGGCTTCGCCGACCAGGCACATCTGACGCGATGGACCCGCGAGATGATCGGCCTGACCCCGGCGGTCGTGCTGCCGATGCTGCGCCCGTCACCCGCGGAACGCGACGTAGACCGAGATCGAACCGGTGGGGGTTGAGACGACCTCGGCCTCCCGTACATCGCCGAAACCGGCCTCGGCCATCAGCTCCGGCACCACGCCCTCGGCGTTCGGCCGGGTGTCCTCGAAGCCGTCGGCGAACTGCACGATCCGGAACCCCAGGCGCATCAGCCGGGTGCGCTGCAGCCCGTAGTCGGCGATGACCACTTTGCCGCCCGGCCGCAGCACCGCGTGCACCGAGGCGAGGATGGCACGCTTCGTCCTCATCGGGCACTGGTGGAGGACGAGGCTGGACACCGCCGTGTCCACGGCGCCGACGCCCACGACCTCCGGCAGCGCGTCGCCCATGCCGGTCTCCCACCGTACTGTCGCGCCGGCGGCCTCGGCCTTGCGCCGGGCGATCGCCAGCACGTTCCGGTCCGGGTCCATCGCCACGACCCGTGCCCGCGGTTCGGTGCGGTTCAGCAGCAGCGCCGTCGACCCGGTGCCGCATCCCACGTCGACGATCAGCTCGTCCGGCCGCGGCGCGACATGCATGACGGCCAGCGCCCGCCACAGCCGCTCGCGGGTCAGCGCGACGACGGGATCGTAGAGCCGCGTGGGAGCGAATCGTCCCAGCGCGGGAGTGAAGGTCTGCTCGGTCATGCCGGCAGACTCACACCCCGGCGTTCCCACGGTCTTGAACGAACCGCTCGCCGGCTCACCATGCGCAACGCGGGATGGTCTATCGCCGGCCGGCTGAGATCCACCCCACTCCGCCGCACGCCGTCGCGCCGTCGAACCCGCTCGCCGAGGTGATGCTTCGACCGTCGTGGAATCGTCCCGCGCCTAGCGTGCGGGTATGGCTTCACCAGGGAGGAGCAGGATGAGTGATCACACGCCGATATCCGAGTCGGTGGTCGAGCACCCCGAGCGGATCCCCGGCTACACCTACGGCACCGCGGCGTCCGCCACCTCGCCACTGACCCTCCAGGAGCTGGAGCGGCTGAAGGCCGTCGTGGGGCTGACGCCCGAGGATGAGGAGGCGCTGCGCGAGGCGGCCGTGATCCTCGCCGACCAGGCCGACGACATGGTCGACGCGTACCGGGCGCGGCTGGGCGACCTGCCGTTCATGCGCCCTTTTTCCGGTCATCCGGATGGCACGCCCAACCCGGAGTACGGCGCCGCCAGCAAGCCCCGTTTCGCCCGGTTCATCATCGACGCCTGCACCCGTCCCCTGGACCAGGACTGGCTGAACTACCAGCACGAGATCGGGCTGCGTCACACCCGGGCCAAGAAGAACCTCACCGACCACGCCGACTCGCTCGACCACATCCCGATGCGGTACCTGCTCGGCTTCACCGCCGTCGTGATCGCCACGGCGCGCGAGTACCTGGCCGCCAAGGGTGCCTCGCCCGAGCAGGTCGACCGCATGCACGCGGCGTTCACCAAGTCCGTGATGCTGCACGTCACCGTCTGGACCCGGCCCTATGCCGACGCCGCCTCATGGTGACCACGAGGACCGGTGTGCTTCGGACCACTCGGCGTAGCCGGGCCCCTCTCGGCTCGTGGGATTCGGGTCGGGGTCGGTCGGGCGGATGTGCGACGACAGTGGACACTGTGGGGCGTGGAGTTCTTCTGTTACCACCGGGACCGGCCCGGTTCCGCGGCCTTGCGCGGCGAGCTGGGGGAAGAGCACTGGTCCTACATGGACCGGTACGAGAAAGAGCTGATCGCCCGCGGCCCGACCTTCGCCGGCGACGGCGAGACGCCCACCGGCAGCGTGCACATCGTCGACCTGCCCGATCCCGCCGCCGCCCGCGCGTTCGCCTTCGACGAGCCGAACCACCAGGCCGGCGTGTACCGGGACGTGCTGCTGCGCCGGTGGCGCAACATGCTGGGACGCACCATGTGGGAGTTCCCCGGTGGCCGGACCGGCGGCAACCGGTTCCTGGTGCTCGGCCTCGGCCCGGTGAAGGACGCCGAACTCGCTCTGCCGCCCGATCAGGACGAGCTGATCGCCTACGGGCCACTGCTGTCCGACGACGGCACCACCTGGCTGGGTACGGCGGTGCTGGTCAGGGCGCCGGATCCGGACATGGCCCGCGCCGTCCTGGCCTCGGACCGGTACGCCGACATCGAGGTCCACGCGTGGGAGTTCGGCGGACGCCGGTAGCGAGTCCGCGCCGACCGTGATCGTGTCGGTCGGGACGACGATGCCGTTTCCGTGGCGTCGCCGAGTCGCGGTGCCGATGACTTCTGGTCGTTCAGGTGGTCTTACCTGTGACGGCGACCGAGAAGGAGCAGGGCATGCGGAACCCGGCGTTCAAGCGGCTGGAGGCCCTACTGGGCGGATGGAGGATGGAGGCGATCGTCGACGGGCGGTCGATGGGGTTCGCGCACGCGCGATTCGAGTGGGTTGAGGATGCCGCGTTCATGCGTCAGTACACGTACGCCGAACCCGCGGAGGTGCTCGACACCGACTGGGCGGCCCACTCACCCATGCCGGTCACCTCGATCATCGGGCTCGACGACTCCCGCGACGAGTTCACCATGCTCTACGCCGACGCGCGGGGCGTCTTCCGGGTCTACCGGCTCAACGTGGTCGACGGCGTCTGGACGATGTACCGGGAGGCGCCGGGTTTCAATCAGCGCTTCTCCGCGACCTTCGGCTCCGACGGACGTACGATCTCCGGCGCGTGGGAGGCCTCATCCGACGCACTGGACTGGTGCAAGGACTTCGACGTCAGCTACACGCGCGAGGCCTGATCACCTCATCGACCGGCGCTGCCGCGTACCGCTCCCGCTCGCCCTGGAAAAGGATCCGGTCCCGCAGCCAGGCAGCCCGCCGACCACGCGTAGCCGACGATGTCAGGGTCCGTGGAACCCCGCGGCAGAGGCCTCCTCGGGGGAGCAGAAGAAGTGATCGTGGAAGGGCGTCACCATGTACTCCGGGTCCGCGGGGACCGTGTACCAGTAACCGGCGGCGAAGGTCGCCGGGGGCCGCGGCCTCGCTAAGAGCATCACGAGCAGGTACCCGAGCGCAGGGAGCCCGACGACGAACAGCGCCAGCCAGCCCATCGCCTCGAGGAAGTGCATCACGGCCGGAACACGGCCTGCTCATTGGCTGTAGAAGAGCACCGGGTGTTCAGGGTCGGCCGAGCAGGCGAAGAGTCCTCCGGGGCCGACGTCGACCATCATCCCGGTCGGCGTGTAGGCCTGCTCGTACTCCGGTGTCCCGTAGGCCAGGTCACGGTCCTCGATCGCACACCACCGGCCATCGCCCTCACCGTTGTCGAGCTGCAGGAGCAGGGTGGCCGGGGCGTCACAGGCGACGCATGTCAGCCCGCTCGGCGCCGATCCGTGGATCACGGTTCCGCCGATCTTGAAGCCGGGGGCGGTCGACAGGTCCTCGTACAGATCCGTGTCCCGGTCCCATGCCCGGACGCGGTCCTTCAGGTCGTCCGGGAGGTCCTCGAGCCAGGGGTACTCGATCAGCCGTTCCGGATGCAGGACGCACGGACGCGGGATGTAGGTCTCGTAGAACCCGGGGAGTTCGCCCTCGAGATCCGGCTCGGGCGGGGCCTCGAGGATCTCGGTCACCTCGGCGGCCCGCCGCCAGACGACCCGGCAGGGGGCATGCTTACTGCAGCAGTGGTAGCCGACGCACCAGAGGATCTGGAGCAGGTCCGCTCCCTCGGGGAAGGCGATCTCCGGGAAGTCCGCGGCGGTCAGCTGAGCCAGGGCGACCATCGGAGATCCCGGATCCTCTCCGGGATACTGGTCGCAGTCGGGGGCCTCGCAGTGCGGCCATGACTCCGTGGCCGGCCACAGCAGGGGCCCTCCGATGTGACTGTCCCGAGGGCCGGGACTACCGGGTCGGGGGTGCAACCGTACGGTGGTACTCGCGTAGGCGCTCAAGTCCGGGATGATCTGAGCGAGATCTACTGAGGGGGCTTCCGTGGTACGGGTCATCGGGTCATTGTCGTCCATCTCCCGCAGCGCATGACGACGCGTCCGTACGTCCTGCTCAGCGTCGCCACCTCCGTGGACGGGTACATCGACGACACTGGTCCCGACCGGCTACGGCTCTCGAACGAGGCCGACTTCGACCGGGTCGACCAGGTCCGCGCCGAGTCCGACGCGATCCTGATCGGGGCGACGACCCTCCGGCGGGACGACCCGCGGCTGCTGGTGAAGTCCGCCAGGCGACGCGACGAGCGCGAGGCGCGCGGCCTCCCGCCGTACCCGCTGAAGATCACGATCACCCGCAGCGGGGACCTGGACCGTGACCTGAAGTTCTGGCACCACGGCGGGGACAAGCTCATCTACTGCCCCGATGCGGCCGTCCCCGGTCTGCGCGCGCGGCTGGGGGACCTGGCCGACGTCGCCGGGCTCGGCGCCAGTCTCGATCTCGAGGGCATGCTCGATGATCTCGGTCGGCGGGGGGTCGGACGGCTCATGGTCGAAGGCGGCGGGACGATCCACACCCAGTTCCTGACCGCCGGCCTCGCCGATGAGATCCACCTCGCCATCGCGCCGTTCTTCCTCGGCGACCCCGATGCCCCGCGGTTCGTCAACCCGGGCGACTTCCCGTCCGGGCCGGGGAACCGGATGACGCTCGCGGAGGCCCGCACCATCGGGGACATCGCGTTCCTGCGCTACCTCCCCAAGGAGAAGGTCACCTAGTTGTCCTCCACACCGTCCAGCCGCCCCGAAGATCGTCGATGGCTGTCCCTCGCCATCGACCTGGCCGAACAGTGCCCACCCAGCGACACCGCGTTCTCGGTCGGGTGTGTGATCGTCGATGAGCACGGAGCCGAGATCTCCCGAGGCTTCTCGCGCGAGCGACCGCACTTCCACGCCGAAGAGTCCGCGCTGAGCAAGATCGCGCCCGACGACGAGCGGCTGCCCGGAGCCACGCTGTACAGCTCCCTCGAGCCCTGCACACGCCGCAGCTCCCGGCCCCGGACCTGCTCCGAGCTGATCATCGACTCCCCGATCCGGCGGGTGGTCACCGCATGGCGCGAACCACCGGTATTCGTCTCGGACGCCCACGGAGTACGAGCCCTGGAGGCCGCCGGGATCACCGTCGTGGAGATTCCCGAACTCGCCGACGCGGCGGCAGCGATGAACGCCCACCTTCTCGACCAGGGCGGCGACCGCTGACCTCAGGTCAGCGCGGCGACGATTCGCTTCGTGGCCTCGGCGATCAGGGCGTCCACGGGCGGCGTGTGGTACCCGGGCCGGTCGGACATGACGGCGATCACGAGCGGGGCGGTGTGGGGCGGCCACACGATGGCGATGTCGTTGGCTCGGCCGTAGTCGCCGGTTCCGGTCTTGTCGGCCACCGTCCACCCCCTGGGGAGCCCGGCCCGGATGCGTTTCCCGCCGGTGGTGTTGCGGTGCAGCCAGTCCGTGAGCAGGGCGCGCTTGTCGGCGGTCAGCGCGGTACCGAGCAGCAGTTCCCGGTACGCGGCGGCGATCGCCCGAGGAGTGGTCGTGTCGCGCGGGTCCTTCGGCGGGATCCTGTTCAGCTTGGGTTCGTAGTCGTCCATCCGGCTGACGCCGTCGCCGAGCTCGCGCAGATAGGCGGTCAGCCGCGCCGGACCGCCGATGTCGCGCATCAGCAGATTGCCGGCCGTGCCGTCGCTGTAGCGGACGGCGGCATCACACAGCTGCCGGATGGTCATGCCCGTCGCGACGTGGTTCTGGGTGATGGGTGAGATGGAGTCGACGTCGGCCCTGGTGTAGGTGACGCGCTTGTCCAGATGACCGAGCGGGTTCCGGTGCAGGACCGCGGCCGCGGCGAGTGCCTTGAAGGTGGAGCAGAACGCGAACCGCTCGTCCGCGCGATAGGCCATCGTGGCGCCGGTACCGGTGGCCAGGGCGTACACGCCCAGCCGGGCGCGGTGCTCGCGTTCGAGCGCCGCGAACCGCGACGTGCCCGGGGAAGGGGCGGCGCTGCGAGTCGGCGCCGGGGACGCCGTGGAGACCGGGCGGTCACGTGAGTCGCAGCCCGCCAGCGGCAGGAGCGCCGCGGCCACCAGCAGACCACGGCGAGACGGACCGGACCGCGCGACGAACATTCGGCAGTACCTGCTTTCACTTCCCTCGGAGCGCCGCGATCATCTTTCCATCCGGCGTCCTCCCACAGCGCCGGACGCGTACCGTCTGGATCGTGACCACAGATCGGCGCCCTCGCCTGGCCGACGCCTTCCCCGGATTGGTCTCCGACATCGTTGAGGCGCTGCGGATCGTCGATCCATCGGATAACACGATCATGGCTATCACCCACGTTGAGGTCGTCGACGGCCGCGACCTCGGTCCGGCGGCCTGACGCTTAGGAGAGCACTCATGAACGACCGTGGTGACCAAGACCTGTGGGACGCAGTCGTTGCGGCCGAGAAGGAACTCGTCCGCCGCCGAGCCGACTTCTACCGGAACGCAAAAGGTCGATCGGAAGTCGTGAAAGCCGCACTTTCCGGCGATGCCTGGCAGCAGGGCTCCGCGCTCGGCTTCCTGGACTCGCTTTCTGAAGACGCCCCCGACGTGCTGCCCCAACTAGTCGGGCTTTCCATGTCCCACCGATGGGCGCTCCAGGCGCGCAGGGTGGTGCACCGCATACCGCCCGACCGTCTCTGGCCCATGCTCACCCCGATGGTGTCCGGCCTTTTGAAGACGGCTGACGCCGATGATCACCTGCGCTTGGCCGAACTCCTCGCCCATGTCGGAGCATGGCCGCTGCTGCGTCAATTGGCGGACCGGGCGGTCACCCACGACGATCCCGAGATTCGCGAGGTCGCCGAGGACGTAACTCGCAGGTACGGCCGCTTCTGGCCACCACCACCCGCTACGTCTGGACCGGAGCTGTGAAACACCCCGAGGTGTGGTGGTCGGAGTGCCTAGGATTCCTTCATGGATCTCAAAGACGCCTCGTACATGGTCCTTGCCGAATCGGCTCCGCATTCGGATCTGGTGGACGTCGCTCGAGCCGTACACGACGATTTTTCCGCAGGTCGTGAGGTCCCATACTTCGCGCTGACCGGCATGCTCGCCGAAGCGAGCCGCAAGGGGGTGCTGAGCCGACTCAAGGAACGGTACGGCGACGGCACGATCAATGACATGGTCTTCGTGCTCGCCCGTGAAGCGGACCGTCAGCGGACCATCGCCGGAGATTCGCCCTCGAAGCGGCACTGACCCGGCTTGGCTCAGGACGCCCATGCGGCCGCGCATTCGGCTTGCCGAAGCCGGCCGCAGAGCGGCGGAAGTGTGGCATCGTCGCCGACGTGACAGGCACCGAGGCCCGCGAAGACGAGACGACCGCTCGGTCCGCGATTCCGTCCTGGGGTGTACGGATCCTGGCCGCTCCGGTGATCGGGATCGTGATGGGTGCCGTGACGGAGGTCCTGCAGAAGTATCTCGACCTGCCGTGGAACAGCCTGGTGAACGCCGCGAGTCCCTGGCTCGCTCCGGCGTTCGCGGTCGGGGCCCTGCAGCGGCGGCCCTGGGGAGCCGCGGTGGCCGGGCTGGCGACCTGCGTCTTCGAGCTGGTCGGGTACTACGTCACGGCGGCGGCGCGCGGTTACTTCGCCGGGGGCGGGCACGGGATCCTGCTGTTCTGGGGTGGCTGCGCGGTGGCCGGAGGGCCCGTGCTCGGGGCGGCCGGTCGGCTGTGGTGGCGCGGGCACGGCCGACTGCGCGGGCTGGGAGCCGCGGTGCTCGCGGCGGCGTTCCTCGCGGAGGCCATCGTGGCCTACTGGTGGCGCCTCCACTACACCGCGAGCGCCGTCCTGTTCGCGGGACTCGGCGTCGCGGTGGGCATGTTGCTCGGGCTGCGCGGACGCCGCTACGTGGATCTGGCGCGCTGGCTGCTCGTCGTGCTCCCCATCGGCCTCCTGGCGGAACTCGCGCTCGGGCTGGTCTACGACCAGACCTTCTAGACCTCGCCGCGCGCAGCCCGGCCCGGACGGATCCCGAAAGCTATCGACTCACAACTGCTCTCATCACCATGCGGAACAGGTCCTGCGCCTCAGCGGTGCAGCCTTGGCCGCCGCGTTCCAGTGTTTCCAGCTTGTGATCCAAAGCGTTCGATGAGGTGTAGATGAAGAATGGAGTCTGATTGCCGTGCCGGCGGAGGGCGTCGAGCAGTACGTAGCCCTCTTTTGGGCCTTCGCGGCGGCCCATATCCGAGATGATTGCAGCGAACCGCTGGCTCTCGAGCTTCTCCAATGCGTCATCTGTCGAAAGCGATATGCTCACATCGAGGCCTATGGCTTCGAAGGCGCTGCGTTCGTAGGTGTTGAACTGCGGGTTATCGTCCACCCAGAGCAGATGATGACGCCAGTACGGCGCTTCGGCGATCTGCCCGGTCGTCCGAGTCGACTCCCTGACGGCACTCACGATCGTGCGGATGTCATCTGCCGAGGGGTTCTGGTCTTTCTGCGCGGATGCCACGGCCAGCGACGCGGTCGCCGAGAGTACCTTGACGTAGTTGCTCTCGTCCTTGAAATCGCTTGGAGCGAAGAGCTTATTGCTGTGTCTGCTGACGAGCCAGGCGAAGACGCCCAATATCAATACCGGAAAAATGATCAGAAAGTAGATCAAGGGTAGCCTCTCTCCGCTGGAGAGAGAGCTGGCGAAGGTTGTGACGAGGGCGGCCAGTCCGTAGATTAAGACAATGAACAGCGCAATGATGCCGAGTGGATTGCGCGAGAATCTCAGGGCTCTGTCGGCGAATTCGTCGGTTCCGGGATCCACGGTCCTCCTTGCGGCCGAACGGGCCTTGTATCCTACCTGTAGCACCTTAGCGTACATGGCAGGATAAACGTATCCTTCCTAAGATAAAATTCGCTGGCGGTTTTATCTTGATCTTCCGCTATGTGTGGTGGGTGCTCCCGGATGCCATACCGAAAGCTCGGAGAAGCCGGCTCGGCGGGGCGGAATTTCCCGGAATGGCGGCCTGCGGGCGGCCCTTTTTCGAGTCTTCGGCGTGCGTTGCAGGGCCGCGGTCCTGGCGACCGCCGCGTCGGCTCCTCTTGGGCCGTCGCCGCCGCGGCGCCGGCCTACGCGACCGGTTCGTGCGGAGGCTGCGTGGCCGGTGGCGGGGCGCGTGTCGGTCGGCGGGGGCGCAGCTCGGGCGCGAGGGAGCCTTAGGGCCTGTCTCAAAGCCCCGCTGTCCTACTGCGCGGCGCCCAGGCGTCGTCTCAGGTGCGGCTCTCGGTGTCGGCCAGGGCGGCGGCGACGTCGTCGTACATGGGGAGGCGCTGGGCCAGGCCGGTTATCCACAGGACGCGAGCGGTGCGGTACTGGGCGCCGGCCAGGGCGAGGAAGCCGCCTTCGCCGGCGGTCAGGCGCTTCCAGTAGGAGACGACCGTGCTGAGCGCGCTGGTGTCCATGAAGTCCAGGCCGGTCAGGTCGAGGATGATCTTGCCGCCGTGTTCCTTGATGGTCTTGTCCAGGAACGTGACGAGCTCAGCCCGGCTGATGATGTCCAACTCGCCACTGATACGCAGGACGGTGCGATCGCCATGCCGGCTGGAGGATAGTTCGAGCGCTGCCATGGTGCCCCCCTCGGCCTTGGAGGACCCACGGTACCGGTCAGATGTACCGCGCTGTCGGAGAGAGTTCCAATCGTACGACGGTGCCGCTGATTCCCGTACTGATGTGGACGGCCGAGCAGATCTGGCGGGCGACCCAGATGCCCATGCCGCCCTCGGCCTCCGGTGGAGGCGGGCTGCCGCCGGGGTCGGCGAGGAGCGTCCAGGTGCCGCTGTCGTGGATCTCCGCGATGACGCGGCCGTTCTCGGTCCACATGTGCAGCTCGGCGTGGGACGACCCGTGTCGTACGGCGTTCGTGGCGATCTCGTTGACGGCGATCACCAGGTCGCCGAGCAGGTCTTCGTCGACCTTGTATCGGCGGGCGTGCTCCTCGGTGAAGCGACGCACGCCTGGCAGCTGTTCCGCCGTGAACTTCATCTCGTTCATGGGGCCGGCCGAATCGTTCGGTGGTGGCTGCCAGGACTGCGTTATGGAGTGCCTGGCCACCATAACGAGCCCTCGCATGTCTGTCTCACCGTGCCCCTCATTCGAGGTCATACTCATCCGTGCCACCACGACTCAGCTCTTGCCCCGTGTCGTATACCCATTTGGCGAGCTTTGGTGCACGCCGCATTGTCGGGACTTCTCGGGGGGAGGGGTGATCGTCGTGAGCGTGACGGCAGGGGCGGGCCGGCCGGTCGAGCCCCGGGCCGGTGTCTTCGTTCACGGCGGTGGCCTCTACTGAGAGGCGTACTGGGCGCTGTGCGGCGCGCTCGCGGCCCTCAGGGACCTCCGCGCGGATGATCCGGCCGATCTCGCCGGGACGCGGATGAACGCGCGGGGACGGCCGTCGTGGGGACGGCCGGCGGCCGATCCACGCCGGCCCGGCCCCGGAGATCCGGGACCGGGCCGACACGGACGAGACCACCTCAGCGGCCGAACCTGACCTGGCCGCGCGCGTCGGCGGCGAGCCGTATGGAGTCGCCGTCCCGTATCGGCGCCTGTTCGCCCGGTCCCAGCCGTCGGTCGTTGACGAAGGTGCCGTTCGTGGAGCGCTCGTCGCGCACCCATGCCTGGCCGCTGCCGTCGAGGCCGACCACCGCGTGGCGCCGGGACACGTTGTCGAACCGGGAGAACGTGCCGGAGACCGGCGACTGCACCGGGTCCCGGCCGAGGACGAGCTCCTGTCCGGCGCCGACCTGCACCTCGCCCGAGGAGAACTGGATGAAGATCGTGATCTGCTGCGGGCCGGGGCCGCCGCCCTGGTCGTGCAGCGGGCGCAGGCAGGAGACGCAGACCGGGTTGCCGACGTCGGGGATGTCGGCGCCGCAGTGCGGGCAGAACGGCGTGAACGAGGCCGTCGACTCGCCGCCGGTCATGGTCGGCTCGCGCGGCGGCGGCGGCACGTGCGGCGCGCCGGGGCCGCCGTATCCGCCCCCGTACCCCTGCTGCTGCGGCGGGGCGTACTGCTGCTGCCCGCCGTAGGGCTGCTGCTGGTCCTGCTGCTGGTGGCCGCCGTACGGGGACGGGTCCTGCTGCGGCGCGCCGTACCCGCCGGGCTGGTTCTGCGGCGACGGGTACTGGTTGCCCCGCTGCTGGTCCTGCGGCGCGCCGTAGGACTGCTGCGCGCCGCCGTACGGAGACGGGTCGTACTGCTGCTGCTGCCCGCCGTAGGGCTGCTGCTGGTCCTGTTGCGGCTGACCGTACTGCTGCTGGTCCTGCGGGGCGCCGTAGGACTGCGGCTGCTGGTCCTGGCCGTACGGGGACTGCTGCGGCGCGCCGTACGGCTGCTGCTGGTAGTCCTGCTGCGGCTGGCCGTACTGCTGCGGCGGCGCGCCGTAGGGCTGCTGCTGGTCCTGTTGCGGCTGGCCGTACTGCTGCTGCTGGTACGGCGCCTGCCCCTGGTCCTGCGGCGGGTAACCGCCGGGCTGCTGGGGCGCCGGGGGTGCATCCCGCCGGGCCAGGTTCGCTCCGCAGTTGATGCAGATGAGATCCCCTTGCCGTACCGGAGCGGCACAGACCGGGCATGTCAGGGGCGCCATGAAACCTCCCCGGCGTGTACCCCGGAGAGCGAGAGGCGCTCCGTCAGCCGCTCCATGTCGCCCCTCCGAGGAATCCCGATGTAGTAGATACGGTTGTCTTCCACCGAAACCTGCATATGGGGGGTTTCTTCGCCCCTCGCGTCACCATAGCGTTTCCTGCCAAGGTCGCTGACGGTGATGAGCTGTTGGTTCGACGATCCACGCCAGCGAAGCCCCCGATCTGCCTGGTTCAGGCGTTCAATGTACGGTCCCGCGACCACCGCATCACACAACTCGAGGAGTTCGCGGCTGCGGGCGGATCGGCGAAGTCGTGACGCGGCGTATCCGCTGTACACCAGAATGTCGATCTCGGGCGACGCCCAGGCGCGAATGCCGAGCAAAAGCGCGCGCAGCGCCTCCGGCTGCTGGAAGGGCTCGCCCCCCGAGATGGTGACGCCTTCCACACCGGTCAGCGACCGCAACCAGCCCAGAACCGTGGCCACCGGGATGGCCGTGCGCGGATCGGCCGCCCAGGTGTCACGGGACAGGCAGCCGGGACAGTGGATCGTGCAGCCCTGGGTCCAGATGCCCGCCCGGCGGCCGGGTCCCAGGGTGGTGACCGGGAAATGCGCCTTGGCCAACAGCAGTGTCCGCTCCTGGCCACCCGCCTCGTCGGTGATCACCGCAGGTCCAGCCGGACGATGCTGCCGTCGCGGTGCACGCCCGAGACCGTCACGTCGGTGGCCGGCCCCAGGTCGAACAGCGCGCGGGCCAGCGGGTTGATGAAGTAGGACTCCAGGGCCATGCCGATGCCCCGGCCGCCCTTGTCGAGCTCGCTCGTGCACCAGGCGCGCAGGGTCGCGGTCACCTCGTCCGAGAGCCGGAGCTTCATGTGGTGTTCATCACTCACGCGCCGGCAGATGTTGGCCAGCTGCAGATCGAAGATCGTGTTCGCCGCCTCGGGGCCGATGAAGTCGAAGATCACGATGTTGTCGCCGAAGCGGTTGAGCAGCTCCGGGCGGTTCAGTGCGGTGGTGAAGTGATCGGTGATCGCGCTGCGCACCTGGGCCTCCAGGTCCTCGTACGGCATGCCGGGCGTGATGCCGCGGGTGCCGAGGTTGGAGGTGAAGACGAGGACCGACTCGGAGAAGAACGCGGTGTTGCCGCGGCCGTCGGTGAGCCGCCCGTCCTCCAGGATCTGCAGGAACTTGTCGAGGATGCGCGGATGGGCCTTCTCGATCTCGTCGAACAGGATCACGCGGAACGGGTCCTGGCGGACCGCGTTGGTCAGCTCGCCGCCGGCCTCGAAGCCGACGTAGCCCGGCGGCGAGCCGATGAGCCGGTCCCCGGCGTGCTCGGCGGAGAACTCGCTCATGTCGAAGCGGAGGTAGGCGTCCTCGTTGCCGAACACCAGCGAGGTGATGGCCTTGGCCAGCTCGGTCTTGCCGACGCCGGTCGGCCCGGCGAAGAACAGCACGCCGCGCGGGCGGCTTGAGGCGCGGGCGGCCTGCGCGCCCGACAGGCCCAGGACCGCGCGCTTGAGGATGTCCAGGGTCTTGGTGACCGCCTGCGGCTGCCCGACGACGCGGGACGGCACCCGCTCCTCCCCCTCGACGATGCGCCGGCGCAGGTGCTCGCGCTTCCAGGGGTTGTCCAGCACACCCAGCTTGTACGTGCGGACGGCGTCGGGCAGGTCCTGCAGCGGGACGTCGCGCTCCTTGGCGAGCCGGGTGATCTCGATCATCGCCTGGAGCGTGAGGCCCTCCGCCTCCTGGGCGAAGTCGTCGGTGACGTCGACGCCGGCGTCGGTCGCCTCGAACGCGCGGGCCAGCAGCCGCGCGGTCTGCTGCCGGTCGCCGAGGTGGGGCCGCGGGATGGCGATCTCGCGGACCGCGTCGTTGTCGGCGGTGAACCACGGCGGAAGGTCGCCGGGGCGTCCGGCCAGCCAGATGACCGGGTTGTACAGCGGTTTCGGCCGGTCGCCGTCGCCGCGCACCGGCAGCGCGGTCCGGGCCAGCTTCTCGCAGAACACGAAGAAGTCGCGCTCGGCGGGCTCGAGGTCGGTCGGACTGCGCGCGATCCGGGAGGCGTAGTCGATGACGAACGCGGCGCGGACCTGCCGGGTCGGGCGGGCCAGCGCGCTGAGGTACGTGCGGAGGCCCTCGAGGGAGGGGGCCTTCCGCTCGTCGACGCGGCTGCCGAAGAGGCTCGCCGCGGCGTCGGCGGCGGCCTTGTCGTCGGCGGGGTGGACGCGCAGCCCGTCGACGCGATCGTAGACGATCATGAAGGAGTAGCCGCTGCGGCGCAGCGCCTCCCAGAGCAGCTCGCGCAGCGGGAACAACCGGCCCTCGTCGGGGACGAGGAAGCTGTCGTGCAGGTTGCCCCACAGCACGTACTGCGCGTGGACGGACAGGGTGGCGTCCAGCTCGCGGACGAACGCGGGCCAGCTCGCCAGTCGTGTGTCCCCCGAAGGGCCCGGCTGCGTTGTCACCCGCCGAGCCTAACCCGTGTCCGGCCCGTCTACCGGAGGGTGACGACCGCGTGGCCCATGACGGCGGGAACCACGGGGTCGTCACCGGACGGCCGTCTCAGCCGCCGACCGCGCTCGCCGGCGGCGCCTTGTCCTGGAAACCGGCGCCCGCGCCGGCGGCGTCCTTGTGGAAGCCGGCGATCCCGCTTTCGGCCGAGCCGATCGCCGTGGGGTCGGCCTGCCCGCCCTTGAACTTGCCGTGCAGGTCCTTCATCGACGCGCTGAGCTTGTCGATCGGCCCGATGAGCGTCTTGCACAGGGTCGGGTCGGCCTGCGCGTTCGCCCTGGCCCGCCGGAGCTGGTCGAAGGCGAAGATCGCGGCCGCGGCCGCCTTGACGATCGTCCGCTTCCGCTTGGGAGCGCCGCTGTTGAAGGCGCCCTCCCGGAACGGCCGGTAGATGTAGCGCCGGAACGTGCCCGCCGCCAGGCCGGCGTTGGCGAGGAACCGCGTCTTGACGAAATGCCTCTCCCTCTTGGTCGGGCAGGCCGCCGGGGTGGCGGTCTGCTCCTGGGCGCCCGCAGCGCCCGGGGTCGCCGCCGGCGCGCCGGCGGCCGGGGGCTGTGCCTCCGGCCGGCTCTTGGTCCCGCCGCCGCACCCGGACAGGGCGAGCAGCATTATCGAAATGATGACGAACGATTTGCGGAGCATTCGTTTCCCCCGAATAGCCCACTGAGTCGGACAATGTGGATGCGCCCTCGGCATCACACTTCCTTTTTACCGTGCATGTGGCGGCGGCGGTGAATCGCGGGCGTTCGATGGACCGAGTCGGTAAGTGCGATATCGTCATTCGATGTGACAACCCGTAGCTTCTACGCCATCGTTTTGCTGCTCTTGGCCGCGGCCGGCTGTGGCCAGGACAGGACGCCCGCGCCGACGGCCACGGCGCCGACGGGGCCGCCCACCTCGGAGGCGTACAACGCCGACCAGTTGACTCAGGCGCTGCTCACCGACATTCCCGGATATGAGCGTTCAGGAGTGCCGCAATCGGGGCAGTACGGTGCGCTCACCGCGGTGCGAAATTCCCTTCAGATGCAACAGGCGGCGAAATTCGACAAACCCGAGTGCGCGTCGTCGACGCGCGCCGTCTCCTCGAATAAGGCGGTCTGGTCCGCGCCGTCCGCGTTCATCGCGTTCGCCAAGGGGCGGGACCAGACCGCCTCGGAGACGCTGATGGCGGTCGGGCCGGCCGTCGCCGCCCAGCAGGTCGGGCTCCGCGTGCCCGCCTCGTGCAAGAGCTTCCGGACGAGGGTCGGCGACCGCTGGCTGACCGGCTCGGTCGTCGAGGCGCGCGGCACGCGCATCGGCGAGGGCTCCCGGAGCGTCGGCGTCGCGACGACGGCGGGCACGACGATGGTGAAGACCTGGTCCGTCGTGCTGCGCTCGCGTGGGTACCTCGCCGCCCTCACCCTGTACGGACCGGGCGCGACCCAGGACGAGGCCGAACGCCTCGCCCAGCAGGCCTACCAGCAGGCCGAGCGCATCCTGCCGTAGGCGGACCGCCCGCCGCCGAACAACCGCGGGCCGGACTCTAGAGGCGGGATCATCGTCGCGGGTAACGTTCCCGTGGAAGAAGGAGGACGCGGTGGTGGGCAGGCAGGGCCGGGTGACCGGCAAGATCGGTCCAGGCCTGGTCGGCGAGGTGATGATCCCGATTCGCGGCGGGGTCGAGGCGTTCTACGCCTACCCGGCGATCCAGGGGGAGGAGATGCCGGTGGGCTCCCTCGTGGTCGTGATGGATTACCACCCACCGCGAACCGTCTACGTCTCTTCTGCGTCTATTTGACGTCATAACCGCACGGCTCCCTAGGAGGAGCGATGCCGATAGTCGCCGTGGCGATCGGTGTGGTCGTCGCCATCATCATCCTGATCATCGTCTTCAAGGCGATCTGGCGGGTCGCGGAGCCCAACGAGGCGTTGATCATCTCCGGTCTCGGCGCCAGAGCGCACAACCGGGACACCGCCGAGAGTCTCGGCTTCAAGATCACTACGGGCAAGGGCACCCTGATCCTCCCCGGCTTCCAGACCTGCCGGCGGCTGTCGCTGGACACCCGGGTCTCCGGGCTCGAGGTCACCTGCGTGACCTCGCAGGGCATCAAGGTGCACGTGCGAGGCGTGGTGATCTACAAGGTCGGGGACGACTTCACGTCCATCGCCAACGCCGCCCGCCGCTTCCTCGACCAGCAGAAGCAGATGGACGACAAGACGCACCAGCTGTTCGCCGGGCACCTGCGCTCCATCGTCGGCAACCTCACGGTCGAGGACCTGCTCCGCGACCGCGACCGGCTCACCAACCAGGTCCGCACCTCCTCCGCCGACGAGATGGGCAAGCTCGGCCTGGTCGTCGACTCGCTGCAGATCCAGGACATCGAGGACGAGGTCGGCTACATCGACAACCTCGGCAAGCCGAACTCCGCCGCCGTCGCCTCGGCCGCCCGTATCGCGCAGGCCCAGCGCAACCAGGAGGCCACCCAGGCGGAGCAGATGGCCGAGCAGGCCAACGCCGCCCAGATCCGTGACACCGAGATCAAGAAGCGCGAATACCAGGGCCAGGTCGACCAGGCCGCGGCCGAGGCCCGGCAGCAGGTCATCCTGAAGGAGACCAAGAACGCCGAACTGGAGGCCGACCGCAGGGAGAAGGCCCTGGAGGCTGAGGTCCGCAAGCCGGCCGACGCGAAGGCGTACGAGCGGGTCACCCTCGCCGAGGCCGAGCGGCAGGCGGCGGTGGCCAAGGCCCGGGCCGAGGCGGAGTCCACCAAGATGACCGGCCAGGCCGAGGCCGAGGCGACCCGGGTGAAGGGTCTCGCCGAGGCGGAGGCGATCAAGGCCAGGGCCGACGCGCTCGCGGAGAACCAGGAGGCGGTCATCGCCCAGCAGCTCGCCGAGAACTGGCCCGAGATCGTCGCGGCCGGCGCGAAGGTCTTCGGCAACGTCGACAACATGGTCGTGCTCAACGGGGCGGAGGGCGTCGAGGACATGCTCGCCAAGGCGCTCACCCTCGGCGGCACCGGCCTCGGCGTCGCCCGCCAACTGCTCGCGTCGATGAACAACGGGCAGCAGGACCTCGCCGTCCGCAACGGCAGGCCGGCCGCGCCGGACAAGGCCGTCGACGCCGGCGGCGCCGCCTGACCGACGGGGCCGCCGAGGTCGCATGGAACGGCCCGCCGAGGCCGCATGAGACGAAGGTCCGGAGCCCTCGCTCCGGGCCTTCGGAGGCCGTGCGGCCCGATAGCGTACGGGGTATGACCGACGCGCGGGTTGCCGTCACCGTCGATCTCGTCGTCCTCACGGTTCGCGAGCATCGGCTCTCCGCGCTCGTCTGGCGCCGTGACCGGCCGCCGTACGCCGGGGCCTGGTCGCTGCCCGGCGGTTTCGTCCAGCTCGACGAGGACCTGCCCGTCGCGGCCCAGCGGTTGATGGCCGAGCGGGCGGGCCTGGCCGGGGTGCGCGTGCACCTGGAGCAGTTGGCGACGTACGGCTATCCGGACCGCGACCCGCGCCAGCGGGTGGTCAGCGTGGCCTACCTCGGGCTCGCCCCGGATCTTCCCGCCTCCAGCCGGGCGCAGGTGCTGTGGGACCCGGTCGACGACCTGACCGAGCGCGACAAGGCGGCGTTCGACCACCGCCGCATCCTCCTCGACGGCGTCGAGCGCGCCCGCGCCAAGCTGGAGTACTCCCCCCTCGCCGCGGCGTTCTGCCCGCCGGAGTTCACCGTCGCGGAGTTGCGGCGGGTGTACGAGATCGTGTGGGGCACGCCGCTCGATCCCCGGAACTTCCATCGGAAGGTGACCAACGCGGAGGGGTTCCTGGTGCCGACGGACCGTACGACGACGCGGGACGGCGGACGGCCCGCCCGGCTGTACCGCCGGGGCAGCGCCGAGTCACTCCACCCGCCGATGATGCGCCCGGCAGGGTGATGGGGCATATGTCCGGTTTTGGTACCTTCCTTGGCATGTCCGAGGACGTTGCACGAGAAGTCGTACGCCAGATGATCGGCGAGGTCGGTGAGGAAGGCGTCGCGGCGATGGGGCGGATGCCGGGCCTCGCCGCCGCCGTCGACCAGCACGCGGCGGCGATCCGCGACATCGTCGCGGGGTCGGGCCAGGAGCTCACCCTGCGCGTCCTCCGGGAATACCTCGAAGGCTTCACCGACGCCGCCATCGAGCGGGGCTGGTGGCCGGACGAGGAGTTCGACTGGGAGACGATCCGGGTGGTCGCCGTCTGCTCGCTCATCCAGGAGCTTCAGGAACTCCGTTAGCTCCCCGGCCGTACCGCGGATCTCTAGGGTCTGTCGTGGGACCCCGGCGGTGCGCCGGGCGTCTCGTGTGGCGGCGGCGTCCCGGTCGCCGTTCCGGCGGGCTCGTGCCGTTGTTCGGTCGGCGTCCCGGCGCCTCGTGCGGCGTCCTCGCGGCCGCGTGCGTACGCGCCGGTCCGGGCCGACCTCGCCTCGGTCTCCGCCCGCGTCAGCCACTGCTCCCAGCGCTGCTGCATCGGCCGGATCATCCCGCCGCCCAGGCCGATGGCGAGGATGGCGCCGATCGTGGCCAGAACGGTGATGAGCACCGGCTCGGTGACGGTCGTGGCGATGCCCACCTGGTTGAGGGCGGCGATGACGCCCAGGGCGATGATGAAGATCGAGGTCAGATTCGCCAGGAGGCGGCCGTACGACAGCCCGCCGAGCGCGCCGCCGAGGAGGTCGCGGACCCCGTGCGCGATGGCCGAGGCAAGGATCACGATGATGACGGCGACCGCCAGCTTGGGCAGCCAGGCCACGATGGAGCGCAGCACGTTGCTGACCGGGTTCGGCCCGAAGACGCTGAATGCCAGTTCGAGGGCGACCAGCAGGATCGCGTAGTACACCAGCCGCGCCAGGAGGCCGGCCGCGTCGTACCTGCCGCGCCGGAGTGCGTCGGCCACCACGCCTCGCTCGGCGAAGCGGTCGAAGTTCAGCCGCCGCAGGATGGCCGCGACCACACGCTGGATCACCTTCGCGACGATCCAGCCGATGACCAGAATGATGATGAAGACGATGATCTTCGGCACGATCCGCCCCGCGGCGTCCAGCCAGCCTTGCAGGCTCCTGCCGATATCGGTCTGCGCAAGGGTGCTCATGCGATCTCCCCCCCCGATGGCGCGGACACCTTTTGTAACGGTTAATACCCCTATATCGGTTTTCGCACTCTGGCCACCCGTCGGTGGCGACAGTGGCCGGCGCCGCTTCGTAGAGTGGCCCCGTACGTCTCCGTCCCGGGAGGACAAGGGTGTCCGAGCAGCGCAGTCCCCGTTTCCGTTCCGTGCTCGACGACTACGTCGCGTACAAGCCGGGCAAGGTCGCCCGGTCACCGGAGGGCCGGTCGTTCAAGCTCTCGTCGAACGAGTCACCGTACGGGCCGTTGCCCTCGGTGCTCACGGCGATCGGTGAGGCGGGCGGACTCGTCAACCGTTACCCCGACAACGGCTGCGTCGCGCTCATCGAGGCGATCGCCGAGCGGTTCGGCGTCCCGCCGGAGCACGTCGCCGTCGGCTGCGGTTCCGTCGGGGTCGCCCAGATGCTGCTGGAGGCCGTCGGCGAGCCCGGCGTCGAGGTGGTGTACGCCTGGCGGTCCTTCGAGGCCTACCCGACCCTCGCGGACCTGGCCGGCGTGACCTCGGTCCGCGTGCCGCTGACCGAGGAGACCCACGACCTGCGGGCGATGGCCGACGCCATCACCGACCGGACGCGGCTGATCTTCGTCTGCAACCCGAACAACCCGACCGGCACCGTCGTCAAGCGCCCGGAGCTCGAGGCGTTCCTGGACCGGGTGCCGGAGGACTGCCTCGTCGTCCTGGACGAGGCGTACCACGAGTACATCCGGGACCCCGAGGTCCCCGACGGGCTCACCCTGTACGGCGACCGGCCGAACGTCGCCGTCCTGCGCACCTTCTCCAAGGCGTACGGACTGGCGGGCCTGCGGATCGGCTTCATGGTCGCGCACGAGCCCGTCGCCCAGCAGGTTCGTAAGACCTACCTGCCCTTCACGGTGAGCTCCGTCGCCCAGGTGGCCGCCATCGCCTCCCTGCGGGCCGAGGGCGAGCTCCTCGAGCGCGTCGAGGCGACCGTGAAGGAGCGCGAGCGGGTCCGTGACGCGCTGCTCGCCCAGGGCTGGACCGTGCCGCCGACCGAGGCGAACTTCGTGTGGCTGCGGCTCGGGGAGGACACCATGGCGTTCTCCGCCGCCTGCGACGCCGCCGGGGTCAGCGTCCGGCCGTTCCCCGGCGAGGGCGCGCGTGTCTCGATCGGGACGCCGGAGGAGAACGACGCGTTCCTCGCCGTCGCGGAGGCCTACCGCCGCGCCTGAGTCGGGGACTCGACGGCCGGCCCGCCCTCGGAGCCCGGCTCCGGGGGCGCGGCCGTACGGGGACGGCGCTCCGTCGACACGACGAGCCCGACCCCGAGGATGATGACCAGTCCGCCGGCGAGGATCGTCCACGAGGCGTGCTCGCCGGCGAACGCCACGCCGAGCAGCACCGCCACCGCCGGATTGACGTACGCGTACGTCCCGACGAGCGAGATCGGTGCGTTGCCGAGCAGCCAGACGTACGACGTGAAGGCCACGAGCGAGCCGAAAACGATCAGGTAGGCCAGGCCCAGCCAGGACGCCCGCGAGACCTCGCCGACGTGCAGCGCCTCCCCGCGCCCGAACCCGGCGGCGAGCAGGGCGAGCCCGCCCGCGGCCATCTCGTACACGCTGGCGGCGAAGGGGTTCTCCGGCATCGGCAGCCGGGAGGACAGGAACGATCCGATCGACCACGACAGCGACGCGAGCAGGATCACGACCACACCGGTCACGTCGCCCGAGCCGCCGCCGTGCGTGAGGGTCAGCAGCGCCAGCCCGCCGAAGCCGACGAGCACCCCGCCGACGGTCGCCGCCGGCGGCCGGTCGCCCGTGCTCACCCGGAACACCACCAGCCACAGCGGAACGCTCGCGACGAGCAGCGCGGCCAGGCCCGAGGACATGTGCTGCTCGGCGATGCCGACCATGCCGTTGCCGCCGGTCAGCAGCAACAGGCCGATGAGGGCGGCCGTGCCGAGACGGCGCCACGGCACGCGCAGCACGGAGGGGCCCCGCAGGATCGCGAGGACGGCGGCGAGCACGACGGCGGCGACGACGAAGCGGATCCCGGCGCCGATCAGCGGCGGCATCGTCTGGACGACGTAGTGGATGCCGAGGTAGGTCGAGCCCCAGACGACGTAGACGATCGGCAGGGCCACCCAGGTCAACGGCGGACGTGAGTCATGAGTCTGTGTGGTCATGGCTCATTACACGGTAGTGGGTGCGACCTTCTTCGCGCCACGCTCTTTTCCGACCTCGAGCCCACGGAGCCGGCCATTCGGGCATGCGGCGCGAAGAGGCCGTTCACCCGGCGAGACGTCGCGGTTCAGCCGCAGACGTAGTCGAAGGCGCCCGAGGCCCGCAGGCCCGGCCCGCCCGACTGGACGATCTCCAGAGTGGCGACCGCGTGCAGGGTCCCGTCGCCCCTGACCGTCCAGCGCAGCGGGACCTGGACCGAGTGCTGCCCCTTGCGCACGCTCTCGGACAGGACTCCGGAGACCTGGCCGTCGCTGCGCCGCCAGCGGTACCTCACGTCGCCGTACCCGCCGTTGGTCCGGATCGTCCCCACGAGCCGTACGGTCGTGTCGCAGGACTGGACCGAGGTCGGCGCGCTCACGCTCACGCTCGTCACCGTGACGCCGGGACCGCCACGGAGCAGCCACCACACGACCAGGCCGGCGAGCACGGCGACGCCCAGGGTCAGCAGGCCGCCGACGATCCGTCGCCCGAGCCGCCGGCGCCGCCCGGACCCGCTCCACTTCTTCGCGACCTCGGGCGGGACGCCGGGCCCGAACCGCAGCGTCACCCCGTCCCGGGACCGCTCCGGAGCCGCGTACGGCACGACGTCTCCGGGTTCACGGGTGGCCGACGCCAGGGTCTCGTCGGAGTCACGCCGGTTCCCCTCGGAGTCCCGCCAGGCCTCGTCCAGGTCGCGCCATGTCTCGTCCGTGTCGCGCCGGGTCCCGTCCGTGTCGCGCCGGGTCCCGTCCGTGTCGCGTCGGGTCTCGTCCATGTGTCATCCCCCTCCCGTCGCAGGGCACTGTCCGGATCCCTTGGCCGAGAGGCCGCGGGAGGAGGCCACGGCGGTCACCGTGCCGGCGCATCGCTGGACCGACCCGGTGACCTGCACCTGGTGGTCGCCGGGTCCCCGCACGCTCGTCGTGCCGCCGGACCCGGACAGCTCCCCGGAGGAGAAGCTCACCGTGACGTCCACGGTCCCGGGGCCGCTGACCGTCACGGTGACGGTCGCCGTCACCGGATAACCCGCGGCCGCGGCGCCGTCCGGGGCCGAGCCGACGCTGACGCCGTCGACGCGGAGGTCCGTGACCGTCGTGGCGACGCTCGCGCTGGGGGTGGGCTTGGGGACCACGACCACGGGCTTGGTCGGGCCCTCGGCCGGAGCGGTCGTCGTGCCGGGAGAGCCGGTGGTCGGTGTCGTCGTCTCGGACGAGGGTGTCGACCCGGTCGGCGTGGCACTGTCCGACGGCGTCGTGCTCGGCGACGGCGAGGCGGTGTCGCCGGGAGAGGGGCCCGGCTCGGCCACCACGGACGGCGTCGAGGTCGCGGTCGTGCCGGCGCCGAGGCGGTGGTGGGAGCCGGCCAGGACGTACGCCCCGCCACCGCCGGCCAGCAGCGCGCCGACCGCCATCCCGGCCACCACCATGAGACGGCTCTTGCCGAGGCGCGTCAGCGCCAGCGCCGTGCCGCCGGTGGGGATGGGCCGGGCGAGGGGGAACAGGTAGGCCAGCAGGGCGGCGAGGGCCGCCAGGCGGACCCGGCCGCGCTCCTCCCAGCCCGGGCCGTAGCCGGCGATCGCCGCGTCCTCGAGCTCGGCGAGGAACGCCTCGGCCGACGCCGGCCGGTCGGCGAAGTCCTTGGCGAGGCCGCGCGTCACCAGGCCGCGCAGCTCCACCGGGACCCGGTCGACCGGGATCGGGTCGAGGCGGTGCGCGGCGGCCAGCGCCCACAGCCCCTCGACCGGGTAGGGGCGTTCGCCGGTGAGGCATTCGTAGAACACGGCGGTGGCCGCGTACACGTCGGTGGCCGGTCCGACGGTGCCCGTGATCCACTGTTCGGGCGCCATGTAGGCGGGCGTGCCGGAGGCGGTCGCGCGTTCGTCCGCGCGGACCGCGATGCCGAAGTCCGCGAGCCGGCTCTCGCCGTCGTCGCGGACGAGCACGTTGGCGGGTTTGTAGTCCCGGTGGACGACCCCCGCGGCGTGCGCGGCCGCGAGCCCGCGCAGCGAGCCCTTGAGGACGACCAGCGCGGCCTCGGGGCCGGTGGGCCCCTGGGTCTTCAGGACGTCCTTGAGCGTGACACCGTCGACCAGCTCCATCACGAGGGCGGCGGCCGTCGGCGTCTCGACGTACTCGTAGAGGCCGACGACGTGGGGGTCGGTCAGCTCGGCCATCAGCCGCGCCTCCGCCCGGAACCGGTCGAGGAAGTCGGCGTCGGACCTGAGCGCGTCCGACAGGTACTTGATGGCGGCGGGAGTGCCGGTCGCCTCGTGCACGGCGAGGACGACCGTGCCGGAGGCACCCTGCCCGAGGATTCGGACCTGCCGGTATCCGGGGACCGTCCAGTTTCCGTCCATGGCGTTCCTTGGTCTCAAGCGACGGAGAGCGTCGGGGTCCCGACACTACGTATGCGACGTACGCCGCACCTGTCGAGTTGAGAAAAGGCGATGAAGTGGCCGGATTCGGCCATGACCGTAATGATGACTACGAGTCGGAAGTAAAACGCCGTATCGCTCGGGACGGACGCCGCCCGAAGAAATGTTCCGCTTCGGCCGAGGACCGCCCTATATGTCGGGCGGCCCCCGGTCGGCGGATCAGCCGGCCTTCGGCCCGAGCTTCTCGACGATCAGCCGGTACAGCTGGCGGGGACGGCCCGGTTGCGGGGTCCGGTTCGGCGGCAGAGGCCAGGCGAGGCCCTCTTCCACCAGTGTCCGCAGCAGTCGCCGAGCCGTGCGCGGGGTGACGCCGAGCATCTTCCCGGCGTTCTCCGCGTCCACGATGAGCGGCTGCCGGCCGTCGGCACCCTCCTCACCCGGCTGGTCGCCCAGCTTGTCGGCCAGGCGGGCGAGGATCTCCAGGCCCTTGGGCTTGGCCGGCGCCGGAGCGCGGGGCGGGGTGCGCGGGGCGGGCACGAGCGCGCGGCCGTCCCGGTCCAGCGCGAAGCCCTGCGCCCGCTGCGACGTCTGCGAGCGGGCGAGGGCCGCCCGCGCGTGCGTCTCCGCCTCCTGGGCGGTGCGCCCCATGCCGATGCCGACCTCGACCGCCAGCCCCAGCTCCTCCCGGACCCGCTCGACGAACGGCGGGGTGCGGAACCCCTCCGTCGCCGCCGTGATCGAGCCGCGGGTGGCGGTGACCAGGTAGCTGTGGTCGTCGAGCGGCCAGACTGCGGCGCTCATCCGGTGCGCCTCCTGCAGGAGGAGGCGCTGCAGCGACAGCTTCAGCTCCTCGCGCCAGTAGCGCGGCGTGACGCGCCGCGGCGTCTCGCGCAGCGTCGGAACGTCCACGACCACGACGACGAGCTGGGACTCCTCCAGCCGGTGATGGGCGCCCAGCAGCGCCGAGGTCTGCAGCGCGGACCGGATCGCCGCGCCCGTCGGCCGGATGCGCAGCGTCGGCACGCCGGCCAGCTCGAGCCGCTCCGCCGTCGCGTGCACGCAAGTGAGCGCGACACTTGTCGCGCCGCGACGCCACAAACGCTCGTGAAAGGCCGCCAGGGTCCCCGGCCCGGCCGCCTCCTCCCGCAAGTGCACGTGCTCGGTGTTGAGGTTGATCTCGCCGTACGCCTCTTCGACCTCGGCGCGGCTCAGCACGTCGATGCTGACGCGCGACGGCTCGTGGTGCTCGTCGAGTGCGGCGCGCAGGAGCGCGCCCTGCAGCGCGGCGCCGTTCAGCGGGACGAACGTCGCCGGCATCGTGAGGACGCCCGCCTTGCGGGCGAACTCGTACGGGACCGGGCTGGCGAACAGACAGACGTCCACCCCCGACCCGAGCCGTACGACCTTGTCCGCCGCCTCCTGCTCGTCGCGGTACGCCGCCGCGACGAGGCGGCTCGGCACCGGCGTGGGGCCGTGGCCCATGAGCATGACGCGCTCGACCAGATCGTGTGGTCCGACGACGCCGATGGTCAGATCGGGTGTCACCGATCCGCCTCGAGGACCACTCATCTCCGCCCCTCCCGGCGCCGCGGCGCCTTTAGGCGGCTTTCGGCCGGTCCTACCTGCCGCCCGTTCCGTCTCGCGGCCGTCGACCCACGGCCTTCACCCAACGCATGACCCATCACATTGACGCCCCTGTCTGGTCGTCCGCCCCAGCTCCGTGAACTAACACCTCACTGGGCAGATCGCCGGAGGCCCGCGATATGTGACGCGTCTTAGCGAAATCGGTTAAGAGTGCGTCGAAAAACCACTAGTAGAGAGCGTCCGGTGAGGGAAATATTACTAACCGGTTAGGTCAGCGAGGGTCGGAAGGCTTGTGATCATTAAGGTCCAATATGGCACACGCCCCGCCGCGTTCGCCGGTGAATGACGGCCTCGCGTAGGAGAGGGGTCACTGCCGGGATCGCGACGGGGCGTCCGCGCCGTGGAACCAGAGGTCAGGCCAGGCGCTCGATGTCCGCGCCCAGGGCGTTCAGCCGCTCGGCGATGTGCGAGTGGCCGCGGTCCAGGTAATAGCCGTTGGTGATGGTGGTCTCGCCCTCGGCCACGAGGCCGGCCAGCACCAGCGCGCTTCCGGTGCGCAGGTCGTGGGCGACGACCTCGGACCCGCGCAGGGGCGTCGCGCCGTTGACCTTGGCCCGGTTGCCGTTCACCTCGATGTCGGCGCCCATCCGCACCAGCTCGTCGGCCAGCTTGAACCGGCCGTCGAAGATGCGCTCGTAGATGTAGCTCGGGCCGTCGGCGAGGCAGGACACCGCCATGATCGGCGACTGGAGGTCGGTGGCGAAGCCGGGGTACTCGTCGGTGATCACGTTGATGGGCCGCAGCGGCCGGTCCCGGCGGACCCGGAGCACGGCGCCCTCCTCGGAGAACTCCACGCCCATCTGCTCCAGCTTGTCGGCCGCGACGCCGAGGTGCTCGAGCGAGGCGCCGACCAGGCTGATCTCGCCGCCGGTGATGGCGGCCGCCATGACCAGGACGCCCGCGTCGATGCGGTCGGGCATCACCGTGTGCTGGACCGCGGTGAGCTTGTCGACGCCCTCGACGGTGATGAAGCCGGTGCCGCCGCCGGTGATGCGGGCGCCCATCCGCTGCACGAACTGGATGACGTCCAGCACCTCGGGCTCGAGGGCGCAGTTCTTGATCAGTGTGGTGCCCTCGGCCAGCGAGGCGGCCATGATGAGGTTCTCGGTGCCGGTGTGCGACGGCGTGTCCAGGTAGAGCGTGCCGCCCTGCAGCTGGCCGGCCTTGACGTGGATGCTGCCACGGCCGTCGTCGCTCACCTGCTCGGTGACGGTCGCGCCCATGCGCTTGAAACCGTTGTAGTGGAAGTCGAGGTTGCGGCTGCCGAGGTTGCATCCGCCGACGCCCTCGATCACCGCCTCACCGAGTCGGTGCAGCAACGCCGGCACGAACAGGAACGAGCCACGGAACCGCGAGGCGATCTCTTCCGGCAGGACCGGGCTGGTCAGCTTCGACGCGTCGATCACCAGGGTGCGCTCGGCCTCGTGCAGCTCGGCCTTCGCGCCGACCGCCTCGGCCAGCTCGACCGCACGTTTCACGTCCTCGATGATCGGCACGTTCCGCAGGACCGTACGTCCCTCGGCCGCCATCAGGGAGGCGCCGATCATCGGCAGGACGGCGTTCTTGGCGCCCTGGACGAACACGGTGCCGCTCAACTCGGCGCCACCACGCACGCGGTAACGGACCTCGTGGCCCAAGCTCATATCGCCGGTGCTCCTTTGGCTGCGGTGAAGTTAGACTGCCCGCTCGGTCAGGTCGGCGGGTCACGAGTGCCGCGCGTGTGACACGGGCGGCCCCAGTATTCCATCGGGTGCTCCGTGGCATGACCGAAACTTCCGGTCTCGCGTGGTAACCCCGATTCGTTAGATTCGGCGGGCCGCAGGTTTGTTCGGGGTCTCCCGGACCTCAGCGCCGAGGCTTGCCGATGCGTTCAGCGTTTCACTTGTACGAACCTGAGTCCCGAGGATACCCACGTACCGGTGTGGTCCCGGAGGCCCGGTGCGCCACAGGTGTCGCGACCGGCCCGACCAGGGCCCAATCGTGATCGAATCTTTTGGATGGGCCGCGATCGACGAGGCGCCGGCCCGCGTCCACGGAGCCGCCGCATTCGGCACCATCCACAAAGGGGCGCTCGGCGGCCCGGACCCGCTCGACGGCTACGGCGTCCCGGCCGGCGAGGTCATCGGCTGAGCACGGTCACGTCGTCGCCGACGTTGATGGTGCCGAGGGCGCGGGGGACGGCGTTCTGGCCGAAGATGACGCCGCGGTCGCCGTCGGGGAACGTGTGCGTCCGGTAGGTCGCCAGGGTGCGCAGCGGCTCCCGGCCCTTGATGGCGGTCTCCTGGTCGGTGGTCGTGATGACGCAGCGGGCGCAGGGCTTGACCAGCTCCAGCTCGACCTCGCCGATCCGCAGGAACCGCACGGCGTCCTCGCCCCAGGCGCCGAGGCCCTCGAGCACGATGCTGGGCCGGAAGCGGTTCATCGGCAGCGGCTCGGCCAGGCGGGAGTTCAGCTCCGCCAGGGACTCCGCCGAGACGACGAGCAGCGGGAACTCGTCGGCGAACTTGACCGTGCCGCCGCCGATCCCGGTCTCCCGCCGGCCGGTGAACCCCACGAGGCGGCAGTCGCGGCCGAGCGCGGCGGTGAACCAGGCGGCCGCCTCGTCGCCCTGGTCGACGCCCTGGCACGGGTTGCCGTGCACCGTGACGTCCAGGACCGGCCCGTCGGCCGGGACCGCGTGGGCGAGCGGTGCGCTTGGCCCGGTTCCGGTGAACTCCACGGTCAGCTTCACGCCGTCGTACGACGGGCGCAGCAGCGCCATCCGCGGGACCTCCCGCTGTGACAGGTGCCGCCCGTCCGGACGGATCAGCATGAACGCGCGGTCGTGCCGGAACCCCTCCGGGAGCACCTCGGCCCTGGTCAGCGGCGTGCCGCCGGCGCTCTTCACGGGATAGACGTTCAGCTCGCGGACCACGACCGTCATTGGGGGGCTCCCTTCTCTCCCCGCCATGATCGCACTCGGGCCGCCGTCAGCTCAGCGCGGCGAGGCGCTGGAACATCCCGTCGAGGCGCTCGACGTACCGCTCCGGACGGCAGACCTCGTCGAGCCGCGCCTCGTCGAGCGTCAGCCCGGCCGCGGCGGCCTGCGTGCGCAGCGTCTCGCGGAACGGCGTCCCGGTCTCCCAGGTCTCCATCGCGGCCCGCTGGACGAGCGGGTACGCCTCGTCGTCGCGGGACATGCCCGCGTTGACGAGCTCGAGCAGGACGGTGCTCGTGTAGATCAGGCCGCCGGTCGACTCCAGGTTGGCCCGCATCCGCTCGGTGTCGACGACGAGGCCGGTGACCAGGCGGTGCGTCAGGTTGAGCATGTAGTCGAGTCCGATGGAGGCGTCGGGCAGCGCGATCCGCTCGGTGGAGGAGTGCGAGATGTCCCGCTCGTGCCACAGCGGGATGCCCTCCAGGACCGGGGTCACCTGGGCGCGCACGATCCGGGCCATCCCGGCCAGTCGCTCGGAGATGATCGGGTTCTTCTTGTGCGGCATCGCGGAGGAGCCCTTCTGGCCCTTCCCGAACGGCTCCCACAGCTCGCGCACCTCGGTGCGCTGGCCGTGCCGGACCTCCAGAGCGATCGCCTCGCAGACCGTGGCCATGATCGCCAGCGCGGAGACCCACTCGCTGATGCCGTCGCGGATCACCACCTGGGTGGACACGTCCGCGGCCGTCAGCCCGAGCTCGGCCGCGACGTACCGCTCGACGTCCGGGTCGATGTTCGAGTAGGTGCCGACGGCGCCGGAGATCGCGCAGACCCCGACGGCGGCCCGGGCGCGGTGCAGCCGGTCCCGGGAGCGCGCCATCGCGAACGCGAAGTCGGCGACCCGGTGCCCCCAGACGTCGGGCTCGCCGTGGATGCCGTGGGTGCGGCCGACGCGCAGCGTGCCGCGGTGCGCCAGGCCGTGGTCGCGCAACGCCGCGACCAGGTCGTCCGCCTTGGCGAGCAGGATGTCGGTGGCCTCGACGAGCTGCACCGCGAGGGCGGTGTCGAGCAGGTCCGAGGACGTCATGCCGAAGTGCACGTACGCCGCGGCCTCGCGGGGCTTGGTGTTGTCGGCCCACGCGGACAGGAACGCGATCACATCGTGCTGGGTCGTCGCCTCGATCTCGGCGACCCGTTCGGGGGTCGGCGGTGGAGCGGCGCGCACCGGCTCGACGACGTCCGCCGGGACGGTGCCCGCCTTGGCGTGCGCCTCGAGCACCAGGGTCTCGACCCGGCACCACAGCTCGTACTTGTGCGCGTCGCTCCAGACGCGGCCCATCTCCGGAAGGGTGTAGCGCTCGATCACCCTTCCAGTGTCCCAGCCGCTAGAACAGGTAGCTCACCCAGGACCGCCAGTTCTCGTTCGCGTCGACCATGCTGAACGGCCCGTCGCCGTTGTCGGAGGAGTACTCCCACCAGGCGTAGTCGAGGCCCTTGGACTTGTAGAGGGCGACCTTGTCCTTGATGTACTGGTCGTGGCCGGTGGCGCCGCTGCCGATGCCGAACTCCCCGATCCAGACCGGCAGGCTCTCGGCCTTGGCCATGTCGAGCTGGACCTGCAGGTGCGAGGCGAGACCGGCCTTGTTCGCCGCGTTGTAGCCGGTGGTGCCGTCGGAGGGGTTCGGGACCATGCCCAGTCCGGTGGAGTTGGCGTAGCCGCTCGTGTAGCCGCTCGCGGAGGCCCCGTTGTAGTAGTCGTGGACCGACCAGATGAGGTTGCCGCGGTTCGTCGGCGTGAAGGACGAGAACGACGAGGTGGGCACCTTCGAGTCGCCGTAGGACGGCTCCAGCATGATGCTGGTGGTGCCGTCCTTGGCGCGGATCGCGTTGACGAGCTGGGTGTAGTCGGACAGCAGCCGCGCGGACTTGGTGGAAGAGCGGAACGGCTCGTTGACCGGGTCGTACGCCGCGATCGCCGGCTCGTCCTTGTACCGGTTGGCGATGGTCTGCAGGAAGCCCAGGCCGTTCTCGACGACGGCGTCCAGGCCCTCGACGGAGCCGTCGTCCGTGGGCGTCACCTGGGCCCAGTCCGGCACGTGCTCCTGGCCGTCGTTGGCGCCGGACATGTGGACGCAGTCGAGGATGACGTACAGGCCGGCGGCCTTCGCCCTCGTGACCGCCGTGGCGAGGGTGGAGAACGCCGTCTCGTTCCACTCCGCCTCGGTCGGCTGGAACATGTCCCAGAACAGGACCATGCGGACCGCCGTGAAGCCCTTGGCCTTGATCGAGTCGTAGGTCGACTGTCCCCAGGTGTCGGTGTCGTTCGCGTCCCAGACCGGCTGGATGTTCGGGCCGATCAGCAGGTGGGTGGTCCCGGCGGAGTCGACGAACGCGTGCGACGACGTGGCGTGCAGCCGGGTGAGCGAGGCGGCGGCCTGGGCCGTCGCGGCGGAGGTGCGCGCGGTGGCGGCCGGCTCACGGGCCGAGGTTCCGGCGAGAGCGGTGCCGCAAGTACCGGCCGTCATGAGAAGCGTGGCGAGGGCGAGCCCGACTGATCGGCGCATGGACCGTCTTCCCTTCAGGAGGACCAAGATCAACACGGGATCCTAGATCAACTTCTCCGCTCCGTCAGGAGAGCCGCGATGATGATCGAAAAGAGCGCGATGAGCTCCGCCTCGCCGGCCACCAGGGCGCCCAACGGGATCGCGGCCAGGCACGACACCGCCGCGACGAGCCGGATGATCGGGGCGCCGATCCGCAGGGCGCGGCGGAACGCGGCGTCGCCGAGGAGGTACGCGGCGACGCCCGCGCCGAGGGCGATCGACGGTCCCGTGTGCAGGGCCTCCGTCGCGTGGCTCATCGCCTTCTTCACGCCCGCCGCCGCCGCGACGATGCCGATCATCACCGGGATGTGGGCGTAGAAGTAGCCGTTCATGATCGCGCCGGTCCGGCGCGCGTCGTCCATCCGGGTGAGCGCGTGCTCGGCCCGCATGTCGTCCTCGGCGAAGTACGTCCACCAGAGCGCGGCGGCGAGGGCCAGCCCGAGCACCGCCGCGATCGCCGTACGGGTGTCGAGCGGCTCCTCCGACAGGCCGATCCCGATCGCCACCACCGACTCGCCGAGCGTGATGAGGACGAGCAGACCGTGCCGCTCGACGATGTGCGCCGCTCGCAGCGGGAACCGGCCGTTCGGCCGCACGATGTACGGCGTGACGATCGGCACGAGCACCGCCGCGATCCACAGCGCGTACGTCGCCGGACCGGACGTCAGCCCCGCGCCGATCACCAGGACGGCGGCGATCAGGTTGGCGGGCAGCACCCGCAGCATCTCGCGGTTGACCTGGATGTACAGGCCGCCGTGCACGACCACGACCACGAGGTAGCCCAGGCCCCACGCGACACCGCCGCCGTCGAAGGCGCGCGGGGTGGCCAGCGCCATGACGAGGAACCCGGCCATGCCGACCAGCAGCAGGACCCGCCGGAGCGTGGTGGTCGGCGCGACGGTGTTCGTCAGCCAGGCGTACCCGCTGTAGATCCACCACAGGACGCCGAAGAGCACGACCACCCGCAGCAGCCCCACCGGCGACAGCTCGTGGGCGAGCACTCCGGTGAGCTGCGTGATCGTGAAGACGAAGACCAGGTCGAAGAACAGCTCCAGGGTGGTGACCCGGTACGCCTCCTCCGGCGCCTCGGCCGTCACCGCCGAGGCGCCGCCGTGCGGCTCCATCCGCCCGTCAGACCTTGGCGGCGATGTCCGTGCGGTAGTGCGCGCCGCGCAGCCGGATGCGCTCCGCGGCGGTGTACGCCGCCGCGCGGGCGGCGGCCAGGTCCGGACCGGTGCCGACGACGTCGAGCACCCGCCCGCCGCCGGAGACCGGCAGCCCCTCGTGCAGCTTGGTGCCCGCGTGCAGGACGTACGCGCCCTCCACCGCGTCGGCCTCCTCGAGCCCGGCGATGGGGTCGCCGACGGTCGGCTTGCCCGGGTAGTTCTCCGCCGCGATCACGACGGTGACCGCCGCGCCCGGCCGCCACTCCAGCGCCGGGGCGGATCCGAGCCCGCCGACCGCGCACGCCTGCAGCAGCGAGCCGAGCGGCGTCGCCAGCCGGTCCAGGACGACCTGCGTCTCCGGGTCGCCGAACCGGGCGTTGAACTCGATCACCCGGACGCCCTTCGACGTCAGCGCCAGCCCGGCGTACAGCACGCCGGTGTAGGGCGTCTCGCGGCGCCGCAGCTCGTCCACGGTCGGCTGGATGATCGTCTGGACGACCTCGTCGACCAGGCCCGGCGGCGCCCAGGGCAGCGGGGTGTACGCCCCCATGCCGCCGGTGTTGGGGCCCTGGTCGTCGTCGTAGGCGCGCTTGAAATCCTGCGCCGGCAGCAGTGGGACGACCGTGGTGCCGTCGGTCAGCGCGAACAGCGAGACCTCGGGTCCGTCGAGGTACTCCTCGATCACCACCCGCTCGCACTCGGCCGCGTGCCGCTCGGCGACCCCCCGGTCCTCGGTGACGACGACGCCCTTGCCGGCGGCCAGCCCGTCGTCCTTCACGACGTACGGCGGCCCGAACTCGTCGAGCGCGGCGTTGATGCCGTCGGTGCTCTCACAGACCCGGGCGGCGGCGGTCGGGACGCCGGCCGCCGACATGATCTCCTTGGCGAACGCCTTCGAGCCCTCGATCCTCGCCGCCGCGGCGTCGGGGCCGAAGCACAGCAGCCCGGCGCGGCGCAGGGCGTCGCCCACGCCCGCGACCAGCGGCGCCTCGGGGCCGATCACGACGAGCTGCACCATCAGGCGCTGCGCGAGCTCGACCACGGCGACCGGATCGGTGGGGTCCAGGACATGGTTGTCCGCGAGCGCACCGGTGCCGGCGTTGCCGGGGGCACAGTGCAGGGCGGTGACGTCAGGGTCTTGGGCAAGGGAGCGGACCAGCGCGTGTTCGCGCCCGCCCGAGCCGAGAACGAGGACTCGCACGTTCGAAGCCTATCGAGATCCGGAGATCTTCCGGGGTGGGGATGGAAGCGACGACGGCCCGCGGACGTTGATCCCTACAGCGGTGTTTTTTCGGATGTTCCGGGAACCCTGTGAACCGGCGGCCGCCGCCGGGCGTCCTTATTACCCGGTGTAACCTCAGAGCTCGTGCTCTGACGCCGACGACCCGAAGGAGGTGGTCGAAATGAGTCCTGGCGATCCTTGCAGTAACGCCGAGCCTCCTCACAGTCCGACCACCTCTACTCGGCGTCCGGCCGCCTCCGGCGCGCGATCCCCGCTCTGACCTCGGGTCGACGCGCGCCGTCGCGCGTGCGGCCGGGCCAGGGAAGGATCCCCCATGGCCATGACCAGGGTTCGCCCCGGACGCGCCACCCGCGTCCTGTTCAAGCCGCTCGCCCGCCCCGGCCGCATCTCGGCCGGTGAGTCGATCAACCAGCGCTCGGCCCTCATCGACTGGGCCGCGTACGTCGACGGCAAGCGCGTCGACACCGACAGCCTCGCCGAGGCCGTCGAGCTGGTCCGCGCCCCCGACGACCTCCCCGAGGGCGCCGAGCCGCGCAACCGCTTCGTCTGGGTCGGGCTGCACGAGCCCGACGCCGCCGAGCTGGAGCGGCTGTCGGAGGTGTTCGGCCTGCACCCGCTCGCCGTCGAGGACGCCGTCCACGCCCACCAGCGGCCGAAGCTGGAGCGCTACGACGACGTGCAGTTCATCGTCATGAAGACGGTCGGCTACGTCGAGCGCGCCGGCACGGAGACCGTGCGCACCGGCGAGATCATGATCTTCTGCGGGCCCGACTTCATCGTGACCGTACGCCACGGCGAGCACGGCGCGCTCGCCCCCGTCCGGCGGCGTCTCGAGGACACCCCCGAGCGCCTGGCCCTCGGCCCCGCCGCCGTCCTGCACGCGATCATCGACCGGGTGGTCGACGACTACATCTCCGTGGGCGACGCGGTCCAGCAGGACATCGACGAGGTCGAAGAGAACGTCTTCTCCGCCGACGCCACCAACCAGGCCGAGCGGATCTACCGGTTGAAGCGCGAGGTCATCCAGCTCAAGCGGGCCGTCGGCCCCCTGTCCGGTCCGCTGCGCAACCTCGCGGCCCGCCGGTTCGTCCCGGCCGAGATCCGCGAGTACTTCCGCGACGTGGACGACCACCTCGCCCGCGTGCGCGAGCAGGTCGAGTCCTGCGACGAGCTGCTCACCCCGATCCTCCAGGCGCACCTGACCCAGGTGACCGTCACCGACAACCACGACATGCGGAAGATCTCCGCGTGGGCGGCGATCCTCGCGATGCCGACGGCGATCACCGGGGTGTACGGCATGAACTTCAAGTACATGCCGGAGCTGCACTGGAAGTACGGCTACCTGCTGGCCGTCGGCGTCATCGCGACGGCCTGTTTCGTCCTCTACCGCGGCTTCCGCCGCAACGGCTGGCTCTGAGCGCCGCCTGACTGCGAGCCCGGCTCAGCGGCCGAGCACCGTCCGGAGGCGGTCGGGGTAGTCGGTGACGATCGCGTCCACGCCGAACGCGATGTGCCGTCGCATCTCCGCCGGCTCGTTGACCGTCCAGGGGACGACGCGCAGGTCCCGCGCGTGCGCCGTCGCGACCAGTTCCGGGACGACCATGACCCGCTTGGGGGAGATCATGGTCGCCCCGGCGTCGGCCGCGGCGGCGATCAGGCCGCCCGCCGGATCCCGCCCGGCCATCCACGACGCGTCGAGCGTGTCCGGCTCGACCAGCGCGACGCGGTCCCCGCCGGGCAGCAGTTCCCGTGCCACGCCCAGCACCCGCCAGTCGAACGCCAGCAGCCGCGACCGCTCCGCCAGGCCGTACGACTCCAGCACCTTCACGGCCGCGACCGTGATCGTCTCGATGTCCGGCCAGGACGGATCCGTCTTGATCTCCACGGCCAGCCGTACGTCGTGCGGGGCGACCAGCTCACAGAGCTCCGCCAGCGTCGGCACCTCCGCGCCGGGGATCGGCGTCTGCGTGGCCGCGAACCGCTTGTTCTGGATGCCCGCGTCGAGCGTCTTGATCTGCGCGAGCGTGAGCTCCCGGATCGGCCGGCCGACGTACGGGAACAGCGGGTCGCGCGGCCGGCACGGCCCCCGGTCCCGTACCGTCCCGGCGTTCAGCGCCTGGTCGTGATGGAGCACCGGGACGCCGTCCGCGGTGAGCGCGACGTCCAGCTCCAGCACGTCGACGCCCAGCTCGAGCGTTCTCGCGAACCCCGGGATGGTGTTCTCCGGCCACAGTCCCCGCGCCCCGCGGTGTCCTTGGATCTCCACCCGCCCCAGCGTACGGGCCCGATTCGCCGCCTTCGCGGCGTACCGGAGGGCGGCGGAGCCGGCTGGTCATGGGGCCGTGTACTGCTCCCGCGCGTCGAGCAGCTCGTCCCAGTGCTCCGCCGCCCACGCGCAGGCGGCCTCCAGCGGCCCCAGCATGCTGCGCCCCAGCGGCGTCAGCGCGTACTCCACCCCCGGTTTCGGGTCGGCGTGCACCGTGCGGGAGACGAGCCCGTCTCGCTCCAGACGGCGTAGCGACTGGGTGAGCACTTTCGGGGTGACGCGGTGCAGGGGCACGCGGAGCTCGGAGAATCGTCGGGGGCCGTCTTCCAGGCAGCGAATGACCAGACCCGCCCACTTGTCGCCGAAGCGGAACGGCGACAGCGAGGACGGGCACAGTTCGTCGAACATGTCAGGAGGCAGCGGGTGCCGGTGCGTCATGGTGTCTCCTGTCGGCCGGGCCGGTGGCCGTCCTCGGTATCCAGGAGGTAACCGGCCTTGTGGATACCTTCCGGGAGCATCGAGTCAACGGGAGGTATTCCGACGATGAGCAGGTTCGTGATTTTCGGGGCCGGTGGCCGGGCCGGCCGGCAGGCCGTCGCCGAAGCGCGTCAGCGTGGACACCAGGTCACCGCGGTGGTCCGTGACCCGTCCCGCTACGGCGGCCTGGCGGACGATGGCGTACGGATCGCCGCCGGGGACGTCACCGACGTGGCGGACGTCGCCACCCTCGCGGCCGGGCACGACGCCGCGATCAACGCGGCCGCGGTGTACGGCGCGGGCACCGACCCCGACGCCTTCTTCGCCGGTGCCGCACACGCCCTGGTCAAGGGCTTGCGGCAGGCCGGAGTGGACAGGCTCGTCGCGGTCGGGCTGTCGGTGTTGCTGCCCGGCCCCGATGGGGTCCGGCAGTTGGACGCGCCCGGTTTCCCCGCCGAGTTCCGGCCCTTCTGCCTGGCCCACGCCGCCGGTCTGGAGGTGTTTCGTGGCGAAGGCGGCACGCTGGACTGGGTGTACGTCAGCCCGGCCGGCGACTTCGACCATGAGGGGGAGCGCACCGGCCATTACGAGATCCGCGAACACGGTGACACCGCGGCGCGCATCTCCTACGCGGACTTCGCCCTCGTCCTGCTCGACGAGGCCGAGACCCCACGGCACCACCGCAGCCACCTTGCCGTGACCTGACGACCTGGCCCCGCTCCGTTGGGATCCCGGGCTCACGCTGCCGGACGGGGCGGGGCATTTGTTCCGCTATGCGGGCCTGATTCCTGAGTCACGGGGTGGCGAGGGCCTCGGTGGGGGAGAGCCGGGCGGCGCGGATGGCGGGGTACAGGCCGGCGATCCCGCCGATGACCAACGTGGCGCCGATTCCGCCGGCCATCGCCCACGCCGGGACGACCGTCGGCCAGCCCTGCGTCACCGCGAACACCGCCGTGACGAGGATGCCCAGCGTCACGCCGCCCACGCCGCCGAGCGCCGCCAGCAGCTGGGACTCGGTGAGGAACTGCAGCCTGACCTGACCGCGCGTCGCGCCCAGGGAGCGCCGCAGGCCGATCTCGGCGCGGCGTTCCAGCACCGAGATCACCATGGTGTTCGCGACCCCGACCCCGCCGACCAGGAGCGCCACCGCGCCCAGGCCGAGGAGGAGCCCGGTGAACGCCTTGTCGCTGGCGTTCTGCGCGGCCAGCGCGTCGGACGGGCGGCTGACCTCGACCGCGGTCGGCGACTCGGGGTTGGCGGTGGCGGCGAGCAGGTCCCGTACGCGCTGCACCGCGTCCTCCTTCGCCCGCGTGTAGACGGTGGTGGGGTGGCCGTCGAAGCCGAGCCGCGCGACCGCCACGTCCCAGCCGACCAGCGCGGCCGAGTCCAGCTCCGGTGCGAGCTCCGCCCGGTTCAGGATGCCGACGACGGTGAACCACTGCGAGCCGAGCCAGACCTGGACGCCCGGTTGGGCGACGCCGAGCGCGTCCGCCGCGTCCGAGCCGAGCACGACGGCCGGGTACCGGCCCGTGGCCGCGTTGAGCCAGGTCCCGGCGGCCACGTTCAGACCGGCCGTACGGGGCAGGTCGAGGCGGCTCGCGAGGACGGCGATGCCGCCGGTCTCCCCCGCGCTGATGTGATCGTTGCGGTAGACGTTCGTGTCGGAGACCTTGCCGGTGGCGGACGCGGACAGGACGTCGGTCATCCGGCCGATCATCGCGACCGACTCCTTGGGAAGCTCGGCGTCGGAACCGAAGAAGTCCTTGCCGGGGGCCACGGTGAGCATGTTCGTGCCCAGCCGCTCCAGCGTGGCCTGGAGCTGCGCCCGGCTGGAGGTCGAGATCCCGACCACGCCGACCATCGCCGCGATGCCGATCGCGATCCCCAGAGCGGACAGGAACACCCGCAGCGGGCGGGCGCGCAGCCCCGCCGCGCCGACCCGGACCGCGTCCCGGAGGCTCAGCCGCGCCGGCTCATCGCCACTCATCATGGTGCGGCCTCCACCCGTACGTCGTCCGCCACGACCCGGCCGTCGCGCATCCGGATCTGGCGGGGCAGCGTCGCGGCGATGTCGCGATCGTGAGTGATCACGATGACCGTGGTGCCGCCCGCGGCCAGTTCGCGGAGCAGGCCCATCACCCCGGCGCCCGTGCTGGTGTCCAGCGCGCCGGTCGGCTCGTCGGCCAGCAGCATCGCCGGTTCGCCGACCACCGCGCGGGCGATCGCCACCCGCTGCTTCTCCCCGCCCGAGAGCTGGTGCGGCCGGTGGCCGAGCCGGTGGGCGAGACCGACGCGTTCGAGGGCCAGGCGTGCGCGGCGCCGGCGTTCCGCCAGGGGAACGCCGGCGTACAGCAGGCCGTCGGCGACGTTGTCCAGCGCGCCGACCCCGGCGGCGAGGTGGAACTGCTGGAAGACGAAACCGATCCTCCGGGCACGCAGCGCGGAGAGCCGTCGATCCGACATCGTCGACACGTCGCGGCCCTCGATGTGCACCGTGCCGGCGCTGGGCCGGTCCAGCGTGCCGATGAGGTGCAGCAACGTCGACTTACCGGAGCCGGACGGCCCGACGATCGCGGCCGCCTCACCGGCCTCGATCCGGAGCGTCACCCCGTCCAGGGCCGTGACGTCGCCCGGGTACTCCTTGCGTACTTCGCGCAGTTCCACGACCGGCTCGTTTCCCATGGGGTCGCTCACTT
This sequence comes from Actinoallomurus liliacearum, assembly GCF_039542035.1. NCBI lineage: Bacteria > Bacillati > Actinomycetota > Actinomycetes > Streptosporangiales > Thermomonosporaceae > Actinoallomurus > Actinoallomurus liliacearum. The sequence continues at coordinate 575,636 of NZ_BAABHJ010000040.1, forward strand.
CGGCACCCCCACGCTCATGCCCTCGGACAGGCCGGAGCCGGAGATCTCCACCTTGCCCTGGGTGAACGCGCCGGTCTCCACGGGGACCGTACGGACGCGCCCACCGTCGACGACCTGCACGGCGTAGCCGCCGTCGGACTGGGCGAGCAGTGCCTCGATCGGCGCGGAGAGGACGTTCTCGTGCCGTCTGCTGGTGAGGTAGACCGCCACCGGCGCCTTGTCGAAGGAGCCCAGGGAGCCCTGGTCGTCGACGGCGACGGTGACCGCGACGGTGGTGGGGTCGTTCCCCTGTCCCGCCGTGGCGACCTTGCCGACCTTGGTGATCCGGCCCTTGGTCGTTCCGCCGCCGGGGAGTTCGACCGACACCTTGGCGCCCTTCTTGGCGAGCCGCTGGTACTGCACGTCGAGGTTGACGTCCACCTGTCGGGTGGTGCCGGTGTAGGTGAGCACCGGGCCGCTCACCCGGTCCCCGACCTGCGCCTTCCGCTCGGCGACCCGGATCGCGCCGGATGCGAACAGGACGGAGCCGGGCGCGACCTTGCCGGTCTCGTCGAGGCCGAGGTCCTCCTGCCAGCGTTTCACCGCCGCCGCGGTGGCGGCGGTGTAGGTCTCGTCGACCGTGAACCCCGTGTAGCCCAGGGCCTGGAGGTTCCGCTCGAACTGCAGGACGTCCCGGCCCTTCGTGCCGTCGGCGAGGGTCCGGTACAGCGGCAGCGCCCCGTACAGCAGCGGCACCGGGTGGTCGTCGACCCGGTAGGCGGACCGGCCGCGCGAGATCACGCTGCCGGGCGCGGCCAGCCACGTCAGGACGCCGCGGCCGCCCGCGCCGGCCATGGTGCGCGTCGAGCCGTATCCGAGGGTGCCGTCCACTTTCTGGGTCTCCACCAGCGTGGTCCGCTCGATCCGCGCGGTCGCGGGCGGCAGGGAACTGCGCCCGGTGGGCGTTCCACCCCCTCCGCCCAGGCCGGCCGCCGCCAGCCCGGCGACGCCGACCAGGACCACGCCGGCCACGCTCAGGGCCGCGACGCGGACCCTGCTCAACTTCCACTCCGGTTGAGGGACCGGCCGCCGCCCGGCCGGTACTGGGCGCAGGCCTTGTCCGCGCTCTTGAACGTCTGGCTCTCCGGGTCGGCGCCGGTGCGGCCCTGAGAACCGGTTGCGCTTTCGCGCTTCATCACGATGCCGCCGTCGGGATTCGGGTCGGGCATGTCGACGCCGTGCTGACGCATGCACTTGGTGTATGCGCGCATCTTCGCCAGATCCGCCGCACTGAGCTGCTTCGGTTTCCCGCCGTTCGGCTGCAGATGGCCGCATTTGGCCTGGGCGGCCTTCAACGTCTGGTCGTCCGAGCCTTTCGCGGCGTTCGGCTTGCCACTGCCACCCTGGACATCGATCCGTATCCTGCCGTTCCCGTCGGACTGCGGGTCGGCCATGTTGACGCCGTTGGCCCGCATGCATTTGGCGTACGCCCGCATCTTCGCCAGATCACTCGAGGCACTGGCCTGGGCGTTCGTCGTCTTGTGCCCCGACCCGCAGGCCGGCAGGCCGAAGAGGAGCGCGGGCGCCAGGACCAGCGCCGGGATCGTCTTTCTTCGCATGCGTCGTCTCCCCACGACTTCGCCGGGCGCTTCCCGGCGAACTGCGAGGAGTCAAATCGTCGGTCGATAACCCGGGCGTAACCGGTTGTGGTTATGCCGGCGTTATGCGCGATGGCGCACGCTGTTCCACGACGTTCGTCGAACGAGTTCTGGACGGGAAACGTGCGCGTACTCATCGCCGAGGACGAGCGGATGCTCGCCGATTCGATCGCCGAGGGGCTGCGGGCGGAGGCCCTCGCCGTGGACGTGGCCTACGACGGGGACGCCACGCTCGAACTCCTCGGCGTCAACGACTACGACGTGCTCGTGCTCGACCGCGACCTGCCGGTCGTGCACGGCGACGACGTCTGCCGGGCGGTCGTCGAGTCCGGGGCGCACGTGCGGGTGCTGATGCTCACCGCCGCCGCCGCGGTACGGGCGCGGGTGGAGGGGCTCGGGCTCGGCGCGGACGACTACCTGACCAAGCCGTTCGCCTTCGAGGAGCTGGTGGCCCGGATCCACGCGCTCGGCCGGCGCGCCCGCCCGGCGGACCCGCCCGCGCTGCAGCGCGCCGGGATCCGGCTCGACCCCGCACGCCGGGAGGTCTACCGGGACGGGCGCTACGTGCACCTGGCACGCAAGGAGTTCGGCCTGCTGGCCGAGCTGCTGCGCGCGGACGGCGCGGTCGTCTCGGCGGAGCGGCTCCTGGAGAAGGTCTGGGACGAGCACACCGACCCGTTCACCAACACCGTACGGGTGACGATGATGAAGCTTCGCCGCAAGCTCGGCGACCCGCCCGTCGTGGAGACCGTCCAGGGAGTGGGGTACCGCATCACATGAGGCCACTCGCACAGCGGCTGCAGCCCACGATCCGCGTCCGGCTCACACTGGTGTACGGCGGGCTGTTCCTGGTCGGTGGCATCGTGATGCTGACCCTGACCTACCTCCTCGCCAAGAACAACATCCAGCCGGACCGACCGGCCGGCGTGACGGCCGTCCAGATCGAGCGGACCGCCGCACCCGGCGAGGCGAACCCGGCCACGCCCGCTCCCGGCAAGGTGTACACGTCCAGGCAGGCCGTCTACACGGCCAATCAGACGAAGGGCATGCTCCTGAAGGCGCGGGAGGACTCGGCGCAGCAGACGCTCGACTCGCTGCTCACCCAGGGCGGCATCGCGCTGGCGGTCGTGGGCGCGGCCGCGCTCGGGCTCGGCTGGTTCTTCGCCGACCGGGCGCTGCGGCCCGTCCACCGGATCACCGAGACCGCCCGTCGCGTGGCGCACAGCCGCAACCTCACCGAGCGGATCGCCTACACCGGGCCGCGCGACGACGTGAAAGAGCTGGCCGACACGTTCGACATGATGCTGGAGCGGCTGGCCCGGGCGTTCGAGGGGCAGCGGAGGTTCGTCGACAACGCCTCCCACGAGCTGCGTACGCCCCTGGCCATCAACCGGACCCTCATCGACGTGGCGGTACGCCGCCCGGGCGCCGGCGAGGACGTCAGGCGACTCGGAGAGTCGCTGCTCATCGTCGGCGATCGGCACGAGCGGCTCATCGAAGGGCTGCTCACCCTCGCCGGCAGCGAGAACTCCGTCGTCGACACGTCACCGCTCGACCTCGCCGACGTGGGCGCGCACGTCCTCGACCAGGCCAAGGCCGAGACGGACGGCCGCGGCCTGACCGTGCGCCGCGCCCTCGACCGCGCCCCGACCGAGGGCGACCCGGTCCTCGTGGAACGGCTCGTGCAGAACCTGGTCGAGAACGCGACCAGGTACAACGTCGACGGCGGTGGAGTGTGGCTGTCCACCCGGCGGAGCGCGCGGCTCGCCGAGGTCGTCGTCGCCAACACCGGCCCGGTCGTCCCGGCCTACGAGGTCGAGACGCTGTTCGAGCCGTTCCGGCGGCTGCGGAGCGACCGGCTGCGCTCCGACCGGGGCACCGGTCTGGGACTGTCGATCGTCCGCGCCATCGCGACCGCCCACGGCGGTACCGTGACCGCCGTCCCCCGGGAGGGCGGCGGTCTCGTCGTGACGGTGCGGCTGCCGTCGGCCGGCTGAGCGCGGCGACGAGTCGCCGCGCGTCCTGCCCGGTCACCGTGCCGCAGACGGCCTCGGCCGCCGAGCGGAACACAGGCCCAGTCGCCCGCGCGGAGGCAGGATCAGTCGCCGCGCCACCAGCGGACCAGGGCATTGCTCCGCCGGGGAGCGGCGTTGCGCAGCGCCGTCGCCAGGCCGCCGGCCAGGCCCATCTCCTGACCGCCGGGGGTCGGCGGCGGCGGAATGTGAATGGGCGAGAAGCGCACCGGCAGCGAGACCAGGGCGCGCTGGGCGAACCCGGGCCGCCACTCCAGCCGACTCGCGGGGACGGCCAGCTCCATGTCCGGCAGGGCGTCGAGCACCTTCTCGATGGCGACCGAGGCGATCATGCGCGCCTCGCCCTGCGACGGGCACTTGTGCGGACCCGCCCCCCAGGCCAGGTGGGCGCGGTTGCCCGCCCGGTTCGTGGACGCGGCCGCCGGGTCGGTGTTGGCGGCCGCGAAGCCGATGACGACCGGCTGGTCCGCCGGCAGCCGTACGCCACGCAGGTCGACGTCCTGCGTGGGGTAGCTGACCGCCCAGTTCGCCAGCGGCGGGTCGGCCCACAGGACCTCGTCGATCGCGTCCTCGACGGGCAGGCTGCCGCCGGACAGGTCGCCGGCGAACCGGTCGTCGGACAGCAGCAGGAGCAGCGCGTTGGCGATGAGGTTCTGCTCCGGCTCGGTGGCGAGGCCCACGAGCAGGGCGATCTGCTCGATCAGCTCCTCGTCGGTGAGCTGGGCCGGGTGGGCGATCAGCCACGACGTCAGGTCCTGGTCCGGTCGGGCGCGCTTGAGCGCGACCAGTTCGGCCACGGCCTTCATCATGATCTGGTTGCTGTTCGCCGTGTCGACGTTCTCGACGAAACCCCGCATCCCGACGACGATGCGGGTTCCGATGTCGGACGGGCAGCCCAGGATCTCGTTGAACACCAGGATGGGCAGGAGCAGCGCGTACTCGGCGCGCAGGTCCACTGTGCCCTTCTCGGAGAACCCCCGGATGAGCGCCTCGACGTTGCGTTCGACGGACTCACGCAGGATGGTCGAGTCGACCCTGGACAGGCTGTCGGCGATCGCCGTGCGCAGCCGGACATGTGCGGCGCCGTCCGACAGGTTGCAGGCCGGCCGGTACATCATGAACGGCAGGACCGGGCAGTCGGGCGGGACGCCCTGCTGCCACCGGCGGGCGTCCTTCGGGAAGGTGACGGGGTCGCGCAGCACGTCGAGGGCGGCGCTGTACGAGATGACCAGGGACGCCGGGACACCCGGGGCCAGCTCGACGGGAGCGACCGGACCGTATCGGCGTAGGGCCTCGTAGACGCGCTGCGGGCGGGCTGCGAAATCCGGACCGTACAGCGGCGTCCGTCCGCCGTGGGCGGGACATCCGGCCGCGAACGCGTCAGAACTCACGAATGCTCCCGTTCTGGATCGCGATGAGGTACTCGACGAGAGTGATCAGCGCGCGGGTCGAGGACACCCGATCCCGGGCGTCGCAGGTGATCAGCGGCGTCGAGGGCAGCAGGTCGAGGGCTTCGCGCAGCTCCTCCTCGGCGAAGGTCGGCGCGCCGTCGAACTGGTTGATGGCGACGGCGTACCGCAGCTTCTGCTCCTCGAGGAAGCCCATGATGTCGAAGGACTGCTCGAGCCGCCGGGTGTCCGCCAGCACGAGCGCGCCGAGGGCCCCGCGTGACAGGTCGTGCCACAGCTGCGTGAACCGGTGCTGCCCGGGAGTGCCGAACAGGTACAGCACGAGGTCGTCGGTCAGCGTCAGCCGGCCGAAGTCCATGGCGACGGTGGTCGTCTCCTTGTCGGGGACCCCGGCGAGGTCGTCGATCAAGGCGCCGGCCTGCGTCATCCGTTCCTCGGTGCGCAGCGGCCGGATCTCCGACAGCGTGCCGACCAGCGTCGTCTTGCCGACGGCGAAGTGACCGACGATCAACAGCTTGACCGAGGTCCGTACGGTCTCGCGCACATAGGTGCCATCAGAGACGAGCGCGGAGTCCATTCAGCACCTCCTGGAGAAGCCGGGTCGAGGTCTCGCCGTCGTCCGGCCCGCCGACCCGGGTCACGATGTGGCCGCTGTCCACCAGATCCGAGAGCAGGACCTTGACGACGCTGAGGGGAAGAGAGAGGTGACCGGCGACCTCGGCCACTGAGAGGGCGCCGCCCCGGCACAGCTCCAGGACCCGGCGCTTCTCCGGGCTGAGGCCGGTCATGTCCGTGCGCGCGGCCATGACGAGCGTGACGAGGTCGAAGATGTTGCGGGTCGGGCGGGCACGCCCGCCCGTCACCACGTGCGGCCGGACCAGAGCGCGTTCCCGCCGACTAGGAGTCATGCGTCCTCCTTCGTCGGGGGAGGGACCGGAGACGCCGTGTTCTCGCTTCGCTCGCTTCGCTCGCTCATGCCGTGATGCCGCCCGGGGTTTGTCTCGGCGGAGCGGTCAGCTCCTTGCCCAGGCGCTGGACGAGTTCCTGCAGGCGGAAGGAGATCGCCTCCATGTCGACGCGTTCCGTCGTCGAGACCGCGAGGTACGCGCCGGGACCGGCGGCGACGAGGAAGGCGTATCCGTCGTCGAACTCGGTCACGGTCTGCCGCCAGGGGGTGCGCGCGTCGCCGCAGAACTCCGCCGAGCTGCGGGCCAGCGACTGCAGCCCGGACATCCCGGCCGCGTGGCGTTCGGCGTCGTCACGGTTGATGCGCTCGGAGTAGGCCATCAGCAGGCCGTCCGCGGACAGCAGGATGGCGTGCCGGGTCTCCGGCATTTTCAGGGCGTCGTCGAGCATCCAGCCGAGCTTGTTGTTCGCGTCCTGCGTCATTCGGCGATATTCCCTTCGGACTCCGGAGAACCAGTGGCACGGCCGGCTCGGGTACCGCGCTGCCAGGCGCCCATCCCGGCGGCGACATCCCGCGGCGGGCGGATGGAGGGCGACGTCTCGGTCGACGGTACGGGCCGCTCGCCCGTGTCGGTGACGCGCCGACGCTTCGGCAGGCCGTTCGCGGTGACCGGGCGCTGCTCCTCTTGCGTGGACGAGACCGGGCTCGGCGTGGTCGGCCGGCTGGGCGCGGGCGGCGTAGGCGGCACGGACGGTGCGGGCGGCATAGGCGGCGCGGGGGGTCGGCTCGGCATGGTGGGGAGGCTCGGCGCGGGCGGCGTGGACAGGCTCGGCGCGGTCGGGAGACTGGGCGCGGTCGGCAGGCTCGGCGCGGGCTGCTCGACGCGTACGGGCTGCGGCTCGCTTCGTGCGGGGGCCGGTTCGGTGTCGAGCCGGGTGAGCAGCTCGCTGGGGAGGAACAGGACGGCGCGCACCCCGCCGTACGGCGAGCTGCTGTCGACGGTCACCCGGAATCCGTACCGCGCGGCGAGTACGCCGACGACGGCGAAGCCGACCTGCGGCGGGTCGCCGAGCCGGTTGATGTCCACGGAGTCCCGCCCGGACAGCATCCGATCGGCCCGCTGGATCTCCTCCGCGTCCATGCCGACGCCCGCGTCGTCGATCACGACGGCGACGCCGTTGTGGGCCTGCCGGAAGTTGACCTCGACGGCGGTGTTCGGCTGGGAGTGGCGGGCGGCGTTGTCCAGGAGCTCGGCGACCGCCAGGACCACCGGCTCGACCACGCGGCTGACGACGGCGACGTTCGACTGCGGCTGGACCTCGATGCGCAGGTAGTCGCGGATGCGGGAGGTGGCTCCACGTACGACGTCGACCAGTCCGGCAGCGGACCGCTGCTGGCCCGGCCACGACCCGCAGAGCACGGCGGTGGCCTGGGCGCGCCGGCCGAGCTGGGCGTTCATGTGGTCGACCTTCATGAGACCCTCGAGCACGTCGGGGTCGTCGTGACGTTCCTGCATGGTGGAGATGGCGAGTTGCTGCTCGTTGGCCAGGCTCTGCACGGCGCGCATCATGGCCTTCACCGTGACCTTGGCCGCCTGGTCGGCCCGCTCCTTCGCGCGTTCGGCGTATTCCGAGAATGTCGCCAGAATCGCCCGAATGCCCTGTTCGGCGCTGGTTCCGGCGAAACTCGGGTTGCGCGGGCCGGGCACCGCGACCGGCTTGCCGTAAAGGGACTCCACCAGCGCCGGGACGCGCACCGTGACGAGGTAGCGCAGTTCCTCGTTACGGATGCGGGCCGTCTCCTCCAGCGCGCCGGCCTGCCGGCGTAGCCGGGAGGCGATCTGCCGCTCCCGTACGAGCAGCACCACGGCGACCAGGAGCCCGGCCGTCAGGCACACGAAGGCGACCGCCGTCATGTATCGCTCCTCAGATCCTCGATGCGGGAAGGGGGAAACGCGAGCGCGCCACATTTCGGGGCAGTACTCATATAAGTCGCAAAGACTACAGCCCGTGATCTTCGTGTACCAGGGCATCACGAAAAAAGACCAGCCCGATGAGGGGCTGGTCGCGAACGACTTGACGGCCCTGCGGAAGGCAGGGCCGTCAAGTCGGCAGGTCAGACGAGAGAGCGCAGTTGAAGTGTCTGATCGCGGCCGGGTCCGACGCCGATGGCGCTGATCTGGGCGCCCGACATCTCCTCCAGCGCCCGGACGTAGTCCTGCGCCTTCTTCGGCAGGTCCTCGAACGTCTTGCAGTCGGAGATGTCCTCGTGCCAGCCGTCCAGCTCCTCGTAGATCGGCTTGGCGTGGTGGAACCCGGTCTGCGTCATCGGGAGCTCGTCACAGCGCTCGCCGTCGATATCGTACGCCACGCAGACCGGGATCTTCTCCAGGCCCGACAGCACGTCGAGCTTGGTGAGGAAGTAGTCGGTCACGCCGTTGACGCGCGTGGCGTACCGGGCGATCACCGCGTCGAACCAGCCGCAGCGGCGGTTCCGGCCCGTCGTCACGCCGTACTCGCCGCCGGTCGTGCGCAGCCAGTCGCCCGTCTCGTCGAGCAGTTCGGTGGGGAACGGCCCGGAGCCGACGCGGGTGGTGTACGCCTTCAGGATGCCGATGACCTTGGTGATGCGGGTCGGGCCGACGCCCGAGCCCGCGCACGCCCCGCCCGAGGTCGGGCTGGAGGACGTGACGAAGGGGTACGTGCCGTGGTCGACGTCGAGGAGCGTGCCCTGGGCGCCCTCGAGCAGGACCAGCTTGCCCTCCTCGAGCGCCTTGTTGACGACGAGCGCGGTGTCGGCGATGTGCGGGCGCAGCCTCTCACCGTACGCGACGTACTCCTCGATGATCGGGTCGATATCGATGGAGCGCCGGTTGTAGACCTTGGCGAGGATCTGGTTCTTGTCGCGCAGCGCGAGCTCGAGCTTCTGCCGCAGGATGCCGGGGTCGAGCAGGTCCTGCACCCGGATGCCCATGCGGGCGATCTTGTCGCCGTACGCCGGCCCGATGCCGCGGCCGGTGGTGCCGATCCGCGCCTTGCCGAGGTACCGCTCGCTCACCTTGTCGAGGGCCTTGTGGTGCGGCATGATCAAATGCGCGTTGGCCGAGATCAACAGCCGGTCGCAGCTCACCCCGCGCGCCTGTAGGCCGTCGATCTCCTCCAGCAGCACTCCCGGGTCGATGACCACGCCGTTTCCGATCACGGGTACGACGTCCGGGGAGAGTACCCCTGACGGAAGCAGATGCAGGGCGTAGGACTGGTCGCCGATGACGACGGTGTGCCCCGCGTTGTTGCCGCCCTGGTATCGGACGACATAGTCGACGTCGCCGCCGAGAATATCGGTGGCCTTGCCCTTGCCTTCGTCACCCCACTGGGCGCCGACGAGCACGATGGCCGGCATAGGAGCTCTCTCCCCTGGCATCGACGAAGCCCCTGGCGCAAGCAGCAGCGACAGGGGCTCTTGCGATCAGAGGGTACCCGCCGGATGACCGCGAGGAAAACGGTAGGAGCCGGTCAGGTGGCCAGAACCGCGACCGCCGTTGGGCTGGAGTCCCGCAGGAACGTCCGGCAGCGCTCGGCCTCGTCCTCCTCGCCGATCGCCGCGGCGGCCCGGCCGAGGGCGTGCAGGGCGCGCAGGAACCCGCGGTTCGCCGCGTGCTCCCAGGGGATCGGGCCCTGGCCCTTCCACCCCGCGCGGCGGAGCGAGTCGAGTCCGCGGTGGTAACCGGTGCGCGCGTAGGCGTACGACTCGATCACGTCGCCCTTCCCGAAGGCGCGATCGGCGAGCTCGGCCCAGGCGGCCGGGTACGCCGGGAAACGGGCGGCGACCTCGAAGGGGTCGACGCCGGCCTCCAGGGACTGTCGGGCTTCGTCGATGTCCGGCAGCTCGGTCGGGGCCGGCCCGCCGAGAAGGTTCTGGTGCTCCATGGAGTCATCCTGCCCTTTTCGACGCCGTTCTCCTATTCCAGCGGTCGGGAAACTTCGTCGATAATGCTGCTGGGTACGGTTGCGGCATGACCGAAACCACGTTCGCCATCGGTGGAGACCTGACCGTAAATCGTCTGGCGTACGGCGCCATGCGGATCACCGGGCCCGGCGTCTGGGGTCCTCCGGCCGACCGTGACGAGGCGCTGCGGGTCCTGCGGCGCGCCGTCGAACTCGGTGTGGACTTCATCGACACCGCCGACTCGTACGGCCCGTACGTCTCCGAGGAACTGATCCACGAGGCGCTGCACCCGTACGACGGAGTGAAGATCGCCACGAAGGCCGGCCTGGTTCGGACGGGACCGAACGAGTGGCATCCGGTCGGCCGGCCGAAGTACCTCCGCCAAGAGGCGATGATGAGCCTGCACCGGCTGGGCCTGGAGCGGATCGACCTGTTCCAGTTGCACCGCATCGACCCGGAGGTACCGCTCGCCGACCAGGTGGGCGAGCTGCGCGACCTGCGTGACGAGGGCAAGATCCGGCATATCGGGCTGTCCGAGGTCAGCGTCGAGGAGATCGAGCGGGCCCGCGAGATCGTTCCGATCGCCACCGTGCAGAACCTCTACAACCTGACCAACCGCCAGTCCGAGGACGTTCTGGACTACTGCGAGCGGGAGGGCATCGGGTTCATCCCGTGGTTCCCGCTGGCCGTGGGCGAGCTCGCCAAGCCGGGCGGACACCTCGACCTGATCGCCAAGGAGCTGAACGCCACCCCCTCGCAGGTCGCGCTGGCCTGGCTGCTCCGGCGCTCGCCGGTGATGCTGCCGATCCCCGGCACCGGCTCGGTGGCGCACCTCGAGGAGAACATGGGTGCCGCGAACATCGACCTGACCGACGAGCAGTTCGCCGCCCTGTCCGAACCGGCCTAAAGCGTGATCCGGTAGATCAGGCCGCCCTCCTCGCCGCGGGCGGCGACGGCGTGCGGCCACACGTTGCCGATCGCCGCCCGCGCGGCGTGGTTCTCCACCAGGACGTCGGCGCGCAGCTCGGCGATCCCGCGGGCCCGCGCGAGGCCGGCCAGGTCGGTGACCAGCCGCCGGGCGACGCCCCGGCGCTGCCAGGGGTCCGCGACCAGGACCGCGAGGTCCGCGAGCCCGGGCAGTGTCGCGTCGCGCGCGTACTCGGCGATCCCCACGACCCCGGTGTCCGCCACGGCGACGAGCGCGGCGCGGTCCCAGTGGTCCACCCGGCTCAGCGCCTCCGCGTAGAAGGACGGGAGCCGCGGCGTTCCGGCGAAGAACCGGAGGTACAGGCTGCGCGCCGATAGCCGCATCCCGAGCACGTCCGCCCGGTCGCCGGCCTCGTACGGCCGCACACCGATCGCCGATGCGGCATCGCCGGTCTCGTACGGCCGCACACCGATCGCCGGCGCGGCATCGCCGGTCTCGTACGGCCGCACGCCGGCCGTCGGCGCGGCGTCGTCGGCCAGGGGTGCGGGGGCCGGGTGGACATTGAGTTTCGTCACGAAACTCATTGCATCATCGGTAGGTTTCGTGAAGCAACCCTCAGGCCCTGAGAAAGGCCGGAGGCGAGACCGCCGCCTCCGGCCCTGCGCCGTCGGTTCAGGAGTGGAGGTGTCCCAGGTCGAGGTGGTGGTCCGGGCCGACCGCCGCGTGCCACGAGGCCGCGCCGAGGCCGCCGCTGTTCGGCAGGGAGAACGTCAGCGAGTCCGGAACGGTCGGCGTGTCGACGATGGACCAGTGCAGGTCGAGGTGGCCGACGGTGCCGGGCTTGAGGACGACCGACTCCTTGGTGGAGCCGGACGCCCGGGTGACGGTGACCGGAACGCTCTGCGCCCCTCCCTCCGGACCGGACGTCAGGAACGCGAGGCTCGTCAGGTCGTTGCGCAGGACGCAGGTCTTCTTGCCGAGCGTCGCGAAGTCCAGCGTGGAGTACCGCTGCCCCGCGCCGCTGTCCACGCGGCCGAGCGAGACCGTGAGGTCCGTGCCCTTGCAGGTCGGCGTGGTGGTGGCCGCGACGGCGGGCACGGCGGCGGCGATCGAGCCGCCCGTGATGACGCCGGCGACGATCGCGGTCCGCATCCGGCGGCGGGTCTTGTCGTTCATCGATGCTCCCCGAGAGATCGACGGGCACCGCGGGCGCCCGTCAGTGTGCGGTCGGAGAGTGAGACGCCCGCCCAATCAAGATCGTTCGGGCCTTGAGGAGAATTTGATCAATGAGTGCCGTCCGCGGCCTGCTGGACGATCCGGTCCGTCGGGCGCGCGCCCGGGCCGGGCCGGGGCTCGACGTCGGTGGGGCCCATGGCGGCCCCGCATTCCGAGCACGTCAGGGCGGGCGTCAGCCGGCCGGTGCAGCCGCGGTGGGAGAGGACGACCGGAGAGCCGTCCTCGGCGTAGTGCTGGTCGCCCCACAGCAGGAGGGACATCATCGCCGGCCACAGCCCCACGCCCTTGCGGGTCAGCCGGTACTCGTAGCGGTCGGGCCGCTCCTGGTAGCGGTGGCGCCGGAGGATGCCCTCGTCGCACAGGCGGCTCAGGCGGTCCGTCAGGACGTTGCGCGCCACCCCCAGGTCCGCCTGGAAGTCGTCGAAGCGGCGGACGCCCTCGAAGGCGTCACGGATGATCAGCAGGGTCCAGCGCTCGCCGACGATCTCCAGCGCCCGGGCGATCGAGCAGTTCTGGTCGTCATATGTGCGATGAAGCACGTTCCCAGCGTAGGCCGCCGGGTTTCGTCAAGCAACGCGGGGACGGCCGCGACCGCCGGCCGTCCCCGCCCTACGTTCCGGGGCCCTTACTTGATCTTGGTGCCCTGGGACAGGAGGTGCTCGCACGCCTCGACGATGCGCGCGGCCATGCCCGCCTCGGCGGCCTTGCCGTACGCGCGCGGGTCGTAGGCCTTCTTGTTGCCGACCTCGCCGTCGATCTTCAGCACGCCGTCGTAGTTCTTGAACATGTGGTCGGCGACCGGCCGCGTGAAGGCGTACTGCGTGTCGGTGTCGATGTTCATCTTCACCACGCCGTACGACACCGCCTCCCGGATCTCCTCCAGCGTGGAGCCGGAGCCGCCGTGGAAGACCAGGTCGAAGGGCTTCTCCTTGCCGTACTGCTCGCCGACGACCTCCTGGATCTCCTTCAGGACCTCCGGCCGCAGCTTCACGTGACCCGGCTTGTAGACGCCGTGCACGTTGCCGAACGTCGCGGCGAGGAGGTAGCGGCCCTTCTCACCGAGACCCACGGCCTCGACCGTGGCCAGGGCGTCGCCCGGCGTGGTGTAGAGCTTCTCGTTGATCTCGCCGACGACGCCGTCCTCCTCGCCGCCGACGACGCCGATCTCCATCTCCATGATCACGCGGGCCTTCGCGCACTCCTCGATGAGCTCGGCCGCGATCTGGAGGTTCTCCTCGAGCGGAACGGCCGAGCCGTCCCACATGTGCGACTGGAACAGCGGCTCCTCGCCGCGGGCCACCCGCTCCTGGGAGATCTTGATCAGCGGCTTCATGAAGCCGTCGAGCTTGTTCTTCGGGCAGTGGTCGGTGTGCAGCGCGATCTGCACGGGGTACTTCTCGGCGACCACGCGGGCGTACTCCGCGAGCGCCGTGGCGCCCGTGACCATGTCCTTCACGGTGGCGCCGGAGAGGAACTCCGCACCGCCGGTCGAGACCTGGATGATCCCGTCGCTCTCCGCCTCCGCGAATCCGCGCAGCGCGGCGTTCAGCGTCTGGCTCGAGGTGACGTTGATCGCGGGGTAGGCGAAGCCCTGACGCTTTGCCCGATCGAGCATCTCCGCGTATACCTCAGGGGTTGCGATGGGCATGGCTCTTCCTTCCTTGGGCATGGCTCCCGGCCGGCTCGACTCCAGTATCCCGAAATCCGCAGGCGGCCCGGACATGGCACGCCTACCGGTACGCTCAGGCCGTGGCACTCGCCGTGAACATCCTGGATCCCAAGTCCCTCATCGCGACGTTCGGACTTGTCGGCATCCTCGCCGTAATCTTCGCCGAGACCGGCCTGCTCATCGGGTTCTTCCTGCCCGGTGACACGCTGCTGGTCACCGCGGGCGTCTTCACCACGACGGCCGCCGCCCACCACGCCGGCATCGCGCCGCTGCCGCTCCCAGTGCTCCTGATCGGGGCGCCGATCTGCGCGATCGCGGGCGCCCAGGTCGGGCACTTCCTCGGCGCGAAGTACGGCCGGAAACTCTTCGACCGGCCCGACTCACGGCTGTTCCGGCAGGACCACGTCGAGAAGGCCGAGCACTATTTCAACAAGTTCGGCCCGGCGAAGGCGGTCGTGCTGGCCCGCTTCGCCCCGGTCGTGCGCACCTTCCTCAACCCGCTCGCCGGGATGCTGGAGATGTCCGCGGGCCGGTTCCTCGTCTTCAACGTGATCGGCGGAGTCGTCTGGACCGAGACGATCATCCTGCTCGGCCGGTTCCTCGGCGACCGGGTCAAGGGGATCGACAAGTACATCCTCCCCGTCGTCGCCATCGCGGTGATCCTGTCGGTCATCCCGGTGATCCGCGAGATCATCAGAGGGCCGAAGAAGACCGGGCAGAGCGGTGACGGCCGAAAGACGGCGATGCCATCTGGCCGTCACCGTCGCTGACGGTCCCGGTTATCGCTAACCTCCCCCTGTGGGACGTCACCGATCAGACCCCATGGGTCTCGCACGCATAGCCATCGCGGTCCTCGCCGTCAGCTTGGCGCTGGGCCTCGTGATCGTCGGTGGCGTGTCGCTCTGGGGGGCGCTCACCAAGGACGCGTCCAAGACGGCCTCCACCGCGCCCGACCCGTCCTCCAGCGCGGTCGCGCCCAGCGACACGGCGAAGTCGAAGCGGAGCGCGCCGAGCGCCCAGTCCGGCAACGAGATCGACGTCCAGTGCCTGGTCGCCCAGTGCCAGATCTACGTGGCCGGGCCCAGCGCCACCGACGTCGTCTACAACGGCTCGCTCGCCCACGGCGAGCGGCGTCAGTTCACCGGTACCCGCCTGATCCTGCAGGTCGACGACGCGAGCACGGTCAGCGTCGTCGTGAACGGGCAGCAGCAGGCCAGGGGACGGCACGGCCAGCAGCGCACCTACCACGCGCCGGCCAAGCAGCAGTAAGGACGCCGGCCCGGCCCCCTCGTGGCACGGTCCAGCCGGGGCCGACGGTCCTCGGTCGGCCGAGCCTCAGCCGAGCCCGAGGTCGTCCAGGGTGAACACCGAGCGGTACGGCAGGCCCGTCTCGGCGATGCGCGGACCCGCGCCGCGCTCGACGATGGTGGCGACGCCGACGACCTCGGCCCCGGCCTCGCGCAGCGCCTCCACCGCGGTCAGCACCGAGCCGCCGGTCGTGGAGGTGTCCTCGACGGCGAGCACCCGCCGCCCGGCGACATCGGGCCCTTCGACGCGCCGCTGCAGCCCGTGCGCCTTGCCCGCCTTGCGGACGACGAACGCGTCCAGGTGCCGGCCGCGCGCGGCGGCGGCGTGCAGCATCGCGGTGGCGACCGGATCGGCGCCGAGCGTCAGCCCGCCGACGGCCTCGTAGTCGAGATCCTCGGTGAGGTCGAGCATCGCCCGCCCCACCAGCGGGGCGGCGTGCCCGTCGAGGGTCACGCGGCGCAGGTCGACGTAGAAGTCGGCCTCCTGACCGGACGACAGGACCACCCTGCCGTGGACCACTGCCTTGCTCTTGATCTCGGCCAGGAGATCGTCACGATCCGTCATACGCGAAACTCTACTCATGGAACCCGGCACCCTCGTCCTGCTGCACAGCCCGCTGACCACCGCGTCCGCCTGGGGCGCCCTGCCGGAGGCCCTCGGCCCGTACGACGTCGTGGTGCCGGAGATCACCGACGACGACCGGCCGCCGTACGCCGGCCGCTACGTCGCCCGCGCGGCGCTGGAGATCACGAGGGCGGGCGTGCGGCCGCCCGTCGTCCTGGTCGGGCACGGCGGGGCGGGCCCGCTGCTGCCGCCGGTCGGCGCGGCGCAGCGCGCGGCGCATCGCCTCGTCGGCGCGTACGTCTTCGTCGACGCGGAGCTTCCGCCGCCGGCGGGGTCGAGCCGCCTGGACCAGGCGGGGGCGTTCGGACCGGAGTTCGCGGAGGCGCTGAAGGACGGCGGGCGGTTCCCCGACGAGGAGCCGCAGGCCGGGGTGACCGCCCGCCGCCGCGACGACGAGTTCTTCGCCGAGCCGCTGCCGATGCCGCAGGACTGGCCCGACGCGCCGTGCGGGTACCTGCGCACGTCCGACGCGTACGAGAGGCAGGCCGCGCAGGCGAGGATGCGCGGCTGGACGGTCGCCGCGAACCCCGGCGGGCACTTCGCCGCCGTCACCGATCCCCGGGCGACGGCCCGCGCCCTCACCGAGTTGATCGCGTCCCTGTAAGCCTGCGCGGGGGAGTCGGCCGGGGCCCGGCTCGGGGATCCGCGACACGCGGAACGAGCGAGCCGGAAGGGCCTGTCCGCGAGGGGGGATCACTGTGTCCGCCGGGGGAGGGACGCGAGATGTTCTCCCTGAATTTAGCGGGTGGTACCGACGCCCATCGGGCATCCGAGCCCGGTGGTCTTCCCAAGTCAGCCGTGTCGCGGCGCTCCCCGTCATACAGTGGCGAGCGACCGAGTCAACGCTGACACGCGGGAGGAGTGCGGTTGCCCGGGTTCGGAAAGCCACATATCCCCCATAATCTCGAGGAGCGGCCAATCACCCGATCGGCCCACGCCGACGACGGACTTCACTACGCTGTGGTGCCCGAGGTCGCTCGCCGGCTCGAAAGCCCACCCGTGGGTCACTGATAAGGGTCTCGTGCCGAGAAAGGGGCGGTGTCGCGTGGATCGCTGTGCGCTGTTCGTAGATGCCGGCTATCTGCTGGCGGACGGCGCGATGGCGGTGCACGGAACCCGCCGTCGTGAGTCCGTGTCGTGGGACTTCGCCGGGCTGCTGCAACTCCTCGGCAACCTCGCCCGAGAGCGCACCGGGCTGCCGCTGCTGCGCTGCTACTGGTACGAGGCGACGGTCGAGGGCCGTCGCACGCCGGAGCACGACGCGCTGGCCGACCTGCCGGGCATCAAGCTCCGGCTCTCCCGGATCCGCCCGGGCCGCCGCGAGGGCGTCGACACCGAGATCCATCGCGACCTGATGACGCTCGCCCGCAACGGCGGGGTCGCCGACGCCGTCATCGTCAGCGGTGACGAGGACCTCGCCCAGGTGATCGCCGACGCGCAGGACCTCGGCGTCCGGGTCACCGTCGTGCACGTGGCCGTCGACGGCAACTGGACGATCTCCCGGGTCCTCCGGCAGGAGTGCGACGACCTCATCGAGATCGCCGCCGGTCACCTCCGGCCGTACGTCAACCTGCTGGCCGGGGTGGACACCTCGTCCGCGCCGCTTTCCAACGGCCAGTCCAACGGCTCGGGCGGCGCGCTGGCCCCGCTCCGGCCGTCCCCGCAGCACGGCGCCGCGCCGCCGAGCACGCCGATCACCGCGTCGCCGTCCCTCGGCCCCTCCGCGGGCAGCACCGCGTCGAGCCTCGGCCGCCACTCCGGTGACGTTCAGCCGAGCACGCCCACGCCGCCGCTCCGCTCGGTGCCCACCCACTCGGCGCCCACGCCTTCCGTGCCGACGGCCGGCTCGTCGCCGACCGCCGGCGGCAACGCCAGCGGCCCGCTGTACCCGCAGCAGCCGGTGGGCCCCTACACCGGGCCGCAGCAGATCACGCCGACGCCGGTCCACCAGTCCGCCCCGACCCTGGCCGACGCCGTGAAGGCGGCCCACAAGGAAGGGCAGGACTTCGGCGAGTCGGTGGCCCGCGACGCGCCCGCCCTCTGGCTGGAGGCGGTGCTGGCCCGCAAGCCGCGGATGCCCTCGGATCTGGAGGCACGGCTGCTGCAGGGCTCGTCCCTGCCGATCGACTTCCTGCTGCACGACGAGGTGCGCCACGCGCTGCGACGCGGCTTCTGGGACGCGCTGGAACGCTCGCGGCGCAACTGAGCGCGGTAACGTCTGTACCGGCCGGGCCGGTCCGGCCCGGTTCTGGTCGGGGGATGATCCCAAATGACCAGATTCGCAGCAGGTAGGCCGGGTAGCGTCTAGAAGGTGACGCATGTGACCGAAGACGATCTCGATGACCTCGAGTTCGAGACTCTCCGCACCGGTGATCACGCCGCTGCGGCGACACGGTTCATCGAACTCGCCGATACGGCCTCAGTCGGCGTCTCCCGCGCCGGCCTGTTGCTGCGTGCCGGTGAACAGTGGCAGCACGCCGGAGACCACGAGAGGGCCGCGGAGGCGTACCGCCGCGCGCTCGAGGACGGCGGGGATACCTACGGCGACCCACGCATCTACCTCGCCGGCGCGCTCTTCGAACTCGAACGCACCGATGAGGCCCGGGCACTGATCGACCGGGTACGCGCCGACAACCCGAAGGACCCGGAGATCTTCCGCGCCGTCGCCGAGCTGCTGCACGAGCAGGGCGACCTGGTCGGCGCGCACGACTGGTCCACCGAGGGTGCCGACATCGCCGGGTCGACCGACCCGGACGCCCTCGAGGGACTGCTGCGGATCCGCTACCGCTGCCGGCTCGACCTCGGCCGCCCGGAGGACGAGTACGACGCGCTGCTCGACGACCTGCTGAAGAAGACCGACGAGGCACCCGACGAGCAGTTCCGCTGACGCTCCGAAGGCCCTGGTTCAGGTCAGCTCGGCGCGGCCGAGTTCGCGGAGCCGGTCCTCGGCGTCGGCGGAGTCCCAGCGCACCGTGGCCGTCCGCCCGTCGACGTGCACGGTCGCCAGCGCGTTGTCGAACCAGGGCCCGTCGGTGAGCCGCCACCGCAGCGGCGGCCGCCGCACTCCGGCGAGCCGCGCCAGCGCCCGTACGGGCAGGTCGCCTAGGCGCCGGCAGGCCGTGCGGTTGGCCATCCGGAACCGGCCGACGAGGGGATTGCGCAGCGGCGAGCACACGACCTGGGAGATCGGCGTGCGGGTGCCGCGCACCCGCGCGAGGTAGGAGAAGTGGACGTCGCCGGAGACGAGCGTGATGCTCGCGGGCGGGCGCGGCCCGTTTGCGACGTCGAGCAGGGTGTTCGCCACCGCGCGGAACGACGCCTGGAACGCCGCCCAGTGCTCCAGGTCCGCGCCCTGCCGGAGCCGCTCTCCGAGGTTCGCCGCCCACTTGCCCCACGCGCCGCCCGCGACCGCCTCGTTCCACGACTCGATGTCGTGGATGGCCGTCGGCAGCAGGAAGGGCAGCGACGTCGCGACGATGAGGTGGTCGACGTCCGCGCGCAGCCGCTCGTCCAGCCAGGCGAACTCCGCGTCGTCGAGCATGGCGCGTGCGCCGTCGCCCACCACGCGCCCGCACCTGCTGTCCACCACCACGAGCCTGGTCCGTCCGTGGTCGTGGACGTAACTCCACCGGACCCCCGTCGGTTCCCGGTCGGCGCGGTCGGCGAACTCGTCCACGATCGGGCCCGCGTCGCCGTCCGCCGCCAGCACGGCCTGGTAGACCGGGTCCGCGGCGCGCTCCGCCGGTGACAGGTTGCCGAGGTGCTGGTAGATCCAGTACGCGCCGAGCCCGCCGGTGATCCGCTTCGCCCACCAGTCCTGGGCGCGCATCTGCCGCCGCCACGTCTCCGAGGTGTTCCAGTCGTCGCGGATGTCGTGGTCATCGAAGATCATCGAGCTGGGCACCGTGGCCAGCAGCCACCGGACCAGGGGGTCCGCGCCCCAGGCGAGGCGGTACAGCTCCGCGTACTCCTCGAAGTCGGCGATCTCGCCGTACGGCGGCCGCTCGATGTCGCGGTGGGCGGCGATGAACTCCCGGATCTCCGGACCCGTCTCGTCGGCGTACACCTGGTCGCCGATCAGCAGCAGTTCGTCCGGCGGCTCCTCGCCCGCCAGCAGCCGACGCGCGTACACCGACAGCATGTCGAAGCCGTGCGTCTCCACGGAGGCCGGCGCCACCCGGCACGACCCGACCGCGAACCGCCGCGCGCCGTCGGCCGTACGCGTACGGATGCGGCCGGGCGCGGCCCCGTCCTCCGGCCACGCGTGTTCGCCGTCGAGGAGCACCTCGTACGGGGTGTCCGTGCCGGGCTCCAGCCCCTCGACGTCGACGAGCGCGTAGTGGTGCCCGTGGACGGTGAAGGTGCGCGCCGCGGCGCCGAGGACACGGACCTCGCACGGCCGGTCGGTCTCCACCCACACCGTCGCGGTACGAGGGCCGACGTGGCGCAGCATGGGTCCGAGGACAAGTCGTGTCATGACTGTACGGACTATCGCGACTCGGCCGCCGCGTCCACCGGGGCCGCGTCCCACGGAGGTCAGCGGTCGGTCGGACGCCGTTCATCCCGATGTGATCAACTATGCCGCGTAGTAGCACAGATGATCTTCTGTTATCCGAGGGAAATCTCTCCATGATGCAACGCGTCACCCGTCGAGCCGCTCGCCGTATCGCCACGGCCGTGGTCCCGGCCGCGGTCGTCGGAACCCTGGCGGTCCCCGGCGCCGCGTACGCCGTCACGTCGGCCCCCACGGCCCGTACGGCCGCCACCTGCCCGCCCGCGGCCACGGCGGTCGGCTACAGCGACGCACTGAACAAGGCCACGTTCAACGGGATCGGGGTCGGCGGACTGTCGGCCATCGCCTACGACCGGCGCACCCGCGGGTACGTGACCGTCGAGGACCACAGCGGCACCCAGGCCGCCCGGCTCTTCTTCTTCCGCGACACCGCCGCGCCCAAGGTCACCGACACCCTCGTGCTGACCAAGCCGGACGGCACCCCCTACGACGGGAACAACTTCGACGGCGAGGGCGTCGTCGTCCTCCCCAACGGGAACTTCCTGGTCAGCTCGGAGACCGAGCCGTCGATCCGCGTCTTCGACCGTAAGGGCAGGGAGCGCGCCTCGCTCGAGGTCCCGGCGCGTTTCCAGGTCGCCCCGGCCGGCGAGGCGACCGTCAACGCCACCCTCGAGGGCCTGAGCATGTCGCCGGACGGACGCTACGTCTACGCCGCGATGGAGGGCACGCTCAGCGGGGACGCGCCGGCCACCGGCGAGGGCGTCTGGCGGCGTCTTCTGGTGTACCGGGCGCACGGCGACGGCTATCGACTCACCCGCCAGATCGGCTACCGGGTCGAGCCCGGCAACCGGATCGCCGACGTCGCGGCGTACGGCGACGGGCGGCTGCTGGTCCTCGAGGCGGCCTGGGACGCGAACAAGGGCAACACCATCCAGCTGTACGCCGTGCGCGACGCGGACCGGGCCCCGGACGTGAGCAAGGTCGCCAACCTCGCCGCCGCGCCGTCCCGTGACACGGTGCGCAAGGAGCTCGTCTCCGACCTGGTCCACTGCCCGACGCTGGGCGCCACCAGCCCCGAGCCGCAGACCAACCCCCTGCTCGACAACTACGAAGGCCTCCAGGTCGACACCTCCGCCGGCCTCCGCAGGGCCCGGATCCACCTCATCAGCGACGACAACTTCTCCGCGACCCAGGTCACCCGGGTGCTGACCCTCACCGCCCGCCTGCCCTGACCCCTGGTCGAAGCGCCATCTTGATCGCCGAGACTTTTGGTCGTCAGGACGACCAAAAGTCTCGGCGGTGAGCGACTGCCTGGGCTTTCGCGTGCGGAGCGGGCGACGGAGGTCGAACCCGCCGTCATAGGCGCTGATCAGTCGCCGGCGGCCACGACCAGGGTGAGGCTGTTGGCGCCGGTCGATGACGAGCGCCTTCCGATTCCGCTGATCGAACGCGCGCCCCAACGCGCATTGGTTCCCTTGGAGCGGCACCGTCTGACTGTTCGAAATCTCTAAGATAAATCTCGCGAACTTCACGTTGATCTCCCGAACCCCTGCAGGACTATCCCTCTCATCGGAGGAGAACCCGCCCCCGCTTGGTCGGCGGCTCCTCCTGGGAGAAAGGGACAGCCCGTGTTCAAGAAGCTCACCATCACGGCCGCCACGGTGGCCGCTGCGGCGGCCACAACCCTCACCATGGCCGCCCCGGCACACGCCGGCTCCACCGTCTACGCGGAGAACAACAACAGCTGCGCAGGGGTCTGGTTCGAGCCGGACGGCGACAACTTCGGCTTCAAGGACTTCTGCGCGGACGGCATGGGAGTCTATATGGAGATGACCAAGCCGACGGGGGGTACGCCCTCCACGTCCGATTCCAAGATCTTCAAGAGCTACGCCACCAGCTACAACGGTAGTCTCGACTGGTACAGCGGCGACGTGGTCTGGAACCAGGATTACACCGAGGGCTACTGCTTCTTGTACCGGGTCGGCCTGCGCAAGGACGGCGCCTACGTCTCGGGAACGTACGGGTCCTGGCACCTCGCCTGCGCCTGAGCGGAGACGACCGCACACCACCTGGCGCGGACGTCGGCCACGCCAGGTGGTCTGGGCAGGGGACGCCTGCTCCAGTGGTCTCCGCTTCTGACCGGATGGCGGCCGACAGCCGGGCCTACCGAGATCGAAGCCCAGGTTGGGGAACTTGTCCCTGGCCTGGGCTTTCGCGTGCGGAGCGGTCCCTGACCCACTGCCGAAGCGCCGCTCGCCGGGCGGCGCTTCGGCCTTCCCGCGGAGGGGGTCAGCGGAGCTTGCCGAAGAACTCCCGGATGTCCTCCGCGAGGACCTCGGGGAGTTCCATGGCGACGAAGTGGTTGCTCGGGGGACGGTTCTCGCCCCAGTGGACGATGTCGTTGTCGCGTTCGGCCAGGCGCCGGATGCCGGGCGGCCCGCTGTAGACCCCCGTGGGAACCGCGGACTGGCCCTTCGGCCAGACGAACCGCTCGCTGCCGTACATGAACCACGAGGACGACCCCGACGTCCCGGTCAGCCAGTACAGGGTCACGTTGGTCAGTAGCAGGTCACGGTCGATGGCGTCCTCGGGCACGGCCACCGTGTAGGCGAACTCTTTGAACTTCTGCGTCAGCCAGGCCAGCAGCGCGACCGGCGAGTCGTGCCAGCCGTAGGCGAAGGTCTGCGGGGCGGCGCGGAGCAGCGCGTGATGGTCCACGCCGCCGGCCCACTCCGCCATCTGCCGGAAGATCGCCTGCTCCGCCTCGGTCATCACCGGCAGGTCGTCCTCGGTGGGAATCCCCAGGCCGCTGTCGACGTGCACTCCGACGACGTGCTCGGGATCGACCGCCGCCAGCGCCGGGGTGACGTACGCGCCGAGGTCGCCGCCCTGCGCGCCGTACCGGGAGTAGCCGAGCCGGGCCATCAGCGCCGCCCAGAGCCGCGCCACCCGCGTGACGTCCCAGCCCGTCTCCCGCGGCGCCGCCGAGAATCCGAAGCCGGGGAGCGACGGCACGACGACGTGGAACGCCTGACCCGGGTCGCCGCCGTACGCTCCGGGATCGGTCAGCGGGCCGATCAGGTCGACGAACTCGACGAACGAGTTCGGCCAGCCGTGCGTGAGGATCAGCGGGAGTGCGTCCGGGTGCGGCGAGCGTACGTGCAGGAAGTGCACGTCCTGACCGTCGATCGTGGTCATGAACTGCGGGAAGCGGTTCAGCCTCGCCTCGTGGGCGCGCCAGTCGTACCCGTCGCGCCAGTAGGCGGCGAGGTCCTTCAGGTAGGCCACCGGAACTCCACGGCTCCACCCCTCGCCGGGCAGTTGCGCGGGCCAGCGGGTGCGGGCCAGGCGCTCGCGCAGGTCGTCCAGCTCGGCCTGTGGCACCTCGATGCGGAACGGCCGGATCTCTTCGCTCATCGGGTCTCCTCTGGGTGCGGGGCCGTACGGCGGGGCGTTCGCCGTCGACTTCCACCGACACTAGGCCGCGTATAGGTCGGAACCTGTCCTAGACTCCGGCCGTGACCGCGGCCCGCCTCCTGACGTTGCTGTCCCTGCTGCAGACTCCGCGCGAGTGGCCGGGCAGCGAACTCGCCGAGCGCATGGGCGTCAGCCCGCGCACGG
Organism: Actinoallomurus liliacearum; assembly: GCF_039542035.1. Taxonomy (NCBI): domain Bacteria; kingdom Bacillati; phylum Actinomycetota; class Actinomycetes; order Streptosporangiales; family Thermomonosporaceae; genus Actinoallomurus; species Actinoallomurus liliacearum. Next base: position 599,466 of record NZ_BAABHJ010000040.1, read on the forward strand.
TCCGCCGTGACGTCGAGCGGCTGCGCGACCTCGGCTATCCGGTCGAGGCCACGATGGGCCCGGCGGGCGGCTACCGCCTCGTCGCGGGTACGGCCATGCCGCCGCTGCTCGTCGACGACGAGGAGGCGGTGGCCATCGCGGTCGCCCTGAGCACCGCCGCCGCGCATCCGGTCGGCGGCATGGCGGAGGCGTCACTGCGGGCCCTGACCAAACTGGAACAGGTGCTGCCGTCGCACCTCCGGCAGCGGGTGGGCGCCCTGGGCGCCGCCACCGTCGCGCTGCTGGGCGAGGCCGGTCCGAGCATCGACCCGGACGACCTCACGACCGTCGCCGTCGCCGCGGCGAGCCGCCGGCGGCTGCGGTTCGCCTACCGGTCCCGCGAAGAGCCCGAGGTCGGCGGTGCCGACAACGACCGCCTCGTCGAGCCGTACCGGCTGGTCGCCGCCGGACGCCGCTGGTACCTCGTCGCGTACGACCTCGGCCGCGACGACTGGCGGATCTTCCGCATGGACCGGGTCCGGCGACCGCGGCCGACGGGCGTGCCGAACACCCCGCGCCGACCGCCCGAGGAAGACGCCGCCGCCTACGTCACCCGCAAGCTGCACTCGCTCGTCCCGACCTACCAGGCCCTGGTCACCCTTCACCTGCCGGCCGACGACGCACCGGCGGGCCGGCTCGGTGAGGTCGAACCGGTCGACGCGCGGACCTGCCGCCTGCGCACCCACGCCGACACACTCGACTGGCTGGCGCTGCGGCTCGCCATGCTCGGCTGCGAGTTCACCGTGCACGACCCACCGGAGCTCATCGACTACCTCCGATCCCTCAGCGCCCGCGTCCTCCGCTCCACCACCGACCCGGCGAGGGCTCGGGAACCCCGCAGCTCAGGGCTCAGCGACGGCGAACGTCCTCCACCACCTGCCAGGGCGCCGTCGTGAAGCACGCGTACAAGCTGAAGCGCCAGGCGGACGCCCGATGAGGGGGCCCCGTACGGGACCCCCTCGCCTGAGGGCTCACGCGTCGACCGGGTCGGCCTCCGGGACGCTCTCCAGGGCCACCGGCCTGCGGTCGCGGAGGACGAAGAGGGCGAGCACCGCGGCGGCCAGGACACCGGCCGCGCCCACCAGGAAGGTGGTCGACATGGCGGTGGTGAAGGCGTCGCGGGCGGTGCGGGCCAGGCCGGCGTCTCCGGTCCGGGCGGCGAGGGCGAGCGCCTCGCCGATCGAGTGCCGGGCCCGGTCGGGGGCCGTGGTGGGCATCGTGCGGGTGAAGGTTCCGGACAGGACGCTGCCGAGGATCGCGACGCCGAGGGCGGCGCCCGCCTGCTGGATCGTGTCGTTCAGCGCGGAACCGACTCCGGCGTGCTCGGCCGGTACCGCCCCCATCAGCGCGGTGATGGCCGCGGGCACGGCCAGGCCCCCGCCGACGCCCATGAGGCCGAGCGCGACGCCCACCACGGCGAACCCGTCACCCGGTGAGACCGTCGCCAGCACGCCGAACCCCACCGCCGTGATCACCAGCCCGGTCACCGCCATCATGCGGTTTCCGATCTTCTGGCCGATGGCGGCGCCGATGGTGTTGAACACCAGCGCGGCCGCCGCGAGCGGGACGAACGCCAGCCCGGTCTCCATCGGCGAGTAGCCGAGCACGAACTGCAGGTACTGGGTGGCCGCCAGCAGCAGTCCGCCGTTCGCGATCTCGGCGAGGGTGAGGGAGAGGCTGCCGCCGGTGAAGTTCCGGTCGCGGAACAGGCTCAGCGGCACCATCGGAGTCGAGACTCGCGTCTCCCAGAGCACGAACCCGATGAGCGTGGCGACCGCGACGGCACCGCCGGCGATCGTCGTGGGGCTGCCGAAGCCGTACCTCGGCAGTTCGATGATCGTCCAGACGAGCGCCGTCATGCCGACCACCGACAGGACCGCGCCGAGCGGGTCGGGCTTGCGCCACGGACCCTTGGACTCGGGCATCAGCACCAGCGCCGCGATGATCGCCAGGGCGGCGATCGGAATGTTGATCAGGAACACCGCGCCCCACCAGAACCGGGCGACCAGCAGGCCGCCGACGACCGGACCGCCCACCAGGCCGACCGTGGCGACCGCGCTCCAGGCGGCCATCGCCTTGGGACGCTCCGCCTCGTCGAACACGGTGATCAGGATGGACAGCATGCTCGGCATGACCAGCGCGCCGCCGACGCCCATCAGGATCCGGGCGGCGATCAGCAGCGCGGGCCCGGTCGCGAACGTCGCCGCGAGCGACGCGCCGCCGAAGAGCGCCAGCCCGATCACCATCATCCGCCGCCGGCCGTACCGGTCCGACAGGCTTCCCGAGGGGAGCAGCAGCCCGGCGAACACGAGGATGTAGGAGTCCAGGATCCACTGGATGTCCTGGGCGCTCGCGCCGAGGTCCTCGGTGAGCGGCGGGATGGCCACGTTGAGGGCCATGTTGTCGATGACCAGCACCAACGTGCTGAGGCAGAGCACGATCAGAATCAGCCAGCGGCGTGGATGACGGTTCATCACGCCTCCTTCCAACGATGCGCACAGTGTTCGCTAACTGGCGCACACTGTACGCAGGGCAGAACGGTGTGCGCAAGTGCGTACACCGTTCCCGCTTGCATACGGTGTGCGCTACGCTGTGAGTGATCGCAAGGAGGAGGCACCGTGACCGCCGATGACCGGCAGATTCCGTCGGTGTGGGCCCGTCCCAGTCGAGAAAGGCGCGAGCAGCCGGCGTTGAGCCGGCAGCAGATCGTGGCCGAGGCCGTCCGGCTGCTCGACGCGGAGGGCGTCGACGCGCTGAGCATGCGCAAGCTCGGCACCCGCCTCGGCGCGGGCGCGACCTCGCTCTACCGGCATGTCGCCAACAAGGACGAGCTCGTGGAGCTCGCGGTCGACGAGGTCTTCGGTGAGCTGCGGGCGCCCGACATGAGCGACCCGGCGCACTGGCGGGAGACGACGATCGCCTGCGCCCAGGGCATCCGCGCCGTGATCCTGCGGCACCCGTGGATGGCCTCCATGCTCGGCGCGATGGCCTACCTCGGCCCCAACCTCATGCGCCTGTCGGAGGACCTGCTCGCCATGCTGGAGGCGGCGGGCTTCCCTCTCACCGAGGCCAACGGCGCGATGAACACCGTCTTCGCCTACGTCCTCGGCATGACCGGCAGCGAGGCGGCGTGGCTGACCATGCTCGCGCGCAGCGGTCAGTCCGAGGACGAGTGGGCCGAACGCCTCAAACCGGCGTTCGAGAACCTGCACCGCACCCACCCGCGGCTCTCCGCCCTGTTCACCGCCCAGGCCGACGACGACCCCGTACGCCGCCGCGAGGAGGAGTTCGCCTACGGCCTGGACCGCATCCTCGACGGCGTCTCGGTCGCCCGCACCGGCGGCCCTACCTTCGACTGACGGCAAGCCGGTCGGCGCAGACGGCGACATCACGGCAGCTCATGGCCGATCCATCTCAACCAGGCGGTCTGTCGGGGAAGTCGGCGCGGTCAGTCGGCGCGCGGGCCACAGACAGGCGGCGGCTGCGAGCATGCCCGCTGTGACGACCATCAGCAGCAGGCGGTAGTCCACCACCGACACCAGGGCGGCGCCGGCGGCGACGGAGATCGTCTGGGGCCCGCTGACCAGCGTTTCGGCCGCTGCCGAGACCCGGCCGATCAGCGGTCCAGGCGTACGCCGCTGTATCACCGTCGTGAATCCGACGACCATCGTCGCCAGGCCCAGGCCGGTGATGACCAGGCCGATGAGGATGACCGGCAGGGACGGGAGGTCGTGCCCCGGAAGTGCGCGTCGGGCGGATGCGGGAATCACGGCGCCGAGCCGCTTCATCACCGCCCTGTTGTACGACGGTGTCCCGTCCGGACAGTCTTGAGTGGCACGTCGATGGACGCGCTCAGTCGACCTCGAAGGAGAGGAACCCGTCATGGCCGAGGTGCAGAAGCCGGACTGGTCGAAGCTCGACACGAACAAGGACGCCTCCCAAGGACAGGGGGCGCAGGACGTCGAGAGCCGGGAGTCCGGCGAGTCCGGCAAGTAGCAAGGTCGGCCGCTGAGGCCGGCGTCGAGCGGCCCCCTGACGGGGCCGCTCTTCTCTCGTCAGGCGACGGTGACCGCCGGTTTGACGGTGAGGGTGGGCACGCCGTCGCGACCGCCGACCCGCTGGTGCCGTCTAGGGAAGGCTCTTCCATCTGCTCCGAGCTGCCCTCGAACGAGTCACTCTCGCTGGCCATCTCTGACCTGACAGCTACCGGTCCTTTCGGCACAGACCTCGTGACCTGCACCGATCGATCCACTTCGGGGCTGGGGACAGAACTTCAAACCCGCTCGCGCCTAAGCGCGAGCGGGCCCTTTTTCAATGCTCTCCCCCATCAAGGGAGAGTAGAGCGCAGCATCAAGCGCGGTCTTCGGTGCTGTCGCCCGTGGGCTCACCGCTGCCGCTCCCAGGGGTGAAATCGAACCCATACTGGGCCCCTGCGGCCTTCGCATCAGCGACGTTCACACCCGCCGGCTCCGAGCCGTCCTGCGGGTCACTCTCGATCCGCGACATAGCGTCTCCCCATCTTGTCTTTCCGCACATTAAGTGCAGGGCCCTCTCAATGAGGACCAACTAAGACCGTCCACGTGCAGGCCCGAGAAGCACGAAAGCCGATCGAGGCAGGGGATGCGGTAGGCAACGCCGATGCGCTGACCTGCGTCTATGTCGCTCATGGGGGCTCTACGCCGCCATGCAGGCGCCCGAGGGCAACGAATTCGACATCGTCTGAGGGCCGTCGTGACGGTGCTGGTCGCTGAGAGGCCGGTCGGCATCGAGCGGCCCCCTCACCGGGGCCGCTCTTCTGTCGTCAGGCGACGGTGACGGACGGCTTGACGGTGAGGGTGTCGGAGCCGAGGTCGGTGTCGACGATGACCTCGTCGCCGTCGCTGATCTCGCCGCCCAGGAGCTCCTTGGCGAGCTGGTCGCCGATCGCGCTCTGCACGAGGCGGCGGAGCGGGCGGGCGCCGTACGCCGGGTCGTAGCCGGTGAGGGCGAGCCACTCGCGGGCGGCGTCGGTGACGGTGAGCGTCAGGCGACGGTCGGCGAGGCGGCGGGCCAGCCGGTCGATCTGCAGGTCGACGATCTTCGTGAGCTCCTCGGTCGACAGGGCGTCGAAGACGATGACGTCGTCGAGCCGGTTGAGGAACTCGGGCTTGAAGCTCGCCCGTACGGTGTTCATGACGGCGTCGCGCTTGGCGCCGTTGTCCAGGGCCGGGTCGACCAGGAACTGCGAGCCGAGGTTCGACGTCATGATCAGGATCGTGTTGCGGAAGTCCACCGTGCGGCCCTGGCCGTCGGTGAGGCGGCCGTCGTCGAGCACCTGGAGCAGGATGTCGAAGACCTCGGGGTGGGCCTTCTCCACCTCGTCCAGCAGCACGACGCAGTACGGCCGGCGGCGGACGGCCTCGGTGAGCTGGCCGCCCTCCTCGTACCCGATGTAGCCGGGAGGCGCGCCGACGAGGCGGGCGACCGAGTGCTTCTCGGCGTACTCGCTCATGTCGATGCGGATCATCGCCCGCTCGTCGTCGAACAGGAAGTCGGCGAGCGCCTTGGCCAGCTCGGTCTTGCCGACACCGGTCGGACCGAGGAACAGGAACGACCCGGTCGGCCGGTCGGGGTCGGAGACGCCCGCCCGCGCCCGGCGTACGGCGTCGGACACGGCGCGTACGGCGTCGGTCTGGCCGATGAGGCGGCGGCCGAGCTCGTCCTCCATGCGGAGCAGCTTGGCGGTCTCGCCTTCGAGGAGCCGGCCGACGGGGACGCCGGTCCAGGACGACACGACCTCGGCCACGTCGTCGGCGCCGACCTCCTCCTTGACCATCGTCTCGCGGGTCTCGGCGGCCTCGGACGCCTCGGCGAGCTGCTTCTCCAGCACGGGGATCTCGCCGTACATGAGGCGGGCGGAGGTCTCCAGGTCGGCGTCGCGCTGGGCGCGTTCGGCCTGGCCGCGCAGGTCGTCGATGCGCTTCTTCAGCTCACCGACCTTGTTCAGCCCGGCCTTCTCCCGCTCCCAGCGGCCGTTGAGGGCGTTGAGGCCCTCCTGTTTGTCGGCCAGCTCGGCGCGGAGGCGTTCGAGGCGGCGCTTGGACGCCTCGTCGGACTCCTTCTCGAGGGCCAGCTCCTCCATCTTGAGCCGGTCGACGGAGCGCTGCAGCTCGTCGATCTCGACGGGCCGCGAGTCGATCTCCATGCGGAGCCGGGAGGCGGCCTCGTCGACCAGGTCGATGGCCTTGTCCGGCAGGAACCGCGCGGTGATGTACCGGTCGGACAGCGCGGCGGCGGACACGAGGGCGGCGTCGGAGATCTGCACCTGGTGGTGCGCCTCGTACCGGCCCTTGAGGCCGCGCAGGATCGCGATGGTGTCCTCGACCGTCGGCTCGCCGACGAGGACCTGCTGGAACCGCCGCTCGAGGGCCGGGTCCTTCTCGATCCGCTCGCGGTACTCGTCGAGCGTGGTCGCGCCGATCATCCGCAGCTCACCGCGGGCCAGCATGGGCTTGAGCATGTTGCCCGCGTCCATGGCGCCTTCGGCGGCGCCCGCGCCGACGACGGTGTGCAGCTCGTCGATGAACGTGACGATCTGGCCGTCGCTCTGCTTGATCTCGTTCAGGACCGCCTTGAGGCGCTCCTCGAACTCGCCGCGGAACTTCGCGCCCGCGACCATCGCGCCCAGGTCGAGGGAGACCAGGCGCTTGTTCTTCAGCGTCTCCGGCACGTCGCCGGCGATGATCCGCTGGGCCAGGCCCTCGACGACCGCGGTCTTGCCGACGCCGGGCTCGCCGATCAGCACGGGGTTGTTCTTCGTACGCCGGGACAGCACCTGCACGACGCGGCGGATCTCGGTGTCGCGGCCGATGACCGGGTCGAGCCTCCCGTCGCGGGCCTGCGCCGTCAGGTCGACGCCGTACTTCTCCAGCGCCTGGTAGGTCTCTTCGGGGTTCTCGCTGGTGACGCGCGCGTGGCCGCGGACCTTCTCGAACGCCTCCAGCAGGGCGTCGGGGGTCGCGCCGTTCTCCTTCAGGAGGGTGGCGACGGGGCCGCCGTCGGTGGCCAGGCCGACGAGGAGGTGCTCGGTGGAGACGTACTCGTCCTCGAGCCGCTTGGCGCGGTTGGCGGCGGTGTTGATCACCTTCAGCAGCGGCCGGGAGGTGTCCGGCGCGTTGACGGTCGACCCGGCGGCCTTCGGCAGCGCGGCGATCTGCTCCTCGGCGCGACGCCGGACGGCCTGGGGGTCCGCGCCGACGGCCTCGAGCAGGGGCCCGGCGATGCCGTCGGACTGGCCGAGCAGCGCGACCAGCAGGTGCACCGGCTCGACCAGGGGGTGGCCCTCGGTCGAAGCCCGCCGGACCGCGACCGAGACGGCCTCCTGGCTCTTCTGGGTCAGCTTGTAATCCACTTACTCCTCCCCCCGTGATCGCCACAGCACCACGCTGGTCTGCCGGATCGGCACGAGGTCCGCTCCAGTGTCAGAACCGTGGCCACTCTTCAACTTGACGAGCCGGGCCGCGACGGCGCGCGTGGACTCCAGTTCGTTGGACAGCTCCTCGACCATTGCCCGGAGGCGTGCCACCTCGGTGCGGAGTGCGTCGGACTCGCGCTGCGAGTCGAGGATGTGCTTGATGCCGGCGAGGTTGATGCCCTCTTCCTGGGAGAGCCGCTGGATCTCCCGGAGCATCACGATGTCCCGCATCGAGTAGCGGCGCCCGCGCCCGGCCGTACGACCGGGGGACACGAGGCCCAGCCGGTCGTACGTGCGGAGGGTCTGCGGGTGCAGCCCGGACAGCTGAGCCGCCACCGAGATGACGTAGACCGGACTGTCGTCGCCGAACGGATCCATGATCGTCACCCCTCTCTCGCCAGCCGCAGCAGCTCGCTGCGCAGGTCGTCCCCGTTGTTGCTCGCGCGGATCTTCTCCAGCGCCTCCCGGGTGTCCTCGTCGACGTGTTCGGGCACGTGCACCTCGACGGTCACCAGCAGGTCGCCCTTGGTGCCGTCGCGTCGCGTCGCGCCCTTGCCGCGGACGCGGAACGTACGGCCGTTCGGGGTGCCCGCCGGGATCCGCAGGGTGACGGGCTGGCCGCCCAGGACCGGCGCCTTGATCTCCGCGCCCAGGGTGGCCTCGGGGAAGGTCACCGGGACGGTGACGGTGAGGTTGTCGCCGGAGCGGCCGAACACCTTGTGCCCCGTGACGTGCACGACGACGTAGAGGTCGCCGCTGGGCCCGCCGTTCTCTCCGGGCGCGCCCTTGGCCTTGAGCCGGATGCGCTGGCCGTCGCCGACACCGGCGGGGATCCGCGCCTGGATCGTGCGGGTGCTCTGCGCCCGCCCGCTGCCGTGGCAGGTGGTGCAGGGATCGTCGACCACGAGGCCGCGGCCGTGGCACTCGTGGCAGGGCTCGGAGAAGGCGAACCCGCCGGCGTTGCGGCTTTCCTGCCCCGTGCCCTCACAGCGCGGGCACACGCGGGGCACCGTGCCGGCCTTCGCGCCGGTGCCCCGGCAGGTGGGACAGGCCGCTTCGCTGGTCAGCCGCAGCGGCACCGTCTTGCCGCCGAGGGCCTCGCTGAAGGTCAGCGTGACCTCGGTCTCGACGTCGGTGCCGCGGCGGGGCCGCCGGGTGGCCTGCCCCCGGCGGCCGCCGCCGAAGAGCCCGCCGAAGAGGTCACCGATCCGCTCGCCGGTGCCGGTGGTGCCCCCGGTCTGGCTGCCGAAGAGGTCGCCCAGGTCGAAGCCGAAGCCGCCCTGGGCGCCGCCACGCGGCCGAGGGCCGCCGAAGAGGCTGCGCGCGTCGTCGTACTCCTTGCGACGCTTCTCATCCGACAGCACGTCGTAGGCCTCGGAGATCTCCTTGAACTTCTCCTCGGACTCGGCGTCGCCGCGGTTGGCGTCCGGGTGGTACTGACGCGCCAGCTTCCGGTAGGACTTCTTGATCTCGTCCTGCGTCGCGGTCTTCGGAACACCGAGAACCTTGTAGTAGTCCTTCTCGATGAAGTCCTTGGTGCTCACCGGCGTCCCTTACCTCTTTCGCTGTGGGTCTTCGTCTCAGTCCTCGCCGTCGCCGCCGGGCTCGGCGTCCGGCTTCGCGCCGTCGGCCGCACCCGCCGTCTCCGGCTCCGGCTCCGACGCGGCCTCCGCCTCCGAGCCGAGGTCCGCGGTCGGCTCGGCGACGGCCACCCGGGCGGGCCGGAGGGTCCGCTCGCCGATGCGGTACCCCGACTGCAGGATCTGCACGGCCGTCGGCTCGGTGACCTCGTCGGAGTAGGAGTGCATCAGAGCCTCGTGGACGTTCGGGTCGAACGGCTCACCGGCCTCCCCGAACGACTCGAGCCCGAGCTTGCCGACGATGCCTTCCAGGGACTCGGCGATCTGCTTGAACCCGCCGGTCAGCTCCTCGTGCTCCCGGGCGCGGCCGATGTCGTCGAGCACCGGCAGCAGCTCGCCGAGGACGTACGCGAGGGCCTGCTCGCGTACGGCCGCACGGTCGCGGTCGACCCTCTTGCGGTAGTTGGAGTACTCCGCCTGCAGCCGCTGAAGGTCGGTCGTGCGCTCGGACAGCTCCTTCTCGAGCTTGGCCGCCTTGCCGGCGTCCGCACCGGAGGGCGCTTTCGCGGTGGGGGACTCGGGAGCCGGCGTGGCCGCCGGCTCCCGAACCTCACCGGTCTCGGGATCGATGCGCCGCTTGTCGCGGATCACCGGGCCCTGGCGCTCCTCGGCGTCGTCACGACGCTCCGTCACGCTTCCTCCTCGAGTACCAGCTCGTCACGGTGTGCGGGGGACGCCCCGGTCACGCCGCGCCGCCCTTGGTGTCCTTTTCGTCGTCCACGATCTCGGCGTCGACGACCTCGTCGTCCTTCGCCTGCTCGCCCGCGGCCTGGCCGTCGGCCGGCTGGCCCTCGGCGCTCGCCTGGTTCTGGGCGTACATCGCGGCGCCCATCTTCTGGCTGACCTGGGCCAGCTTCTCGGAGCTGCTGCGGATCGCGTCGACGTCCGTACCCTCGAGGGCCTTCTTGACCTCGTCCAGCGCCGACTGGACGTCGGTCTTCACGTCGGCCGGGATCTTCTCGTCGTTCTCGCGGAGGAACTTCTCCGTCGAGTAGGCGAGGGTGTCGGCGTTGTTGCGGGTCTCGGTCTCCTCGCGGCGCTTGCGGTCCTCCTCCGCGTACTGGTCCGCCTCGCGCATCATGCGGTCGATGTCGTCCTTGGGCAGGGCCGACCCGCCCGTGATGGTCATCGACTGCTCCTTGCCGGTGCCGAGGTCCTTGGCGCCGACGTTCACGATGCCGTTGGCGTCGATGTCGAACGTGACCTCGATCTGCGGGACACCGCGCGGCGCCGGCGGCAGGCCGGTCAGCTGGAAGGTGCCGAGCTTCTTGTTGTACGCCGCGATCTCGCGCTCGCCCTGGTAGACCTGGATCTCCACGGACGGCTGGTTGTCGTCGGCGGTGGTGAACACCTCGGACCGCTTGGTCGGAATCGTGGTGTTGCGCTCGATGATCTTGGTGAAGATGCCGCCCTTGGTCTCGATGCCCAGGCTCAGCGGCGTGACGTCGAGCAGCAGGACGTCCTTGACCTCACCCTTGAGCACGCCGGCCTGCAGGGACGCGCCGACCGCGACGACCTCGTCCGGGTTGACGCCCTTGTTGGCCTCCTTGCCGCCGGTCAGCTCCTTGACCAGGTCGGCGACGGCGGGCATACGGGTGGAGCCGCCGACGAGGACGACGTGGTTGATCTCGTTCACGCCGATGCCGGCGTCCTTGATGACCTGCTGGAACGGGTTCTTGCAGCGGTCGAGCAGGTCGGACGTCATCTTCTGGAACTCGGCCCGGGTGAGCTTCTCGTCCAGGTGCAGCGGGCCCTCGGACGAGGCCGTGATGTACGGCAGGTTGATGCTCGTCTCCGAGGAGCTGGACAGCTCGATCTTGGCCTTCTCGGCGGCCTCACGGAGCCGCTGCAGCGCCATCTTGTCCTTGGACAGGTCGACGCCGTGGGCGTTCTTGAACTTCGTGACCAGCCAGTCGACGACCTTGCTGTCCCAGTCGTCGCCACCGAGGTGGTTGTCGCCGTTGGTCGCCTTGACCTCGACCACGCCGTCGCCCACCTCGAGGAGGGAGACGTCGAAGGTGCCGCCACCGAGGTCGAAGACGAGGATCGTGGCCTCGCCCTCCTTCTCCAGGTGGTAGGCCAGCGCCGCCGAGGTCGGCTCGTTGATGATGCGCAGGACGTTGAGGCCCGCGATCTGGCCGGCCTCCTTGGTGGCCTGCCGCTGGTGGTCCGAGAAGTACGCCGGAACGGTGATCACCGCGTCGGTGATCTTCTCGCCGAGGTAGGCCTCCGCGTCGCGCTTGAGCTTCTGCAGCACGAACGCACTGATCTGCTGCGGCGTGAAGTCCTTGCCGTCGATCGTGGTCTTCCAGTCGGTGCCCATTTCGCGCTTGACCGACCGGATGGTGCGATCGACGTTGGTCACCGCCTGGCGCTTGGCGACCTCGCCGACCAGGACCTCGCCGTTCTTGGCGAAGGCGACGACGGACGGCGTGGTCCTCGACCCCTCCGCGTTGGCGATGACGGTGGGCTCGCCACCCTCCAGGATCGCGACGACCGAGTTGGTCGTTCCAAGGTCGATACCGACCGCACGTGCCATGAGTTGGTTCCTCCGACTGTGAGCTTGCTAAGCCGATGAAGCTGAGTCCAGCAGACGCAAGGTTGCCAAACCGCTCCTGAAGTGTCAAATGACTTGAGTCCAGCGGACTCAACTTTGCTGACTGGTACAACGAGCGATGCCCCCGCGCTTGTTCCCATCCACGGCGAAATCTCAGGCCCCTCGGTAAGAGGCGGCTCGCCGTACGTCGGCTCGGAGGGGCCCACGTGGGATCGGAACGCCTTGCGTCGGCGCGAAGCGCCCTACGTCAGATCGGAGTGCCGTCGGCCGATGGGCGGCGGCTCGCCGTGGGCGTCGGCGTATCCCACGACCAGCTCCGCTGGTAGATGAAGTAGAGGCCGCTGAGCCGAAGAGCCCTGGCGAGCAGCCCCACACGCAGCGTGCGGACGCCGCCCGACCCCGGCCACGGGTCGAAGACGGTGACGGTGCCCCGCGCCCGGTCGTATCCGACGGCGACCACCATGTGATCCACCCTCTGGCCGGAAGGAATGTCCTGGTGCCAGGGCAGCCGCTCGGCCCAGACGGCGAGCATCGGCGCCCGGCGCAGTACGCCGACGTCGTAGGCCACCTCGCGCATCACGAAGTCGGGTTCGCTGTCCGGGCCTCCGACGTTGTTGACCAGATAGGGGGTGTCGTGCAGATAGCCGTTGACGGCCTTGTAGAAGGCCTCACCCGAGTACTCCCCGTCCGAGGTCATCTTCATCTTGGCCGCCATCGTGGACTGGCTGACCTCGATGCCGAAGCTGGACAGGCTGAGTACCGCCGCTGCGGGCGCTGCGTAGTAGGGGTTCTTCTGGTAGCGCGCCTTGAGCGGCAGGACGGAGCCGGTAGGCGGGGAGGGGGATGGGGACGGGGTCACCGACGGGGGCGGGGTCGACGTGGTTCGGCCGAGTGTCCCGACCCCCACGATGCCGACCACGCCCGCCACGGTGATCGTGGCGGCGGCCGCGGTCAGCCCGATGACCCATCGACGGCGTGACGTGCTGGACACGCTGATCCTCCTTGACGACTGGCTCGATCGTGGCACCGGCCCACGGGTTCCGCGTCGGTTTCGACCTTGGTCGAAAGCCCGATGTCAGATGATGCGAAGACGCCGCAGGGCGGCCCGGGAACTCGCTGGGCGAGATCGGGCGACCAATGGGTGACCGGCCCCGCGGTGGGTCCGCGCCGATGGCGTGGACCCGGCTGCGCGGCCGGCTCCTCTGACACCGGGACCGGGTGCGCGCCGCGCGCCCGGGGAAGGGAGGCCTGACGCGTGACCGACCTGACGCGGGTCGTCGGTGAGACCGGCGAGAACTCTTCGCCGGCACGGGAAGAGACTCCGGCCACGCCCGAGCATCGGCGCGGCCGGTCGCGCATGGGCGTCGGGGGCCCTCTGGCGCTGGCCGCCATCGGCGTGGCCGTCGCGGTCGCGCTGTCGGTCGGGTCGTCGGCGCCCCGGCCACGGCGGCACGCGCCGACCGGACGCGACCTCCTCCTGGCGACGGCCACCGCCGTGGACCGCCGGACGGACACGCCGACCGGCCGCTACTGGCACGTGGTCAAGACCGGCCGGTACACGCTTCCCGCCGGGAGCAGCGTCGGCACGGACCCCATCGAGGTCCGCGTGCGGGATGAGATCTGGATCGCCGGGCCCGGCGGAGGGCGGAGCGTCGCGTACCGGCAGTGCCTCGGCACCCGTCCCCTCACACCGGCCGAACGGGCCGCGCACCTGGACCGGGCCTCGCAGGCGTGGCCGGCGGACTCCGCGGCGGCGCCGATCTGCACGGCGGGGTCCGGGCCCGCCGTACGGAACGCCGACCTCACGGCGGCCACCGACTACCGCCTCGCGGACGTCGCCGTGTCACCGACCTGGCTGGACCACCTCTCCACCGAACCCGCCGTCCTGCGCCGGCAGATCGAGGCCAAGCTCGCGACGGCGCACCAGGGTGGCCTGGGCGTGTTCGGTCACGTCGTGCTGCCGCAGTTGACGGTCGACCTGCCGCTCCGTCCGGAGGTCCGCGCGGCGGTACTGCGGATGATGGCCGGACTGCCGGGCGTACGGGCGGAGGGCAAGGTGCAGGACGCGCTCGGCCGCACCGGAGAGGGCGTCACGACCGGCGGGCTCGGCCTCACCACGACGGAACTGCGCTGGATCGTCGACCCGCGCGGCGGCGGGATCCTGGGCGTTCAGGAGGTCGCCACCGGTCGCGGCCGCCGCCCGGCGGGAGCGGTGGTCGCCGAGAAGGCGTACGCGTCGGCGGCCTGGACGAACGACGCTCCAGGCGGCTGATCAGGTGTAGATGTAGTAGAGGCCGGAGGGCTGGAGGGCCTTGAGGAGCGCCGCCGCCCCGAGCGTGTGAGTGCCCCCGGTCGGCCGCCACGGGTCGAAGACGGTGATGGTGCCCTTCTTCTGGTCGTAGCCGTACGCGACGATCAGGTGCCCGATCTTGCGGCGCGAGCCGAGGCCCTTGTTCCAGGGCAGGCGTTCCCACCAGACCGCGACGAGGGGCGCGCGCCGCAGGACGCCGACGTCGTACGACACCTCCTTCATGATGAAGCCCGTGCCGCTGCCCGACCAGCCGTCGAACGTGAGCGAGTAGGGCGTGCCGCGCAGGTATCGCGTGAGGGCGGTCATGGCGTTGTCGCCGGTGGTGCCCTTCGGGTACCTCGTCTTCATCGTCCGGGCCAGGGCCGACTGCCGGACCTTGATGTGGAACGTCGACAGGCTCATGACCCCGGCGGCGGGCGCGCAGTTGTACGACGTCGCCTGGTACTCCTTCGTCATGCGGAGCCGGTGGGACGCCGGCGGGACCGCGACGGCCGGAGACGCCGACGCGCTCGGCGTGGGCGCCGGCGCCGACGCCGCGGTGACGGGGCGGGTGCGGTCGGCCGAGCGCCGGGTCTCCCCGGCGCCGGTGGTGCACCCCGCGAGGACCAGCGCGGTGGCCGCCGCGAGCCCGGCGACCCACCGACCACGCAGCACCCTGTGCAACTTTGCTCCCATACGACGGATCGGTGGCCAAATGATGGCACGATCCGCCATTCGCGGCATTGACTTTCTTCAACGGTGAAACCCGGAAAACCGGCCCGCGGGGAGTCGCGCGGATCGGCGGCGAGAACCGCGCGTCGACGGCCGGGCGACAGGCCGGCGTACGCCATGTGAACAATGCGATCGCCCTGCTGAAAGGCGCAGTGCCCGTCTTGCCGGGGTCGGTCGCTTGTGAACTGTCGGCTCTCGTAAGAGCACAACTCAGAGCAGAAGAAGCAGAAGGACGCGGCTCGACCGCGTCGTTCCCACACAGTCAGGAGCACCCTGATGAAGAACAAGCGCAAGATCACTGTCAAGGTCCGAGCCGGGAACTCCAGGGAGGCCGACGCGATCGGCCACACCGCGATGCGTCAGGTCCACGACGGCCTCACCTCCCGGGAGACCGTCACCAGCACGACGCACCGGACGCTGCTCGGAGGCAGGGGCGAGAAGCTGACCTTCGTGGTCGAGAAGCGCTAGCACTCACGCCGACCGCCGGCCGTCACCCGAGATCCGTTCGGGTGACGGCCGGTACGTCCACTGGAGGCGCTGCCGAGCGGGTCGCTCCTAGGGTGAGAAGACGACGGGAGGAATCCGATGGTCTGTGCTGATCTGCGCGGTGCCGCTGGACCCGGCGTCCTCGCCGCTTTGCCGCCGAGCAGGAGGTTCCCGCGATCCCACCGCTGCGCACCAAGCGGTGACCGGAGAACCGCCGTCGCGTGAGGAGGGATGGGGATCCGCTGCTGCGGGGGAGAAGAGGTGACCGTCATCCACGCCAATAGATGAGGCATCAGATGAAGGAGCCCCCCATGGTCGCTCCCCCCGACGCCGGACCGGACCTCCCGACCGACGCGTCGGTGGTGGAGCGGTCCTGGCAGGACCCGGAGCGATTCGGAGTCATTTTCGACGCGTACTTCGCGGAGATCCATCGGTACGTCGCACGCCGGCTCGATGTCGAAGTGGCCGACGACATCGCGGCGGAGACCTTCCACGTCGCGTTCCGGCGGCGGAAGACGTTCGACCTGACCAGGGGCAGCGCCCGGCCCTGGCTGTACGGCATCACGACCAATCTCATCGCCAAGCATCGGCGTACGGAGGCGCGGAGGTTCCGCGCCCTGGCGCGTCTCGGCGACGACGGTCCGGCGAGCGGCCATGAGGAACGGGTCGCGGCCCAGGTGAGCGCGGAGCACGAGAGGGGCCGCCTGGCGCGGGCCGTCGGCGCCCTGTCCGCCGACCAGCGCGACGTGCTCCTGCTCGTCGTCCTGGCCGATCTCACCTACGACGAGGTCGCGCAGGCGCTGGACGTGCCGTACGGCACGGTCGCCTCGCGGTTCAGCAGGGCCCGGAAGAAACTGCGGAAGGCGCTGGGCGGGGTCGATCCCATGCTCGATCAGGAAGGATCCACCGATGGATGAGCTCCAGGCCGTACGAGAGCTGTTCCCCGAGACCCCGCCGCCGGACGCCCGAGTGACCACCCAGGCCCGGCGGCGGGCGACCGGGGCCGCGCGGCTCCGCCCGCCACGACTGCGCTGGGCGCTGCCCGGCCTCGGCCTGGTCGCCGCGGCGACCGCGGTCGCGCTGGCCGTGGGCTCGACCGGCGGCGGGCCCACGCGGCCCGCGCCGACCTCCTCGCTGCCGCTCGACGGCAAGGCGGTGTTCCTGGCCGCGGCGGAGAAGGCCGAGAAGCAGCCGATGGGCGGCTACTGGCACTCCGACCAGATCTCCGGGCAGTCGTACCTTCTCAAGGGCGGGTACGCCGTCATCGGCGCGCACAGCGAGACCTTCGAGTGGACCAGTGCCGCGGAGGGGGGCGGCGGTCGCTTCTACGGGCGGGACCTGCCCATGCGGCCGGCGACCCCGGAGGACGAGGCCGTCTGGCGCCGGGCGGGGGCGCCGACGAGCGTCCGCGTCATGTCCAACGGCCACCCCATGACGTACACCAGGAAGGCGGGTCGCTGGCAGGAGGACAAGGGCGGGCGGAAGTCCGGCGGCCGTTTCCTCGTCGGCCGCGGCGAGGGGCTGACCCTGCAGGAGGTGCTCAGGCTCCCCACCGACCCGGAGACGCTGACCAAGCGGTTCCTCACCTCCTCGTCGAGACGGCGTTCGGGGGGACCGCCGGGCCCGGGGAACCCGGTACCGGCTCCGGTCAGCAACGCGTACCAGCTCGTCCTGGCGGCGAACCTCCTCGGGAGCGCGCCCCTGCCGCCGAAGGTGCGCGCCGGGGTGATGCGGGCGCTCGTCGCCCGGCCCGGCGTGCACACCATCGAGACGGCGACCGACGCGCTGGGCCGTCAGGGCGTCGCGCTCGCCGTCGACCAGCCGTCGTGGGGCTGGCGACCGGGCCCCGACGGGAAACTCGTCAAGAAGGACGACGGCTATCGGACCCAGGAACAACTGATCTTCGACAAGAGGACCGGGGCCCTCCTGGCCGAACAGTCGGTCCTCCTGACACCCGGCGGTGAGTACGGGAGCCGCAAGCCGGGCTTCGTAATCGATTATCTGCTGCTGCGGAGCTCCGGCTGGACGGACCGCAAGCCGTCCCCGCCGTCGGCCCTGCCGTTCCGGTAGCCGATCGCGGCTCGTCACGTACGCGGCCCGTGCCTCGTCAGAGGCGCAGGCCGCTCGTATCGTCGGTGTAGGGCCGCGAGAGGTCGGGCGGTGGTGACCAGGGAAGCTACTGCTCGGTAGAATCCGGAGTCCCATGTCGATGGCTGTCAGTTGCCGGCCGTACGCTGATTGCCAACGCCGTACCCCAGGAGGACGGAACATTGGTTCTCAGGTTGATCATCGGGCTTGCCGCAACGGTGGTCGCGCTGGTGTTCGCGGTTCGGCGGGTCCTGTTCCTGTACAGGCTCGCGACGAACGGCCAGCCCGCCCCCGACCGCATCGCGCTCGCCAAGGCGAGCGTCGGTGAGGACGTCAAGCTCCAGGCCGTGGAGGTCTTCGGGCAGCGGAAGCTGCTCAAGTGGACCGTGCCCGGTCTCGCCCACTTCTTCGTCATGTGGGCGTTCTTCATCCTCGCCACGGTCTATCTCGAGGCGTACGGCGCGCTGTTCTTCGGGCTCGACTTCCACATCCCGCTGATCGGCACGTGGGGCGTGCTCGGGTTCCTCCAGGACTTCATCGCGGTGGCGGCGTTCCTCGGCCTGATCGTCTTCTCGGTCATCCGGCTGAAGAACTCCCCGAAGAAGCTGGACCGCAAGTCCCGCTTCAAGGGCTCGCATCTCGGCGGCGCCTGGCTCGTCCTGTTCATGATCTTCAATGTGATCTGGACGATGTTCCTGTTCCGCGGCGCGGGCGTCGCGACGGGCAACTTCCCGTACGGGAACGCGGCGTTCATGTCGCACCTGGTCGGCAACGGCCTGAAGGGCCTGGGCCACGACGCCGGAGAGGCGCTGGAGTCGGTCGGCCTGCTGCTGCACATCGGCGTGATGCTGGCCTTCCTGATCATCGTGCTGAACTCCAAGCACCTGCACATCTTCGTCGCCCCGCTCAACGTCCTGTTCAAGCGCCGTCCGGACGGCCTGGGCGCGGTGCAGCCGATGATGAGCGACGGCAAGCCGATCGACTTCGAAGAGGCCGACCCGGACGAGGACACCTTCGGCCGAGGCAAGATCGAGGACTTCACCTGGAAGGGCTACCTCGACTTCGCCTCCTGCACCGAGTGCGGCCGCTGCCAGTCGCAGTGCCCCGCCTGGAACACCGGCAAGCCGCTGTCCCCCAAGTCCCTCATCATGGACCTGCGCGACCACGCGCTGGCCAAGGCGCCGTACATCTTCGCGTCCGAGGAGGAGCAGGCGAACCTCCCCGAGGATGTCCTCAAGGAGGCCGGCCGGCCGCTGGTCGGCGGCGCGGACGTGAACGGCGTCATCGATCCCGACGTGCTGTGGTCCTGCACCAACTGCGGCGCCTGCGTCGAGCAGTGCCCGGTGGACATCGAGCACATCGACCACATCGTCGACATGCGCCGCTACCAGGTCATGATCGAGTCGAGCTTCCCGTCCGAGGCCGGCGTGATGCTCAAGAACCTCGAGAACAAGGGCAACCCCTGGGGCATGTCCGAGATGAAGCGCCTCGACTGGATCGAGGAGCTCGACTTCGAGGTCCCGGTCGTCGAGGAGAAGATGCCCGAGGACACCGAGTACCTCTTCTGGGTCGGCTGCGCCGGTGCCCTCGAGGACCGCGCCAAGAAGACCACCAAGGCCATCGCCGAGCTGCTGCACATCGCGGGCGTGAAGTTCGCGGTGCTCGGCCCGATGGAGGCCTGCTCCGGTGACCCGGCGCGCCGCCTGGGCATGGAGTTCGTCTTCCAGATGCTCGCCCAGCAGAACGTCGAGACCCTCAACGAGGCCGGCGTCAAGAAGATCGTCGCGTCCTGCCCGCACTGCTTCAACACGCTGGCCAACGAGTACCCGCAGCTCGGCGGCACGTACGAGGTCGTGCACCACACCCAGTTGCTGTCGCACCTCGTCGAGACCGGAAAGCTCACGCCGGTCACGCCGATCGAGGAGAAGATCACCTACCACGACCCGTGCTTCCTCGGCCGGCACAACAAGGTCTACGCCCAGCCGCGCGACATCATGGCCCAGGTGCCGGGCGTGCAGACGCAGGAGATGCACCGCTGCAAGGAGCGGGGCTTCTGCTGCGGCGCCGGCGGCGCGCGGATGTGGATGGAGGAGCGCATCGGCAAGCGCATCAACACCGAGCGCGTCGAGGAGGCGCTGGAGACCGACCCGGACACCGTCTCCACGGCCTGCCCGTTCTGCCTCGTCATGCTCGGCGACGCCATCAACGAGAAGAAGAACAGCGGTGGCGCCAAGGAGTCCCTCGAGGTCGTCGACGTCGCCCAGCTGCTGATCAAGTCGGTCAAGGGTGAGGCGGAGCCCGCTCCGGCGGCCGCCGAGTAGGCGCCCCGTACGTCAAGGGCCCGTCACCGGGTGAGCCGGTGCCGGGCCCTTGGTATGTCGCGGCATGAATAAAGGCGGTGCCATCTCGGGGGAGCGGGGATTTGAGATGGCACCGCCCTAACGTTCCCTATCAGGTGTGACGAAGGCCACAGGGGCGGACGTCAACCGAACTGATCGGTAACGCGTCGTCCGAAACTATCGGCTTTGCTGTTAGTTGGCCACCGTTTGTGGAAAGAATCACGGGCCGTCCCGGCGCAATCACCGGGACGGCCCGTGCCGTACGTCAGAGCGCAGGCGGCCGGATCAGCTGGTCAGCCGCTTGACGACGTCCGGATGCTGCTTCTCCCACTCCGCGACGCCCTGCGCGGGCGTGTCCTTGTACTTGTTGATCACCAGATCCTCGAGCGGGAACAGGTCGGCGTCGGACATCTTGAAGTTCTTCAGCCAGCCGGTCAGCTGCGGGAAGTCCTTGGCGAAGCCCGCACGGCCGAGCACGTGGACCTGCTCCGCCGAGCCGAAGGCGTTCTGCGGGTCGGCCAGCGGCTTGATCGGGAACTTGTTGTACGCCCAGTGCGGCTTCCACAGCGTCACCACGATCGGCTGGTTGCTCTTCGCGGACCGGTCCAGCTCCGCCAGCATCGCCGCCGTGCTGCTCTGCAGCAGCTTGTAGTCGCCGAGCCCGTACCCGGGCAGCACCTTGTTCTTGACGATCTTCATCTCGCCGGCGCCCGGCTCGATGCCGACGACGCGGCCCTTGTAGCGGGCGCTCTGCCCCTTCAGATCGGCCACGGAGTTCGCCGGGTCGTTCTTCAGGACGGCCAGCTGCATGCTCGCGTTCTTGTACCAGACACCGATGTCCTGGAGCCTGTCCTTGTACTTGTTGTAGTAGTCGGCGTGCGTCGCGGGCAGCCACGCGTCGAGGAACAGGTCGATGTCGCCCTGGCCGAGCCCGGCGAACAGCGGGCCGGCGTCGACCTGCTTGAGCGTGACCTGGTAGCCCTTCTTCTCCAGCTCCGACTTCCAGAGCTGGGTGACGGCGATGTCCTCGTCCCACGGGATGTAGCCGATCGTGATCGGCTTGCCCTTGCTGCCACCGCCGGAGCCCATGACGCCGAGCGTGGTCGCCAGCAGCGCGAACACCACGACGCCGGACAGGGCCAGCGCCGGACGCGGACGGTACCGCAGGACGGAGGACACGCCCCCGTGCGCGGCCCGCTCGGCGTGCCGCCGCGCGGCCGGCGCCAGGCGCTGCCCGAGGGCCCCGGTCATGCGGTCCAGGATGATCGCCAGCAGCACGACCGCCAGGCCGGCCTCGGCGCCCGCCCCCAGGTTGTACTGCGTGATCGCCCCGAAGACGTTGGCGCCGAGCCCGGCGGCGCCGACCATGCCCGCGGTCACCACCATGGACAGCGAGAGCATGATGACCTGGTTGACCCCGGTCATGATGGTGGGCAGCGCCAGCGGCAACTGCACCCGGGTGAGGATCCGCGACGACGGCGTGCCGAAAGCCTCGGCCGCCTCGACCATCTCCCGGTCGACCTGCCTGATGCCGAGCTCCGTCAGCCGTACCCCCGGGGGAATGGCGAAGACCAGGCACGCGGCGATGCCCGGCACCTCCCCGAGCCCGAAGAACGAGATCGCCGGGATCAGGTAGACGAAGGCCGGCATGGTCTGCATGAAGTCCAGCACCGGCCGGGCCACCGCGCCGACCGCGGACACCCGCACGCAGAGGATGCCCAGCGGGATCCCGATGACGAGGGCGGCGACGCTGGAGACCAGCACCAGCGTGAGCGTCTGCATGGCCGCGTCCCACTGCCCCAGCCCGTCGATCACCATGAGGCCGGCGAAGGTCAGGACGCCCGCGAGCAGACCGCGCAGCCACCAGCACAGCATCGCGATGACGGCCGCCAGCGCCAGCGACGGCGGCGCGGTCAGCAGGTGGTCCATCCCGTGGACGACGCCGCCGACCACGTCACTGATCGCGTTGAAGACCGGCCTGCCGTGCCGGGTGAGGAAGTCGACCGCGTCGGTGACCCAGACGCCGAGGGGGATCCTAGGCATCGGCGGTCACCCCCCGAGGAGTGGTCTCTTCCGGAGGAGAGGTGTCCTCCCGTACGACGGGCATCTCTCCCGTGTTGCCCATGTGGCCCAGCGCGGCGAGCAGCGTCACTCGCGGGATCACGCCGATGAGCTTGCCGTTCCGGTCGGTGACGGGCACGGGCAGCGGGCTCTCCGCGCACGGCAGGAACAGATCGGCCACGGGAGTGTCCGGGTCGACCGGATGCGTGCCACCCTCGACGAGACCGTCGAGGGTGTTCCGCCCCGCCCGTACGGCCTTGGCCGCCGGCTCGGCGAACACCACGCCGGCCAGCCGCCGGTCGCGGGTCACGACGAACGCGAAGGACGTCTGCTGCTCGCGCATGACGCGCACGGCCGCGCGGGGGCCGCCGTTCGCGTCGACCACCGCGATCGGCTTGTCCATCACCGAGCGGGCGGTGAGCACCCGCGTACGGTCGACGTCGGCGACGAACTGCGCGACGTAGTCGTTGGCGGGGTCGGTGAGGATCTCCTCGGCGGTACCGATCTGCATGACGCGTCCGTGCCGGAGCATCGCGACCCGGTCGCCGAGCCGCATCGCCTCGTTCAGGTCGTGCGTGATGAAGACGATCGTCTTGCCGAGCTCGCCCTGCAGGTCGAGCAGCAGGTCCTGCATCTCCCGCCGGATCATCGGGTCCAGCGCGCTGAACGCCTCGTCCATGAGCAGGATGTCCGTCTCGGCGGAGAGCGCCCGGGCGATGCCCACGCGCTGCTGCATCCCGCCTGACAGCTGGTCGGGGTAGCGGTCCTCCCAGCCCGCGAGACCCACGTGGTTCAGGAACTCCCTGGCCTTCGCCAGCCGCTCCTGCTTTGGAACGTTCCGAGTCTCGAGCGCGTACGCCGCGTTCTCCAGGACGGTGCGGTGGGGGAAGAGCGCGAAGTGCTGGAAGACCATGCTGACCTTCTCCTGGCGGAGTCGGCGCAGTTCCTTCCCGCCCATGGCGGTGATGTCGACACCGTCGATCTCGATGCTGCCCGCCGTCGGCTCCAGGAGGCCGTTGAGCATCCGAATCAGCGTCGACTTGCCGGAGCCCGACAGCCCCATCACGACGAAGATCTCGCCCTCGTTCACCTCGAACGAGACGTCCGCGACGGCCGCGGTCACGCCCATCCGGCGGAGCTCGTCGGCGTCGGCGCCTTGGCGGATCTTGCGGAGGGCCTCAGCCGATCTGCGACCGAAGACCTTTGACACGTGTTGTGCGCGGATTCTGGGCACATCGTCCTTCCGGTCCGGCCGCGCCGCCGTCCCGGGAGCCGTCGTCCCCGTCGAACCGCGCGGCAATCTGCGCGAACCGCCGTGCCCGCCCCACCACGGCTCGCCTGTACGACCCAGTGGAACCGAGACGTGACACATGTCACTCTCGCGGTCGCCAACCGACCGAATGGGTCATGCGTCAAGGCACCTTATCGCCCGGTTAAAAGCAGTGCACGTTCGTGTGTGAACCCTCACATTCCGCAATGATCGGTTTGACCTGCGGAGATACGGGCAGTCCGGGCCCCTCGGGCCGCCCCGAACGCTCCACCGACGCGGTCGCACAGACGAAGAACCGGACCGCGGCGAGCCATCGCCACGGTCCGGTGAGTTGGACGGTCCGACCGCCGGCACCGGGCCGGCGGGCGTCCTGTCAGACGCGCGTCTGGTGGAAGTTCACGTAGGACCGCGACGGCGTCGGGCCGCGCTGGTCCTGGTACCGAGACCCGTGGCGCTCGGAGCCGTACGGCTCCTCCACCGGAGAACTCGTGCGGAACAGGCACATCTGCCCGATCTTCATGCCCGGCCACAGCTTGATCGGCAGCGTCGCGACGTTCGACAGCTCCAGCGTCACGTGGCCGGAGAAGCCCGGGTCGATCCAGCCCGCCGTCGAGTGCGTGAGCAGCCCCAGGCGCCCCAGACTCGACTTGCCCTCCAGCCGCGCGGCCAGATCGTCCGGCAGGCCGAACACCTCGTACGTCGAGGCCAGCACGAACTCCCCCGGGTGCAGGATGAACGCCTGGTCCGGCTCGACATCGACGAGCCGGGTGAGGTCGGGCTGCTCCACCGCCGGATCGATGTGCGGATACCTGTGGTTCTCGAACACCCGGAAGTAGCGGTCCAGGCGCACGTCGATGCTCGACGGCTGAACCATCCCGGGATCGTACGGATCGATCTTCATCCGCCCGGACTCGATCTCGTTCTTGAGATCACGATCGGAGAGCAGCACGACAAGAAACTACCGGGTAAAGCGACCCGACACGTAAACGCCGGTCCTGGACCGCGCCCCGGCGTACGGAGGTGATCACGCCTGAAGCGAACCTCTGGGCGCGGAGGGCGCGGGTTCCGGTAGCATGTGCGGGCGGTCACCTGAGAAGGCGATCGATGCGGGTGTAGTTCAATGGCAGAACTCCAGCTTCCCAAGCTGGTAGCGCGGGTTCGATTCCCGTCACCCGCTCCAACAGCTAAGGCCCAGGTCAGGACATGAATCCCGACCTCGCCCGCGGGCTGTGCGCCTACCTGCGCCAGCGCAACGCCAACGCCGCCACTTCCAGACGTCCTGGCCGCCCAACACCGCGAAGGCGACCGCATCCGTAGCGAACGACAGCAACGCTGCTGCGGCCGCCCACCGACCCAAAGCCCTGTGATCAAACCCGGCGAACGTTCGTGGTCGCCGCACCAGGGCGTCCGCTAGTGCATTTCTTTGCAGCTCATAAAGATCGTTTTAGCCCGGCCTCGGGCACATCCGTGACCGCACGGCCTCATAGATCGTTCGTGCGTCACGCGTCAGTTGGCCGGAAGGCCGACCGGACCGGCGAGAGCTTTGGCGTGCCCCGGGCCGGCGGCGCATCCCGATGCCGGCCTTCATGAAAGGAAGCCCATGCCGACAAGAGGTCTCACCGGCGCCATCCGCAGGCTCACCTCACCACCCCGACTGGCACGCGCCCTGACTCTGGCCTGTGCGACCAGTGTCCTGATCGGGGTGGCCGGGTCCGCGAGCGCGAGCGCGGCTACACCGCCCGTACCACTCGGTGCCGCCGCCAACTTCGCGGTTCTCGCCGGGTCGACGGTCACCAACACCGGCTCCACCACGATCAACGGTGATCTCGGGCTGAGCCCGGGCACCTCGGTGACCGGCTTTCCTCCCGGGCATGTGAGCGGAACCCAACACGTGGCCGATACTGTCGCGTTGCAGGCCAAGAACGACCTCGCCACCGCGTACGATGACGCCGCGGCACGCCCGACCACCGCCACCGTCCCCGTAGAACTCGGCGGCACCACCAAGACACCCGGCGTATACGACTCTCCCGCGGGCACGTTCGGGATCACCGGCACGCTGACCCTCGACGCCCAGGGCGACCCGAACGCCGTGTTCATCTTCAAAGCCGCATCCACGCTGACCACGGCGTCGGCGAGCAGCGTGAACCTCGTCAATGGTGCTCAGGCATGCAACGTGTTCTGGCTGGTCGGCAGCTCCGCGACGCTCGGAACCAATTCCACCCTGCGAGGGAACATCATGGCGCAGGCCTCGATCACCGTCACGACGGGCGTCATCGTGGACGGCCGGGCGCTGGCACGCAGCGCCGCGGTCACACTGGACACTGACACGATCACCCGCCCGAGCTGTGGCGAATCGGCCACCAGCACCACTACAACGCTGACATCTTCGGCGAACCCCACACCGGTGGGCCAACGGGTCAGTTTCATCGCCACAGTGAAAGCCACCACTGGTACGGCCATTCCGGCGGGCCTGGTGGTGTTCACGGACGGCCGAAGGATCATCCTCGGCGCCGTCGCTCTCGACAGCACGGGGCACGCGGTATTGACCACCTCCGCGCTTCCAGCCGGGATCCATCGGATCAGAGCCGTCTATATCGGCACAACCGCGTTCGCCGGCAGCACTTCACCGGAAATCGTGGAGTACGTCCTACCCGGCTGACCACTCTCGATGAATCTGCAGTGATCGAGACCGCGAACGCCACCAACGCTGGGGCCGCCCACACGCCCAAGCCACCTGACAAACCCGGTGAACGTTGGTGGTCACCGCACTAGGCATGACATGCGCGCTGTTGCCGACTGCTGTACAACACGGAAGTACAGCAACACCGTCGTGCAGCGCCGGCCACGATCACACGGCAACACACGTCCGAGCAGGGCACACCAGGGCCGACCTTGATCGTGCCGGTAGTTCGGGACGAAGAGGCATCGGATGGCGCGGCCAAGTTGGCTGAGCGAGCCCGAAGCGGGGGTCTCGCGACCCCCAGCCCCCGCGAGGCGGAGTACTCACCCGCGCGAAACCGTCTGTCACGCCATCTCGCCGTTCGCGCGGGTGAGTACTCCGGTCCGGCGTTTACGCCGCGGTAGTGGACACGCTTGCTAGCACTCGCGCTAACGATCACTCTGACTGCCTCGGACGAGTCCGCGCATTGAGGCGCCCTACGAGGATGGTTGCCTCGTTGTCTGCAGGTATTCGTACTAGCTACCGGTGAACTCAATCTCAATCGGGCTGCTCTGAGCTTCTGCCCTAGAGAAGTTCTTCTCACTCTTGAAGGTCTGGGGATCTGCGCCAAAGAGGAACGTCTTAGACGTATGTTGGCGGAACACGGATGGCACTGTGTCGTGAATGTGACCAACCTGTGAAGGCGGAAGGGGGGCGAGTCTGCAACATGCCGGCTGAGGGTGAGCACGTCACCATAGCTGCGGCCTCTGCCTCTAAGTGGCCCAGATGCTGGCGCTCCCACCGTCGCGCCGTTCGCGGGGGCGAGCGCTCCGGACCCAAGCCTGCCGGTGGATGTTGGCGCACGTCAACGACGTCCACCCTGTCTGAGTCCGTGCAATTAGCGTGCAACTAGCCAGGGCGAGCAGGGGTCAACAAGGGTCACTCGCGGGCTTCCCCAGCCGCAGGTCAGGGGCTCTGAAGGCCGATCTTCATTTGATTCCCAAGCTGGTAGCGCGGGTTCGATTCCCGTCACCCGCTCCGACTGAGAAAGCCCAGGCCAGGAACAGATCTCGGACCTGGGCTTTGATCTTGATAGGGCCAGCGAACGGCTGCCGGGCAATTAGCGGGCAATTAGGTCGCCGGCATCGGTGGCGCCGTCGTCCTGGTCGTCGTCAGCCGCGCGAGCTTCCTTCACGAGGGCATCAAGGCGGCGGCGCTGCGCGTCGCCGCAGGCCGCCCGCTCCGGCACGCCCTACGTGCGTGCGGCATGGGCGCCGGTTCCTCCGGCCGTCCCGGTCCTCGTCGAAGCTCGTCGTCATTCCGGCCGATCGCCGGCGAACAGTAGCTCTCCCCGGGCGTATCGCCAGTAGCCGTGCTGGCCGCGTGACTTCCACGTCTCGGCCGCCGTCTGCGCCTGCCGCACCCATCCGCGAAGCTGCGGCAAGCCCTGCGAGCGCAAGAGCGAGCGAACAGCAACCCGGTCGATGGACCGGACCGGACGAATGACGACATCGACGCCGACTGAGTCCGGATGGATGCCGCCTTGCCCGTAGTTGAACGACAGGGCCGGGACCCAACTCACCACCACCACGACATCGGAGATCAAACCCGTCTCGAAGCGAGGTGGTTTCATCAGAGCGTGTGCGTCGCCGAGTCCGTCGATCACGTCGGTGAGGGAGAGTGGCCACGACTGCCCTCGGGGAAGGCCACGGTTCCGTGACGACATGCCCCCGATCATGACGTTCACGAGTACACACCCGCATGCGCAAATCGCCGCACAAGCGCCTTCGGCGGGGCGCTTCCGGCTCCGGGGTGGGAGCACCTTCGGCGGGGAGTAGCGCCTGTTCACCTGCCCCACCTAGCCTGAGGTCGCCGTGTGCCCATCGCTGAGGGGAAAGGCTGATGGCTGAGCCACCGCGCCGGATCAGGCCGCGAGACGATCCGTCCTCATGGTCTTACTACGGCGCCGCCCATCGCTACGACGTTCACGGCGATCCCGACGCAGAGGCTGCCTGCGAGCGGCGTATGGACATGCTTGTCCTGGAGCGGCGTGAAGACGAGCTCAAGGCGCTGAGCATGGCCGGCGACCGGTGTGCGTTCATCGCTCTGATCGAAATCCTCGTTGATGAGAATCGCGTTGACGACCTGCGTGCGATGGCCGAGGCCGGCGACGGCCGAGCCCACGCGACCTTGATGGAGTTGTTGAGAAACCAGGAGTGCGCAGACTGACCGTGCCAGGAGGCAGATAAGTAGCGCTTCGCGGCCGCCGCGAGCAAGGAGGAGATCAACCCGGCCGAGGCACACACGGCCTCTTCTCGAGGCGGGGCGGACATCTGCGCGTGTCTGCGATGGGCTGAGCGTGCGTGTCTGGGAACCCGCGGTCCCCCGACCCCTCCTTGACCCGCCCCGGAGTTTCCGGACGATCATCCATCGAGCATGCTGCCAGTACCACGAGGGAGACTCATCATGACCGACTCACCCGATGGTCTCGCCCAGGATCTCGCCGACCTACGTGCGGTCGTTGAGATCCACGGCCATAGTCTCGCCAGGCACACAGAGCTCATCAATGGACTTCGCGATCGAGCTGGTTCACCCATTTCCATCGACGCCGATGAAACCATTGACCAACCAGATGATGAACGTCAGCCTGTACCAACCTTCATCCTGTACATGGAGGACCCAGAGGCAATCCTCGAACTCCAGACCATGGCCGAGTGGGTCAATGTTCTTCTGGTCCCCATCTATATCGACCAGGTGAGCCCGCTCCGACCGTGGTGCTCACGCTGGTGGGAACATCCTGAGGCCCGCGCTCGCCTCCACGCTCTTTGGATGGCCTGGCAAGAGCTCACCCACCCACCGGTATGCGGGCACACCGGCCCCAGCATCTGGCACCGTGACCATCTCGACCCCACACTTCTGCGTCTCCGTGCCCCTGATGGCCCCTTTGCAAAGTGCATGATCGATCCCGAGCGGCCTGCCCACAACGTAACCCCCACCACCCCGGTCGAAAGTTTTGGGCCCCCTCAGACATGACGGTGACAAGGCAGGCGGGCCGGGTCCTTCTCACCATTGCGCTCGCGGGCGACGCGAATGCATACCTCGGTGAAGCGGCGAAGGATCTGATCGCTGGTTTGCCGCAACCGCTAGTGGGCCAGTTGCCAGAGCGCCGCTGAGGACCACAGGATCACGATTAGGGTGACCAGGGTGCCGCCGGCGAGGGGCAACGCCCAAGCGGGCAGGTGCCGGCTGCGGACGAAGAGTACCTTCGCGGCGAATGCGCCGTAGAAGAAGCAGCCGGCGAGGGAGTGCAGGGCGACGCGGGCGTTATAGGTCTCTACTCCGTAGGCGGTGATGCAGTGGTAGGCGATGGGAAGGGACAACGCGAACAGCACCGCTCCGCCGATGCGGTGGGCCAGCGGTACCGGGCGGGGGGCGGTGCCTGCACCGGGTAGTCGGCGGTACATCCACAGTGCCAATATGAGCTGATAGAGCGCAAGGCACAGCAGGGCAGTGCCGAGTTGGGCCTTCAGCAGGTTCGCATCATTGCCGTGGCGTCCGAACAGGCTGCTGGCGTAGTCCGGCGCGTGCGTCCGGCCGAACACGTACAAGACTGCCGTCGTGGCGAGGGTGAGGCCGGCAGCTGCGATCAGCCGCAACCCGGCCCAGCGGGTTGACATCCTCCGCTCTGCTCCCATATTCATCTGATCCCTTCGTGATCCCGGCCGTCGGCGCCGCTGAGCAGGATGCTCGCGGTCGGCGAGCCGACGCGGCCGGTGCGAGGCTCAGCTGGAGGGGCGGTCCAGAGTTTGGCGAGCGTCGTCTGTTCCGCCGTACGCGTCATGCTGTGCGTGGCGCCGATGGCCTTGGTCTCGTTGATGGCGGAGGCGGGGTCGGCCGGTAGTCGCCGGGATTGCCGGCTGTGTAGGGCGGCGGTGCGGCGTCGGCGCCGTCGTGCGCGCGCAGCGCGTGGATGGAGTGGGCCGCTTGGGTGCTGGGCCTGGATTCCTACCTGCTTGGCGCGGCTGTTGGGAATGCCGACGAGGTCGGTGGCAACCTGGTGGTCCAGGCTGGTCGGATGGATGCTGCTCGGCTGTGCCTGCGGAGTCCGCGCGATGTCGAGCAGGGGCCGATTCCACTCGATCACGATGTTGCCCCGCGGCTGCCCCTCGACGGCGTTCGCGATCGCGAGCGAGGCGGCGTGGGCGACGGATTTTGCGGCACCTTGGGCGCCGAGCGTCAGAACTGCCACTGCGAGCGGGAACACGGACCAACACCGAGCTCTCCGCGGTTCTGGAAATGCGAATATCCTCATGGTCGTCTTCCGGTCAGGTCGCAGGTCGCTCTTCGCTGATCTCCGCCGCACACGTGGCGCCGCGGGCACTGTCAGCCGGCGGTTCTCAGCATTCGCATCAGCTGTTACCTGCAGTCGGCGGTCAAAGGCACACGGCTGGTCGGGCCGCCCGCGATGAGTGACGACGGCGTGGCCGACTCCTGCCCCCTCGCATATCCGGGTGGACATCGGTACGGCGGGGCGGTGGGATGACACCACCGTCTGGCAGGAGTTCTCCGGTGTCGTCGAAGAGGACGATGCCGTTGCACAGCAGGCTCCATCCCTGCTCGGGGTGGGAGGCAATGGTGTGCGCGGCGTCCCGGTCGACAGCGTCGGCCGGGGGCACTGCGGTTGGGCGGCACATGGCGTACCTCCAAAGATCTGGAGCATCCACCGAGGCCACCGGTGCGGTTCCACGGTGTGAAGATGATCCTTTTCGAGTGGTGCCGCCGCTTCGACCATGACCAAAGCGGCAGCGGCGGCCTGATCGAGCGTCGCCGGGCGGCGACCGGTGCGAACAGCCGATGGTCGGCGAGGTCGCAGCCATCTGTGGTCTCAACCCGCAGGCGGTATGACCTCGGCGCCCTGTTTCGCGTCTGTCGTTGAGGAGATAGGCGCGTGGGTTACAGCGAGAGTGATGCTGCCCCCGACTTGGCGATCAGGACGTGTGTGCCGAGGAACCGTAGCCGCAGGTGCAGCCGTCTTCTCGCCGTCCAGTCGACTGGAGACCCAGTCCACTGAGATCTTCCGTCCCGACTACAGCATCCGGCTTGATGCCGCACGAGAACGACTCGCGCCGCCCGGCTCCGAGTTCTGAAAGACGCCTCCGGCGGGCGCTCCAGCTCCGGAATGGCCATCACACGGGGCGCGGCGTGACAGTATGCCGTCGTGAACGCCGACGTTGCCGTCCCCAAGGACGTTCCCACGGTGGTTCTCGACGGTACGACCATGCGGGATGAGCGAAGTTTCCACAGGAATTTCGTGCCCGCACTCGGCGACAGAATTCGCGTCGACTACGGGAAGAACCTGGACGCGCTCAATGACGTCGTGAGCCTTGAGATCGAAGGTCCGCTCGACATTCACTGGAGCGATCACGCCGGCGCCCGCGAGCGGCTCCCACCCGCCTTCTACGCGAGGGTCATCGAGATCTTTCAGAAGAGGGCAACGGACGACGCTCGCTACGGGCACACCGCTGTCCGCCTGATCTTGGATTAGCGCTCCGTCTTCTCCCACACGGGCACCGACGGCAAGCCACGCTCCGCCCGTGCCCGATCCGTCAGCTCCTGGATCAGGGCCGTCTTCGCCCGCGCATAGTCGCCAGGCGCGATCCCAGCAGCGGCGATCTGCCGCTTCAGCCGGGCATACCGCTCGACGTCGCCTGGATGCTCGCGCAGGTGGTCACGCAGAATCCGCTGGTTGCGGGTCGGCCAACTCTCCAGCGTGACCACGTGCAGGATGTGGCTGCGCACGCCTCCGGCGGCACGCACATACAGCAGACGGTCGACCATGCCGTTGAAATGACGGTGATAACCCAGCTCTGCCAAAGTCTCCTGGCACCGCTCAACGATCTCCAGATCAGTGACCGCGGCCATCAGATCGATGATGGGCTTGGACGCCAACCCTGGCACAGCGGTCGAGCCAATGTGCTCAATCTCCGCCATGACCCCGGGCAACGCCTGCTCCAGCTCCTGAATCGCGGCGGCAGCCAAAGCCGGCCATGCCGGATCGTACGCAACGACTTCGATGGTCGCCCTGGCCATAGGCGCCATCCTGTCATCCGTTCGAACGGCCAGTTCGCGGCAACCCCTGTCGCATTATCGAAGAACCGGTGTAGGCCACAACCGCCTTGAGGAGCTGCATCATGACGGACCTCATCGACTTCGCCGCACCCCTCGGAGTTCTCGGGAAGTTCGCCGACACCGCTGTCGTGGGCTGGTACATGCCCAAGTTGATCAGGTCCCGCAACGCCCACCTCGCCAGGATCCTTTGATCGACGCGATTTCCACGAGGACCGGCCACCAGGCGAACCGCCGTTGTGCGTCCGGGGCGGCGGCCTCCACGAGGGGGCGGCCAATCAGAGGAGGGTCGTCGGCGCTACCACCCGCCTTCAGCCGTACATCCGCTGTGGGATCCGACGAACCCGCAGGCACGGAGCTTCCAGAGGATCCCCAGTCCGGACTCGTCCCTGGTGTTCACCGAGCTCGCGCCGGACGGAATGGTCGCACCCCAGAACTGGTAGGTCTTGAAGCCGTCATCGCTCCACTCGAGCTTGACGACGTCGCCTGCCGATCCGCCGACGATCTGCGCGTGCCACTGCAGGGCATCCCCGTACATCCACAGTTTCACCGTCCGGCCCTGCACGGTGGTCTGGTGGTCAACGGCCCAGCTGGACGCCTGAGCGGCGCCGGCCGATGCCACGGACCCGCCGAGGGTCAGGACCGCGCCCGCGCCCAGAGCAACGACCATCTGACCGATTCGCGAACGGAGAGCGTTTGCTGACATGCGGTCTCTTGGATTCATAAGGCGAAAGTACGTTGACTGCGCCGGGCCCTGTGGCCAATGCGCGTACGGTCTCTCACCATTCTGTGCACGGCGTACGGGCGCGAGCTCAATGGACGGCGGCGCTCATCTGAAAGCGTTTCAAGATCACGCCGTATTCGACCAGCGAATTCTAACCATTTGCGCAAAACGGTCGGGCGGCATCGAGCCGCCCGACCGTCGGTGTGCTACTTGTTGTCGGACACTGGTCCTCGCCGGACAGCGACCTGAGACGCCGTCAAGGCGCCTTCGAACCATGTCCCTGGCCGCATTCGCCGGAGGCGGTGTCCGATGGTTGTTGCCACTGCGACCTGACCTGGAGTGGCCAGGTCGCGACGGCCTAGTTCATGAGGCCGAACACCGCGGAGACCTGTCGCACAGAGTCCTCCTCGGTGATCGTGGAATCCACCCTGAGCCTGTTCAGACCCAGGTGGCGGGTCTGCTCGGTGAGCCGCTCGGTGAACAGCGCGTCGCGCTGAAGCAGGTTCTGCAGCGCGCGCTGTGGGTCACCGGTCTTGGCGATGAACCCCCATGCCGACCCCCCACGGCTGTCGACCACCGCCTGACGGAACGCGGGGGTCGGCAGCAGCCACACGGCGTGGCCCACCTCGGCGAGCAGCGGTCGCACGAGATCGGGCAGCAGCCGGAACCCCTCGGCGATCACCGGCCGATCGGTCGGGAGAGCGAGAAGGTCCTCGATGATCTGGTTGAACCCTTCACCCTGGTACCAGTGGAAGGTGTCGAGCATCTCCCACGGGCTTCGGTTCACCCACCGTTCGTCCATGTCCATGGCGGCGAACTTGCCCAGGCACGGGGCCTGTTCCACGGGCATGCGGCGGGCGTGGTCGGGCATGACCGCGTCGGTGTCGTACAGGCGCAGCCCGCACTGGTCGGCGAGGCGCCGGGCGATGGTGGACTTCCCCGCCCCGCTGCCGCCGCCGAGCCAGTAGACGTGGCGCAACCGCTCCCGCAGAACCTCGGGGGGAGAGTCGGCGCCCATGGACTCGGCGTCCGCCGAATCGGCGTACTCGTCGTGCGGCTCATTGCCACTATTGTTGTGCGGATTGCCCATGGAGCTTCCGTTATGCTGCATAGGGCGATCCTCCTCATTCTTAATTGGGGATGTCCTGCTGATCGCCAGCCGGACCCTTGCGCCGCTAACCAGTTGGGTTACGGCAGGTGGTCAATGGTGTCACATGCGCACCACTGGGCCATGCCTCGCGGTGGGCGCTGGGAATCGGGGCGTTCGCATGGCCGGGGCGTGCGTACGCGGCTCCCGGTAAATGTTCGCACGTCAAGCTGTGCTGCTATGAGTGAACCGATATGAGCTGGGACGCGGACTCGGCCAGTGGAATCGGAAGGCGCATGGCGTCGTCGCCGCGTACGGCGAAACCCCGATCCGTACGCCGGACCGGGGCATGGCAGGGCGAACCCAGCTCGCCGTGCGATGTTCGCAGTCTCGGTCAGGAGAGGACCGAGACCAGGCACAACCCCGCGACGGCCCCGGCCGGCAGCGCCAAGAGACAGGCCCGCACGATGGTCTTCTTGTCCTTGTCTTCGCCCGGCTTGACGATCGTGAAGATGCACGCCGCGAAGAACAGAAGCGCCACCACCCCCACGGGGGCCGAGACCCACATGGGAAGCGGCTTGACCCACCCGGTGGGGTTCCACCCGGCGTGCGCCTTGTCCGCCAGTCTGCCGATGCCGGTGGCGAGCACAAGAGTCCTCATGGTCTCTCTCCTTTGGTCAGATGTTCACCCCTGCAGTGAGACATCGCCTATGACCGTCCACGCTCAGGCGCGGCCTGCAACGGCTGTGGTATCGGGACGAGCCGCTCCGGTCGCGTCGCGTCGGGCGGCCAAGAGAGCGACCTACCTCGCTGTCATGCTGGATCGCATGGACGACATCGCATTCCTCCGGCGCGAGTTCGACGCGGAAGAGGGCTCGTTCCTGCTTCAGGTCCGGTGTGACCTGCATTGGGACCGCGAGGCGTTCAGCCGGCTGGAGCAGGCGATGCGCAGGGTGTGCGCCCAACAGGAAGACCGCGGGCAACTGGACCGATGGCTGGTCGAGGGCTACTGGTACCTCGCAAATTTCGTCCCGAGTTTCACCGGCCATCCGAACTTTCCACGCCCCGAGCCGCCCGACTACTACGAGGCAGCACTTGAGCGGCTGCACGACCTGCAGAACTGGTTCGTCTCCGGGTGCTCGCCCTACCTTCCCGAGCACGTCTGGCCGGACTTGTGATCCCGCCGCCACTTTCCGCCTCCGGTGGGACTCGGCCGGCGGTGAGGCGGCGCGGAGCTCAGGCGGTTGCGCGGCGTACTCGGTAGCCCCAGCGCCGGAGGACCCGGACCACCGTCTCCGCGCCGCTCGGATTGGCGCTGTGGACGAAGATCATGCCGATCTCGAAGGGGTGGTCGTCGAAAGCCGCCTCTTCCAGCAGGGCCACGACCGGCATGATGCTGTCGTCGCCGCCCAGGTCGTGGTCGAGCCAGAGTTCATCGATCTCGCGGTCGCGATGCTCTTCGAGTAGCAGGATGCCGTCGCGGCTGGTGCGGGCGATCCGGGTGGCTCTCGGCAAGGCTCGCAGGTCGTCGATGCCGAGGACGATCGGCGTTCGTGGCCCTGAACAGCCGGGGACTGCTGGGTTCGTGGCCACGGTGAGGACGACCGAGCGGGATCCAACGGTGAGGATGCGCGCGTCGGCGTCGATGAAGCCGGCGGCCGTCGCGAGCGTGCGCGCGTCTTCGGCCGTCTCCGGAAGCGGAACGTCGGCGGATACGAGGTCGGCGAACGGGCCGGAGGGACGGAACCGCGATGCGATCGGCAACGTGAAGCCCACTCGCCCTCTGGGCCTAAGCGCACGTCGCCAGTCGGCCAGGGCTCGGATGCCCAAGAAGTGAAGAGACGACGTGCAAAGGATCAGGTCCAGGTCGGCGTCGGCCACCGGCAACGGCACCGCCGTCCCGACACGCCAATCGATGGCGCGATCGCAGCCGAGCCGTTCGGCGCGGAGTCTGCCGGCGGCGACCATTCCCGCCGAAAGATCAACGGCCAGAATCGGCGTGCCGCGATGCGAGCGCCCCTGGGCGATCGCCAGCGCCGCCGCGCCGGCCCCGCAGGCCACATCGGCGATGTGCTCCGCGTCGGCCGGCGCCGCCAGCGCGACCAGAGCGCGGGCGATCTCGTCATGATGGTCGTTGTCATAGCCGTCGGCCAGATCATCGAACGCCCGCGCCATCTGCACTGGACCGGTCACGATCACACCTTAGTTCGGTGACCAGGCCCCATCCGTGGTGTTCCGGGCCGGCGGCACCGGCGCCGGCCGTACTCCGCCAAGGCGCACCTAGCTCGTGAACATCTGAGTGACGTTGGTGAAGGTGCCGGTCATGCCGGACGAGCGGTCGGAGGCGAGGAACACCGCCACCTCCGCGACCTCGGTGAGCGAGGGCGAGCGCTTGGACATCCGCATGGCGGCCAGGTTGTTCTTGAGTCCCTCGAGGGCCGCCTCGTCGAGCTGCATGTCGCTGTTCACGGTGGCCAGCCTCTCCGGGGTGAGCGTCTCGGGGATACCGGCGGCCCAGATCCCGAGGACCCGGACGCCATTCGGGCCGACCTCCAGGGCCAGGTTGCGGATGAAGGTGTCGATCGCCGCGTCGGCCGGGCCGGTGCTGCCCATCATCGGGGAGCTGTGCGCGGAGCCGCTGTTGAACGCCAGGATCACACCGGACCCCTGCTCGCTCATGTGGCGGGCCGCGACCTTCGCGGTGATGAAGGTGGCCGTGACGCCCTTCGTGATCGCGCGGGTGAAGTCGTCGGCCGCCATGCGCATGAGCGGGACGCCCTGGACGTCGCCGCGGCTGATGAGGTTGAGCGAGATGTGGATGCCGCCCTGCGCGGCCACGGACCTGGCGTGTTCCGCCACGGCGTCCTCGTCCAGGGCGTCGACGACCGCCGTCTCGGCCCTGCCGCCGGCCTCGGTGATCTCCTTGGCGAGCCGGTCGAGCTTGTCCTGGCCGCGCCCGGTGAGGAAGACCCGGGCTCCCTCGCGGGCGAACGCCTTGGCGATGCCGCCGCCGACCGGGCCGCCCGCCCCGTAAATGATCGCGTTCTTGCCCTCGAGCATCATGATCCGCTCCATCTCGCAGAGTCCGTTGCCTGTCGACTGTTGAAACGAGGAGACGGCCGGAGACTCATCGGTGTGACGGTGACCATTTTTGAAAGCCGGCCGTCACCTTGGCCGATCGAGAACTCAGGCGGCCGCTGCGGGTTCGAGGTACGGCGGTCGAGCGTGCCGGCGGCGTTGTGCCCAGCGGACGGCGAGTGGCGCCGCCAGTCCGGTCAGGGTGAACAGTGCTCCGACGACGTACCACCCGGGGCGGCCCCAGGCGATGCAGAGGGAGATGAGCAGGCTGGGGCCGAACGCTTCGGCGAGGCCGGCGCCCAGGCCGAAGACGCCCAGGTACTGCCCGATGGCGTGGTCCGGCGCGAGGGAGAAGGAGACCTCGAACCCGCCCGCGGAGTGCCAGAGCTCGCCCACCGTTGAGGATCAGGATCGCCGCGGAGGCCGCGAAGGAGATCGCGTTACCCGCGACGAGGAGCTGGTACGCGGTGTGGGTGCCCACTTGGACGGCCCAGCCCGCCAGCAGGGCCCCGAGGGAGACGCCGATGTTGGTCACGGCGCGCAGATAGGCGCGGAACTCCTGAGGCCGTCGCCGCGCCCCGTACGACGAGTGTGGCCGCGTAGACGCCACGTGCTCCGTGCGTGTCGGCGAGATGGCCGACCGTGACGCCGGCGATGAGCGAGACGAAGCCGGCGATGCCGAGTCCGAGACCCACCTCGGTCGCCGGGAGGTGGGCCGCCTGGGTGAAGTACAGGACTCCGGCGGTCAGGTAGAGGCCGCTGCCGATGGTGTTGACGAAGTTCGAGGCGGCGATGACGCGCTGCGGTCCGGTTTCTGGCACCAGGTGGGGCATGGCGTGGCTCCGCGTCTCGAGCATCCGGTACGGACCTGCTCTTGTTGCAAATAAGTTGCAATAGCAAGACTTGCGCGACTATGCCCGGCCGAGTCACGGCGGCCCCGACGGGAGGATCCGGCCGCCGGGGCCGCTACCGTACGAACGTGTTCAACCGTGACGGAGCCGAGGCCGGAGAGACGGCGGCGGCGGTCGACGCTTTCCTGGCCGACCGGCCGGACGACGCCGGCAGAGTGACCCTCCGCCCGCTCGCCGACCGTGAACAGGACGAGTTCCTCGAACTGGTGGCGGCGAGCGGCGATCTGCACCGCCCGTGGATGACCCTGCCCTCCACTCCCGAGGAGTTCCAGGCCTACCTCGCGCGGTACGCGCAGCCCGGCGAGGAGTCGCTGCTGGTCTGCCTGCGGAGCACCGGCGCCATCGCCGGCCTGGTCAACATCAACAGCATCATCCGGGGACGCTTCCAGAACGGCTCGCTGGCCTACGCCGCCTTCGCCCCCACCGCCGGCCAGGGGTACATGACCGAAGGTCTCGAACTCGTCGTGCGCTTCGCCTTCGCGCAGCTGCGGCTCCACCGGCTGGAAGCCCAGATCCAACCCGACAACCAAGCCTCCATCGGCCTGGTCCGGCGGGCCGGCTTCCGCTACGAGGGCTGCTCGCCCGAACTCCTGTTCATCGACGGCGCCTGGCGGGACCACGAACGCTGGGCCATCACCAACGCCATGATCGACGCCGTCCCCGCCGACCCCCATCCCACCCAGCCGCAACGCTGAGCGCCGACGGTCGTACGGTCCCGCCGTCGGGCCTTCGTCGTACGCGCCGCGGAGCGGCTCGCCCTGCCGCCCCGCGACGCCACCGAGAGCCGAGACGGAACCCGTCGGGATCGCCGGCGATGGCGCTGGAAGATCTTTTGTCGCAGGATGGCGGCCATGACGTGGTACGCGACGGTTCTGCCGCTCGGTGGGGTGGTTCTCGGATCGGCCGGCGCCCTGTTCGGTCAGTACCTGACCACGCGCGTCGACGCGCGCCGGGAACGACGTGCGCAGGTGACGGCCGAGCGGGCCGAGCGCAAGGAGGCGATCCTGGGCTTCCTGTCGGCCGCGCAGAGCGTGGAGCTGTTCCTCGACCGCCGCGATACGGCCGGTCCACAGGAGGACGACGGCGAGGCCGGGGATCGCCTGCACGCACTCTGGCTCGCCAAGAAGACCTGCGAGCTCGTGTGCTCGGACGGAGCCGCCCAGGCCGCCCACGACTACACGCTCGTCCTGCACGATCTCGTGCGTGCCAGGCCGGAAGGGCCCGCGAGCAAGCGTGAGCTCCGGCACGCGTTCATGGAGGAGGCCAGGAGCGAGCTCGGCATCGACGGCCGTCCGCTGCGGCGCGAGCTACCGCCGCCGATGTGAGATCCGCGCCTTCGACCGGGCACCACCGTCGGCTTCGATGTGCCGCCGTCGGCCGAGCCGATTCATGGGCTCGGCCGGTTCGGGCATCGGCCCGGGATCAGGAACCGGACTCCACGGTCGGGCACCAGACGGCCAGCTCGCAGCCTCCCGGCTCGCGGAAGTGGAACCGCCGGCCGCCCGGGAAGTCGAACGGGTCGACGGTCACGACTCCGCCCGCCCCCTCGACGGCCGTCCGCGCGGCGTCGAGATCGTCGGTGCGGACGGTCACCAAGGGAGCGTTCGGCCTCTCGGCGGGGTCTGCCTGGAAACCGAGAGCGACATCCCCGCTCCGCACGTCGACGTAGTCGGGGCCGTACGAGGTGGCCGCCCAGCCGAACGCGTCCTCGAAGAACCGGCCGGATTCGGCGGCGGAGCCGGAGGGGAACTCGACGAAGTCGACGGTGTACATGGGCGGCACCGTACGCCTCGGCACTGACAAGTCGGACCATCGCGCAGGTCAGGGGACTGATGGACCGGTTAATTAAGGCGACAAGGGTCGAACCCGGACACTACCGTACGGCGCATGAAACCGATCGGCGAGAACGAGATACGCGGCAGCTTCGTCAACTGTTCCAAGGGCGAAGCGCGCAAGCTGCACCTGCCTCGGGGGCTGGCCGATCTGCCCTGGGGCGACCTGGACTTCCTGGGCTGGCGAGATCCGGGAGCGCCGGACCGCGGCTATCTGGTCGCGGAACGAGACGACGGGCTGATCGGGCTCTCGCTGCGGGTCTCGGCCGAGGTTCGCCGGAGCATGGTGAAGACGACCGTCTGCTCGGTGTGCCTGACGGCCCACGCCGGGTCGGGGGTGTCGCTCTTCGTCGGACGCCGGGCCGGCGCCGCCGGGCGTGACGGCAACACGGTGGGCACGTACATCTGCGGCGACCTGGCCTGCCCGCTGTACGTACGCGGCAAGAAGAAGAACCCGCTGGCCACGCGGTTCACCGAGTCGCTCACCCTCGAGGAGCAGGTGGGCCGGATGCGCGACAACCTGAACACCTTCCTGGACCAGATCCTGTCGGAGAGGCCGTCCGTCTAGTGCAGCGCCGCGTTGATCCTTCGGGGGTTCATGCGGCTTTGAGTGGGCTGCCGTCGTAGGTCCAGCGGTAGGGCTTGGCGTCGTGTTCGTCGTAGGCCAAGACGAAGGTGGCGCTCGACGATGCCGGCGAAGGGAACCCCGCGCCGCACGACATATTCCCGGCGGATGACTCCGGTACCTCGCGGGGGCTACGAACGACACCAGAATGTTTACATCTATGGGCTGATTCGATACGGAGCTGCGGAACCTAGCGTCGATCCCGTGAAACGCAATCGCCGTATCAGCGCTGTCGCGGTGCTGACGCTCGCCGCCCTCGTCACCGGAACCGGCGCCGGGTTCGCCGCCACGACCACACCGTCGGCCACGCCGGTGGCCACGCACGCGTTCGGCATCGCACCGGCCACGGCCACGGCCACCGCGCCCACGCCGTCCTTCCAAGGCACGCTCCCCGCGCCGACCGGCCCCTACGCCGCCGGCGAGGACGTCATCCACCTCACCGACGCGAGCCGTCCCGACCCGTGGGTGCCGTCATCCGGCCCCCGCCAACTGACCGTCACGATGGTCTACCCGGCCGTCCCCGGGACCGGGACTCCGGCCCCTTATATGACCCTCGCCGAGGCAGCCGGAGTCATCCAGCACCGGAAGATGCCGGCGAGCTCCGGCGTCACCCCACAGAACCTTTCCAGCGTCACCACTCACGCCTTCGACGGCGCGCGGCCGCAACACGGCAAGCATCCGCTGGTGGTCCTCTCACCCGCGTACGAGGACCCGCGCATGGTGCTCACCTCGCTCGCGACCGACCTGGCCAGTCACGGCTACGTCGTCGCGCTCGTCGGCCACACCTACGAGGACAGCGGCGAGACGCTGGCGAACGGCCAGACGCCGCCGTGCGCGATCTGCGATGACCCGGCGCTCGACTTCGACTCCGTCGCCGCCAGCCGCGCGCTGGACGTGTCCTTCGTGATCGACCGGTTGACGCATGGCAATACCGCGTGGCGCCTGGCACACCTCATCGACAAGCACGAGATCGGCATGGCCGGACACTCCCTCGGCGGAGCGGCGGCCGCCACCACGATGATCGCCGACCCGCGAGTACGGGCCGGAGTGAACATGGACGGCACCTTCCACCCGGCCCCGATGCCCGGCCAGATCAACCGGCCGTTCCTCATGCTGGGTGCGGCCGTCAACCACGCGCCCGGCGGCGACGACTACACCGTGTGGGAGCAGGCCTGGGCCGCCCTCGGCGGCTACAAGAAGTGGCTGACGGTCGCCGGCGCCGACCACTTCAGCTTCAGCGACCTGGACCTGCTTCTGGAGGAGGGCGGGTTCCCGACGCCGCCCCTCTCCCCGGAACGCGGGGTGGTGATCACCCGCGAGTACGTGACAGCGTTCTTCGACCAGACGCTGAAGGGGATCCACAGTCCGCTGCTGGACGGCCCCTCGCCGAACAATCCGGAAGTAGTCTTCCAGTACTAGCGCAGCGCCGGGTTGATCCTTCGGGGGTTCATGCGCCTCGGCGACCCCGCCAGCTGACCGGCACCCCCGAAGGATCAACGCGGCGCTGCACTAGGGCGGAGCCGTCGGTGCCGTGGAGGTCCGCGCGCATCACTCAGGGCGGTCGCCGTCTCACATCCGGCCTCGGCGGAAATTTCGTCGCGAAGCGTGCAACCCCGCGTACACCTCGTGCGTATTGGCGGGCGGAAGGCATCTGTGCCGAAAGAGACGGAGTGCTCATGCACGAAGGCGCCGGACGTCCACGGGTCCGCCGCTCCGTGACGTCGATGCCGAGGTCGCCGCAGGATCGGCCGACCCATCGGGTCCGGCCGGTGTGCGCATTCGCCGGCCGGCCGTGCCGCGCGAACTCCGCGCCACGCGCCGCCTCGGCCTCTTTCGGCGGTGTCTTCCTTCTGCTCGGCCGCCCGCCGGCAACCGCGCCCGGCGCGGGGCGGCCGCGCGTCCGATTCGACTCCGCGCTCGTACGCGGAGCGCTTCCCCGAAGGAGTGGACACCTGTGCGCTTGACGCGTCTTTCCGCCGCCGCGGCCATCGCGGGTGCGCTGGCCGCGCCCCTGGCCATGGCCGGCACGGCCTCGGCCACCACCGGCACCGGCTCGGCCTACGGTCTGGCCGCCACCGGTCTGGTCGCCATCCCCGCGACCCCCGCCGTCGCCGCCACCGCCGACAAGAGCCTGCTGCACCTGCCGGCCAACCCCCTCATCGACGTCAAGGTCCTGCACGTCACCGCCAAGCCGGCCTATGCCCGCGCCAGCGTCACCGACCTGAGCGTCGCCAAGGCCGCCCTCACCGCCCACCTGGTCACCGCCACCTGCGACAACGGGACGGCCAGGTCCCACCTGGCCAAGGCCAGCCTGGCCGGGCACCGCCTGGCCGCCGACGCCGCGCCCAACAGCGCCCTCACC
The DNA here is from genome assembly GCF_039542035.1 of Actinoallomurus liliacearum. Taxonomy (NCBI): domain Bacteria; kingdom Bacillati; phylum Actinomycetota; class Actinomycetes; order Streptosporangiales; family Thermomonosporaceae; genus Actinoallomurus; species Actinoallomurus liliacearum. Next base: position 641,825 of record NZ_BAABHJ010000040.1, read on the forward strand.
ATCCCCGTCCAAGGGCTCGGCACCGCCTCCGTCACCCTCAACAAACAGGTCCGGAACGCGGACGGCACCCTCACCGTCACCGCCATCGAGGCCACCCTGCCCCTCGGCCCCGGCCACACCCAGACCCTCAGCGTCTCCTCCGCCACCTGCGCCGGCCCCGCTGAGAACCCGCCCACCCAGCCTCCGGGCAACCCCCCCACCCCGACGCCCACCCCGACCGCGACCGGCAGCCCCGTCCCCGCGCCGCCGGGGCAGGCGCCCAAGCCCACCCCCGTCACCGGAGACCTGCCCGTCACCGGCTGACCCCGTCGTAGGCGCCCTCATGCGGAGATCAGTGCACGGGTCTCCGCACGAGGGCCCCGCACCCGGTCGCCACCGCCCGCCGGGCGCGAAGCGGTCAGCCGGTGGGGACCGCGTAGCCGGGGATGGACGGCCAGCGGACGGTCATGACGACCGATTCCTCCTCGGCGTACCAGGAGTGGTCGACGCCGTGGCCCCAGAGAACGTAGTCGCCCTGCTCGGCCAGCACGACGTCGCCGTCGGGGAACCGCAGGTGGAACCGGCCGCTGATCAGGACGAGCAGGGCGGTGCGCTTCTCCTCGGTCGCCCACTGCGCCCGCTGGTCGCCGCGCGGGTGCACGCCCCACTTGATCTCGACGTCCTCGCTGTGCCGGAGGTCGCCGACCGGCTTGAAATGCCCGAGCAGCCAGCCCCGGTCACCGGCCGCGTCGGCGGCGGCCTTCCCGACGTACACGTTCTCCACGACCGGCGACGCTAGCAGTGCCCTCCTCAGGCGCTCGCATCACCGGTGCGGTCCCTCCTGAGCCTCACTGGGGCGTGTCACCGGCGGTCGACCGCGCGGCGATCAGGTCGGCACGCAGCTTCGCCGCGGCCTCGGCCGGGTCCTTCTGGTCGAGATCGGCGAACGCGGCGGCCGCGCGGTCGGCGGCGACGACGGCCTCGTCGAACCGCTCCAGGGCACCGAGGATCCGCGCCTCGTCGAAGTCGATGAGGGCCGTCTCCCAGGCCAGGGCGGCGGGTTCGTCGCCGGGCAGGTCCGCGAGCGCGGCCCGCGCGCCGGCCATCGCCGTCAGGCCGACCTCGGCGCTGCCGCTCCACATCACGCACAGGGCCTGGCGCCGGAGCGCCTGGACGGTTCCGTACGGGTCGCCGGCGGCGGTGGACGCCTCGGCGGCCGCGGCGAAGCGTTCCGCGGCGGTCGCGTCCTTGTCGAGCCGGCTGAGCAGGTCGCCGGCCTGGACGAGGAGGCGCGCGGCCACGGCCGGCTGCTCGGCGCGTTCGTCCTCGGCGAGCCGGGTGAAGGTGTCGGCGGCGGCGTCGACCTCGCCGAGGTCGCGCTGGGCGTTGCCGAGCAGGTAACGGGTCCGGCGTGCGGCGTCGGCGTCGCCGTGCGCCTCGAACATCGGAAGCGCCTCCTCGGCGGTCTCGGCCGCCTCGAGGTACCGGCCGGTCTCCAGATAGGCGACGCACAGGTCCTGGCGCGCGTACGCGGCCTGGTGGTGCGAGCCCTCCGCGGTGAAGCCGGCGACGGCCTCGATCAGGTCCTCGGCGGCCTGACCGGCGTCCCCGCGGGCCAGCAGGCGACCGCCCCGGACGGCGTACGCGGCGGCGCGCAGCGCGGGCAGGTCGGCCGGGGCGTTGGTGATGGCCTCGGTGAGCAGCGCGTCCGCCTCGGCGGCGTCCTCTTCCGTGTCGCTCGCGGCCAGCCGCCGGCCGAGCAGGAAGGCGGCCTCGGCCAGGACCGCGCGTCGTCCGCCCCGCCGGTATCCGTCGACCGCCCGCCGGAGCGCGGGCGTGAGCTCCGCGTCGCGGCCGGCGGCGCCCAGGACGCGGGCGCGGGCCATCTCCAGCTCACCGAGATCGCCGGGCTCGGCGGGCGTCGGCGCGCCGTCGAGCAGGCCGAGCGCCTCCTCGGTGCGACCCGCCTCGCCGTACGCGGCGGCCACCCGCGTCCGGGCCGCCAGCACCCGTCGCGGATCCGTCCCATGGGCGTCGAGCCAGGCGAAGGCGGACTCCAGCAGGGGCAGTCCCGCCTCGACCTGCCCGGTCTGGCACAGGACCGCGGCGTACCGGCTGGTCGCCGACCGAGCGCTCTCCTCGTCGCCGCCTCGCGTGTACGCCTCCGCGGCCCGCCGCCAGCCGTCGATCGCGCCCGGCGGATCTCCGGAGAGGAGGCGTTCGAGGCCCTCGCCGTCGAGCCGTCGTCCCCGCTGGACGGGGGAGAGCTCGCCCGCGACGGCGTCGACGCGACGCCAGGCGACCAGCGCGGCGGGGAACTCGCCCAGCCTCCAGTGCTCCTCGGCGCGGTCGAACAGCCGGTCGACGTCGTCGACGCTTTCGAGGCCGCCCTGCGGGACCGGGGCCGGGGGCGGCGTCGTGGCACGGCGCGCGTACGGGGTCAGCGGCAGGTGGTCGGCGAGCGGCTCGGCGTCGAGCAGTTCCCGGACGAGCCGGCCCTGCTCCGGCGTGCCGTTACGCGCGTCGAACCGGGCGGCGAGGTCGAGGGCCTCTCGGGTGAGCTCCGCGCGCAGGTCGGCGGCCGGTACCTCGGCGGCCGGCCGGTCGCCGTGCGCGGGCCGGCGTACGGTCACGTCCCCGTGGCCGATCTCGGCGAGCCGCCGCAGCAGGAGCGCGCCGGCGGCCGCGAACCGCATGCGGTCGTACGGCGTCGGGGCGCGGTCGAGCCAGCCGAGGTGGCGTTCCAGCAGCTCCAGACCGCGGGCCTCGTTGCCGCTGCGGGCACAGAACTCCAGGTGCACGGCGATGCCCCACAGCTCGGCCAGCCGGTCGCGCTGCGCCCGGTAGCCACGCCGGTGCGCGTCGGCGGCCGCCTCGAGGCGACCCGTGCGGAGGTAGCTGAAGAGCAGCTCGGTGAGGATCGTGTGGGGCTGCTCGTCGCAGCCGAGCTCGCCGCGCAGCAGCGGCTCGGCGAGCGCGATCGCGTCCTCGTCCCGGCCGCGCGCGGCCAGGTAGGCGACCTTGGTGCTGGGGTCGCAGCCCTCGCAGTCCGACAGCCGGGTACGCGGCGCCGCGTGCCACCGGGTGTACCACTCCTCGGCGGCCTCCGGCCCGTGGACGTGCTGGGTGACGACCGACCGGCACATGTACACCGGCTGCAGCCCCTCGCCGGCGAGCCGGTAGCGGCGCTCCATGTCGTCCAGGACCGCCAGCGTGCGGTCGAGCGGGATCTCGGGGAACCGCGTCAGCCCGGTGACGGTCCCCTTGAACCCCCAGAACAGCTGGTGCTCCTCGCCGAGGTCGGGGTTCCGGTCGTAGTCGCTGAGGCAGCGTACGAACACCGCGAACGCCTTGGCCCGCTCGCCGCTCTGGGTGTACTCGGTGCGCAGGTAGGTGCGGATCCGGTAGGCGACGCGCTCGTCGGCGGCGGCCTCGGCCAGCCGCAGCGCCTCCTCGACCATGATCGTTCGTGCCTGGCCGTACGGCAGCTCGCCCGCGCGGCTCAGCAGCTCATACGCCTGTTCGACCGTCATCGATCCTCCTCCGTCGGGCCGGTGACCAAGGTGCTGGGCTTCGTCACTGCTCCTCCGGGGCGGGGTCGTGGACGGCCCAGTCGAGCAGGCCGAGGAAGGACCGGTTGAGCACGGCGGTGTCGGCGGCCCGGAGGGGATGGTGGCCGAGCAGGAGCGCCTGGCCGTAGAGGGCCTGGACCGCGAGCTCGATGAGACCGGTCTCGGTCAGTGCGGTGATGCGCCGGGCGAGCGGGTTGCGATGGTTGATGACGAGCTGCGGGCGGTCGCTCACGGCCGCCATGCCCTCCAGCGCGCCGAGCACGTCCGACCACAGCGCGTCGGCGGACTCCCGTGCCTCCCGCAGCTCGGCCTGGTGCCGTGCGGCCCGGCTGGTCACGTACAGCGCGGGCAGCGACGCCGGGTCGAAGTCGCGGATGACGACCTCGCAGCCGAGCGAGTCGACGGCCCGCTGCGCGACGGCCAGGAAAGGCCGCAGCGCCAGCTCGGTCTCCGGGTCGAGCACGCCGAAGTGGGAGGTCAGCTCCGAGGGGTCCAGCGGCGGCAGGACCGCGTCGGGGTCGATCGCCGGGAGCCGTTCGATGATGTCGGCGTCGTAGACGTAACCGCCGTTGACCAGCGCGACTCCCTGAGCGCCGGAGACGGCCGCCAGGCGCCGGAACTCGTCCACGTCCGCGGTGTAGCGGCCGTCCCGGTGCCGGGTACGGAACTCCGCCAGGGTCATCGGCCCGGCGGATGTCTCGAACTCCAGCCACCGGTCGACGATCCGCAGCATGTCGTCGTCGCGCAGCGCCATCGCCTTGACGCCCAGGTGGTGCAGGCGCAGGAACGCGCGCAGCCGGGCCGGGTCGGTCTCCGACAGCCGTACGAGCCACTGCCGGACCTGCCGGCCCAGGGCGTCGCGGGTCGCGTCGAGCAGCTCGTCCTCGTACAGCGCCTCGCGGCCGGCCGTCGGGCGCAGTTCCCCGGCGTCCACCACGCACCGTACGAAGAACGCCCAGTCGGGCAGCAGCCCCTCGACGTCCTCGGCCAGCAGCATGCGCTTCAGGTAGACGCGGTGCGCGCCGCGCGCGGTCGGGGTGACCGGCTGCGGGAGGACGAACGCGACCCCGGTCAGCCCCGCCTCGGGGACCTCCAGGTCGATGGCGTCGAACGGCGCGAACCCGAACACCCGCCGGCAGTACTCGTCGAGCGCCGCGCGGCGGCGGCCCGGGTCGGGGTACGCCGCCCGCCACGGCGGCCCGTCCGCGGTGATCCGCCGGCCGTCCACCGTGAGGTCGACGGGCAGCAGCTCGCCGTACGTCGCGGCGAGCTCGGTGACGGTCGCGGGGGTGAGCCAGTCGCTCGCGCCGAGCCGGGGCCGCAGGCTGACGGTGGTACCCGGCTCGTCACGCGTGCCGGGTTCGACGCGGTAGCGGCCGTCGGCGAAGCCGGTCCACCGTACGGCGTCTCCCCCGCGGGCGGAGCGGGTGACCACGGTGATCTCGTCCGCGACGAGGAACGCCGACAGCAGGCCGATGCCGAACTGGCCGAGGAAGTCGTGCCGGGCCAGGCCGAGCTCGTCGCGCTTGGACGACCGGCCGATCGTCGCCAGCAGCTCGTGGACCTCGGTCTCGGTCAGGCCGATCCCGTCGTCGTGCACGCGGAGTTCGGCGCCGGTCTCGATCCGGATCCGCCCCGGCCCGTCGCCGCGCGCGGTGATCGCGTCGACCCCGTTCTGCAACAGCTCCCGCAGGTAGACGCGGGGGCTGGAGTACAGGTGCCTGCTCAGCAGGTCGACGACGCCGCGCAGATCGACTTGGAACGCCTGGTCCACCCCGGTGGCCTCTCATCGGTCGGCATTGCTGCCGATCACCCTAACGGCGACCTATCGGACACGCGTTTCAATATCGCGAGATGGCAGGTGATCGTACGGTGTCGAGCTTCCCACGCCGGGTAGGGGAGGCCTGACCAGGGGCTTTTCGGAGGGAGGAGGCCGACGATGAAAGAGCAGGAGGAGGGCCCCCACGGGGAGCGAGGAGTCACCAAGAGGCCGAGCACGCCCGCGGAGACGGAGACCACCGGCCGTCCGGACGCGAAGACCCCCGCCGAGGAGGAGTACCACCCGCCCGGCGGAACCTCCCGACCCGAGGACCTCAGCCCGGACGACTTCGAGTGAACGGGGCCCGGCGGCGGCTGAGCGAATCGCCCGATTCGCCGGCCGCCAGACCGGGCCTTCACCGAGCTTTCCTGCCCGGGGAGGCGGATGGCGGGTGGTGAGCGGCGGGTGGGTCCAGCCGCTCTCTGCTGTGAAACCCGATCGGCCAGTCGGTCCGCGTCCGCTGACCCGTGAGGCCCGCTCTCACCTGCGGCTCGGCTCGCCACCCTCTACCTGCGGTCTTTCCCACTACGCGGGATGGGATTCGTCGTCCGGCCGGTCGGCCTCCAGCGCCGCGATCCGGTGCCGCGCCGCCTCGATCTGCCGGCGGAGGAGGCGCACCTCCTGCTCGAGCTCGAGGACCCGGCGGATCGCCGTCAGGGTCATCCCCTCGTCGGCGAGGCGGACGACGTACTGGACCCGGTCGATCTCACGCCGGGAGTAACGACGCTGGCCGCCCGGGGACCGCTGGGGACGGACCACATCGTGCTCGTCCAGCCGCCGCAGGAACGCCTGCTGTAGGTCGAGCATGCCCGCTACCTGACCGACCGAGTAGAGAGGCGCGTGCTCGTCGTCGATGGGCAGTGATCCCATTGGCGGTCCTCCCTTGACGACGGCGGGGTGGGCGCCGTGACGCGCCCACCCCGCCGGCGACCGATCCGATCAGCGGACGATCGCCTTCTGCTCCGACTTGTGCACCTCGATCTTGCGCGGCTTGGCCTGCTCGAGCACGGGGATGCGGACCGCGAGCACGCCGTTGTCGTACGCGGCGTCGATGCGCTCGGCGTCCAGGTGCTCGGAAAGGTAGACGCGCCGGGTGAAGGTGCCCATCGGGCGCTCCCGGACGAAGACCCGGTCGTCCTCGGCGAACTCCTCTTCGCGCCTGGCGCTGACCGTGAGCACCCCGCGGTCGACCGTGACCTCGATCGAGTCCGGGTCGATGCCGGGAACGTCGAAACGAAGCACCACGTCGTCCTTGCGACGGATGCCGTCCATCGGCATCACCGCGCCGCCGGACTGGCCGAGGGACTGCCGGGTGAGCCGGTCGAACTGCCGCTCGAACTCCTGCACGAATGGGTCGATCGACGTCAGCAGCATCGTGAACCACCTCCGAAGATCCGTAAGTATCTTGTGCCGCCGACTGGAGGAAACCTCCAAGTCGATTTCGATGTTCCCTCTCGCCGCGACGAGAACAACTAACGTGCGGGGTAGATCTATCTAACCGCGATCGCGCAGGTCGGACGGGGTCATGCGCGTCGCGTCTCACGCGGTGGCGGGTGTGGGTGGTACCGGCCGGGCGGAACGGTTCACCCGCCGGGTGGGGCGTCGTTTCTGGTGGTGTCTACTCAGAGGAGACGAAATCTTCTGTCAGTAGACGTCGGTGAAACAGGACGGGCGACCCGCAGGGCGCTACTAGGAATCGTCGGCGCCCGCGTCTCTCACAGCGCCATCGCCAGTTCGGCCGCGCGGCACGCGTAGACCAGTTGCTGCGGGGTCGTGGCGAACAGGATCGGCGAGGCCGTGTCGAACCGGGCGATGGCCATGTACTCGCGCCGGTACCAGCACCACATCACTAACCACTGGCGGCACAGGCCCTGCAGCTCGGCGAGTTGGGCGGGGCTCGGGTCGGGGCGGACGGCGGGGATGTCGGTGAGCGTGTCGCCGACCGTCGTACGGTACGGGGTGCGCCGGGTCAGCATGGCGAGGAGGCGGCCGATCACCGCGGCTCCCGGATTTCGGCCAGCTCCGCGGCGGTCAGGATGACGCCGGATGCGGGGACGATGACGTGCACGGTCTTGCCGTGCTCGGTGTAGGTCGGCCACCAGGCGAGGGCGTGCTGATCGATGATGACTAAGCCGCGACCGTTCTCGGCGAGCAGGCCGCCCATCTGCCGGGCGGACAGTGGCTCGGGGTCGGGATCGCTGACGGCCAGGTGTACGTACCGGTCGGTGACGGTCACCTCGACACCGATCGGCCAGATGTCGTCCGGCCATGGGTGCAGGGCCGTCGCGGCGCGTACGGCGTTGGTGGCCAGTTCGGACGCCAGCAGAGCGATGTCGTACGGGTCGTACGGATGGCCGGACACAGCGTCGGCGGCGAAGCGGCGAGCCTGACGCACGACTTCGGGCCGGGCCTGGAGCGGGAGGAACCCGGGTCCCGCCGCTGTGCGGGACGGGGGAGCAATAGATCCCTAAATGTCGGTTCCCCTGTTCAGCCCTTCCTGCTGCCCTACGATTCCCCTGGCAACACTGAGGGAGGTCGTGTGGTTACTGAGCGAATCAGCCCGACACTGCGACGCCGTCGTCTTGCGTCGCGGCTGCGGCAGTTGCGCGAGCAAGCCGACATGACCGTTGCCGAGGCCGCGAAAGCGATCGAATGGACGCCATCGAAGATCACTTGGATCGAGACGAATCGTGGCAAGCGCCCGAATCCACGCGACGTCCGCGACCTGTGCGACGCCTACGAGGTGACCAACGAGCGCGAACGCGCGTACCTTGAGCAGCTTGCCCGCGATGGGCGACTGAAGGGCTGGTGGGATCCGTACGGCGACGTCCTCCCGCACCCGTACGAGAACTACGTCGGCTTGGAGGCGGAAGCGGCGACCGTGCTGAACTTCGAACTCGGCATGATTCCCGGCCTGCTCCAGACCGAGGACTACGCCCGCGCGATGATCCAGGCGGGGCCGGCTGAACTCGCCGCCGACAAGGTCGACAAACGCGTCGAGGTTCGGATCAAGCGGCAGGCCGCGCTGCGGCAGGACCCGGGACTCCGCCTGGTCGCAGTGATTGACGAAGCCGCGCTACACCGGCAGGTCGGCAGCACGACGGTGATGCGTGCTCAGCTGCAGCACCTGGTCGACATCGCCGAAGAACTCTCGCGCGTCACGATTCAGGTAGTCCCCTTCATCCGTGGCGCGCACTCGAGTATGACGAACGGCTTTGTGATCCTCCAGTTCCCTGAGTCGGAGGACCCTGATGTCGTCTATGTCGAGAACGCGGCCGGTGGACTCTGGTTGGAGGACGTGCAGGAGATCACGGGCCATCACGTCGCGTTCCAACATCTGCTCGGCAATGCGGATAGTGCGCCAGATACGATCGCAATGATCGCCAAAATGGCAAGGTCCTGACCGTACCGACCTGAAAGACCGTGTACCAATGTCCAACACCCACGAGTTGATCGATCCCGCGTGGCGTAAATCGAGCCACAGCGGCCAGTCGGGCCAGTGTGTCGAGGTCGCCGTAGGCGGAGAGGACCGTATCCGATAGGTGAATCCAGGGGCCCATTCGCCGGAGACGGCGCGCGGGCGACCTGGTCACGGTCGCCGCGCGCCTCACCGTCGCGCAGGGACCCTCACCCGTTCACCGTCTCCTTCGCGTCGGGTTGTGTCTCGGGCCCCTCGCCGGGCCTCCGGACCTTCGTGAGGTCAGACGCGGCGTGTCTCGTTGCCCAGGCCGAGGGCATCGGAGACCTCGGCGACTCGCGTGTACTCCTGGTCCGGGAGGTTCCGCAGGTCTCTGACGACGTCGTCCGGGGCGCCGTTGCGCGCCGCGCGGTCGGCCAGCGCGGCCGGGCGCATCGGCTCGTGGAAGCCCGCGAGGTAGCGCGCGATGTTGCTGCGCCGTTCGACGTCGTCCGGGCTCATGCCGGGCGGAGTGCCTTCGCGGTCCGCGAGGTTCGCGGACGTCGGGTCGCGGTCCCGGTCGTCCTCCACCGGCTCGGGTTCCTTCCACTCCTCCACGCGCGTCGGACGGGCGGCGCGCTGCAGCCCTTCGGTCTCGTGCCGCAGCTGGTCGTCGATGTGCGGGCCGTGCTTGGCGCTCTTGTCACCCATGGTGGACTCCTCTCGGCTCATAGGCTTCGCAGGGCCCCTACCCGCCGCACGGGGAAAATGCGGCCCACGTGCCGGGAGTTGCCGCCGCGGCGGGGAGACCGGTCGGGACCGGGCGGGCGACCGTGCGGTAGCTTCGCTTTCCTGGGACGGGTTCGACGCGGCCCTGTCCCCGCGCAGGCCTCGTCACCTGGGAGCAGCCCATGAACCGGCCCATACGAATCGCGAACTGCTCCGGCTTCTACGGCGACCGGCTGTCCGCGCTGGCCGAGATGGTGCGCGGCGGGCCGGTCGACGTGATCACGGGCGACTACCTGGCCGAGGTCACGATGCTCGTGCTGGCCAAGAACCGGCTGAAGAAGCCCGCCGGCGGGTATGCCACGACCTTCCTGCGCCAGCTCCGGCCGGTGGCGGCCGAGATCGCCGAGCGCGGGATCAAGGTCGTCGTCAACGCCGGTGGCCTGGACCCGGCGGGTCTGGCGCGGGACACCCGCGCCCTGCTGGCCGAGGCCGGTGCGGACCTGACGGTCGCGCACGTCGAGGGCGACGACCTGTCGGCGCGGCTGCCCGAGCTGGCGGCCGCGGGCCATGACCTGGCCCATCTGGACACCGGCAAGCCGTTCACGAGCTGGGGGCACGAGCCGCTCACCGCGAACGCGTACCTCGGCGGATTCGGCATCGCCGCCGCCCTCGCCGGTGGGGCCGACATCGTGATCACGGGCCGGGTCGCCGACGCGTCGCTGGTAACGGGGGCCGCCGCCTGGTGGTGGGGCTGGTCGCCGGGCGACCATGACGCGCTCGCCGGGGCCGTCGTGGCCGGGCACGTGATCGAGTGCGGCGCCCAGGCGACCGGGGGCAACTTCTCCGGCTTCCCCGGCATCGCCGACCTGCGTCACCCCGGCTTCCCGATCGCGGAGGTCGACCGGGACGGGTCCAGCGTGATCACGAAGCACGAGGGCACCGGCGGGGCGGTCACGGTCGACACCGTCACCGCGCAACTGCTGTACGAGGTCGGGGCACCGGACTACCTGAACCCGGACGTGATCGCCCGGCTCGACACCGTCCGGGTCGAGCAGGAGGGGCCCGACCGCGTCCGGATCAGCGGCGTGGCGGGGCAGGCGCCGCCGCCCACCACCAAGGTGGCCGTGACCGGGCTCGGCGGCTGGCGGAACGGCTGCACGTTCGTGCTGACCGGGCTGGACGTCGACGCGAAGGCCGCATTGGTCGAGCGGGCGGTGCGCGCGCGACTCGACGAGGATCCGGGCATCGCCGACCTGCGCTTCACCCGTATCGGCTCACCCGCGGCCGACCCGGCGGACCAGATGGCCGGGTCCAGCCTCCTGCACGTCGCCGTCGACGGCGACCAGCAGAGCGCGGGCCGGTCCTTTTCGGCGCTCTGCGTGGAGCTGGCCCTGTCCAGCTATCCGGGGATCTACGGCATGGGGGCGCCGCCGTCCGGCTCCGCATATGGCGTGTACTGGCCGACGCTGATTCCCCAGGACGTCCTGCGGCACACGGTCGTGCACGCCGACGGACGCCAGGAGCTCGTCCCGCCCCCCGCGACCGGGGAAGAGCCCGTCGAGAGGTCTGCCGACGCCCAGGCGCCGTACGACGCGGGGCCGACCGTTGACGGGCCGCTCGGGCGGCTCGTGCACGCTCGCTCCGGGGACAAGGGCGGCAACGCGAACGTCGGGCTCTGGGTCGCCGATCCCGAGGCGTGGCCGTGGCTCGCCGCGACGATGACCACCGACCGGCTGCGGGAGCTGCTGCCCGAGACGCGCGGGCTGGCCGTCGACCGGTACGTCCTGCCGAACCTGCGGGCGGTCAATTTCGTGATCCGGGGCCTGCTGGACGGCGGGGCCACCGAGGCGCGGCGGTTCGACACCCAGGCCAAGGCGCTCGGCGAGTGGCTGCGCGCCCGCCACGTACCCCTTCCGGAGCGGCTCCTGGCATGAAGGTCACCACCGAGTCCGCACGGCGCCGCACCGTGGCGTCGTTGGAGCTCGGTGTGCTGCTGGCGCTGGTCGGGGGGTTCCTCGACGCGTACTCCTTCATCCACCTGGGCGGCGTCTTCGCCAACGCGCAGACCGCCAATGTCGTGCTGTTCGGCGTGGAGGCGGCCCGTGGGCAGTGGGGGAACGCCGTGCGGCACCTGCCGCCGATCGTGGCCTTCATGGTCGGCGTGGCCGTGGCGGAGACGCTGCGGCGGCCCCGGGTGACGGCCGTCGTACCCGGGCCGGCCAGGGCCGCCCTCGTGCTGGAGATCCTCGTGCTGGTGGCCGCCGGCTTCCTGTCGTCCGTGATCCCGGCCGACGCGCTCGTGGTCGTGATCGCGTTCGTGGCGTCGGTGCAGGTGACGTCGTTCCGGACGCTGATCGACTGGCCGTACAACACGACCATGACCACGGGGAACCTCCGTTCGGCCGCGCAGGCGCTGTACGTGGCGGTCGTCGACCGGGACGCCGCGTCGGCGCGGAAGGCCGCCAGCTTCGCCACCGTCATCGTCAGCTTCCTGGCGGGCGGGTTCCTCGGCGGGTGGCTGACCCTGCGCCTCGGCGCGCACGCGATCTGGGTCTGCGCCGCCATCCTCCTGCTGGCACTGGGCCTGTTCGTCATCGACGTGCGCCGGAACGTCCCCGCGCTGCGCCTGCGGATGCCCCGCCGCCGGCGGTGACGGTCACTCGTACGGGTCCCGTGGGGCGGTGACCTCGGCGAGGCTGGTGGCGCGCAGCTCGGGTACACCGTCGGCGGCGCGCTGGAACGTCCCGGTCACGGTCACCCACTGGTCCCGTGCGGGCGCGTTCCCGGTCGTGCCGGTGACGCGTACGACCGCCGCGACGGCGTCGGCGGCGCAGCAGGCGATCTGGTAGCGCGCGATCCGGAACCCCGTCCGGTCCTTCGCCGGGGTGACGAAGCCGGTGAGCCGTACGGGGGTCGCGCCGAAGCTCGCGCCGTGGTGGTCGGCGGTGCGTTCGTCGAACTCCAGCAGCGTCATCGGCACCGTACGCCCGGTGGGGAGCGGGTCGAAGGTCCGGCCGCCGGAGCTGACGTCGACGGCGGCGCTGCGGCCGACGCCGAAGCTGCCGAGCGCGGGCGGCGTGACCAGCAGCAACGCGAGGACGGGCCCGAGCAGCAGCCACCCGGCCCGATCGCCGTGCGCGTGGCCGTGGTCGTGGCCGTGGGCGTCGCCCCGGCCCCGTACGAACCCGAGGGCGCGGGCGACCCCGACCAGACCGAGGCCGACGAGCAGGATCCCGGCGATCAGCAGCACGCTGCCCATGCCGGTCTTGACGTACTTCGCGTACGCGCCGGTGAGCGCCAGGCGGACCATCATCGCGCCGACGAGCAGGACGGTCGTCGCGCGGGCGTCCTCGGTCACAGCAGCCACCACCCGACGAGACCGGCGCAGGTGACCGCCACCGCGAACGTCGCGAGCGAGAACCGCCACGCGAACCGGGTGCCGAACGTCCCCGCCTGCAGCGCGAACAGCTTGACGTCCACCATGGGCCCGACCACGAGGAACGCCAGCCGCGCGGTGAGGGAGAACTGCTTGAGCCCCGCGGCGACGAAGGCGTCCGCCTCGGAGCAGAGGGCCACCACGACGGCGAGGGCGCCGAGGACGAGCAGCGAGAGCGGCCCGGTCCCGGCGACGGAGTCCACGATGTTCCGGGGTACGAGGGTCTGCAGCGTGGCCGCGGTGCCGGCCCCGATGACGAGGAAGCCACCGGCCTGCAGGAAGTCGTGCTGCGCGGTGGAGAGGAAGACGGTGAGCCGGGGTCCTTCCTCGTCGTGGTGCGAGCGCCGCGGCCGGATCAGGTCGTCGCGGCCCAGGGCGTTCCACAGCAGGCCCATGATGACGGAGGCGGCCAGACTCGCCAGGAACCGCGCGAGGACCATCGCGGGCCGCCCGGGGAACGCGACCGCGGTCGAGACGAGGACGACCGGGTTGATGGCCGGCGCCGACAGCAGGAAGGCGAACGCCGCCGCCGGCGTCACGCCGATCGAGACGAGCCGGGCGGCGACCGGGACGGATCCGCACTCACAGCCGGGCAGCGCCGCTCCGGCCGCCGCCGCGGCGGGCACCGCGAGCACGGGGCGTTTCGGCAGCAGCCGCGCGATCAGGCCGGGCGGGACGAACGCCGCGATCGACGCGCTGACGGCGACGCCGAGCACGAGGAACGGCAGGGCCTGGATGGTGATGGCGACGAAGACGGTCGCCCAGTTCGCGACGGCGGGGTGGCCGAGCAGCCCGGTCAGCACCGGCCGCAGCAGCACCGCGGCGACGATCAGCGCGGTGACCAGCGGCAGTCCGGCTCCGCGCGGGCGTCGGCCGGGCGGAGCCGCGTCGGCGGCGGTCGAGGGGGCCTCCGGGGAGGAGGCGGGGGTCGGCACAGGCGGCAATCTACTCATCGCCGCAAAACGGTCACAAGGCGAGATCACGCCATGAACACGAATTAACCCGACGTCTTCCCGCGCGTCGTCGTCGCATGGGAAGGTACGGCCGGTATCGACGTCCCCACCGGAGACCGCGTGGTCCCCGGCTCCCGGAGGAAGCCTTGCCCCCTAGGTTCCTGCGTTCCCGCGCGACCCGTGCGGGACTCATCGCCGTCGCGCTGGGCGCGGTGGCCGCCGCGCCGCTGGCCGTCACCGGCTCACAGCCGGCCGACGCGGTCACCATCGCCGGCGCCAACACGCTCTCCGACAAGGTCTCGGTCGACTGGTCCAAGCACCGGCCCGCTCGCACGACCGACGTCCACCTGATCGCCTGGAACGACTTCCACGGCAACCTCGAACCGGCCGGCCTGACCATCTACGGCAAGTTCGCGGGCGGCGCCGCCTTCCTCGCCAAGGCGGTGAAGGACAAGCAGCAGCAGTACGGCGCCCGCGAGGCCAGCGTGATGGCCGGTGACGACATCGGCGCCAGCCCCCTCGTCAACGGGCTGTTCAACGAGGAACCGGCCACCATCATGGCCAACCTCATGAACGCCGACTTCGCCTCGGTCGGCAACCACGAGTTCGACAAGGGCAAGACCGAGCTCCTGCGCATCCAGAACGGCGGCTGCGCGAGCACCGGCTGCAAGGGCGCGCCGTACCCGGTCGAGCGGCATGGCAAGTGGACGACGACCAACACCTACCCGGGCGCCGCCTTCCAGTACCTGTCCGCCAACGTGACGGACAAGGCGACCGGCAAGACGCTGCTTCCCGCGTACGGCGTCAAGCGGTTCCCCTCGACGAGCGGGCGGCCGATCTCCGTCGGCTTCATCGGTGAGGTGCTGCAGGCCACGCCCACGATCGTCACCCCGACCGGCGTCGCCGGCCTGGACTTCGGCGACGAGGCGGCCGCCGCGAACCGCGCCGCCAAGCAGCTCGCCAAGCAGGGTGTGAAGATCCCGGTCCTCGTCATCCACCAGGGCGGCTTCCAGACCGGCACGATCAGCACGCCGAACGGCTGCGCGGGGAACCTCGCCGGCAGCGACATCGAGGCGATCGCCAAGAAGCTGGACCCCTCGATCAAGGTCATCGTGTCCGGCCACACGCACGCCGAGTACCGCTGCACGATCACCGTGAACGGCGTCACGCGCCTGGTCACCAGCGCGGCGTCGTTCGGCCGCATCCTCAGCGACATCACGCTCAAGGTCGACAACCGGACCGGCACGCTCGTCTCCGCCGACGCGACCAACTCGATCGTCGAGAACGCGCTGAACACCCCGGGCACCGGCGTCACCCGCCAGGAGGACCCGTCCAAGGCCGACCCGGCCGTGGCGAAGGTCGTCAAGCAGTACGTCGACGCGTCCGCGCCGCTGGCCAACAAGGTGGTCGGCAAGATCCAGGGCGACCTGACCCGGGACGCGACCTCCGTCGGCGAGACGACGCTCGGCGACGTGATCGCCGACGCGCAGCTCGCCGCGACCTCCGACGCGAACACGGGCGGCGCCCAGCTCGCGCTGATGAACCCGGGCGGCGTCCGCGCGGACCTCAAGACCGGCGACATCTCCGCCGGCGGTGAGGCGGTCGGCGAGGTCACCTACGGAGAGGCGTTCACGGTCCAGCCGTTCGGCAACAGCCTCGTCACCAAGACGATGACCGGCGACATGCTCCGGCGCGTCCTGGAGCAGCAGTTCACCGGCTGCGGCGGCCAGACGTCCCAGAAGGTCCTGCAGCTCTCCAAGACGCTCACCTACCAGTCGAACCCGTCCGCCGCGACCTGCGCCGGCAAGATCGGTGAGATCAAGGTGAACGGTGCGACGGTCACCCCGACCACGAGCCTGCGCGTCACGATGAACAACTTCCTCGCCACCGGCGGGGACGGGTTCACCGTCTTCAACGAGGGCACCGACCCGCTCGGCGGCGCCCAGGACATCGACGCCTTCGTCGCCTACCTCACGGCCGCCGGCTCCACCGGCCTCGCCGTCCCGGCGAGGGACCGCATCACCCCGCTGTCCTGACCTCCGGCTCGACCGCCTCGGCCCGTACGGCTCCCGCCGTACGGGCCGAGGCGTTTCAGCCGCTCCCCGGTTTCACGCCCGCGACGATGTCGTCCATCAGGGAGACCTTCGGGGCCTTCGGGTCGTCGTCGAACCCGAACCGGAGGATCGCGAAGCCCCGGGCCGGTGCCGGGAAGACGACGGACTGGACATAGGCGGTCTGGCCGTCATCCGACTTGATCTTCCAGCGGATGAGGTGGCCCTTCTTGCCGGCGACGGTCACCGGGCCGGACTTGAGCACGGTGTGCCGCGCGATGCGCCCGTAGGACGCCTCGGCCGCCTCCGGGATGTCCGCCTCCGCGGCGGACTTCGCGCCCATCGACGTCGACGACTCGTGCGACGTGTCGACGCCGGCGAGGACGCAACCGGAGCTCGGGTTCTGGTCGCACCGGTAGTGGCCGACGGTCATGTGGGCACTGCCTCCGTAGCCGGTCTCGCCCGTCCATCCATGGGGCAGCGGCAGGGTGATCTTGTTCTCGTTGTCGACGACCGCGTTGGCGGGCGGGGGCGTCTCCTTCTTCCGCCCGGCCAGGTCGTGGAGCATCATCGCAAACCCTGCGAACCACACCACGATCCCAAGGCCGGCGAGGCACGCGCATCCGATGCCGAGGGGCTTCAGGCAGCTCCCGCGATCCGCCCGCGGCAGGCCGAGCGCGGCCCGCGTACCGTCCTCGACGGCATCTCTGATCTCCCAGGGCTCCAACCGGTCCATGAACGCCTTTCCGACGGTTCGTGATCATGCCGTCACCGAGCCTGCTGGACGCGGCGGAGAACTTTCAACCGGAACGGACCGGCTTACCGGGTTCATCGTGGTGATGACCCGGTCGATCCACCCACGTGGAACATTGGAAAGCGCACAGACAGGTCTAGTAGGGAGGTCACATGAGCGTCCTGTACACGGCGATCGCCACGGCGTCCGGCCGGGACGGCCGCGCGGTCAGCTCCGACAAGAAGCTCGACGTCACCCTGGCCGGCCCGACCGAGATGGGCGGCGACGGCGAGGGCACCAACCCCGAGCAGCTGTTCGCCGCCGGGTACGCGGCCTGCTTCGGGAGCGCGCTGAGCATGATCGGGGAGAAGAAGAAGGTCGACGTCTCCGACGCCGCCGTCACCGCCGAGGTCGGCATCGGGCCGAACGAATCCGGCGGCTACGGCCTCGAGGTGGTCCTGCGCGTCGAGCTGCCCGACGGTGTCCCCGCCGAGACCGGCCGCGAGCTCGTCGACGCCGCGCACCAGGTCTGCCCCTACTCCAACGCCACCCGCGGCAACATCCCGGTCAAGCTCGTCGTCGAGTAGGCGCCCGCGTGCGCCGTCCGGTCGCCGACGCTCAGGAGCGCTCCACCGCCTCCTCGCGGTGCAGGAAGCCCTGAATCCTCTCGGCCGCTCCGGTCACGTCGCCGACCGGATGGCGCATCTCGGCGTTCCGCCAGTCGAAGTGGTTCCCCGACTCGCTGACGAAGATGTACAGCGGAACGCCGGGCACGTCGGTCGCGACGGCCAGGCCGGGTAGCGACCGGCGCAGGTCGGATTCCACCCCGAGCCGGACCAGTTCCGCGCTCAGCCTCTCGAGCAGCCGGACCTCCTCGTCATGAGCGATCGCGCGTCGCACCGCCGAACTCCTTCCGCCGTGCCCTGTCACCTCGTGCGGTCCCGGATTCGGACCGTCACCACGTTGTACGCGAGAAATAGGACGGAAGGTTCAACCGGGTCCGGGATGACCTTAAATCGGGTTGTCCGCTAGAAACGGCCGCTCTCGGTGAGCGGCCGGCCGGCGCCGTCGGCGGCCGTCACGCTGTAGGTGTCCTGGTGTGCGTCGTGGCCGTCGGGCGCGCGTGCGTACTGGGCGGCGAAGACGTACCGGCCGGGCGGCACCGACCGGCCGGGCCGCAGCACCCACGTGTAGACGACCGCGCTCCCCTCGTCGCCGACGGTGACCTGGAAGGTGTCGCCCGGCAGGTTCGACCAGGAACCCGTCGACCGTACGCCCGCCGTGCGCGTCACGCGCACGGTGACCCGCAGCGCGGTGAGCGGCCGGGTCCTGGACAGGGTCACGTCCTCCTCCGCCCAGTAGGCGTTGCTTGCCGAGGCGAGCCCGGCCACGACCGCCGGGGACGTCGTACGGGGCCGCTGCGGGACCGACGAGGAGGTGGCGGGGCCACCGGTCGGGGAGGGCCGGTCGGAGCGCGCCGTCGGCGCGGCGCTGCCCCACGTGGAGGCGGCGGACGACGGGGCCGGCCGGTCGGTCTGGGCCGTGCCGTGCCCGGCCGGGACGGCCGGGGCGGCCGGTCCCGCGGCCCGCCACGTCACCACTCCCACCGAGACGGCGGCCACGCCGACCGCAGCCAGCGCCGCCGCGGCCAGCGAGCGGCCGCGGGCCGGCCGGGCCCGGCGCCCGCGGGTGCCGGCGTCCACGCGGGACCACATGCGGTCGCCGTCGGGACGGTGCGCGTCGGCCTCCTCGCGCAGGGCGGAGCGCAGCCAGGCGGGCGGCTCGCTCATCGCGCCTCCCCCGTGCGCCCGGCCGGGTGCGCCGGCGGCGACCGCCACGCGCCCAGGGCCTTCTCCAACTCCGCCACCCCCCGTGACGTCTGGCTCTTCACCGTCCCGACCGAGATCCCCAGGACACGCGCCGTCTCCTGCTCCGACAGGTCGAAGGCGTACCGCAGGACGACGCACGCGCGCTTGCGCATCGGCAGCCGCCGCAGCGCCGCGCGCACGTCGAGCACAGCGGGAACGTCCGGATCGTCGGACCGGTCGCGGAACATGGCCCCGAGCCGCCCGGCGCGCGCACGTTCCCGGACAAGAGTACGGACCCGGCTGGCGGCGAGGTTCACCACGATGCGGCGGACGTAGGCGAGCGGCTGGTCCGCCGCCCGGACCCGGCCCCATTGGTGCCAGGCCGCGACGAACGCGTCGGCGGCGAGGTCGTCGGCTGCGTCCGCGTCCCCGGTGAGCAGATAGGCGAGACGTGCCAGCTCCCGATGGTGCGCCTCGAAGAAGGCGTGGAACTCTGCTGCGTCGTCCTCGGACTGCACAGGGCGCTCCCGGGTGCGTCGGCTGCGTCCGCTCATCGGCCTCAGCCGCGCAGAGAGTAGCAGTCTCAATCGGGTTTCTACCGGCTCAGCACGGCGTCACCTCGACCGGGACCGTCAGGACGCGATCCAGGCCGAGCACGCGCTCCGGGCCGGTCAGGGTGAACGCCCCCCGCAGCGGCAGGTCGGCGCTGGACCCGCCGACCGCGACGTCCACCCGGCCGGGTTCGACGACGCGCCGGAGGTCGAGGTCGGTGAACGAGGTGCGGTCGGCGTGCACGGTGAACTCCACCCGCGCCGCCGCGCCGGGCTCGAGCCGGACCCGCGCCCAGCCGGCCAGCCACCGCACCGGCCGTACGACGGAGGCGACCGGGTCGCCGAGGTAGAGCTGGACGACCTCGGTGCCGGGCCGGTCCCCCGTGTTGCGCACCGTCGCGGTGACGCGCACGGTGCCGTCCGTGGCGGCCGACGGGTCCACCTCGAGGACGTCGTACGCGAACCGGGTCCAGGTCAGCCCGTGGCCGAAGGGGAACAGCGGGGCCGGGTCGATCGAGCTCCAGCGCGACGG
Source organism: Actinoallomurus liliacearum (assembly GCF_039542035.1). Lineage (NCBI taxonomy): Bacteria > Bacillati > Actinomycetota > Actinomycetes > Streptosporangiales > Thermomonosporaceae > Actinoallomurus > Actinoallomurus liliacearum. The sequence continues at coordinate 661,385 of NZ_BAABHJ010000040.1, forward strand.
CCCGCCGGTCCGCGAGTGCAGGTACGTCGCCGGCTGGCCGCCCGGGCCGCGCGGCACGCTGACCGGCAGGCGACCCGACGGCTCGACACGGCCCGACAGCACGCCGGCGACGGCGGGGCCGCCCTCCTCGCCGGGGAAGAAGGCCTGCACGATCGCCGCCGCCCGGTCCACCAAGCCGCCGAGCGCGTACGGGCGGCCGGCGAGCAGCACGATGACCGTGGGCGTGCCGGTGGCCAGCACCGCGTCGGCGAGTTCGGCCTGCCGGCCGGGCAGGGCGAGGCTCTCGGCGTCGCAGCCCTCGCCCGAGGTGCCCCGGCCGAACAGGTCCGACCGGTCGCCGAGGGTGAGCACGCACACCTCGGCGCGGCGGGCGGCCGCGACGGCGGCGGCGATGTCCGCGTCGTCGGTGACCCGGACGTCCCGGCCGGCCGCCACCTCGACCTCCGCGTCCGGCAGTGCGGCGCGGAGGGCGTCCGCGAGGGGCGGGATGTCCACGCCGAACGGCAGGTCGGGGAATCGCGCGGTCATGTGGTTGGGGAAGGCGTAGCAGCCGAGCATGGCCCGCGGCTCGGCGGCGAGCGGGCCGGTCACCGCGACGCGACCGGCGCGCAGCGGGAGGACCCCGTCGTTGGCGAGCAGGACCACCGACTGCTCGGCGACCCGGCGCGCCAGCCGCCGGTGGGCGGGCGGATCCAGGTCGATCGGGTCGCCGGGCCGTACCCCGTCGACCGAGCCGCCCGGCCGCCGCACCCCGGCCACCTCGACGGCTCCATCCACCTCGACGGCTCCATCCACCTCGACGGCTCCGGCCACCTCGACGGCTCCGTCAGCCGAGCCGTCGGCGGAGCCGTCCTTCGCTCCGTCCGAAGCCTCGTCGAGCAGGCCGAGGTCGCACTTGAGCGCGAGGACGCGGGCCACCGAACGGTCCAGGTCCTTCTCCGGGACGGCGCCGCGCCGCACCATCTCGACCAGCGGCGCGCCGTAGCAGCGGATCGTCGGCAGCTCGACGTCGACGCCCGCGCGCAGGGCGAGGGCGGCGGACTCGCCGGGGGAGCCGGCGACGCCGTGCATGCTCTCCAGGAACGAGATGCCGAAGTAGTCGGCCACCACCACGCCGGTGAAGCCGAGCTCGTCGCGGAGCAGCCGGGTCATCAGCCGTTCGTCGGCGGTGGCCGGGACGCCGTCGACGTCCACGTACGCGGCCATGACCGAGCGGGCGCCGCCCTCGCGGAGGGCGAGGAAGAACGGTTCGAGGACGATGTCGGCGTACTCGCGGGGGCCGAGGGCGGCGGACGCCATGTTCCGGCCGGCCCGCGACGAGGCGTACGCCGCGAAGTGCTTGAGCGTGGCCACGACGCCGCGGCCCTCCAGCCCGCGCACGTAGGCCGTGCCGATCCGGCCGACGAGATACGGGTCCTCCCCGATGGTCTCCTCGGTGCGGCCCCACCGGGGGTCGCGGGTCACGTCGAGGACGGGCGCGAGGCCCTGGTGGACGCCGACCTGCCGCATGCTGTCGGCGATCGCGCCGGCCATCTCCTCGACCAGCTCGGGGTCGAACGTCGCGCCCCACGCCAGTGGGCAGGGGAAGACGGTCGCGGTGTGGGTCATGAAGCCCGTGAGGCACTCCTCGTGGGCGATCGCGGGGATGCCGAACCGGTTGCCGGCGGCGACCCGTGCCTGCAGTTCGCGCAGCCGGGACGCGCCCTCGGCCGGCGGGATCGGCGCGGTGCCGAAGACGCGGGTGAGCTGGCCGAGTCCGGCCTTGATGACGTCGTCCAGCGGCGGCGGCTCACCGAAGTCGTCGGGGAGCGGCGCCACCTCCTCGCCGGGGCGGGCGGACACGGCCCAGTACCCGACCAGCTGGGCCGCCTTCTCCTCCACGGTCATCCGGCTCAGCAGGTCGGCCACCCGTTCGGCGGTCGGCAACCGGCGGTCTCGCCATGACCCGGCCGGTCGGGTGGGGTGAGGAAGCGTTTCGGCCATCTGTGGTGGGCTCCCGTCTGGCGATCGAACGTGGTGTGGGCCAGGCGTGTCCCGTGGGCCTCGCGCTCCCACCGCATCGAGGTCCACGGGGCACGCGTCCTGGGTGCGGCCGGCGGTGGCGCCGTGGATGGCCGGACGCGCGGCTCGGTGGCGAGGGGCTTGCTCGCCGAGCGGCCGAGGTGAACGTTATCGCAATGTTTCGGAGCCGCCAAGGTCTCCGTAGCTTGCAGGATTTCCGGTTTCACAAAGAACGTCGCGAAGGGTTGACCGCTGCCGGGCGCTTTTTTAAGGTACGGCAGCAACTGCTTTCCCGACACTTTTTCGAAACAGCGCCGACACGTCGTCGCAACGCCCGTCTCTGCCGCAATCCCCCAAGGAGGACCGATGGGCGACTCACCGCTCTCGCGCCGCACCTTCCTCTCGGCCGCCGGTATCGCCGGCCTCACCGCCCCTCTGCTCAGCGCCTGCGGAACCTCCGGGCCCTCCGGTGGCGGTAAGGGAGGCGGCAAGACCCTCCAGGCCTGGGTTCTGCAGGACGACGGGCAGAACCCCATCCAGCAGGCGTCCCTCGACGACTTCAACAAGTCGTCGGCCACAAAGATCAAGCTCGTGGAGATCCCCAACTCCGGCAGCTCGGGGTACACCGACAAGCTCCGCATCGGCATGGGCTCGCCGAACCCGCCGGACCTGCTGTTCAACTGGGGCACCGGCAGCATTCAGGACTACGCCCAGAGCGGTCGCCTGGTCGACCTCACCCCGCACCTCACGAGCGACCCGACGTGGCAGAACTCCTTCCTGCCCTCGGTGCTCGACGCCGGTAAGGCGGCCGACGGGAAGTTCTACGGCATCCCGATGCGCGGGATGCAGCCCGTGCTGCTCTTCTACAACAAGACGCTGTTCGCCCAGCACGGCCAGCAGCCCCCGGCCACGTACGACGACCTGCTGAAACTGGTCACGTACTTCGACTCGAAGAAGATCCAGCCGTTCGCGCTGGGCCACGTCGACGCCTGGCCCAACCTGATGTGGCTGGAGTACCTCGTCGAGCGTCTCGGCGGGCCGTCGGTCTTCGCGGACATCCTGGCCGGCAAGCCGAACGCCTGGGGACACCCGCTCGTGCTCGACGCGCTGCGGCGGATCCAGGACCTGGTCGACCGGCGGGCGTTCGGCACCAACTTCGCGTCGGTCAACTACGTCAACGACGGCGCCGGGCTGCTGTTCGCCAAGGGCAAGGCCGCGATGCATCTGATGGGGACGTGGGAGTACTCCAACCAGGTCGACAAGCACCCGCAGTTCGCCAAGAACGACCTCGCGTTCGCGCCCTTCCCGACCATCGCCGGGGGCAAGGGCGACCCGAACAGCGTCGTCGGCAACCCCACCAACTACTACTCGATCAGCAGCAGGTCCAAGGACGTCAACGCCGCGCTCGCCTTCCTCAAGAAGGAGATGGCCGGCGCGATGTACGTCGACAAGCTGATCAAGGCGGGTGACGTGCCGGCCGTCAGTGGCCTGGAGGCGAGGCTGTCCGCCTCCCCCGGCCCGGAGTTCTCCAAGTACGTCTACCAGATGGTGCAGAAGGCTCCGAGCTTCACGCTGTCCTGGGACCAGGCGCTGCCGCACGTGTTCACCGACCCGCTGCACAACAACCTGCAGAAGGTCTTCCTCAAGAAGCTGACCCCGGAGAAGTTCGTCCAGGTCATGGGCCAGGTGAAGTGATGGCGGCGCGGACCGAGGCGGCCGGCCGATGACCGCCGTGGCGGGCAGGCGCCGAGGCGGGCGGCCGTCGGCCGCCGGCGCGGACCGGGCGGCGCGGCCGGGCGCCGTGTGGATCCTCCCCGCCGCGCTGTTCTTCGGCGTGTTCGCGGGGGTGCCCCTGCTCCTGACGGCCGTGCTGTCCTTCACCGACTGGAACGGCCTCGGCACGCCGAACTTCAACGGCCTGGCCAACTGGAGCCGTGCGCTCTCGGACAGCGCGATCTGGGAGTCGATGCGGATCAGCCTGGTCTTCATGGTGCTGTGCTGGGTGGTGCAGACGCCGCTCGCCCTGCTGATCGGCGTCTGGGCGGCGGGCCGGGAGCTGAACCGCGCGGTGCTGTCCTCGATCTTCTTCCTGCCGCTGCTGATGTCGACCGCCGCGATCGCCATCACCTGGCGGGTGCTGCTCGACCCGAACTTCGGGCTCGCCGCGAAGGTCGGTCCCTGGATCGGATTCCCGGACGGGAACATCGCCGGCGACCAGCACGGCGCCCTGGGCGCCGTGGTCGTCGTCATCGCCTGGCAGTTCGTGCCGTTCCACTCGCTGATGTACCAAGCCGCGGCGCGGCAGATCCCGAAGATGCTGTACGACGCCGCGCTCATCGACGGCGCGGGACGGTTCCAGCAGTTCTGGCACATCACGCTGCCGCAGCTCCGGAACACCATCATCACCTCGTCGGTGCTGATGCTGGTCGGGTCGCTGACCTACTTCGAGACCATCCTGATCGTCACCAACGGCGGGCCGGGCACCGCCACGATGGTCCTGCCGCAGCGCATGTACAACAGCGCCTTCCAGAGCTTCCAGATGGGGTACGCGAGCGTGATCGCGCTGGTCCTGGCCGCGTTCGGCACCGCGCTGTCGCTGCTCATCGTCCGGTTCTCCGGTTACGGGAAGATGCGCAGCACCCTGGAGGGGATCTGACGCCATGACGGCACTCCGGGAAGAGACGTCGGTGCCGGTCGCGCGCCACCGGCGCGGCGACCGGCCACGGCGGAGGCGGCAGCGGCCGAACTGGGGCGCCGGGGTGGCGGCGCTCGCCTGGCTCGTGTTCGTGGGCGTCCCGATCTACCTGATGATCAAGGACAGTGTGCAGCCGACGGACGCCTACCTCGACGGCGGCCCGCTGTCCCTGCCGCACAAGCTGACCTTGGGCAACTTCACCGAGGTCTTCCGCAGCGGGTACACCCGCTACCTGGTCAACACGGCCATCGTCACCGCGGGGAGCGTCGCGCTGACCGTGCTGCTCGCCTTCCCCGCGGCGTACGCGATCGTGCGGTCGCGCAGCCGGGTCGTGTCCGGGACGTTCCGGATCTTCCTGGCCGGACTCGCGGTGCCCGCGCAGGCCACGATCATCCCCGTCTACCTGATGATCACCCGGATGCACCTGTACGACTCGCTGACGGCGATCATCCTGCCGACCGTGGCGTTCGGCCTGCCGCTCAGCGTGCTGGTGCTGTCGTCGGCGCTGCGGGACGTCCCCCGCGAGCTGTACGAGGCGATGACCATCGACGGCGGAGGGGCGTTCCGGCTGATGTGGAGCCTGGCGCTGCCGCTCAGCCGCGCGTCGCTGACCACGATCGCCGTCTACAGCGCGCTGAACGCCTGGAACGGCTTCCTGTTCCCGTTGATCCTCACGCAGTCCCCCGAGCAGCGGGTCCAGACGCTCGGCCTGTGGAACTTCCAGAACCAGTTCGGCTCGAACGTGCCCGGCCTGATGGCGGCCGTGCTGCTGTCGGCTCTTCCCGTGTTCGTCGTCTACCTGTTCGCGCGCCGCTGGCTCATCGCGGGCCTGGCCGGCGCGGGCGGAAAGTAGCGGATCCCCCCATGCGTCCCCTCACGCGCAGCTCACTTGCCCTCGCCCTCACCGTGGCGACCACGTGCTCCCTGGGCGTGCCCGCGCACGCCCAGGAAGCACCCCGCGGCCGCGTCGACTTCCGCGCGAACCTGCAGCCCATCGACGGGTTCGGGTTCTCCGAGGCCTTCCAGCGGGCCGCCGTGATCCACGGACTGAACGGACTGTCGGCGCCGAAGCAGAAGGAGGTCGTCGACCTGCTGTTCGGCCGGCGCGCCGGCGCGGGCGCGTCCATCCTGCGGCTCGGCATCGGCTCGTCCGCCGACAAGGTGTACGACCACATGCCGTCCATCGAGCCCGCCGACCCGGGCGGGCCGACCGCACCGCCGAAGTACGTCTGGGACGGCGACGACGGCGGCCAGGTCTGGCTGGCCAATCAGGCGCGGTCGTACGGCGTGCGGCGGTTCTACGCCGACGCGTGGAGCGCGCCGGGCTTCATGAAGACCAACGGCACCGACGCGAACGGCGGCACCCTCTGCGGTCTCCAGGGCACGGACTGCGCGAGCGGTGACTGGCGGCAGGCGTACGCGAACTACCTGGTGCAATACGCGAGGTTCTACCGCCGCGAGGGCATCAGGATCACCGACCTGGGCTTCACCAACGAGCCGGACATCACCGTCTCGTACGCCTCCATGAACTTCACCCCGGCCCAGGCCGTGGAGTTCGTCAAGGTGCTCGGCCCGGTCGCGAAGAAGGCCGGGCTGAAGCTGTCCTGCTGCGACCACACGGGCTGGGACGGCCAGCAGGACTACACCCGGGCCATCGAGGCCGACCCGCAGGCGGCCAGGTGGGTCACGACCATCACCGGGCACGCCTACTCCAGCCCGGTCACCTCGCCGCAGCCGACCCGGAAGCGCACCTGGATGTCGGAGTGGGGCCCGGGCGGCAGCACCTGGAACGAGAACTGGGACGACGGCACCGAGTACTCCGGCTTCGCGGTCGCGGAGAACATCCACCGGACCATGACGGACGGGAACGCCGGCGCGTACGTCTACTGGCTCGCCGCCTCCGTCGGGGCGACCCGCGCGCTGATCCAGCTCGACGGCGACGCGTACCACGTGTCCAAGCGGTTCTGGGCGTTCGCGGCGTACAGCCGGTTCATCCGACCGGGCGCGACCCGGGTCGCGGTGAGCGCCGCCGACCCCGCGCTGGAGATCTCGGCGTACCGGAACGCCGACGGCACCAAGGTCGTCGAGATCCTCAACACCGGCACCACCGCGTCGACGACGGACCTGGCCCTCGGCTCCCCGGCCGGGCACGCCCAGGCGTACCTGACCGACGCCGGCCACTCGGTGGCCCCCGTCGCCGCCGCGCGCACCCACGGCCGTGACCTGTCGGCCGACCTCGCCCCCCGCTCGCTGACCACGGTCGTCCTGCGGTGATCCGGGCCGCGATCGTCGGCACGGGCGGGATCGCGGGGATCTGCCACCTGCCCGCGCTGCGGGCGGAGGCGCACCGCGCCCGGGTCGTGGCCGCCGTCGACGTCGACGCCGCGCGCGTGAAGGACTTCTGCGCCGCGCACGACGTTCCCGCGGCGTACACCGACCTGGGGGAGATGCTCGCCGAGGCCCGCCCCGACCTGGTGCACGTCTGCACGCCGCCGCACGTGCACGCCGCCCAGGTCAGGGCGTGCCTGGAGGCGGGCGCGTGGGTGCTGTGCGAGAAGCCGCCCGCCCTCTCGCTCGCCGAGTACGACGCCATGACGGCCGCCGAGCGCGACGGCGGCCCGTACGCGGCGGTCGTCTACCAGCACCGGTTCGGCTCCGGCGCCCGCCACCTGCGGCGGCTCATCGCCGACGGCGAGCTGGGCCGGCCGCTGGTCGCGGTCTGCCTGACCACCTGGTACCGCGACCAGGCGTACTTCGACGTGCCCTGGCGCGGTCGGTGGGACACCGAGGGTGGCGGGCCGACCATGGGCCACGGCATCCACCAGATGGACCTGCTGCTGGCGACGCTCGGCGACTGGGCCGAGGTCCGCGCCATGGCCGGCCGCCTCGTCCGGGACGTCGCCACCGAGGACGCGTCCGTGGCGTCGGTCCGCTTCGAGAACGGCGCGCTGGCGTCGGTGGTCAACAGCGTGCTGTCGCCGCGTGAGGAGAGCCGGCTGCGATTCGACTTCACCGACGCGACGGTGGAGCTGTCGCACCTGTACGGCCATGCCAACGCGGACTGGACCTACACCCCCGCGCCGCACGTCACCGACGAGGCTCGCGTCGCCGCCTGGCGGACCCCGGACCAGGACCTGCCGAGCTCGCACACCGCGCTGCTGGCCGACCTGCTCGACGCGTACGAACGCGGCGACCGGCCGCAGACCAGCGGCGCGGGCGGCCGCCGGACCCTCGAGCTCATCGTCGCGCTCTACAAGTCGGCGCTCACCGGCCGTCCCGTACGCCGGGGCGAGATCGACGGCACGGACCCCTTCTACCGCGAGATGAACGGCGGGAGAGACCTTTGAGGATCGAGCACCTCGGCGACCACACGCTCGCCGTGCACGAGCGGGACGTGGAGCTGTTCCGGTACGTCTACCGGCCGACCACGCCGGCGTTCGAGGGCCCGAAGCCGTACCTACATCCGGTGCGTACGCTGGCCGGGGACGTCGTCACCGCGTACCGGCCGCACGACCACCGCTGGCACAAGGGCGTGCAGCTGACCGCGTCGCACCTTTCGGGGGAGAACTTCTGGGGCGGCGGCAGCTACGTCCGCGACCAGGGCTACGTCGACCTGCCGAACGTCGGCGTCATGCGGCACGAGGAGTTCACCGAGGCCGACGGGGGACGGATCGCCGAGCGACTCACCTGGCACACCCAGGCGGGCGAGCACTGGGTCGACGAGGGGCGCGAGCTGGCCGTACGCGACGTCACCGGCGACTCGTGGGCGCTGGAGTTCGCGACCGCGCTGACCAACGTACGAGGGGAGGCGCTCGTCTTCGGCAGCCCGACCACGAACGGCCGGCCGGCGGCCGGGTACAGCGGGCTGTTCTGGCGCGGGCCGCGCGCGTTCACCGACGGGGACGTCATCGCGGCGGACGGCCAGGGCGGCCCGGAGCTGATGGGCCGGCCCGCGGCCTGGCTGGCGTACGTCGGCCGGCATGACGAGGTGGACCGCGCCTCCACCCTGATGTTCTTCGACGACCCGGGCTTCGGCAGCGACTGGTTCGTCCGGACCACGCCGTTCCCGGCGGTCAACCCCTCGCTCGCCTTCGCCGAGGAGTTCGCGCTGCCGCCCGGCGAGACGCTGCGCCTGCGGTACCGCATCGTCGTCGCCGACGGCGCGTGGGACCGCCTCCGTCTGGACGCCTACGCCGAGGACCACCCATGTTGAGCCCGCTGCCCGGTGCGGTCGGGATCTCCGGGCTCCGCGTGTACGACTGGCCGACGGCCGACGGCCTGTGCGGCGGCTCGCCGCACGTCCACCTGACCTGCGCGGAGGCGTACGTCGTCGTCGCGGGGCAGGGCAGCGTGCAGACGCTGACCTGCGACGGTTTCGCCGAGACGCCGCTGGCCCCCGGTACCGTCGCCTGGTTCACGCCCGGGACCGTGCACCGGCTCGTCAACGGCGACGGCGGGCTGCACATCGTCGTCGTCATGCAGAACAGCGGGCTTCCCGAGGCGGGCGACGCCGTCTTCACCTTCCCGCCGGAGACCCTGAACGACCCGGAGGCGTACGGGCGGGCGGCGGCCCTGGACCCCGGCGCGCGGGAGCACACCGCCCGCAGCCGTCGCGACCTGGCCCTGGCGGGCTTCACCGCGCTGCGCGCCCGGTTGGACGCCGGCGAGCCGACGGCGCTGCACGACTTCTACCGGTCGGCCGTACGGCTCAAGGCGCATCTGTTCCCCGAGTGGGAGAAGCGCTGGCAGGCCGGCGCGTTCGCCGAGGCGCTGCGGACCGGTGCGCAGCTGAGCCGCCTGGGCGCGGGCGACATCGGCCCCCTGACGGAGGCCGCCGTCCACCGCCTCGACCCGCCACCGGAGCGCGCGTTCGGCATGTGCGGCCGCCTCGACACGTACGTGCCCTGACCCACCCGGCCGGTCAGCGCCGGATCCGCGGGCGGCAGTGGACGAGGTCTTGGACGACGTGATCGAGACCGGCGAGCCGCCGCCCACCTTCAGGCGTCGCGGACGTGCAGGAGCAGGCCGCCGACCAGGAGCGCCGCGGCGGCCCACCCGGCGGTCACGCCGAGGCCGGCCCAGGGGCTGATGGGCAGGCTGCGGAGATCGGTGGTGGCTTGGACGGCGAGCCCGGCGCTCATCGGCGCGACCTGCTGGAGCAGGCGCTGCCAGTGCGGATCGCCGACGGTCTGGGAGACGATGGGGACGATGTAGAGCAGGCCGAGGACGACCCCGATGCCGGTGGCGGAGTCCCGCACGGCGGTCGCGATGCCGAGGCTGAGAAGGGCGATCAGGATCAGGTAGAGGACCGTTCCGAGGACCGCGCGCAGCGTCGGCCCGTCGGCCAGGGACAGGGCCTGGTGGCCTGGGCCGGGCAGGATGAGCCACCCGGCGAGCAGCGACCCGAGGACGGCGACGGTCCCGGCGACGGCCACGACGCCGGTGAGAGTGATGGCCTTGGCCGCGAAGGCGGTGGCTCGCCGCGGCACCGCCGTCAGGGTGGTGCGGATCAGGCCCGAGCCGTACTCCCCGCTGATGATCAGCACGGCCAGGATGGCGACCAGCGCCTGGCCGAGGTAGACGCCCATGAGGGTGATCTTGGTCGGGTCGCCGCCGCAGCGGGCGGACGTGCACGTCACCAGCGAGGTCGCCACGGCGCTGAGGGCCACTGTCGCCGCGATGGTGCCGAGCAGCAGCCACAGGGGGCCGGCGACGGTCCGAATCTTCGTCCATTCCGCGTGCAGTGCCGGTCTCATGCGTCCCTCCTGTTGAGAAGGACGGCGGCCACGGCCAGGCTTGCCACCGCGTAGCCGGCCAGGACGGCGAACCCGGCCCATGGCGCCAGCGGGTAGTAGCCGTAGTACGGCGTGTAATTGCTTGCGACCTGGTCATATGGCACAAGCGTCTGCTGGACGGCGAAAGCCGCGCCCGGTGTCACCGTGGCCACCCCCTTCGACACGCTCGCGGGCAGGAACGGGATGGCGATCAGGATGTAGGGCAGCACGATGGCCAAGAGGACCGTGGTGACCGCGCCCGCACTGTTCCGGAAGACGGCGCCCACGGAGAGGGCCAGGACCGAGGCGGTCGCGAGCAGCGCCGCGGTCCCGAGTGCCACCCGCAGTTCGGTCGAGGACGACACCGGGAAGATGTAGACGCCGTTGCCCCGGGCGAGCCGCTCACCGAGCGGAGTGGCGAGGAGCGTTCCCACCGACCCGGCGACGAAGGTGACGGCCCACAATACGATCGCCTTGGCCACCAGCACCCGGCTCCGCCTCGGACTCGCGGCCAGGGTGACGTGGATCATCTTGTTCCGGTACTCCGCGGTCATGAACAGCGCCCCCACGACGATCACCGCGGTCAGCGCGGCGAACGTGCCGATGAGGATGTCGCGGAGGAGGCCGCCGGTCGGCAGGCTGTCGCGGACGGCGGGCGCTATGTCGCCGGCGCCGGTCACCGTGAACCGGGCGCCGGATCCCGTGAACGAACCCGAGCCGTTCTCCGGGTAGCCGGCGAAGCTGGGGGATTCGGCTCCCACCTGATCGCCTGTCCAGTCGCCACCGGCCCAGCCGCTCTGGGTGCGCAGGTCCCCGAAGGTGGCCGTGGACACGCTGCCGGCCGTGCCCCCACCGCCCACGACAGGCGGAGAGGCGACGAACAGCCCGACCTGCGCGGTCGTTCCGAGCCCGCTCACCTGCGCGGTGCCCACCCTGGTCCACTTCACGCCGTCGGCGGAGGCGTAGCCGGTGACCGTGTCGCCCGAGCGGTCCAGCCGCAGCCGGCGGGGGGACTCGGCGGAGACCGGACCGGGCGGGCCGGCCGTGTCATTGACGTAGCCGTCCTGCATCCGCACGCCGTGGCTGCCGGTGACCATGATCGCCGCGTAGGGCGATCCCTGGCGAGTGCTCTGCTTGATGATGAGCCCGGCCTTCGCCCACGGCACGGTGCCGGGCCGCAGGTCCCCGGGACCCTTGGGGATGCTGCTCTTGAGCGCGGAGACGGAGACGGTGACGCTGCCGTTCCCGGCGAGCGGTCGGTGCACGAAGTAGAAGCTGTCGGTGACCGGCTCACCGCCAGGTCCGACCGGAACCGGTGGTGAGCCCTTCTGGTTGCTGCTGGCCCCGGTGAGCAGGGCGAACAGCACCATCATCAGTGCCGCCGCCACCGTGCCGGTCACCCAGCCCCGGACCGTCCGGAACTTGGTCCACTCCGCGTGCAGCAACTGGAGGAAGCCGTCCCGCCCGACCCGTCGGCCGGATCGGTAAGGCGTGATGGTGGGGGTCACCGCGAGACCTCCGTGGGCGTCGCGGCGTGGAACTCGAGCGCTTCGCGGGTGAGCGCCAGGTAGACGTCCTCAAGGGTGGCGCGGTGTGCCGAAACCTCGGAGAACGGCACCGCGCTCGCGCTGAGCAGCGTCACGATCCGGTCCGCAGGCAGGCCGGAGACGGTGATGGTGTCGCGGCCGGCGGCCGTCACGGTCGCGCCGGCCTGCGCGAGCACCCTCATCGCGTGCGTCGCGGCCGTGGTCCGCACGGCCACCCGGTTCGCGGAGGCGGCCGCGATCAGGTCGGCCACGCCGGCGTCGGCGATGGCCTTGCCGCGCCCGACCACGACGAGGTGGTCGGCCGTGTCCTGCACCTCGCTCATCAGGTGGCTGGAGACCAGCACGGCGCGACCCTGAGCGGCCAGCGACCGCAGGAAGCCGCGCATCCAGATGATGCCGTCGGGGTCCATGCCGTTGAACGGCTCATCGAGCATGATGATCGGCGGGTCGCCCAGCAGGGCCGCGGCGATCCCGAGCCGCTGGCGCATGCCGAGCGAGTAGCCGCCGGCCTTGCGCCGGGCCGCCGGGGTCAGGCCGACCTGCTCGATCACCTGGTCCACCCGCCGCGCGGCCAGGCCCTGCGAATGCGCCAGCCACAGCAGGTGACCTCGCCCGCTGCGGCCGGGGTGCAGCGCCGCCGCGTCCAGCAGTGAACCGACATGGTTCAGCGGGTGCCGAAGACCGCGGTACGGCTTCCCCTCGATGAGCGCGGTGCCCTCCTCGACCGCGTCCAGGCCGAGGATCACCCGCATCGTGGTGGACTTCCCGGCCCCGTTCGGCCCAACGAAGCCGGTCACCAGACCCGGGCGGACGGTGAAGGACATGCCGTCGAGGGCCAGGGTCGCCCCATACCTCTTGCGCAGTCCGGCGACGACGATCCCCGGGGCGCTCATCGCAGCGAGCTCACGGTTGGAAATGCACTCATGCCGACGGTTGTACGCGGCACCCGGTTCCAGCCCGGTCGCAGCGGCTGCGACCCGGTTGGAACCGGGGAGCTGGCATCGTCAAGGCATGGCACCTCGACCCGGCGGCCGGTTCGGCCCTCCCACCCGCACGACGACCGGCGGTGAGCGGCGGTGAGGGTCCTCGTCGTCGAGGACTTCGAGGTCCTCGCCCGCTCCATCGGAACCGGGCTGCGCCGCGAGGGCATGGCTGTCGACGTCGTCCTCGACGGAACCGCCGCCCTCGAGCACCTTGCCGTCACCCGCTATGAGGTGGTGATCCTCGACCGCGACCTGCCCGGCGTCCACGGGGACGAGATCTGCCGGCGACTCGCCCACGGCCGTTGCGAGGCCCGCGTGCTGATGCTCACCGCCTCGGACACGATCGAGGACCGCGTCGACGGGCTCGGCCTCGGCGCCGACGACTACCTGCCCAAGCCGTTCGCGTTCGCCGAACTGGTCGCCCGCGTCCGTGCTCTGGCCCGCCGAGCCGCCCCGCCGCTACCGCCCACCCTGGCATGCGGGGACATCACCCTCGATCCGGCCCGCCGCATCGCGTTCCGGGCCGGCCGGCGTCTCCAGCTGAGCCCCAAGGAGTTCGCCCTGCTCGAATGCCTGCTCGCCGCACCCGGCCTGGTCATCTCCGCCGAGGAACTGCTCGAACGCGTCTGGGACGAGGCCGCCGACCCCTTCAGCAGCGCCGTCAAGCACACCGTGCACCGGTTGCGGGCCAAGCTCGGCGACCCGCCCGTGATCGAGACCATCCGCGAAGGCGGCTACCGCATCGGATCGTCATGACCTCCCGGCAGCTTGCCAGAAGGTCGTTGCAGACGCGGCTCGCGCTCGCGTACGCGGCGGGCATCTACGCCGCCGGGGTCTTCGTGCTCGTACTCGTCGACATCCCGCTCGCCGGCGTCCAGTCGGCCAAACCCAAGGGCCGGCCCTCATCGCCCGCGATCACCGGAAACGGGCACGGGATCAGCCTGCCCCAACTCCTCACGGGGTCCGCCGTCGCCCTGGTCGTCCTGGTTCCCGTCGCCCTGGCTCTCGGCTGGTTCGTGGCCGGCCGGTTCCTGCACCCACTGCGCGCCATCACCGCCACCGCCGGAATCATCTCCGCCGGCGACCTCCACCGGCGCCTCGACCTCGGTGAGCCCACCGACGAGCTGACCGAGCTCGGCCGCACCCTCGACGACCTGTTCGCCCGCCTTCAAGCCTCCTTCGACGCCCAACGCCACTTCGTCGCCAACGCCTCCCATGAGCTGCGAACCCCCCTCGCCGGGCTGCGCACCCTCCTCGAGGTCGCCCTCGCCGACCCTGACGCCGACGCCGACACCCTGCGCTCGGTCTGCCAGGAGGCCCTCGCTCTCAGCGGACACCAGGAACGGCTCGTCAGCGCACTGCTCGTCCTCGCCACCAGCGAGCGCGGAATCTCTCGCCGGGTCACCCTCGACCTCGCCCAAGCCGTCGAAGGGGTGCTCGCCTCCCGCCGCGACCGAGCAGCGGAGAAGGGCATCGACCTCGCCGAACACCTGACGCCCGCAGTGACGGCCGGGGACCCGAGACTGATCGAAAGCCTCATCGCCAACCTCATCGACAACGCCATCCGCCACAACCGCCCAGACGGGCTCGTGGAGATCACCACCCAGACCTCCGGCACGCAGGCGACCCTTACGGTCACCAACAGCGGGCCGGTCATCCCCGGGAACGAGATCCAGCGCCTCTTCCAACCCTTCCAAAGACTGGCGCCCGATCGGAACGGCCGCCGCGACGGCTACGGTCTCGGCCTCGCCATCGTCAATGCCGTCACCCAGGCTCACCACGCCACCCTCACCGCCGGCGCACGCCCCGAAGGCGGCCTGTCCATCACCGTACGGTTCGCGCACGCATCTCCGGACCTTCTCTAGGGTCGAGGCGGCCACTGGTCCGCCGCTTTCAGCTGCTTTCACGGCCGGCCTCCCGGCTGTGCGAGTATCCGCAGGTCACCCTGCCCACGCCGGATCCCCTCGCGGCCGTCGTTGACCCTCCGAGGTCCGGAAACCGATCCTGAGAACGCGCTCCCACCGCGCCCGAACTCCCTGCGGGTCCGCATGCCGGCCCGCGGGCAGATCGAAGGGAAACGGTGTCGTGAGAAAGCGACGGAGAAGCGCGCTCGCCGCGGCCCTCGGAATGGTGTCGATCCTGGTGATGAGCGTGTTCACGGGGACCCCGGCGTGGGCCCACGGGGCGTTCATGCAGCCGGGCAGCCGTACGTTCCTGTGCTGGAAGGACGGCCTCACCTCCACTGGAGAGATCAAGCCGCAGAACCCGGCGTGCGCGGCCGCAGTCGCCCAGAGCGGGACCAACTCGCTCTACAACTGGTTCTCCGTGCTCCGGTCCGACGGCGCCGGCCGTACGCGGGGCTTCATCCCCGACGGGCAGCTGTGCAGCGGCGGGAACCCGAACTACACCGGCTTCGACCTGCCGAACGCGAACTGGCCGGTCACGCACCTGACCAGCGGCGCGAACTTCCAGTTCCGCTACAACAAGTGGGCGGCGCACCCCGGCTCGTTCTACCTGTACGTCACCAAGGACGGCTGGGACCCGACCAAGCCGCTCACCTGGGACGAGATGGAGACCAATCCGTTCCTCGTCGCCGACCACCCGGCCGACACCGGCCCGGTCGGCAGCGTCGACGGCTACTACTACTGGTCCGGCAACCTGCCGGCCAACAAGACCGGCCGCCACATCATCTACTCCGTCTGGAGTCGCTCCGACAGCACGGAGACGTTCTATGGCTGCTCCGACGTGGTCTTCGACGGCGGCAACGGGCAGGTCACCGGCGTCGGCGACAGCAGCGGCGGCGGTGGCGGTGGAACCCCGAGCACGCCGTGCACCGCGACGTACAAGACGACCAGCAGCTGGTCGGGCGGCTTCCAGGGTGAGATCACGGTGAGCAACCCCGGGACCACGGCCCTCAACGGCTGGACCGTGAGCTGGATGCCGTCCAGCGGCCAGACCATCAACAGCGTATGGAACGGCACCCTCACCTTGAGCGGCGACATGGCGACCGTACGGAACGCCGACTGGAACCGCACCGTGAACGGCGGCGCGTCGACCAGCTTCGGGTTCGTCGCCAATGGCTCGCCGGGCGCGTCGATGATCACCTGTACGAGCCCCTGACCCGCCCGTACGGCGCGGCGGACCACGCCGACTCCTGACCCACCGACCCGGCGCGGGGGAGCCCCGCTCTCCCCCGCGCCGCGTCATGCCCACGGCACATCTCACGAACACCCCTGGAGGAACTCAGCATGTCCTCGCCACTCCGGCCGAGACTCGCGGCCGTCCTGGCGCTGGCACTCGGCGTGCTCCTGGCGCTCACCGCCATGGTGATGCGCCCCGCGTCCGCCGCGTCAACGCTCGACCAGCTCGCCAAGGCCAAGGGCAAGTACTTCGGTTCGGCGACCGACAACCCCGAGCTGTCCAACAGCGCCTACACGGCGATCCTGGGCGGCGGCGAATTCGGGGCGACGACCCCGGGCAACTCGATGAAGTGGGACACCACCGAGCCTTCGAGGGGATCGTTCAACTTCAGCGGAGGCGACACGATCGTCTCCTTCGCCAAGAGCCACAACGTGATCGTCCGCGGTCACAACCTGGTCTGGCACAGCCAGTTGCCGAGCTGGGTGTCGAGTCTGCCGAGCACCCAGGTGCAGGCCGCCATGGAGAACCACATCACCACCGAGGTGACCCACTACAAGGGCCAGCTTTACGCCTGGGACGTGGTCAACGAGCCGTTCAACGAGGACGGCACTCTCCGCACCGACGCGTTCTACAACGCGATGGGCAGCGGCTACATCGCCGACGCGCTCCGCACGGCGCACGCCGCCGACCCGAACGCCAAGCTCTACCTGAACGACTACAACATCGAGGGCACCGGCGCGAAGAGCGACGGCATGTACAACCTCGTCAAGTCGCTCAAGCAGCAGGGCGTGCCGATCGACGGCGTCGGCTTCGAGAGCCACCTGGCGATCCAGTACGGCTTCCCCACGAACATGCAGCAGAACCTGCAGCGCTTCGCCGATCTCGGCGTCGACGTCGCCGTCACCGAGCTCGACGTGCGGATGCAGCTGCCCGCGGACACCACCAAGGTCAACACCCAGGCGCAGTACTACACGAACGTCGTCAACGCGTGCCTCGCCGTGACCCGCTGCGTCGGCATCACGATCTGGGACTACACCGACAAGTACTCCTGGATCCCCGGCACCTTCAGCGGTGAGGGTTCGGCCCTGCCCTGGGACGAGAACCTCAACAAGAAGCCGCAGATCTACGGCGCGATCAGCACCGCGCTCGGCGGCACGGGCGACGGCGGCACCCCGACGCCGACTCCGACCCCCACACCGACGCCCGGCAGCTGCAAGGTCGCCTACTCGGCCAACGACTGGGGGACCGGCTTCACCGCGAACATCACGATCACCAACGGCAGCTCGGCGATCAACGGCTGGACGCTGAAGTTCTCCTACGCCGGCAACCAGCAGCTCTCCCAGGGCTGGAGCGGCACCTGGTCGCAGTCGGGCAGCACCGTCACCGTCACCAACGCGAGCTGGAACGGCGGCCTCGCCGCAGGCGCGTCCACCTCGGTCGGCGCCAACTTCACCTACAGCGGCTCCAACACGGCGCCCGGCTCGTTCACCCTGAACGGCACGGCCTGTAGCTGAGGGCCGGCCCACCGCCACCCGGGGGCCTCGCGTGCGGAGGACCGAGGCCCCCGGGCACCACCCTTCTCGCCGACCGCTTAATGAGTGATTTGTCCTCTTTTGTCGCCTTTTGGTCGGGCATCCACCGAGCTTTTCGCGCGCGGGTGTCAGCGGAGGATCGGCACCGTCTCGCCGGTCGTCCGAGATGCCCCCTTTTGTTGCTGATCCGTTATGTCTATATCTGGCTCGTCCGATATGTGAAGCTGCGATCATGATCGCGCCGTCCCGGATTCACAGGGGCGTGCCTGGGCGTTCCCCGCCCATGCGTGCAGAAGGCCTCAAGGAGGCAAGCATGAGAACGGCGCTACGCCGTACCGCGCTGTCGCTTTCAGCGCTCACTCTCACCACCGCCGGAACCCTGTCCATCGTGAGTCCGGCCCACGCCGCCGCGAACTTCACGATCCCCGGCGTCTGCGGCAGCAGTTACTACGAGGTGCACAGCGAGACGAGGAGCGGCTACAACAAGACCTCGGACGGCTGGGGCACCGTCATCTACATCAAGTTCGGCTACAGCCCCAGCACCGGCAAGAACTGCGCCTTCGTCCAGAAGTCAACGACGAACTACTCCTACGGCGAGGCGTCGGGTCTCTCCATCGCCTTGCGGAGGAAGAGTGACAGCGCGTACGCATACAACGGCGGCAGCTTCAAGTACTACGCCGGACCGGTCTACCTGTCGGCCCCGCACACCTGCATCAGCGCCGACGGCTGGGACGACTGGGCGGGCTCCTGGTCGACCGGCTGGTACGCCTGCGGCTGAGCACGTATAGGACGTGGCGTGCGGTCGATTCGTGCGACGGAAAGTACCGCACGCCACGGTCAAGCAGAGAACGTCGAACACGTACGTCCCGCGTCGCCTCGACCTCATCGGCCGCGACGCGCTCGTCACCACCAACATGGCATGACACCCCGTCGTTGAATCGTCGGCGGAGGTGCCGCGCGTCAGCGGTGGTGCGGTAGGGCGGCGATGCCGTCGAGCAGGCGCTCGTCGATCTCACGGCCGGCGCCGGAGGGGAGCCCGAGCAGCCCGTCCCGGTACGGGCCCAGGAGGGCGACATCGCCCGCATCCTGTACGACCCCTCATGGCTGTACCGCCTGCTCGACCACGCCGAGGCGACCGGCACCGACCTGACCCCCCTGAAGTTCGTCATGTACGGCAGCTCCCCCGCAGCCCCCGCCCGGCTGCGCCAGGCGCTGGAACGGCTCGGCCCCGGACTCATGCAGACGTACGCGACCACCGAGGCGCCGGCCATCGCGACGCTGCAACCGGCCTACCACGCCGCCGCCCTCGCCGGCCGTCCCGAAGTCCTCGCCTCGGTCGGCCGCCCGATGCCGGGCGTCACCGTCACGCTGCGGCGCACCGACGGCACGACCGCGCCACCCGGTGAGATCGGGGAGGTCTGCGTCCAGGGGCCGGGCGTGCTGACCGAGTACTGGAACCGCCCGGACGACGCGGGCCGGACCGTACTGCCGGATGGCCGGCTGCGCACCGGCGACCTCGGCCGATTCGATCCACCTGACCGCCGACGCCGTACCGGCCACGATCACCGTTCTCGACGAGCTACCGCTCACCCCACTCGGCAAGCCCGACAAGCGGACCCTCCGCACCCGGGCCACCTCGACGCCCCAACCGTCGATGACCGACCCGAGCTGACGGCCGCCGACGGACCGAGAAACGGGCTTAGTTCCGGCGCGGCAGGTGCGGACATCTGCGGATCGGTGTGTTCGGTGTGCTTCCGGTTCTCGCCTAACGTCGTGGTTAGAATTGTCACTGAAACATCCCCTGATGGCACTCTCCCCTAGGTGTACCTTTATAACGGCCATCGCCAACGAGAGCAGCGGCAGATTCGGCGTGCCGAATGAAAAGCTGAAGGACCTGCTCGAAGAAGCCGGATGGCGTCCGGAAAGCCTTGCACGCCGCGTCAACGCGGCCATTTTCGCAATTCGCCGGGAAAATCGCCAGATCCACCTAAAGACCCCCTATCGCTGGCTGAACCGCGGCGAGGTCCCTCATGCGCCGGTGCCCGAGGTCGTTGTGCGGCTTCTCGCCGAAGCCACTGGACGTGACCTGACGTTCGACCAGGTATGGCCTCGCGGAGCATCGCGCTCTTCGCTGCTCTTGCCCGCCGACCACGGCCTCGATCTGCCCTGGGACGCGAGCGGATTGCTGCGTCTCCTGGAGGAGTGGTCGCATCCGATGCTGACCCGGCGGACGTTCATGGTGGTCTCCGGTACGACGCTGACACGCCATGCGTGGCAGTGGTCTCAAGCACCGGTCCCGGCCCTCGCCTCGGCCGCGCGGGAGGCGGATCGCGTCACCGCGCCGATGCTCGAACTCGTCGAGGACATCGCCTCGCGATGCCGTCGACTGGACGAGCGGCACGGCGCCGCGGGTGCCGCCTTCGTCGCCGA
This sequence comes from Actinoallomurus liliacearum, assembly GCF_039542035.1. Classification (NCBI taxonomy): domain Bacteria; kingdom Bacillati; phylum Actinomycetota; class Actinomycetes; order Streptosporangiales; family Thermomonosporaceae; genus Actinoallomurus; species Actinoallomurus liliacearum. The sequence goes on from NZ_BAABHJ010000040.1 coordinate 681,488, forward strand.
CCAGTTCGCCTGCGTGTCGCGGTTACTACGGCGGTCCCGATACGACGCGCGAACGGGTCGGCGTCTTACCTCGGCCCTTGCCCAACTTGCCCAGACCTCCGGTTTCATGGCGTTCGACTCCGCCCGGGACGGCGAGGCACAGCGCTGGTACCTGACCGGTCTTCGCGCGGCGCACGCCGCCGGTGACCGCGCGCTGGCCGCGAGCATCCTGGGCCTGATGAGCAATCAGGCGACGGAGATCGGCGAAACGGCGGACGCGCTACAACTCGCCACGGCCGCGTAGGAGGCGGCCTCGCAGGGGCCGTCGACGGTGCGGGCGCTCATCGCCGCGCGCAGCGGTCTCGCCAGTGCGGCGGCCGGGGATCTGGCGACCTTCCAACGATTGCGGGAGCAGACACTGGGCCTGCTCGAAGGCGCGGAATACCGTGGAGAGGCCGCTCCGGACTGGGCCAGTTATGTCACCCGGACCGAACTCGATGCCATCGCCGGGCGAGGCATGGTGGTCCTGGCTCGGCGGATGCCCACGCATCGGGGCCGTCTGCTGGCGGAGGCCGAAGATCTGCTGCGCGACCGGGCGCGGACCGATCCAACCGGCGAGCCGCAGCGTTCGGCGTTCCGGCACGGCGCATGGCTCGGGCTGGCTCATGCCCAAGCCGGCGACCTGGACCAGGCCCTGGCGGCGGCACATCGATCCATGAACCGACTGCCCGGCGTCACCTCGGCGCGTAGCGTCGGTCTCCTCCAGCGGCTCGGCCGTGAACTGGCCCCGCACGCACGCCGATCTCCTGAGGTGAAGGGCCTCCTCCGCGACCTCGAACGAAGGCCGCCACACGCGGAACCGCCGGGCGGGTGAGAACGCGCCTTCTTCCGCCCTCGACGGGCGGAAGAAGGCGCGTGGCCGCCGTTGCGGGGGCGGGTTTACCAGTGCGGGACCTCCTTCTGGGTCCAGCGCAGGGTCTTCCTGTCGACGATGTCGATCTTCTTGCCGACGATCGACGGGGCTTCGTCGAAGGAGCATCGGCCGCCCGACGGCGTGTCCTTGCACTCCACCTTGTTGCCGTAGGCGACCAGGAAGGAGTCACCGGAGTGGGTGACGGCCTTCACGGTCACCTTCACCTTCGACGCGCCCTTGGCCCGGTCGGTGTCGATCGAGACGACGGTGGGAGGCAGGAACCGCTCCCAGTCGAAGGTCGCGTCGGCCTTCGAGTACTTCCACTGCGGGTCCAGGAACTCCTTCTTCAGGTGCGCGACCGCCGCCGGGTCCTCGATGAAGTAGCCGTCGTCCTGCAGGAAGGCCGGGTAGGCGTTCTTGGAGCCCAGGTAGAAGACGCGGTCGTCGACCACGATCAGCTTGGTGTGCTGGGCGTAGGTGCAGGCCTCCTTCGGGTCGTCGCAGTTGATGACCTTGCCCTCGTCGTTCTTCTCCTTGCCCTCCCAGCGGGGCTTGTCGCTGCTGCGCAGCGAGGCGTACTGGAGGGTGTCCTGCATGACCTGATCGGCTTTCCTGTCACCGCCCGCCTGCAGCGCGATCCGCTTGCGCAGCAGGTCCGAGAGCTGCGCCATGTTCTTCATGGTGGAGTAGGCGTCCTCGTTGCCGGGCGTGGAGATGACGATGCGGACCTTGACCCCGTGGATCATCTTGGCGGCGACGTTGTCGAGCAGCCGCAGGTCGGCCAGCGGCTGGACGGCCTTGATGGGGCCGCCGATGCTCGCGCACCAGCCGTACAGGTCCTGCTGGGAGAACACGATCGACTTGGTGGCGGTGGCCACCATCTCGCGTAGCGCGGTCTCCTCCGGGTTGACGGTCTGGTAGTCCCGGTCGAGGTTGACCACGTCCTTGTCGGCGAAGCTCAGCTTGCACTTGGCGTCGTCGGGCTGCTTGAGGTCGGGCAGCTTGTAGGTGGAGGAGCCGTCCTTGTGCTGGATGCCGACGCCGAGCCCGCCGACCTCCAGCATGTCGAGGTCGCCGGCCCTGGCCGCGGCGGGCGGGTGCAGGGTGGAGATGCAGCCCCCGCCCGACGGGTACACCCACGATCCCGTGGTGGCCGCCCAGTTCCACTTGTTGCGGTTGGCGCAGGTCCAGTCCCAGAGCCGGTTGACGTAGCCGGTCGCCGACGCGGCCGCGGGGCCTCGGATGGCCATCATCATGTCGGTGACGGGCTTCGGGGTCTGGACGTAGTTGTTGGTGTAGGTGTTGACGCCGCCGGTGATGACGGTCCTCCCGTCGACCACGAACAGCTTGGAATGGTTCCAGGAGGGCGTGTAGCCGCCGATCGGGACGCCCGGCGTTCCCGAATAGGAGGTCGTCATCGTCGCCACGTTGAAGGTGATGTTGCGGGCCGCGGCGCCGATGGTCTTCTTCGCGGCGTCGATCCAGTCGTCGCCGTTCACCGTGGCGGGCAGCACCGGCGCGCCCAGCAGCATCCTGAAGGTGATCTTGTGCTCCTCGGCCGCCTTCTTCAGCCCGGCGACGATGGCGTCGCGGAAGTAGCCGTCCGGGAAGGTACGGCACGGTGAGGGCAGCGGCAGGATCAGCTTCTCCGGGCAGCCGAGCGAGGTGATGTCGACCGTGCTGGTCGCCTCGCCGATATTGCTGGTGATCTTGCTCAGCAGCCGCTTGGTGCCCGGCCGGTCGGCGGGCGGGCAGGGGTCGTGACCCCAGCACTGCGGTGTCTGCAGCAGCCAGTCCCCCGCCGAGTCGTCCAGCCGGTTGCCGCCGCTGCGTTCCCAGACCTGGTGTTCCAGGCCCGGCGACACGTGCCGGACCGCCCGCTCGATCTGGTCGAGGTAGGGCGTCGGCGACGACGCGGCCGAGGCCGCGTCGTGGGTTGCCGCCGGTGAGGAGACGGCGGCGGTGAACGCCGTCGCCGTCGGCCAGGAGATGGCGGCGGTGAACGCCGTCACCGCCGCCGCGGTGATGATCGTCTTCATATTCGCCACTCAACCCAGCGGGACCGCCCGCCCGGTCGTCAGCCACACCCCGCCCGGGTAAAGCGATGATCCAGAAAGCACAGGGCGCTCACGGGAACCGGACCTCGACGTCCAGGCCGCCTTCCGGGCGGGCGTGGGCCGTGACGGTGGCGTCGTGCGCGGCGGCGATGGCGCGCACGATCGACAGGCCCAGGCCGTGGCCGCCGTCGTCGCGGGCGGTACGGCCGGCGAGGCGCTGGAACGGCTCGAACAGGTCCGCCACCCGATCCGGCGGGATCACCGGCCCGGTGTTGCGCACGGACAGGACCGCGCGCCCGGCCTCGGTCGTCGTACCGACCTCCACGCGGCCGCCGGGAACGTTGTAGCGGACCGCGTTGTCGAGAAGGTTCGCGACGAGGCGTTCGGCCAGGGCCGGATCGCCGGCGGCCGGGGCGGGAGACGTCCGCGTCTCGATCCGGAGCCCGAGCCGGTCGACCTGCGGCCGGGGTGCGAGCAGCGCCTGACCGGTGAGCTCGGCCAGGTCGAAGCGTTCGCGGCGCTCCAGCCCGCGTTCGCCCGTCGCCAGGGTGAGGAGCGCCTCCAGCAGGCGTTCCTGCTGCTCACTGATGGCGAGCACACGCTCCGACGTCGCCCGGAAGGACGCGAGCGTGGCGGTGTGGTCGGTGAGCGTCTCCTCCAGCAGCGCGTGCTCCAGCGTGAGCGGGGTGCGCAGCTCGTGCGCGGCGTTGGCGACGAAGCGCTTGTGCGCGCCCAGTGCCGTCTCCAGCCGGCCGAGGAGGCCGTCGACGGTGTCGGCCAGGTCCTTGAGTTCGTCGCGGGGGCCTGCGACGGCCAGCCGTTCGTGCACGTTGCGCGCGGAGATCCGCTGGATCGTGGAGGTCATCGTCCGCAGCGGGCGCAGCACCCGCCCGGCGACCAGCCAGCCCAGCACGACCGACACCACCATCATGATCGTCAGTGCGATGCCGGACTGGACCAGCAGGGCGTGCATCTGGGCCGCGTGCTGCCGGGCCACCTCGGCGTCCAGCTGTGCGTTGAGCTGTTTCAGGTCGGGCGGAAGGGACTGCTTCGTGAAGACTTTGTCGCCCGAGACGACCGGTCCGATCCGGCCGGTCCGGTAGAGGATCCGCCGCGGCCCTGTGGCGTGCCGGACGAGCAGGTATGTGATCGCGAGCAGGATGGCGCCGGAGACGGCGAACAGCACGCCGTACAGGGCGGTGAGCCGCAGGCGTACGGTGCGCGGCCGCAGACCGGCCGGGACGCGGGGACGAAGCAGCGTGAGCATGGGGCCTTCAGATCCGGTAGCCGCCCCGGGGGACGGTCTCGATCACGGGTGGGGAGCCGAGCTTCGACCGCAGGCGGTTGATCGTCGCCTTGACCGTCGTGGTGAACGGGTCGGTCGCCTCGTCCCAGACCCGTTCGAGCAGTTCCTCGGCGGGCACGACCCGGCCCTGCGCGCCGAGCAGGTACTCCAGCACGGAGAACTCCTTGGGGCTGAGTGCCAGGCGTGCGCCCGCGCGGAAGGCGGTCCGCTGTGCGGGGTCGAGCCGTACGTCGCCGCGCGCGAGGACCGGCGGCAGGGCCGGCTGCGCGCGCCGGGCGAGCGCGCGGACGCGGGCGACCAGCTCCGCGTAGGCGAACGGCTTGGGCAGGTAGTCGTCGGCGCCGAGGCTGAACCCCTCCACGCGATCCGCGATCGTGGCCGACGCGGTCAGCATCAGGATCCGGGTGCGCGGTCCCTTCGCGGTCAGGGCGGCGCAGACCTCGTCACCGTGGACCTCGGGAAGGTCCCGGTCGAGCACGACGACGTCGTAGTCGGTCAGCGACGTACGGTCGAGGGCGTCCTGCCCGTCGTAGGACACGTCGACCGCGATCCCCTCACGGCGCAGCACCCGCGCCACCGAGTCCGCGAGTTCGACCTGGTCCTCCACCACCAGCACTCTCATCCGCGTACGCCTCGCGGTCCGGTCAGGGCGGTCTGGTCCATGCCGTCAGGATGCCCGACGACCGGTCACAGGCCGGTCACAACGGCTCGCACCGTGCTGTGACCGGCGAATCCGTACAACTGGCCTCGCAACGAACGGCCGCCGGGCCACGACGGTCCGGCGGCGTCGATATCGCAGAGAGGCCGAGACATGGACGACACAGCCGGCACGCGCACCACCCCGACCACGTCGCGACGGACGCGACACGGCCGGCCGCTCGCCGCGGTACTCCTGATCGCCGGGCTGGCCCTCACGGCCTGCGGGGGCGGGTCCGGCGGTTCCGCCGGCGCTTCGAGCTCCGCGGCGGCCGGCTCCGGTGGGAGCGCAGGGAAGGGCGCGGACTCCGGGAAGGCGGTCAAGTACGCCGAGTGCATGCGCAAGAACGGTGTGCCCGACTTCCCCGACCCGCAGGACGGCAAGATCCAGATCAAGGCGGGACCGGGCAGTGACATGAATCCCGACTCGCCGCAGTTCAAGGCCGCCGACCAGAAGTGCAAGGCGTACGCGCCGAGCGGCACCGGGATGGGCGCCCAGGACAACACCGCGATGCTGAAGTTCGCCGCGTGCATGCGCAAGAACGGCGTGCCGAACTTCCCCGACCCGCAGGGCGGAAAGATGATCATCGCCAAGGGCAAGGGAGTCGACCCCGACTCGCCGCAGTTCCAGGCGGCCCAGAAGGCCTGCCAGAAACTGATGCCCGGCGGCCTCCAGTGAGCGTGGAGCGGCCTGGGAGCACGCGCGTCCCCGAACCGGACGCGGCGCCCGCCGGCGACGAACCCGGACGGGGCCTGACGCGCTCCGACGCCGCCGTACCCGTTCGCGCGGCCGAGCGGGAGACGGGAACCTCCACCGGGACGGCGGAGATCGCCGACGCCGGAACGCCCGGTCGGAAGAGGCCGCGCAGGCGGCGACGCCGGTTCGCGCGCGTCGGCGGCGCCATCGTCGTCCTGGCGGTCGCGGCGGGCATCGTGATCGTCACCGCCGATCCGTTCGGCGACCGGAAGAAGACGCCCCCGCCGACGACCACCGGTGAGTCCCTCGCGTCCGTTCGGCAGGGCCCGCTGTCGTCACAGGTCGACCAGAGCGGAACCCTCTCGTACGTCGCCCGGGCCGACGGGACGCCGTACTCGGTCGTCAACCACGCGAACGGCGTCTACACCTGGGTGCCGCGCGCGGGCGACGAGATCAAGTGCGGGAAGGTCCTCTACTGGGTCGGCGGCACGCCGGTGCCGCTGCTGTGCGGTACGTGGCCCGCCTACCGCGACCTGTCCGAGGGCGACAGCGGCAAGGACGTGCGGGAGCTCAACCGCAACCTGGTGAAGCTCGGCTACGCCGACGACGCGGACCTGGACCCGGACTCGAAGTACTTCGGCTCGGCCACCGCCACGGCGCTCGAGAAGCTGCAGGACAAGATCGGCGCGGAGGAGACCGGGTCGCTGAAGCTGGGCTCCGCCGTGTTCCTGCCCGGCCCGCTCCGGATCACCAAGGCGGCGGCGCAGCTCGGCACGAACGCGCGGCCGGGGGAGCCGGTCGCGCAGGCGACCTCGACCGACCGCCAGGTGACCGTGAATCTGGACGCGTCGCAGCAGTCCCAGGTCAAGGTCGGGGACAAGGTGGAGATCACCCTGCCGGACAACCGTACGACCTCCGGGAAGGTCCGCCGCATCGGCGCGGTCGCGACCTCTTCCTCCGATCAGAAGGACTCGTCCAGCGCGACGATCCCGGTGTACGTCACGCTCACGCATCCGAAGGACGCGGGCGGCCTCGACCAGGCGCCCGTCCGCGTGCAGATCACCACCGGCGGCGTCAAGGACGCGCTGATCGTGCCGGTCACGGCGCTGATCGGCCGGTCCGGCGGCGGGTACTCGGTGGAGAAGGTCGACGCGCGGGGAGCGCACAGCGTCGTACCGGTCACGCTGGGCCTGTTCGACAACGCCGACGGCCTGGTGCAGGTGTCGGGGAACCTCGCCCCGGGCGACCGAGTGGTGGTGCCCGCGACATGAGCGTGACGCGAGTGGCCCTGGAGCTGGAGGCGGTGACCAAGGTCTACGGAGAGCGGTCGCCCGTCCTGGCGCTCCGGGGCGTGACCTTCAGTGTCCGGAAGGGCGAACTGGTGGCGATCGTCGGGCCGTCCGGATCGGGCAAGACGACGTTGCTGCACGTCATGGGAACGCTGGAACGGCCCACCGGGGGCACGGTCCGGATCGACGGGGTCGACGTCGACCGTCTCGACGACCGCGGCCTGTCGGCGCTGCGGGCCCGCAGCATCGGGTTCGTCTTCCAGCAGTTCTTCCTGGCCGAGCACTCGACCGTGCTGGACAACGTCGCCGACGGGCTGCTGTACGCCGGCGTCGAGGTCCGCGAGCGGCGGCGGAGGGCCCTGGCGGCGCTCGAACGCGTCGGCCTGGCCGACCGGGCGTCCGCCCGGCCGACCCAGATGTCGGGCGGGCAGCGCCAGCGCGTGGCGATCGCCCGGGCGCTCGTCGGCCGGCCGGCGATCGTGCTCGCCGACGAGCCGACCGGCAACCTCGACAGCGTCACCGGCGCCTCGATCATCGAACTGCTGCACGAGCTCAACGCCGAAGGCGCGACGATCGTCGTGATCACGCATGACGCCGAGCTGGCCGCCGGGCTGCCCCGGCAGGTGCACGTACGCGACGGGCGGATCGTTTCGGACAGCGCCCACGACCGGGACCTGCGGCCCGGCGACCGGACGACGAGCCGGGCCGTCGGGGCGACCGACGGCGTGCGTGTGCCCGTCGGAGCGGAGCAGGAGGACCGCTCATGACGACGCTCGTCCCCGCCCGGCTGCGGCCGGGTGATCGAGCGCGGGTGGCGAGCGTCGGGCTGCGGGCCCGGCGGCTGCGGTCGGCACTGTCGGCGCTCGGGATCGCGATCGGCACGGCTGCGATCGTCGCGGTGCTGGGACTCTCGTCATCGTCCCAGGCCGGTCTGCTCAATGAGATCGACCGTCTCGGCACGAATCTGCTCACCGCGGACAGCGGGCAGAGCTTCAGCGGGGACGCGGCCCAACTGCCGCCCGAGGCGCCCGCCAGGATCTCGCGGCTGAAGGCCGTCGAGCAGGTGGCCGACACCGCCACCGTCACGACCGCGAACGTGTACCGCAGTCCGCTGATCCCTCCGGTCAGCACCAACGCGCTGAAGGTCAGGGCGGCCGGTCTCAACCTGCTGTCGGTGGTCGCCACCGGCGTCGCCCAGGGCCGCTGGCTGAACTCCGCGACCGCCACGAAGCCCGTCGTGGTGCTCGGCGCGGTCGCCGCGCAGCGGCTCGGGATCGACAGGGTCCGCCCGGGGCAGCGCGTCTGGCTCGGCGGCCAGTGGTTCTACGTCGGGGGGATCCTCCGGCCGGCGGTGCTGGCACCGGAGATCGACACCAGCGCCCTGGTCGGTTATCCGGCCGCGCAGCGCTATCTGAACTACACGAGCGTCGTTCACGGCACGGTGACGCCGGGACCGCCGAGCACCATCTACGTCCGTTGCCGGACGGATCAGGTCAACGCGGTGCACGAGGTGCTGGCCCAGACGGCCGACCCCGAGTCGCCGAACGAGGTCGACGTGAGCCGGCCGTCCGACGCGCTCACCGCCCGCGCCGCCGCGAGCGGTGCGTTCAACAGCCTGTTCCTGGGCCTCGGAGTCGTCGCGTTGATCGTGGGCGCGGTCGGGGTGGCCAACATCATGATCATCTCGGTGCTCGAACGCCGCTCGGAGATCGGCCTGCGCCGCGCGCTCGGCGCGACGAAGGGGCAGATCCGCACGCAGTTCCTGTCCGAGGCGATCGTGCTGGCGTTCCTCGGGGGCGCGGTCGGGGTGGCGGCCGGTGTCCTGGCCACGGCCGTCTACGCCGAGACCAAGCACTGGGCGATCGTCGTTCCGCTGGAAGCGTGGACGGGCGGCATCGGCTCCGCGATCCTGATCGGCGCCCTCGCCGGCCTGCTCCCGGCCCTCCGCGCCTCGCGGATGGCGCCCACAGAGGCGCTGCGAACGGTGTGACCGGTGCTCGCCGAGGATCGCCGGGCGCGAGGCCCCGGCGATCCTCGGCGAGCGGCTCCCTACCCGCCGACGCGGTCGCCGTACAGCACGCCGCGGCCGTTGGTGGCGATGTAGACGCGGCCGTAGACGCGCGGGTCGCCGGTGATGGCGGCGCCGATGTTGCCCCACTGGTGCGCGTCGTCGTTGATCCGTACCCAGGTGGCCCCGGAGTCGTCGGACCGGAAGACGCCGCGTACGCCGCCCACCTTGGCGATGACGTACAACGCCGGGTACGTCTTGCCGGTCGCGGCCTTGCCGAAGCCGACGTTGTCGGCCTCCTGGACGTTCGACAGCTTCGTGAACGTCGCCCCGGAGTCGGTCGAGTGCCACAGGCCGTACGCCGAACCGGAGGCGCCGCCGGCCAGCCAGAGGTCGCCCTCGTGGCCCGCGACCGCCTTGACGTGGCCGGAGGAGGGCAGGCCGGTCGCGGCGGTGGCCGTGAAGGTCGCGCCGCCGTCCGTGCTCACGTACAAGCGCCCGCCCGACAGGCCGTAGAACTTCTTCGGGTTCACCCGGTCGGCGGCGACCCGCGCGCCGGACGGGATGCCGGACGAGGCGGTCCAGGAGTTGCCGAATCCGACGGAGTAGTACACGCCCGTGCCGTCGGGGCTCCACACGAACCGGGACCCGTCCGCGGCCGCCGCGACCGTACCGCCGCCGGTCACGCCCGGCGGCTCACTGCCCTGCCACCAGTTCGCGCCGCCGTCGGTGGAGAAGCCGACCCGGTTGACGTTCGGGCTGGCCGACTTGTCGACGTTCCCGACGCGGACCATCCAGCCGGGGTTCGTCTCGGCGTAGTCGAGGCTCGTCGTCGTGGTCAGATTCGGCTGGGTGAACATCATCGACGGGATCGCGTCGAGGTTGGTGTGGCGGAAGCCGCCGATGTCACCGAGGGCCGACAGCAGGTGCGCGTCGCCGGACGGCGGGCTGATCAGGTCGTTGACCGCGGTCTCCTCCAGGCCCTTGACCATCGGCTTCAGCGTTATCTGCCCCCCGGCGTCCCAGTTCGTCAGGTTCGTCGTGCCGTAGATCGTGGCGCCCGTCCCGTACATCATCCGCGCGGAGTCGAACGGGTCGATCTCCAGCGCCTCGGTCATCCAGCCGAGCTTGGGCGTCACCTCGGGCGGCGACGGGTTGGCGCCGAACGTCAGCCACGGCACCGAGGACACGTCCAGCGTGTAGCGGAACGTACGGTTCGGGTAGCTGCTCCAGTCCCAGATGCGGGTCCAGGTGGCGCCGCTGTCGGTGCTGCGCCAGATCATCGTGTCCGGCCACCAAGAGCTGTACCCGGTCACCATGAGGGTGCCGGGGTGCTGCCGGTCGACGCTCAGCCCGCTGTAGCCGTAGTAGTTGTCGCCGCTGGACGCCGGGATCGGGCTGATGTCGGTCCACGCGCCGGTCGCGGTGTCGTAGCGCCACACCTGGCCCTTCGATCCGTCGTACGGGCCGCCCTTGTCGCTGGTCGCGAGGTAGAGGTAGCCCTTGGTCGTGTCGAGGACGCCCTTGTGCGCGAGGTATCCGGTCGGCTGGCCGGCGAGGCGCTGCCAGGTGGAGCCGCCGTCGGTGGAGCGGTACACGGTGTTCTGCGGGTCCGCGACGCCCACGTAGATGGTCTTCGTGGCGTTTCCCGAACTACCCGTGCGCTTGTCGAACGTCACCCACACGACGCCCTGATTGTCGCTGAGGTAGCCGGAGGAGTCGCTCGGATCCTGCTTGTACGTCCCAGGGTTCGGGAAGCTCGTCACCTTCGCCCAGGTGACGCCGTAGTCGGTGCTGCGCCACAGGCCGTTGCCGCTCGGCGCGCCCAGGTAGAGGACGCCGTCCTTGTTCGGGTCGATGGCCAGGCGTTCGCCCATGCCCCGGCCGGGCATGTTCCCGCCGAGTTTGAACGGCAGCGGCGTGGCGGTCCAGCTGTCGCCCTTGTTCGTGGACCGCAGGATGGCGCCGTTGTTCGGGTCCCAGCTGTTGGTGTACATGCCGGCGGCCACGTACACGCGGTTCGGGTCGACGGGGTCGGTGGCCAGGCTCGCGGCGCCCATCCAGCCCCAGTTCGTGAAGCCGATCGAGTCCAGCAGCGGTGTCCAGGAACTCGTCGACTGGTTCCAGCGGTACACGCCGCCGATATCGGTGCGGGCGTAGATGAGGTTGGCCTGCGACTGGTTGAACACGATGCTCGGCACGAACCCGCCGCCGCCGATCTGGACGTTGCGCCAGGTGTACGACTCCGCGGCGGAGGCCGCGCCGCCGACGGCGACCTGACCGGCGATGCCCGCCAGGACCGTGATCACGGCGACCAGCGCGGCCGTGAGCGCGCCGACCGGATTTCTGCGCATTGACGGACTCCTCTCTCGGCAGCGCCACCGGTGGGAGGGACAGAGGCTGCCGATCGAGGATGACGCTCACCCCGGCGCGTCGAGACCGTCAACGATTCGACGTGCCGTTCGATCGTCTTTCACGGATCGCCGCCGCGACCAGCGGAGACGACGGTGAGAGCGGCCGCGCGGAGCACGCCGTTCGACCATGCTCGGGCTGCTGCGGAGGAGGCCGTCCGACCGCGTTCAGGCCGGCTGGTCGGCGGCCCGCCGTGGGGTCTGGAACACGCGCACGATGTCGCTCATGCGCTCGGTCATGACCTCCTCGGCCCGCTCGACGTACCGGTTGCGCTCGGCGCGGTGCTGCGCCCACGCGGGGGCGGGAGGGGCGTTGCGGACGACCGCGTGCCAGCGGCCGGTGAGCTCCTCGAGCACCTGCCGCGCCTGCATGAAGGCGTGGCCGGGCAGGTCGACCTCGCGGGACTGCCGCGCGGCCGTCTCCACCGACCGGTAGGCCTTGGCCGCCTCGGCCGCCTGGTTCTCCTTGCGACCGGGCGCGACCATGCTGACGACCGTGGCGAGCAGCGCGGCGCCCAGCGCCAGCCCGCCCGCGATCAGGGGGAAGCGGTCGCCGGCCAGGACGAGGCTGCCGGCCACCCCGGCGGCCAGGACGGCGGTGGACCCGAGCCACAGGTTGAGGACCCGCCAGATCTTCACCGTCTCGGCCTGGGCGCGCGCCGAGTGCGAGCAGTGCTCCTCGATCCGGTACAGCTCGGCGGCGACCGTCACGCGCCACGCGGGCTCGCCGAAGAGTTCGTTGTCGACCATGGCGTTTCCCCTCGAATACTCGCCGATGATGACGCAGATGATTCAGCGGGTCGTTGCGTGAACGGAGGGCGCACGACGGAAAACGGGAACGCCGTTGACCGAGGCATGAACCGCGGTCACCTCTTGTAGGACCACATGGAGCGGTTGCCGTCGGTGGTGCTGCCGTCGCCGAGATCGCTTGCGATCTTGGGCCAGTGCCCGTTGTCGAAGGCGCTGCTGTCGTTCCTGAGTTCGAGCAGTGCGGCGAACTTCTCCAGTGAGTTCTGCGCGAGCGCGGTAGCGAGCGTATAGATCGCGACGACCTCCGTCATGGTGCTCACCACGGCAACGGCGATCGTGAACAGACCTTCCGGTATGAGGAAGAACGTCACCAGCATGAGAGCGGCGACGACGATACGGCGCAGGCCGATCGTCAGGGCGGCCGCGATGGCGACGTAGAGAGACGCCAGGGCATAGGCGAGATCCTGCATCGCCTCCCTTGTCGTGGACACCATCTCGGCGACCTTGGCCGTTGCCGCCTGCTGCACCGGGATCGCCTGCGTGTACGCGAGTGCCGCGGGGCCCGCCCAGAAGTCCTCGACTTTGGTCTTGTTGGTGTTCAGCTGCCCCGAAATCGTCGACAGATTCTTATAGACGGTCGTGGTCCACTTGTTTCCGGCCGTATACAGCGTGTACGGGCCGGTGATCGCAGGAAAGACGTTCTCCGCCAGCCAATCGTTGAGCTTGCCGACGAGCTTGGCGATGAGATCCAGGAGCTCCTTCGCTCCGGCGAGGACCTGATCGGCGAGCGCTCGATCCACGCCGGGCGGTATTGCCGGGGAGTTGATCGAGTACGCGAGGTTCTGGACGGTCCGGTTGATGCTCTGACTGAACGCCTCCAGCTTCTCGAATGCTCCACTGAGTTGCCCGCACACGGCTTCGGCGCTCATGATGCCCTTCTTCACCAGGCCTTGTTGGCGGCGTGCACGTTATTGTCTTCTTCTCGCTGGTAGGCGTTTCGTGCCTTGATGAGGTTGTCGGCGATCGCGCCGAACTCGATTGCGGCCTCGCCGCAGCGATCGATGATCATTTGTTGTACTCGCCGGTATGTCTCCGCCATGCCGAAGAGTGCGGCCGGGCCGAACGTCAGTGAGTCGATATGGAGGGCGTCGGCGGCCTGCTCGGCCTGCCGCATCGATCTGCTGTGTGCGTCCCACTGGGCGGCGTCCGAGGTGAACTTGCCGAGGGCGAAGCGGAGATCTTGGATGCTCGGAGGCGTCTCCGTCATGCGTGACGTCCCTCTCCGAACACGGCGTTCACGATCGACTGCAGCTCACCGAAGAGGTCGGCAGTGGGTTCTGCGCCGGCGTCATCGGCGGCGCCCGCGGCGTACGCGGAATCGAACGCCTCGAGCAATGACGCGGACAACTGCCGGTGACCGGCGCGGAGTGCCCACCGGTGGTCCATATTCACCGAACTCGGCTGACCCGCGACCATGGACACCGCGATCCGGCGATTGGCGCTATGCCCCACGGTCTCATCGTTCTTTTCCTGGTCGATGGGCGGACTGATCGCGCAGGCGTCGATGGCGCGTTCCAAAGTGTCGAGCATGCGGCCGAGTTCATCCCAATTCCGGGCGGTCATCGGCCTCTTGGCCGCTGATGGTGGCGAGGCCGGCGCGGACGGGGTGGACGGGGTGGACGGCGCCTCGGCCGTCGCGGCGGCGAAGTCCTTCATCGCACTCAGCCGGGCTGAGACGACCGCCTCCATGACGGCCGGTCCAAGACCTTCGGCGCCTACGCGGTCGCGCCAGTCGGCGGCCACGACCACGCGGGTGACCCGCCGGCCGTGGTCGTTCATGGTCACGGTGACGGTGCCGGAGGCATCGCTGGAATCCGTGACCTCGGGAGGAGGGCGGTAGGCGACGCGCGCCGCCTGGGCCAGCGATTCCGCCTCGGCGAGCAACGCGGCGAGCTGCTCTTCGGCAGAGTTGATCATGGGTCATAGCCTCACGTCTTGGCCGTGTCATGTCAACGATTCGTTTATGCCATTAACTACGTAAATTACTGTAATTCATCACACAACGGGTGGCGGGCTCTCCGGTCGGTGAGCCCGCGGTGAGCGTGCGGTGAGCGCCCGCCGCCATCGTCTTGCCCATCGCCGGATCCACCGAGGACCGGCCACTGAGCGAGGAGCAGGGCGATGGGCATGCTGACCGGCAAGACGGCGCTGGTGACCGGAGCGTCACGGGGGATCGGCCGGGCGGTCGCGCTGCGGCTGGCCGCCGAGGGCGCGCTGGTCGCCGTCCACTACGGCGGCAACGACGAGGCGGCCAAGGAGACCGTGGCGCGGATCGAGGAGGCGGGTGGTGCGGCGTTCATCGTCCAGGCGCGGTTCGGCGAGGACGGGGCCGTGGACCGGCTCTTCGCGGGTCTGACCGCGGGGCTGGCCGGTCGCGGGCTGGACATCCTGGTCAACAACGCGGGCATCGGCTCGGGCAGCCCGATCTCCCAGGTCACCCAGGAGGAGCTCGACCGGCTGCTCGCCATCAACGTCACCACGCCGTTCTTCGTGATCCAGCGCGCGCTGCCGCTGCTGAACGACGGCGGTCGCATCGTCAACATGGGGTCGACGGCCAGCCGCTTCGCGGTCACCACGCAGATCGGGTACACGATCAGCAAGGCCGCGCTGGAGTCGATGGCCCCGTCACTGGCCAACGAGCTCGGCAGGCGCGGCATCACCGTGAACACCGTCGCGCCCGGCGCCGTACGGACCGACCTCACCGCCGGCTACACCTCCATCCCCGAGGTCGTCGCCGGGCTGGAAGCGATCACCGCGCTCGGCCGGCTCGGCGAGCCCGAGGACGTCGCCGACGTCGTCGGCTTCCTCGCGGGCCCGCAGGGACGGTGGGTGACGGGTCAGACCGTCGACGTCTCGGGAGGCACCTGGCTCGGTCCGATCGCCCCTTGATCGACGCCGGTGGATAATCACCGGCATGCGGTTCGGGATTCTCGGTGACACCCGGGCGTGGCGTGACGACGGGGCCGAGGTCCCCCTGGGCGGGCCGGCCCGCCGCGCGCTGCTGGCGCTGCTGCTGAGCCGGCCCGGCGAGATCGTGGCGGCCGACCGGCTGGCCGACGAGATCGACCCGGACGGGGCGCCGTCGGCACACGCGCTGCAGTCCCAGGTGTCCCGGCTGCGCGCGGTCCTCGGTCCCGAGGCGCCGATCGAACGGGCCGGGACCGGCTACCGGATCGTCGTCGCGCCCGACGACGTGGACGCCTCCCGGTTCGAGCGGCTCGCCCGGGAGGGGCGGGCCGCACTGCGCGACGACGACGCCGGGCGGGCGGTCGCGCTGCTGCGCGAGGCCCTGAGCCTGTGGCGCGGGGCCGCCCTGGCCGACCTCGGCGAGGGCGAGACGGCTCGGGCCGCCGCCGTACGGCTGGAGGAGCTCCGGCTCGGGGCGACCGAGGACCGGATCGAGGGTGAGCTCCGGCTCGGCGAGCACCGCGCGGCAGTGCCCGAGCTGCGCGAGCTGGTCGGCCGGCATCCGCTGCGCGAACGGGCGGCCGGCCTGCTGATGCGGGCGTTGTTCGCCGCGGGCGGGCCGGCGGAGGCGCTCGTGGTGTTCGAGGAGACCCGGCGGCACCTGGCGGACGAGCTGGGCGCCGACCCTTCGGCGGAGCTCACCGCGCTGCACCGGGAGCTGCTCAGCGCCGATCCGTCGCCGTCGCCCGTCGCGCCGCCCGCCCAGCTCACGGCCTTCGTCGGCCGCGAGGAGGACGTGGCCGAGGTCGCCGGTCTGCTGCGCGTGGCCCGGCTGGTCACGCTCGTCGGCCCCGGCGGAGTCGGGAAGACCCGGCTGTCCGTCGAGGTCGCCGGCGCCATGGCCGACGAGGTCTGCTTCGTCGAGCTGGCGCCGTCGCGCGACGGCGCGGGGCTGCCGCAGACGCTGCTGGCCGCGCTCGGCCTGCGCGAGAACGGGCTGCACCTGGGAGGCGGCGGGCAGACGCCCCTGGACCGGCTGATCACGGCGCTGTCGGACCGGGTGCTCGTGCTGGTCCTGGACAACTGCGAGCACGTCGTCGAGGAGGCCGCGGCGCTGACCGCGCGACTGCTGGCGACCTGCCCCCGGCTGCGCGTCCTGGCGACGAGCCGCGAGCCGCTCGGCGTCATCGGCGAGCACCTGCGGCAGGTGGCGCCGCTCGACGCCGAGGCGGCCGTACGCCTCTTCACCGACCGCGCCCACGCCGTCCGGCGCGGCTTCACCGCCGACCCCGAGGTCGTACGGCGGATCTGCGCGGCCCTCGACGACCTGCCGCTGGCGATCGAGCTCGCGGCGGCGCGGCTGCGGACGCTGCACCTCGACGACCTCGCGGCGCGGCTGGACGACCGGCTCGGCGTCGCGGCCCGGGGCAGCCGCGGCACCGACGAGCGGCATCGGACGCTCCGGTCGGTGGTCGCCTGGAGCTGGGACCTGCTGCCGGCGGCCGAGCAGGAGGCCGCGCGGAGGTTCGCGGTGTTCGCCGGGGGCGCGACGGCCGAGTCCGCGGCGCTCGTGTGCGGCACCGACGCCGACACGCTGGAGTCGCTGCTCGACAAGTCGCTCCTGGAGCTCGCGGGCGGCCGCTACCGGATGCTCGAGACGATCCGCGCGTACGCCGCCGAACGGCTCGACGAGTCGGGCGAAGGCGAGTCCGTGCGACGCGCCCACGCCCGCCGCCTCCTGGACCTGACCCGGTCCGCCGACCCGCACCTGCGGCGGCCCGAACAGCTCGAGTGGCTGACCGTCCTCGCGGCCGAGCACGGCGATCTCCTGGCGGCCGTGCGCTGGGCGGTCGAGGCCCGGGAGGCGGAGACCGCGCTCGACCTGATCGCCGCGGCGACGCACTACCTGTGGATCCGGGGCGCGTCCGCCTCGATCGTCCCCCAGGCGGCCACGCTGCTCGAGGTGATCGGCGAGGAGCCTCCGGCCGGCCGTGGCGAGGAGTACGCGCTGGCCGTGCTGGCGGCGGCGTCCGGCGCGGCCGGGCGGTGGGTCTGGCGCAGGCACCGCGCGTCGGCCGAGAAGGCGCTGACGGCCGCGTGGTCCGGTGACGAGCCGGGCCGTCACCCGGTCGTCCTGCTCATGTGGATGATGCGGAACGCCGGTGAAGGCGATCCGCAGGGCGCGTTCACGCTGGTGGCGTCGCAGTGCGACCGCGCCGATCCGTGGGTGCGGGCGGCCGCGCGGTACGTCTCGGGCTTCGGGCCGCTCGGCGCGGGCGACACCGCCGAGGCCGAGCGCGTCTTCGCCGCGGCCGTCGCGGGCTTCCGCTCGCTCGGTGAGCGCTGGGGCACCGCGCTGGCCCTCGACGCGCTCGCCGGGATGGCCGGCGCGCGCGGCGACCGGGCGGCGGCGATCGCGCTCACCGACGAGGCGCTGGCCCTCACCGAGTCGCTCGGCGCCCTGGAGGACGGCGCCGACCTCCTGGTCAACCGGGGCGATCACCTCGTCGCGGACGACGCGGCGGCGGCACGCGCCGACTACGAGAAGGCCGCCGCCCTCGCCCGCCGCGCCGGCAGCGCCACCGGTCGGGCGGCGGCCCTGCGCGGGCTCGGCGACCTGGCCCTGGCGGAGGGGGACCCGGCGGAGGCGGGCCGGCTGTACGGCGAGGCCCTGGAGCTCCTCGACCCGCACTGGGTCAAGAACATCGGCAACCGGGTGCGCGCGCTCGCCGGGCTCGGCCGCGTCGCGGAGGCCGGCGGCGACCACGCCGCGGCGCGGGCGCGGTACCGGGAGGCCGCCGAGTCGGCGGGCGTGATGGGCGCCGCCACCCCGGAGGCCCTGCGCGCGATGGGGCTCCCCGAACCCGTCGTCGAGGCGGTGAGCGCGCGGTGAAGCGCCCTCGGAGGGACTGACCGGCACGGTGAGCGCGCGGTGAGCCCGCGGTGAGCGCCCCCCGCGAAGCTCACCGACATGAAGAAACTCAACGTCCTGATCTCCGGCGCCTCCGTCGCCGGCCCCGTGCTCGCCTACTGGCTCCACCGGCACGGCTTCAACCCCACGATCGTCGAGCGGGCCCCCGCCCGCCGCGACGGCGGATACGCCGTCGACTTCCGCGGCGAGGCGCACCTGACGGTCCTGCGCCGGATGGGCATCCTGGCCGACCTCGAACGCGCCCGCACCGGCATGAGCCACATGTCGTACGTCAACGCCAAGGGCCGGCCGGTCGCCAAGATGCCCGCCGACCTGTTCGCCGGGGACCTCGAGATCCTCCGGGGCGACCTGACCCGGATCCTGTACGCCGCGACCAAGGACCGGGCCGAGTACGTCTTCGGGGACTCCATCACCTCGCTCACCGAGGACGCCGACGGTGTGACCGTCACCTTCGAGCGCGGCGCACCGCGCCGGTTCGACCTGGTGATCGGGGCGGACGGCCTGCACTCGAACACCCGCCGGCTGGCCTTCGGGCCGGAGGAGCGGTTCGTGAAGCACCTCGGCGTCTACTGCGCGATCTTCACCACCGAGAACCACCTCGGGCTCGACCACACCGGGCACGCCTACCGCACCGCGAACCGGCTCGCCGCCCTGTACAGCGCGCGTAACAACACCGAGGCCAAGGCGGTGTTCTACTTCGGCTCACCGGACCTGGACCTCGACCGCCGCGACGTGGCGCGGCAGCAGGCCGTCCTCGCCGAGACCTTCACCGGCAACGGCTGGGAGAGCGACCGGCTGCTGCGGGAGATGCGGTACGCGCCGGACTTCTACTTCGACTCGGTCGGCCAGGTCCGCATGGACGGCTGGACGCGCGGCCGGGTCGCCCTCGTCGGCGACGCCGCGTACTGCCCGTCCTCCCTGTCGGGCATGGGCTCGGGGCTCGCCCTGGTCGGCGCGTACGTCCTGGCGGGAGAGCTGGCCGCCGCGCACGGCGACCACCGCGTGGCGTTCGCCCGCTATGAGGAGGAGATGCGGGACTACGCCGCGGGCTGCCAGAAGCTGGGGGACGGCGTGGCCAAGCTGATGGTGCCCGGGAGCCGCGCCCTCGCCGCGTTCCTCAACCGCTACTACAAGGTGATGCCGTACCTGCCCGGAGCGAGCATGGCCTCGAAGATGGCCCGCAAGGCCGCCGAGGGCATCGCGCTGCGCGACTACGCGGTCCGCTCGTGACGCAGGGCGGCGAACACCTCGTCCCAACGGTCGGCGACCTCGGAGATCCGGTAGCGCTCCGCGGTCCGCCGGCCGTTCTCGGCGAGCCGCCGCGTCCTCTCCGGATCGTCCATGAGGGACAGCAGGGCGTCGGCGAACGCGTCGATGTCGCCGTCGGGCACCAGCACTCCGTCTTCGCCGGACGTGATGATCTCCCGGGGACCCTGCGGGCAGTCGAAGGACACCACCGGCACTCCGGCGGCGAACGCCTCCACGATCGTCATGCCGAACCCCTCGAACCGCGAGGTGATGACGTGGATCGACGCCTTCGCCAGTTCGCCCTCGATGTCGCTGGTCGGTCCCATGAAGGCGACGTTGTTGTGCAGGCCCAGGCGGCGGGCCTGCCGGCTCAGCTTGTCGGCGTGCGTCCCGTTGCCGTAGATGCGCAGCCTCCACTCGGGGCGCTTCTCGATGACCTTGGCGAACGCGTCGAGCAGCCGGTCGTACCCCTTGACCTTGACGAGCCGGCCGGCGGCGAGGACGACGGGGTTCTCCAGCCGGGACTGCGGGCGCGGCCCCTCGGGCAGCCCGTTGCCGATCGTGCGAACGCGGGTCGGGTGGCCGTCGAGCATCCGCGCGTACTCGGTGTGGTCCGCGTCGGTCAGCGTGATGACCGCGTCCAGCTTGGGGTACCAGGTGCGGATCTCTTCGAGGATGCCGGGCTTGTGCGCGCCGAAGTGCAGGTGCTCCTGGCCGATGAGGGTGACCCCGTCACGGGCCAGCCGCGCGGCGGCGATGTTCAGCCCGGCCCGGGTGGTGATCAGGACGTCGGTCCGCAGACCGGCGAGGTACCGCTGCAGCGCCCGGTCGCTCTCGGCGTTGAAGTTGTCGTACGCGCGCTCATCGGGGTGCATCAGCGTGCTGGGCTTCTTGATCCGGGAGGAGAGCCCGACCCGCCACCACTTCTTGGAATCCGGCCGGAGGTCGACCAGGCTGGACAGTGTCACCCGGTCGGAGTACGGCAGGAACGGCCTGTCGCGGTGCCGGAAGACGCTGACGACCTCGACCTCGTGGCGCTTGGCCAGTTCGTCCGCCAGGTTCAACGTCGCGCGGATCGTGCCGCCCATGCCATAGGCGTTCATGATGAGGATGGAGATCTTCATGACGCCTCCGCGTTCGCGACGACCGTGGTGGCGATCGCGAGGTGGTCCTTGTCGGTGTAGTAGGCACGGACTCGTACGCGGTCGGTGTCCCGTACGACGTGCCGCGCCGGGAACCGGATCTTGTTCTTCTTGTCCGGGATGTCGTCGAGCAGGGTGGCGACGTTGAGAGCACCGATCCGCAGGTCCCAGAAGCCGCGCTCGGTCTCCACCGCGAAGGGGGCGTTCGGCAGCTCGGCGTGCCAGCGGTCCCCGGTGACGGTCACCGGGCCGGTGACCTCCTCCGCGGTCTTGCGCCGGGCGGCGACGATCTCGTCAGCGGTGGGCGTGGCGCCGTACGCGAGGAACCCCTCGAGCGTCAGCTTGTCCTCAGCAGGGTGGACGGCGGTGACCTCGGCGTACGGCTCGACCGGCCGCACGTCGACGCGCAGGCCGCCCGAGGGCGCGCGGAAGGTCCGCAGCGCCCGGGTACGGCTCCGTCGCGCGTACTCCACCAGGCCGTCGAGCGAGAAGCCCGGGTCGGTCGTGATCACCTCGGCCTCGGCCGCGTGCACCGACCAGGTTCCGGCGGCGAGGTCCAGCCGCGAGAGGTCGGCGGCCGCGCCGTCGAGGCGGACCGTGTGCGCGGTGTCCTCCCGGCGGAGCGTGAGTGTCGTCTCGTCGGCCGGGGGCTCGGCCCAGCGGATCCGAAGGACGTCGTCTGCGTCGAGCCGGGCCGACGCGGCGAGTGCGACCATCGCTGGGGGGGATCCCTTCGATCTACCTGAGTGTCCGGACATGTAACCAACACCCGGGTAAACGCCGGGCTAAGCCCTTGCTGCGTATGCGCGGATGATTCGCTGTCAGGACGCCCAGAAGTCGATCAAGGTTTACCGGGAGGCGTCAGAGCGGCAGCTTCATGCCCTCGTGGGTCGCTTCGAAACCGAGGGACTCATAGAAGCGGATGGCGTCCGTGCGGCGCTTGTCCGAGGTCAACTGGACGAGGCCGCAGCCCCGCCGCCGCGCCTCGTCGATCGCCCAGTCGATCAACCGGTGACCGAGGCCTCGGCCCCGGTGGGCGCTGCCGACGCGGACCGCCTCGATCTGGGCGCGTTCGGTGCCCATCCGGCTGAGCCCGGGAATGAAGGTGAGCTGCAGCGTGCCGGCGACCTCGCCGTCGACCTCCGCCACGATCAGGCGGTTGCGCGGATCGGCGTCGATGTCGGCGAAGGCGGCCCAGTAGGCGTCGATGTCGCCCTCCCGGCCCGCGCCGATCGCGTCGTCGGCGAGCAGCGCGACAATCGCCGGTACGTCGTCTCTGGTGGCGTCGCGAAAGGTCACATCGGTGGGCACGGTCCAAAACTTTAGCGAGAATTGACACGACTAGGCGTAGTACTACAGTTGGTAGTACTACGATTCGTCAATAGCGCTTCAGGAGGCGGCGTGACCGCACCGTCGACGATGGATGCTCCCGCCCGGCTCCTGGACCGCCACTGTCAGGAGCTGGTCGAGGACGAGCTCACCCGGTTGGCCCGCCGCGTCCCCTCGCTCGCGGAGGACCACCTCGGCGTCGTCGAGACCGCGCTCCGGCAGATCATCGATCGGCTGCTGCCGGTCCCGAGACGCGCCGAGGCGCACCCCGAGACCCTCGCGGCCTTGTTCGACCTGGAGGCATCGTATGATCGAACACTGGACGGATCTCGCGGCCTGCCAAAGCGCTGACCCCGAGCTGTTCTTCCCGGTCAGCGCCAGCGGCCCGGCCCTGGACCAGGTGGCCGAGGCCAAGCAGGTATGCGCGAGCTGTCCCGTGGCGTCGGACTGCCTGGCCTGGGCGCTGCGCGCGGGCGAGTCGGCCGGCATCTGGGGCGGAACCACCCCCGACGAGCGCCGCTACCTGCGCCTGAAGCCGCTGCCCGCGGCGCCCGCCTGGCACTGAGGCCCGCGCCCGCGGTTTCTTATTTCACCCCGACGGTCCGCGACGTACGGTTGCGCTATGGCCGACCCCTCGATCACCGCGCGGTCCCCCCGCGACGGACTCGTCCACCACGCCTCGCGCGCGGTCGGCGCGCTGATCATCACCGTTCTGCTGCTCGGCGCCTGCTGGGCGGTGGAGGTCGCGAACTACGGCGGTGACCTCACCCGGGAGTACGGCATCCAGCCGCACAACGTGCACTCCCTGTGGCACATCTTCACGGCGCCGTTCCTGCACGCCAACCTCGACCACATCATGGCCAACTCGGTACCGCTGGCGATCTTCGGCTTCCTGACGGCGCTGCGCGGCCTGGGCCGCTTCATCGCCGTCAGCGTGATCGTCATGGTCGTCAGCGGTCTCGGCGTGTGGTTCCTGGCCGCCTCGAACGTCGTGACCGTCGGCGCGAGCGGTCTGATCTTCGGCTACTTCGGTTACCTGCTGGCGCGCGGCTTCTTCGAACGCCGCGTCCTGGACATCCTCCTCGGCGTCGTCATCGCCCTGGTGTACGGCACGATGATCTTCGGTGTGCTGCCCGGGCAGCCGGGCATCTCCTGGCAGGCGCACCTGTTCGGGCTGATCGGCGGGATACTCGCCGCCCGCCTGACCCGCCGCCGCACCGCACCGGCGGCGCTGCCACCCGCCTGACGCCGTCCTCCCGGGGCCGGGTCAGCCGCGCACGCTGACGTCGGTGACGGTCGCGTCGCGCGGGGTGGCCAGCGTGTTCACGATCACCGTGGCGACGGTCCGGGCCGACATGTAGTCCGCCGGGTCGTACGCCTCGCCCTCCTGGTCGCGGACCTTGCGCTGCATCTCGCTCGCCGTACGGCCCGGATAGACCGACGTGACCCGGATCTCCGGCTCCTCGTCGCGGAGCGCGTCGGCGAGGGCCCGCAGCGCGTGCTTGCTCGCGGCGTACGCGGCCCACCCGCCCCGGGCGCGCAGCCCCGAGCCCGAGTTGACGAAGACGACGTGGCCGCGCGCCGTGCGCAGCAGCGGCAGCAGCAGGCGGGTCAGCTCGGCGGGGGCCGCCGCGTTCACCAGGAGCTGCTCGACCCAGGTGCCCGGCGGCGCCTCCGCGACGGTGCCCAGCTCGACCACGCCCGCACTGTGGACGACCCCGTCCAGCGCGGGCAGGTCGGCGCCGGCGAGCGACGCCTCGATCCGCAGGGGGTCGGACAGGTCCAGCTCCAGGGTCCATACGCGCTCCTCGCCCGTCGGGTGGGCCGTCGGCTCGACGGCCAGCGGGGTCGGGGAGACGAGCCGCATGGCGGTCTCCTCCAGCCGCTCGGCGGAGCGCCCGACGAGGATGAGCGAGTGCCCGGCGTCGTACAGCAGCTCGGCGACGGCCGAGCCGATGCCGCCCGTGGCCCCGGTGATCAGGTAGGTTCCCACGAACCTCATTCTTCCCCGCGATCCTCAGGAGGGACGCAGCACACGGGCGACGCCGGAGATCAGCGCGGTGGCCAGGATCCAGCCGGTGCCGGTCAGGGACCAGGCGAGCCAGCGGGACCAGCCGACCGGGTCCCAGGCGGTGCGCTGCCCGAACGTCTCGATCGGCAGCATCAGGTCGAGCGTGTAGATCAGCGCGTGGAAGTGCGGCCGCTCGTCCGGCTGCTTGATCGTACGCGGGTGGTCGACGCTGAACACGATGGTGCCGACGGCGACCAGCACCGCCAGCCACAAGGCGGCGATCCAGGGCCGGTAGCCGTACCCGACCGTCCAGTCGAGCAGGACGCCCCACGCGCGGCCGATCGGCCCGAGGTGCCGCCGCCGGGCCCGCTGCTTGGCGAGCTGGCACTTGCGGGCCAGGTCCTCCCGGCCGATCCGGCGCAGCCAGACGGCGAGCTGCTCGTACGGCTGCGGGCGGAACCCATGGGGGTCCCGGGAGATCCAGTCGAGCCGCTGGCCCTCCTCCGGCTCCCCGCGCAGCGTCTCGTACACCAGGCCGTTGAGTCGCAGTTGCTCGGGCCAGACGTCGGGCCGGTCCAGGATGACGTCGATGCGCGAGTACCCCAGCGTCACCTCGCCCTGGATCGGCTCGCGGGGGACGAGGATCAGTTCCTTGACGTCGGCGTGGCTCAGGTGGAGGGCGCGCCGGCCGGGGGCGCGGATCGCGCCCTGGTCGAACGAGAGGGTGCCGTCGATCCGTGCGCCGCGCAGGCGTACCGGGCCCTCGGCGGTGAAGCCCGCGCTGCACTCCATACGGTCCTGGACGATCATGTTGTCGCCGTCCAGGGCGCAGGCGCCGTCGCGCACCGTCGTCCCGAACAGGAACAGGCCGCCCGTCATGCGGGAGCCGGTGAGGCGCACCTCGCCGGTGATGTCGGAGTTGCGGATGTACGCGCCGGCGTCGACGGTGAGCAGGCCCGCGTACAGGGCGTATCCGCCGGGGTTGCGCAGGCGCACGTTGTTCATCCGGAACCCGCCGGACAGCGCCGCCCGCGTCAGCCGTACCTCGCCCTCGATCAGCGACTCGGACAGGCTTAGGTAGCCGTCCGCCTGGAGGCCGCCGCCGTCGAACCCGGGGAAGGAGCAGCCGTTCAGGCGCATCTGCCGGGCGCGGGCGTTGGAGAAGTCCGGTCGTTCCTCGAGGACGCAGTGCTCGAGCCGGAGCTCGCAGCCGACCGCGCCGCCGGAGACGTTCAGCACGCCGGTGACGCGGGCGCCGCGGAGGCGTACGGCGGGCACGTGCCCGGGCGCGGGCTCGCACGCGCCGAGCAGCAGCGCGGAGATCACCTCGGCCCGGATCGTACGGTCCGGGGAGCCGGTGGCGGGCGGCCGTTCGTCGCCGAGCGACACGAGCGCGCCCGTCGGGTACGCGTCCCAGAGCCGCCGTTCGGAGCGGGTCAGCCGCAGTCGTCGCTCACCGTCCCGCCAGGTGCGGACGGCATTCCACCGATCGGCCACAGACGGTCATCGTAGGCCCGATTGATCATCAAGGCTGCGGCGAATGTCATACGTCGCCCGGTAGGGAAGGGGGCGGCTCGGGCAAGCCGTGATCGCCCATTCGCCGCCGAACACCCATATTTCGGCGCACAGTTGTCTGTTCAGTTACCCACGGGTAGCATCAGGTGTTACTGACTGGTACGTAACCCGGGTGCGATCCGCCCGCCCGAGAGCAACGGGGTGTTCATGGGGCACTACAAGAGCAACCTGCGTGACATCGAGTTCAACCTCTTCGAGGTCCTCGGCCGTCAGGAGATCCTGGGCACCGGGCCGTTCGGCGAGGTCGACGAGGACACCGCGCGCAGCGTCCTGGACGAGGTGAACCGCCTCGCCACCGGCGTGCTCGCCGAGTCCTTCGAGGACGCGGACCGGCACCCGCCCGTGTTCGACCCCGAGACGCACTCGGTCACGATGCCCGAGAGTTTCAAGAAGTCCTTCCGGGCCTACTTCAACGACGCCGAGTGGTGGCGCCTCGAGCTGCCGACCGAACTCGGCGGCATGAACGCCCCCCGCAGCCTGCACTGGGCCGTCGCGGAGCTCATCCTCGGCGCGAACCCGGCCATCTGGATGTTCTCCAGCGGCCCGAGCTTCGCCCAGCTCCTGTGGCGCATCGGCACGCCGGAGCAGAAGAGGCTCGCCGAGATGGCGGTCGAGAAGCACTGGGGCTCGACCATGGTGCTGACCGAGCCCGACGCGGGCTCCGACGTGGGCGCCGGCCGTACGAAGGCGATCCAGCAGCCCGACGGCACCTGGCACATCGAGGGCGTCAAGCGCTTCATCACCAGCGCCGAGCACGACATGGCCGACAACATCCTGCACTACGTGCTGGCCCGCCCCGAGGGCGCCAAGCCGGGCACCAAGGGCCTGTCGATGTTCATCGTGCCGAAGTACCTCGTCGACGTCGAGACCGGTGAGCTCGGCGAGCGCAACGGCGCCTACGTCACCAACGTCGAGAAGAAGATGGGCCTCAAGGTCTCCACGACCTGCGAGCTCACCTTCGGCGAGAAGCACCCGGCCGTCGGCTACCTCGTGGGCGACGTCCACGAGGGCATCAAGCAGATGTTCCTGATCATCGAGCAGGCCCGCATGATGGTCGGCACGAAGGCGATCTCGACGCTGTCCACCGGCTACCTCAACGCGCTGGAGTACGCCAAGGAACGCGTCCAGGGCGCCGACCTGACCAAGATGGCCGACAAGGCCGCGCCGCGCGTCACCATCACCCACCACCCCGACGTACGCCGCCTGCTCATGCTGCAGAAGGCCTACGCCGAGGGCATGCGGGCGCTCGTCCTCTACACGGCGACGTACCAGGACAAGGTGCAGCTCGCCGAGGCCGCCGGTGAGCCGGACAAGCTCGCCGAGAAGGTCAACGACCTGCTGCTGCCCATCGTCAAGGGCGTCGGCTCCGAGCGGGCGTACGAGGTGCTGACCCAGTCGCTGCAGACCCTCGGCGGCTCCGGCTTCCTGCAGGACTACCCGATCGAGCAGTACATCCGGGACGCCAAGATCGACTCTCTGTACGAGGGCACCACGGCGATCCAGGGCATGGACTTCTTCTTCCGCAAGATCCTCCGGGACAACGGCGAGGCGCTGCAGCACCTCGCCGGGCAGATCAAGGAGTTCGTGGAGAGCGAGGCGGGCAACGGCCGGCTCAAGAAGGAGCGGGCCCTGCTCGGCAAGGCCCTCGAGGACGCCCAGGGCATCCTCAACCCGATGATCGGCTGGGCGCTCGGCTCGATGGAGCGGTCGGAGGAGATCTACAAGGTCGGCCTCAACACGACCCGCCTCCTCATGGCCCTCGGCGACGTCGTCATCGCCTGGCTGCTCTGCCGTCAGGCGGAGGTCGCGCTCACCAAGCTGGGCGGCGAGGTCTCCGAGGCCGACAAGGCGTTCTACACCGGCAAGATCGCGGCCGCCCAGTTCTTCTGCGCGACCCAGCTGCCGAAGCTCGCCGCCGAGCGCGCGATCACCGAGGCCACCACGGCCGACCTGATGGACCTCCCCGAAGAGGCCTTCTGACCCAGACCACCTGACGTGCGCTCAGAGGTCCCGCCGCCGATCGAATCGGCGGCGGGACCTCCGCTTCGCAGGTACGACCGGCCACCAGGCCACCTTCCTGCGAGAAGGCCGAAACGCGCAAAGTAATACATGCCGGGTTCGCCGGAACGTCCAGGCCGGACTGAAAGACACGGCAGACGCGAGCCCACCCTCCGGACAGAAGCCCCACAATGCGCATCCGACGCCTGTTGCCGAGCTTTCGGTACGCCGAGACGGGGCGGCGCGGGGAACACAGCCGTCCAAGGGCGTGATCCCTGGTGATCGGTGTCGATAGGACGCAGCAGACGCCAGTGATCAGAGGTGCCCCCGGTCGTCAGCGAGCCGATGGCGGAATCGCTGTCCGATGTTCCTGGTTGGATGGCCATGTGCGTGCGATTCGCTTCACGCGGTTCGGAGGGCCCGAGGTTCTCACGGTGTCCGAAATTTCCGAGCCGGTGCCCCAGACGGGCCAGTTGTCCGTGCGAGTCACGGCGGCGGGCGTCAACTACGCCGACATCCTGCGTGCGGCGGGCACGTACTCGGGTGGTGTGGAGCTTCCCTTCATCCCCGGCAGTGAGGTCATCGGCTCGGCGACGGACGGCCGCCGGGTCATGGGTTTCACCTTCGACGGGGGCGGCTTCGCCGAGCACACGCTCCTGGACGCCGCCGAGGTGGTCGAGGTACCGGACGAGGTGGCCGATGGGGCGGCGCTCGCCCTGCTGGTCCAAGGACTGACCGCCTGGCACCTGCTGCGTTCATCGGCGCGGATCGCAGCAGGCGAGTCCGTGGCCGTGAACGCCGCGGCCGGCGGAGTCGGGACGCTCGCGGTGCAACTGGCCCGCGAGTTCGGCGCGTCCCGTGTCATAGCGACGGCCTCGTCCGCTGACAAGCGGGCTCTCGCACTCGAACTCGGCGCCGATGCCGCGGTGGACAGCGACCCCGACGGCTATCCCGAACGCGTCCGGGAGGCGAATGACGGCCGACCGGTGGACATCGTCCTCGACGCGAACGGCGGACCTGCCATCGCCGCCGGCCTCGACGCTCTCGCGCAGTTCGGCCGCCTGGTGAGCTACGGCGACGCGTCCCGCGAAGGCCGCCCGCCCATCGACCCCGGATCGCTCGCCGAACGCAACCTGTCCGTGTCGGCCTTCTGGCTACGCCCGGCACTCACCCTGCCCGGCGCCTACCACGAGCCACTCCGGGAACTACTCGCCCTGACCGCACAGGGCCGGCTCCGCCCGGTCGTCGGCTCCGAGTACCCCCTCAGCGAAGCGCGCCGAGCATTCGAAGACGTGGCGGCCCGCCGCACGAAAGGCAAGGTCGTGCTGCGGGTCGGCGACCGGATCGGCCAGGTGCCGTCCGGCGGGTGACTGCGGACGCAGGAGGCGTCATGAGTCGTCCCGTGCCCAGCCGTAGCGGGACTCGTAGTCGTCCCTTTCATTCCCGACCTCTGGCCGGTGGCTGAGGCCTGCCTTCTGGACCTCGTGAGTACTTTTCACCTCGGCGTGCTCATATCGATCGGCCGTCGTGTACACGGCCTCCCGGTTCTGTATGAGTGTGATCGTGTCATCGTTCAGCTTTAGGATCGTCTGGGCGCGGGACTTCTCGTACTCCTGGCGAAGTCCCAACTCCTCGCCGATTTCACCGAAACAGTTCTCTGGCAGGTAAGCGGTGTCAAGGATCGCTGGCGCCTCTGACCAAAAGTTCACTGCATCATTTATATTGTCGCCACTCTTGCGGATTTGGCTTGCCTGGAACTTGAGGTTCGGCGACATTGTGCCGTCTCTCCTTATTCTTAATCTAAGTCAGCCGGGCATATTCTTGAGAGCCTGTTCGGCTAGCTGCCTGGTCACCGGACCTGCTTGGCTGATGCGGCTCTGCTCTGGTGTCGTTCGGGAAAGCCTGGTTGTACCCCAATAGATGAGCACATGGAGATTTCCGTGCATGATATCGATATTCTGTCGATCGCGCTCTTGGCAGAAAGTGCCGACAGTGGTTGTCACCTTTTCGGGGCAGTTTCCGCTGCCGGGAAGGCTTGGGAATTTGGCGTTCGGTTCGCGCGGGCGAAGGTCTGATATCGAGACTCGCACGCTGGCCGTACCCTCACTGCCATCGCGACTCAGCCACGAGCATTGCTGAAAATAGGGCTGGCTCTCTTTCTTGGGCTTGACGGACGCCAATTGATGGAGCCGGGAGATGTTTCCTGGGTCGACGATGGTGCATGCGTCAGGAGCGTCATAGATGGTCATCGGCGGCGGTACGGTGACCGAGCCGGCTGGCGTATGCGATGACTCTGTTCCTCGGGGCGTCGGCGTCTTGCCCGTCGCACACCCGGCGAGTGCAAGCGCAAGGAAGCCGAAACATGTGACTGCTCTTTTGTTCATTTTCTGATGCAGGCTTACTGGTAGATCCAGCGTTTCGGGTTCTGGATACTGCTTGACATCTCTGCCGGCGGCTTTAGTTTTGCCAGCTCATTGGCGAACTTTGCCAGTCCCACCTTCTGGCTCTCGACGGCCGACCTCAGTTTCGTGTCCGTCGTATTTATCGCGTTGATGTAGTCGGTTAGCGCTGCGATGATGCTTGGCTTGTCGTCCTTCTTTGCGCCGGTGAGGCCGAGCCCAAGGCTGGTTGGATACGAGAGGCCGCCAGTGTGGTGAGGTCTACCGCCGAGTTGTAAGTATTCGTTACTTGTACGGACAGATCAAGAAGTGCCATTTCTGCGCCAAGAAGTGCGGCAGCGTTTCCGCCGGCCACCTGCATATTCCTTCCCATCAACTTGTCGAATGCGCTGTAGGCGGGGCCTGACCAGTCGGATTGGAGTGCATTCGAGGCGAGGAAAAGTGGATTCTCGCAGTCGCTCAGCTTCAGTGCGGCTTCGCGCCACTTTTCGGCAGCGGTGAGTACTGCGTTGGCGTCGCCTTTCATTTTCTTTGCAGTCTCAATGGCCGTCAATCCCCCCATGATATTCACCACAAAGACTCCGGCGCGGATGATGTTCTCGGATTTCAGTGACCAGAGTTTTGCGGTCGCGTGGGCGCCGCCGAGCCTTGCGGATACCTTCCCTTTCGCTTTCGGCTTGGGAACCATTGCCGAGTTCCTTTCAGTGCGGTAGTCGAAGGGGGTCTCTGGATCTATCGACTGATGTGGGATGCGGTAGTCTCGTCGAAGACTTTGGCTAGGGCTTCGGCGAGTTTGGTCTCGGCTCTGGAAAGCGCGTCAAGAATTCGTTCACCCAGCTTAGATGTATCTGAAACCGCTACTTTAGCCTGGTTGAGATTAATGATTATTCGGTGATCGGCCGTTACTGTGACCACGCCAAGGTCTGGAGATATTTGGGCCTTGACGGCCAATTTTTTCAAGCTCGCGGTTATCCGCTCCCGCTTTACGAGGAGTTCCTCGCTCGCGTTCACGAGATGCTCGGTTCGGCGGGATGCAGAATGCAACTCCGCGCGGAGCTCGTTGTTGCGTCGAATGGCGCGCTGGAAGTCGTCCGGCTGCGTCATCCCGTATCGCCTCCCACTGGGGCCCGTTGTTCGAGCGCGGCTTCAAGCCGCTGCCGGCGTGTCGCAACCTGCTGCCGGGCGCCCATGATCAGTGCTGCGATGTAGTCACCCAGTCGATGGCCATCCGGGCCCTTGACGGCGCTCGGATCGATGTCCAGCGATAGGGGGCGGCCGTCTCCTGCAACCACCAGCCGCAGCAGACCGTCCGGCGACTTCTTCGCGAAGCGTTCAGCCGCCAGCCTCTCTTCCAGTTTCGCGTACTGCGCGGCCCGTTCGGCGAGTTCGGCGAGGACGTCGGTCAGCGATGGTCCGTCTGCCGCATCCCTTTCACCGGTGTCGAGGAGCGACTGATCCGTGTCGGCGTATCTCGGGTCGTCACGGGTCCCGTCGGCGCTTTCCGGCTTCTGGGCATCAGCCGGTTCAGGCGTGTCTTCCCGTCGAGGCGCGCGTGCGGCCAGGCGTGCTCGAATCTCGTCCGGGGACGTCGGTGGATCGGCGACGCTCTTGTTGAGGAACTCGTCGAGTGAACCCGGACCCTCACCCATGGCAATCCACCCCGTCACGTTGCTCGGCCCCGTGAAGCCGCGGCAGAGCCGCAGGCGTACGGCCATGTTGCTCGATACGCCGTTCACAGGCAACCGGATGAATTACTTACAGTCCGCACAGCAATATTTCGGTCAGGTCCTGTCCTGCCGTGTCTTTCGCCGAGCATGTACCGCGCGGCGGTCGGCCGGAGTCCGGAACGCGGGACGGTGGAGAAAAGGCGTTGAGGGGTCGGCGGTTTGTCGGGAGACTAAGTGGGTGAACGCGCGGCGGTTCGTCTTTCTTGATCCCGATGGCATGGACGACGGGTGGCTGTATGTCGTCGTCGAGGCGCCGACCGGGGTCTTCTACCAGCAGCAGTACGGCGGAACCGCCTGCCGCCAGGGTCAGCTCGAGGGCTACCTGGTGCCCGTGTTCGGGCCGGACGCGCTGGACGCGCTGGGAGAGCTGTTCGTGAGGCACTTCCGGGGCGCGGGCACCTGGAATCACCGCTGGTCGGGCGATGAGGTCGCCACGTTGCGGCCGATCGTCGCGGGCATCACCTTCTGGGCGTGCGACGGAGTCAACGACCATCCCCATGACCTGCGGCTCGACGACGCCCGGATCGCCGAGGCGGACGAGGCGTGGATCCCGGTCCGGACACCGGACGGACCAGGCGTCCTGATGTGGAGCAACTCCGACTGATCGATCAGCGGTTCGGGGTGTAGACCACCGACCACGGGCGCGGCGCGTCCGGGGCGGGCGGCGTGGCCGGGTTGCCCTCGCCGGTGAGGACGGCCTCCGCCAGGGCACCGAATCTCGGTGCGGCCGGATGGGCCGTGTCGGCGGGCCAGGCGGCGGACATGCCGCGGCGCAGCGGATCGCCGGCCAGCGGGCGCCAGGCGACGCGCGGCTCGCGGCGGGCCAGTGCCTCCTGCTCGAATGCGACGCCATGCCCGCTCAGTACCAGGCCGAGCAGGAACTCCGGATTACGGGCATGGCGGATGCGCGCGGGCGTGAAGCCGTCGGCCCGGCACACGTCGAGCACATGGTCGTGCCAACCCGGTGCGGTCGCCCGGGGGGCGAGGACGAGGTCGTGGCCGGCCAGGTCGCACAGCCCGATCTCGCGTAGCCGCGCCAGCGGCGACGTACGGGGCAGCACGATGCCCAGCGTCACCTCCACGGTCGGGCCGAAGCGCAGGTCGGCGGCGTCCACGGGATGGTGTACGAGTCCGACGTCGAGTTGCGCCGAGGCGAGCAGACGCAGTTGCTCGGCCGTGGTCAGCTCCTGAAGGTCGACGTCGAGTTCCGGGACCTCGTCGGTGATGCGCCGGGACAGCGCCTGCAACGCCACGGCCGGCGTTTCCGGAGGGACGCCGGCACGCAGGACGCCCAGCGCTCCGTCACCCGCCTTCCGCATGAGCGTGCGCAGGCGTTCCTCCCTGGCCAGGAGCTCGCGCGCTTCGTCGAGGAGCAGGTGCCCGGCCGTCGTGAGCCGCACCTGTCGCCGGGAACGGTCGAACAGCTCGACTCCGAGCTCGCGCTCCAGCCGCTGGACCGACTGGCTCAGTGGCGGCTGCGCGATCCCGATGACCTCCGCGGCACGGCCGAAGTGCAGTTCCTCCGCGGTGACGACGAAGTACCGCAGGTGCCGGGAAAGGTCCACGCCGACACCATAGGCGGTCGGCTATCACTCGAACGCGGACCGGGCCGACCACTCCGATAGCGTGGGCGAGTGCGGACGGAGGAGCTGATCACCCAGACGTTCGCCAAGGCCTCGGCGACCGCCCGCCTTCACGTGGTCGATATTCGCGACGGCCGGCAGATCGGCGTGCGCCCCGACGAGCAGGTGGTCATCGCCTCGGTCTTCAAGATCCTGCTGGTGCTCGAGTTCGCCCGGCAGGTGGTCGCCGGGCAACTCGACCCCGCTGAGCGCGTCGTCGTACGGGCCCGGGACCGGCTCGGCGGCTGGGGGCTGGCCGGCTGCGCGGACGACGCCGAGGTGTCGCTCCGCGATCTGGCGTACTTCACGATGTCGGTCAGCGACAACACGGCGGCCGACCTGCTGCTGCGCCGTGTCGGGCCGGACACCCCGGCCCTGCTGGCGGCGGAGCTGGGCCTGACGCGCACGCGGCTGATCGGCGGCCCGCGCGAACTCCTGGAGTCGATGTTCGCCGACGTCGGCGCCCGGACGGACGCGGAGTTCGCCCGCATCTTCGCGACCCTCTCGGAGGAGCGGGTCCGAGGCCTGAGCGTGCTGGATCCGGAGCGCACCACCTCCAGCACGGCACGGGAGATCACCCGGCTGTTGAGCCTGATCTGGCGGGACGAGGCGGGTCCGGCGCCGGCGTGCGCGATGGTGCGGGACCTGATGGGACGTCAGATCTTCTGGACGCGGCTCCCCGCCGGATTCCCGTCCGAGGTGCGCGTGCCCGCCAAAACGGGGACGCTGCCGGGCCTGCACATCGAGGCCGGCGTCGCCGAGTACCCCGATGGGGGACGGTACGCCATCGCGATGTTCGCGCGGACGGAACGGCTCGGCACCCGCAGCCTGGACGTGGACCTGGCGATGGGCGACGCCGCGCGCATCGCGGTGGAGGCGCTTCGGTCGAGCGACGCGCGTGGTCATACCGCCGCCGACCTGGCCTGATATCCGTCCGCGTATCCACGGCTAGCCGGGACGATCTTGGACGTGGGCGGACGCCTGATGGTTGAGTCTGCGCTGATCAGTCGCTCAGCCGACCCGAAAGGGGAGATCAGCATGTCCGGACAACGAGTCGGCCGCCGGGTTTTTCTGCGTGGAGCCGGAGGCGCCACCGTCGCCTCGGTGGCGGCGGCGTCCGTGTTCGCACCATCCACGACCGGCCAGGCCCAGGCGGCGCCACGGGCCAGGAAGAAGAGCACCGCCGCGACGTTCCGCTGGTTCGGTACGGCGGGATGGCGGATCGACATCGGGGCGCGGACGTTGCTCATCGACCCGTACCTCAGCCGGTACTCCACCGGCATGTTCGACGGGAAGTTCAACCCCGCCACAGAGTTGACGGTGGACACCGAGACGATCGACGAGAACGTCGGCAAGCCGGAGACGATCCTGGTGACCCACTCGCACTGGGACCACTTCAACGACGTCCCGTACATCGCGCAGAAGACGGGTGCGCGGGCCCTCGGCACCATGACGACCTACAACCTCGCGCTGGCGTGCGACGTTCCGTCCTCGCAGCTGAGCCAGGTCAAGGGCGGTGAGGTGCTCGACTTCGGCGCGTACACCGTCGAGGTGGTCGCTTCGCTGCACAGCCGCAACGCCTCGTACTCGGTCGCGTTCCCCGGTGTGCGCCTCAGCCGGCCCGAGAAGCCGAAGACGGTGGGCGACCTGCCGGAGGGCGACACGCTGAACTTCCAGGTGACCCTGAAGGACGGCCCCTCGGTGTTCTTCATGGGCGCGAGCGACTTCGTGGAGCGCAACGTGACCGGCCTCTCGCCTGACATAGCCATGATCGCGATGCAGGCGAGCGGTTCGACCTACGACTACGCGGAGCGTGTCATCACGGCGCTGAACCGGCCCTCCGTCATCGTGCCGGTCCACTGGGACGACTTCGAGGTGGAGCTGGACAACCCGCCGAAGCCCGACCCGAGCACGAAGCCGCACATGGACGACTTCATCGCGACCGTACAGAAGATCAGCCCGCGCACCAAGGTGGTCGTGCCCGAGTACCTCACCCCGTACCAATTCGGCTGAGCGGCCCGAAATTGGTCATCTCACTGGAATTTGGGAATCACCGGCTGTAGCCTTTCGGCTCCTTGGCGCTGCCCGCGTTTCTTTCGTCCCGTCGTTATGAGCGTCCGGACTCCGGTCCGGCCGACCGTGGACGCCTTGATTCGCGGCAGAGGCTCCCCGACCCCCTCGAAAAGGAGCCCGCGTGACTCCCGATCAGTTCGCCACCGGACCTTCCTCGGCATGCCCCGCCCACTCCGGCCGCCTGCCGTTGTACGGGCCGGAATTCGCCGCCGACCCCCACGGCACCTACGCCGCCCTGCGCCGGCACGGAGGCGCCGCGCCGGTCGAGTTGGCGCCCGGCGTGCCCGGCACGCTCGTCGTCGGCTATCAGGCCGCGCTCGACGTCCTGCGCGACCCGATCAGGTTCCCCAAGGACCCCCGCCGCTGGCAGGCGAACGTCGCGCCCGACTGCCCGCTGCTGCCGATGATGGGCTACCGGCCGAACGCCCTGTTCACCGACGGCGCCGTCCACACCCGGCTGCGGTCCGCGGTGACGGCGAGCCTGGCGCAGGTGGACTCCAATGTGCTGCGCGGCTGGGTCGAGACCACCGCCGATTCCCTCATCGCGCGACTCGCGCACGTCGGCCAGATGGACCTGATCACCGAGTACGCCCGCGTCCTGCCGCTCCTCGTGTTCAACTCGATGTTCGGCTGCCCGTCGGTGATCGGGGATCGGCTGGTCCAGGGCATGAGCGGGATCTTCGAAGGCATCGAGGCCGAGAAGTTCAACATGATCCTGGGCGAGGCCATCATGGAGCTGGTCGCCTACAAACGCGCCAACCCGGGCCCCGACGTGACCTCCTGGCTGATGGCCCACCCGGCGGAGCTGACGGACGAGGAGATGCTGAGCCAGCTCGTCACGCTCATCGGAGCCGGGACCGAGCCCGTGCAGAACCTGATCGCGAACACCATGTTGCTTCTCCTATCCGACGATCGCTTCGCGGACGGCCTGTCGGGGGGCAGCCTGTCCATCGAGGACGCGCTGGACGAGGTGCTGTGGATGGACCCGCCCATCGCGAACTACGCGGCCACCTACCCTCCGAAGGAAACGGACCTCGACGGCGTCTGGCTGCCCGCCGACCAGCCGGTCGTCGTCAGCTTCGCCGCCGCGAACACCGACCCGTCGCTGGCGTCGGACGTACGGGCGGGCAACCGGGCGCACCTGGCGTGGGGCGCGGGGCCGCACACCTGCCCGGCGCAGAGCCACGGACGTCTCATCGCCACGGCCGCGATCGAGAAGCTCCTCGACAAGCTCCCCGGCATGGAACTCGCGCCTCCCCCCGAAGGGCTGCAGTGGCGACCGGGGATGTTCCATCGTGCGCTGACCGCGCTCCCGGTGCGCTTCCCGCCCGTGTCGGTGCCCGCTCCCGTGCCCGTGGCGACGGAGAATCCGCCGGCCCCGCCGGCGCCGCTCGCCATGCCGGAGCGGCCGGACTTCTCGGACACGGAGCGGCCCCGCTGGTGGCGCACCCTGGTCGGCTGGTGGCGCGGTCAGTAGGAGGCGGCCGTACGGGACCGGGCGGTCAAGCCTGTCGTGTCCGGAGGTGTGCGGCGGCCGCTCTCAGCATCTCCTCGTAGGAGACGTGGTCGCCGCTGCGGGCGACGGTGTATCCGAGCTCATCGGCGTCGGACGGCGTCTCGCATTCGTAATAATATCTGTCCGCAGATTCGAGAACGTCACCTTCGGCGTCTATCGCTATCGCGACATAGACGAGTAAGTCATGGTCAAGCGAGTTGCGTGCTTGCTGGATGTTCACTTTCTCGACGGCGTCATGGAGCTGCTGCCGGGTGGTCCATTTCTCGGCGTGGCTGCGTATGCCGTGCACGTTGGAGGAGACGCACTGCTGGAGTATTCCGCGGACCGCGTCATGCGCGGCCCAGATCAACGGGCTGATCAGGTCGTTGCCCGGTTTCTCCACCAGGCTCTGTACCTTGTCATCGAAATCCTGCTGTAACGCGTCGAGCGATCCGGCCGTCGGGCGACTCGCCGACCTCGCGGGTGTCGCGGGCGTCGCGGGTGTCCCCGGGGTCCGCCGTCCCGAGGGATTCGAGTATGTTCCTCGTACGAGAGATTAAGTCGTCGACCTCGGCGCTTCTCAGGTCCATCGGACGTCCCGTCGCCGTAACTGACCCCGTCGGGACGATTATCTCAAGCAGATCTCTGATCTATTGGGACGAATGTCCGATTTCGGCCATCGGGTAATGCATTCAGTAGTCCTCGATGAGGTCGCCGTCGTCGGCGCGGTAGAGGAGGGTGCGGCCGGGCCGCGGGGCGACCCGCATCGTCGCGCCGATCGCCGGTTCGCGGTCCTCAGGAACGGTGAGCTGGACGTTCGGGCCCGAGGTCGCCAGCGTCACCAGGGACGTCGTGCCGAGGTTCTCGACGATCTCCACCCGGCCCTCGATGCCGTCCGCGGCCTCCTGGACGTACTCGGGCCGGAACCCGGCGATGACCTTGTCGCCGGGGCCGACGAGGCCGGTGGCCTCCTCGGGGACCGGCAGCCGCAGGCCCGCGACGTCGATCTCGTCGGTCCACGAGCTCGTCGGATCGCCGTCTCCGGGCACGCACTCGCCCTCGAGGAGGTTCATCGGGGTCGAGCCGATGAAGCCGGCGACGAAGATGTTCGCGGGTCGCTGGAAGACCTCGCGAGGGGTGCCGATCTGGCGGACGCACCCGTCCTCCATGACGGCGATGCGGTCGGCGAGCGCGAGGGCCTCCGCCTGGTCGTGGGTGACGAAGACGGTGGTGACGCCGAGGTCGTGCTGCAGCTTCTTCAGGAACGTCCGGGCCTCCAGGCGGAGGCGTGCGTCGAGGTTGGACAGCGGCTCGTCCAGCAGGAAGACGGTGGGCCGGGCGGCCATCGCCCGCGCGAGCGCGACGCGCTGCTGCTGCCCGCCGGACAACTGCGCCGGGCGGCGATCGAGGTACGGGCCGAGGGACAGCCCGGCGGCGGTGCCGGCCGCCTTCGCCCGGCGTTCGGCGCGCGGCACCTTCTTCAGCCGGAGCGGGTAGGCGATGTTGTCGGCCACGGTCATGTGCGGGAACAGCGCGTAGTCCTGGAACACCATGGCCACGTCCCGGTCGCCGGGCGGCAGGCGGGTGACGTCGCGCTCGCCGATCCGTACGGTGCCGGACGTGGCCGTCTCGAGCCCGGCGATCGTGCGGAGCAGGGTCGTCTTGCCGCAGCCGGACGGGCCGAGCAGCGCGAAGAACTCCCCGTCCGCGATCTCCAGTGAGAGGTCGTCCAGCGCGCGTACGTCGCCGTCGTAGACCTTCGTCACCGCCTCCAGTGCGACTCTCATCAGCTTCGCGGCGTCTCGTCCCCGGCCTTCAGGCCGGGGACGAGACGCCGCTCCCTCCTCGCATTGTCGGTGGTGGTGGTTAGGGTGCGGGCATGCGGTTCCGGCTTGCGCCCACGCCTGCTCAAGAGCAGGGGTTGCTGGAGCATTGTTCGCACGCCCGATATATGTGGAATCTGGCGGTCGAGCAGCATCAGCACTGGCGGCCGGGCCGGGCGTCCGCGCCGGGTTATGCGGAGCAGTGCCGTCAGTTGACCCAGGCGAGACGACAGTTCATGTGGTTGGCGACGGGGTCGCAGACGGTACAGCAGCAGGCTTTGCGGGACTTCGCCCAGGCCATGGCGAACTTTTTCGCCGGTACGCATCGGCGGCCGACCTGGCGAAAGGCGGGCGTGCACGAGGGTTTCCGGATCGTCGGCCAGCGTGGTAACCACTGGGACGTGCGCCGGCTGTCTCACAAGGTCGGACAGGTGTGGATCCCGAAAGTCGGCTGGGTGCGGTTCCGCTGGTCCCGCCAGGTCCCGGACGAGGCCAAGTCGTTCCGGGTGAAGCGGGATCGGGCGGGCCGCTGGCACGTGGCGTTCGCGGTGATTCCGCCACCCGTCGACGGACCCGGTACCGGACAGGTCGTCGGGGTGGACCGGGGCGTGGCCGTCTCGGCCGCCCTGTCCACCGGCGAAAAATTGTTTGCGCCCGGCCTGCGCAGCACCGAGGCCAAGCGCCTGGGGCGCCTGCAGCGCAGGTTGGCGCGCGCCAAGCCAGGGTCGAACCACCGGGCGCGGGTCAAGGTGGCGATCGGCCGGTTGAAGGCGCGTGA
The DNA here is from genome assembly GCF_039542035.1 of Actinoallomurus liliacearum. Taxonomy (NCBI): domain Bacteria; kingdom Bacillati; phylum Actinomycetota; class Actinomycetes; order Streptosporangiales; family Thermomonosporaceae; genus Actinoallomurus; species Actinoallomurus liliacearum. The sequence continues at coordinate 720,713 of NZ_BAABHJ010000040.1, forward strand.
GACCGACCGGCGCAAGGACTGGGCGGAAAAGACATCCACCCGTCTCGCGAGCGATTTCGACCTGATCAGGGTCGAACATCTGAGAATCAAAAACATGGTGCGGTCCGCGCGCGGCACGCTCACCGTGCCGGGCACGAACGTACGGGCCAAGACCGGCCTCAACCGTTCGATTCATGCGGCCGGTTGGGGCCTGTTGGTGACCCGCCTGGAGGACAAGGCGCCGGACCGGGTGGAGAAGGTCAATCCCGCGTACACATCTCAGACCTGTCATGCCTGCGGGCATCGCGCAGCTGGAGGACGTCAACCTTTGATCCCTCCGTGGAACCGGAAGCCGTAGCGGCGGCTGACGAACAGGAACATGACGACCACGGGAATGGAGTAGAGCAGCGCGAACGTCGAGATCAGCGCGAGATCCGGCTGGCCGCCCTCGGTGTAGAAGGTGTTGAGGGTGACGGCGGCGGGCTGCTTCTCCGGGCTGCGGTACAGCAGGAACGGCATGAGGAAGTTGCCCCAGACGTTCACCACCGCCCAGACGGCGATGGTGGCCAGGCCGGGCCGTACGTTCGGCAGCACGACGTGGCCGAAGACCTGCAGCGAGTTCGCGCCGAAGACCCGCGCCGACTCCTCATGCGATCGGGGCATCGTGTCCATGAAGTCCTTGAGGATGAAGATGGCGGCCGGCAGCAGCCCGCCGGTCAGCACGAGGATCACGCCGAGGTCCTGATCGAGCAGGTGCAGCCGGAACATCAGCTGGAAGACCGGCACCATCGCGGCGGTCCCGGTGATCACCGAGGACAGCAGCAGGAGCAGGTAGAGGATCGCGTCCCGGCCGGGCACGCGCGCCTTGCTCAGGGCGTACGCGGCGAGCGCGGCGGCGCCGACGGTGAGCAGCATCGTCCACAGCGACAGCACGGCCGAGTTGTACAGCGAGGGCAGCGCGTTCGGGTCGTCGCCGAGCGCCCGGAAGTTGGCGAGCGTGAAGTCCGGCCACCGCACCGCGAACGTCGGATGCCGCGTGAACGGCGCGGTGACCAGCCACAGCATCGGCAGCGCGAAGAACGCCGTGACCAGGGCGACGAGCACGTAGAACCCGATCCGCCGCAGCACCGTCCGTACGGCCGTCATGCGCGCCTCCGGAGGATCCGCACGTACGCCAGCGCGAGCACGAGGTTGATCAGCAGCATGATCAGCGAGATCGCGCTGGCGAAGCCGAGCCGCTCACCCGGCAGCGCGGTGAGGTAGATGTACACCGGCAGCACCGCGGACGCGCCGTGCGGCTCGCCCTTGGTGATGAGGTACGGCGTGAAGTCGTTGAACGTCCACAGGCTGATCAGCAGCGTGTTGGTCAGGACGTGGCCGCGGACGTTCGGCAGGACGACGTCGCGCAACTGCTGCCATCCCCGGGCGCCCGCCAGCCGGGCGGACTCCAGTTGGCTCGGCGGGACGTTCGACAGCGCGGCCGAGAACAGCATCATCGAGAACGCCGTGCCCCGCCACGTGTTGAACACGATGAGCGCGCCCATCGGATGCTCGAACCACCAGTCGTGGCCCGGCGTGCGCAGGATCGTGTTGAGCGTGCCGCCCTGGTCCTTCAGGAACGCGATCCACAGCCAGGCCACCACCACGCCCGGCAGGATCCAGGCGAGCAGCACGACCGTCTCGACCGTCGCCCTGACCCACGCCCGCGCCGACCGCAACGACCACGCCAGGAGGAAGCCGAGGACGTTCTGCCCGACGACGGCCGAGCCGAAGACGAACAGCAGCGTACGGCCGAGGGCGTCGCGGAAGTCCTTGTCGCCGAGCGCCCGCGTGTAGTTGTCCGTGCCGACGATCCGCGGGTGCGCGGCCGCCGTCCCGGTGAGCCGGTAGTCGGTCAGCCCCAGGTAGAGCGTCCACAGCGCCGGCAGGATGAGGAACACCGTGATGAGCAGCAGGGCCGGGAGGACGAACGCGAGCCCGGCCCGCCGCTCAGCCGGTGCTGACGCTGCCACTGCCACCGACGGCCTGCTCGAGGTTCTGTTCGTACGCCTTCGCCGCCGCGTCGACGCTCCCGCCCGCCACCACGTCGCCGGTCGCCTTCTGCAGGGCCGTGGAGACCTGCGGGTACGCGGCGAGGCCGGGGCGTACGACGGTGATCGGCAGCACCTTGGTCGAGATGAAGTTCAGCAGCGGATCGCTCGCGAGCGTCTCGGCGTTCACGTCGGTGCGCGGGCTGATGCCGACGGCCGTGCGGCGGACCTCCTCCTTGACCGCGTCGTGCGACTGCATGAACGTCAGCAGGTCCCAGACCAGCGCGGCGTTCTTCGTGTGCGGATTGATCACCCAGCCGCTGCCGCCGGACAGGCTGACGAAGTCCTGGCCGCGCACGCCGCCGCCGGGCCGCACGGCGGGGATCAGCGCGTACCCGACCGTCTGGTCCCGGTCCTTCATCGGCGCCACCTCGGCGTCCGGGCCGACGACCTCACGCCAGAAGTAGTCGCTCTCCAGCAGCATGCCGACCTTGCCCTGGGCGAACCGCTGGAACGACTCGTCCCGGCCCTGCGGGTTCTGCTGCAGCCGCGGGTCGCCGAGGCCGCTGGAGTACACCTTCTTGTAGACGTCGAGGACGTCGCGGATCTGCGGGGTGTTCCCCAGCCACCTGTCGTTCTCGTAGATCTGGTGGCCGGTGCCGGCGAGCAGCGGCAGCACGCCCTGCATGGACGTGGCCTCCGACATCGCGGTGCCGGCGTTGAGCTGGATCGGTGTGACGCCCTTGACGCCCTTGAGCCGCCGGCCCGCGGCGAGGACGTCGTCCCAGCTCTTCGGCTGCCAGTCGGCGGGGAGCCCGGCCTGCTGGAACAGCTTCCTGTTGTAGAAGATCACGCGGCCGTCGGTGCCGCTCGGCAGGCCGTACCGCCTGCCGTCGAAGGCCATGATGTTCTGCACCGGCCCGGGGATCTGCGCGAAGCCGTCCCACTGGTTCGCGGTGGCGCCGACGGTCTGGTCGAGCGGTTTGATGTATCCCGCCTGGGCGAACTCACCGACCCAGATGCCGTCGATCTGCAGCAGGTCCGCGCCGCCGCCCGACTTCAGGTCGAGCGCCGTCTTCTCCTTGTACGGGGCGTCGTCCACACCCGTCCCCAGGTAGCGGACGGTGACCTTCTTCCCCTTGCTCTTCTCGTACGCGGTGAACTTCGGGATGACGTAGTCGGTGACCCACTCGGCGCCGGCGGCGTTCTTGCCGCCCTTGACGCCGTTGGCGCTGATCCGGATCGTGGTCCCGCCGCCCCCGCTCGCCCCGCCCGAGCACCCGGCCACGATGAGGCCCGTCGCCATGACGGCGGCCGCCGTTCGCGTGATCTTCATGCCGCGCCTCCCAGGCAGGCTTTTCACGCTCTTTACTGAGACGTCGAAGGATTTCCACAATCGCGGCGGCTCCACACCTGTAACCCAGGTCACAATTCGGGCTCAACCGGTCTAAGTAGCACTTTTTACCGAGTGGCATGACTCGGATACCGACTGTGCGGAAGGGGTGCGGGTTCAAGATCATCACTTGTCCCGAAATGCTGACGTGTCGGCGGCGTCCGGCTAGCTTGCTCACCTATGGCACTGAAATACGCGATCCTCGCGCTGTCCCTCGCCGCCGTCGCGGGCTGCGGCAGTTCGGGCGGCGCCCGCGACGTGGCCGCCCACGAGACGGCGTCGGCGAAGGCGCAGGCGGCCTCGGCCTCCTGGTGGAAGCCGAAGACCGGCGTGAGCTGGCAGTGGCAGCTCAGCGGCAAGATCGACACGTCGGTCAACGCAAGCGTCTACGACGTCGACATGTTCGACACGCCCAAGTCGACGGTGACCGCGCTGCACGCCAAGGGCCGTAAGGTCATCTGCTACATCGACATCGGCGCGGCGGAGCAGGGCCGGCCCGACTACGCCAAGTTCCCCAAGTCCATCCTCGGCAACAAGGTCGACGGCTGGCCGCAGGAGCGCTGGGTCGACATCCGGAAGATCGACGTGATTCAGCCGATCTGGGCGGCGCGCCTGGACCAGTGCAAGGCCAAGGGCTTCGACGGCGTCGAACCGGACCTGGCCGACGCGTACCAGAACAAGTCCGGCTTCCCGGTGACCGCGAAGCAGCAGTTGGCGTTCAACCGCATGCTGGCGAGCGTCGCCCACCAGAAGGGCCTCGCCGTCGGCCTGAAGAACGACCTCGGCCAGATCCCGACCCTGGTCAAGGACTTCGACTTCGCGGTGAACGAGCAGTGCGCCGAGTACGACGAGTGCTCCGCCCTCAAGCCGTTCATCACGGCCGGCAAGCCCGTCTTCCACGCGGAGTACGACCTGCCGCTGAGCAAGTTCTGCGCCGAGTCCAAGCGCCTGAAGCTCAGCTCCATCCGCAAGACCCTCGACCTCACCGCCAAACGCCAGACCTGCCCCTGACCGAACGCCCTGTCGGCGATACGTCCGTATCGCCGACAGCACGGCTCAGGAGGTTGCGGATTCACCAGCCGCCGAGACTCACGTCTCGGCGGCTTCTCCATTCCATGGCGCCGGGCCGCCGGTCTTCTAGATGCCGTCCAGCCAGTACTGCTGCAGCCGGATGATGGCTTCCTCCCGAGTCATCTCGGCGACCTCCTTCTCCGAAAGGCCGACCCGGGCGATCAGGAGATGCACCATTTCGGCGGGGAGCGGGTTCTTGTCCGGTGGGGAAGCTCCTCGCGCAGGTTTCCGACCATCGCGAACACAGGCCCAGAATTCCTGCTCTGAGACATCGAGCTGGTCGCGGAGGACGTGCGCCCAAAGACTCTTGCCATAGCCGCTGCGATCAACCGGATGGGAGATCCTGGTCCGTAGGATCGACCCGTCGGGCAGGTCCAGCTCGTAGGTCGCATGATGTGTTCCGACGCGTCCGCGCGCGTCGCGCACCCGGCGCCACCCTTCGGTCACGCAGAAGCACTCGTGATCCTTCCGGGTGGGCTGTGGCCAGGTCATGTGCCGTCCCCGGTGAGCCAGGCACGTAGCTGGTCGTCGTCGCTAAGATTGATCAGCTGGACCAGCCCCCACTGCTGACGATGGTTAGGGGCCTCGCGCAGTCGCTCTTGCCAGTCGGCGGCGTACTCACGAAGGGCATCCACCATCTCGTCGATCGCCTCGTCGAACGTGGCGCCGTCGGCGGAGATGGGCAACCCGGGGAGAAAGACCGACCAGCCGCCGTCCTCGGCCACGACCTGCGCCCGGACCGGACTCACGACGGCAAGGAAGTGCCGCAGCCGGGCGGCGTCGACGACCGCTGCCATCGAGGACTCCCGGCGTACGGTCGCCGTGCATCCCAGCTCTGCCGCATCGAGGAGATCCTTCAGATGCGCGCGAGCCTCCGTGTAGCTGTTGAAGTGCACAGACGACATGATGCCACTCCCTGTCACCGATCATACCGTTTTTGTGACTACGGCAAGTACGTCGAGTACTTAACGTACTCGCTGCCAGTGAGTGATCTCCGCCTGTGGTCACGCAGAGAAAAGGGCTCCGGGCCGGGGCGACCCGGAGCCCTTCTCCGTCAGGACCAGGCGAGCATGCGCATGGGGTCCTCGAGCATGGCGCCGACCTCGCGAAGGACGGCGGAGCCGAGCTCGCCGTCGACGATGCGGTGGTCGAACGACAGCGCCAGCGTCGTCACCTTGCGGACCTTGATCTCGCCCTCGTGCACCCAGGGCATGTCCCGGATCTGGCCGACGGCGAGGATGGCAGACTCGCCGGGGGGCAGGATCGGGGTGCCCGCGTCGATGCCGAAGACGCCGACGTTCGTGATCGTGATCGTGCCGTCGGACAGGTCGGCCGGGGTGGACTTGCCGGCGCGCGCCGTGGCGGCGAGGTCGGCGAGTGCCCGGGCCAGGTCCGGCAGCGACAGGTCGTGGGCATCCCGGACCTTCGGCACGATCAGCCCGCGCTCGGTCGCGGCGGCGATGCCCAGGTTCACGTAGCGCTTGACCACGATCTCCTGCCCGTCCTCGTCCCACGCCGAGTTGACCAGCGGGTTGCGCCGGACCGCCAGCAGCAGCGCCTTGGCGACCAGCAGCAGCGGCGAGACCTTGACGCCCTCGAAGTCGGGCAGCTCGCGCAGCCGCTTCACCGCGTTCATCGTCTCGGTCACGTCGACCTGCAGCCACTCGGTGACGTGCGGCGCGGTGAACGCCGACTGCACCATGGCCGCCGCCGTGTGCTTGCGCACGCCGCGGATCGGGATGCGCTCCTCCCGCCGCTCGCCCGCTGTACGGACCGGGGCCGCGGGGGCCTCGGCGGCCTGGCGGACGTCGTCCCGGGTGATCGACCCCTGCGGGCCGCTGCCGGTGACGCCGCTCAGGTCGACGCCCAGGTCCTTGGCCAGCTTGCGGACCGGGGGCTTGGCCAGGACCGCGACCCGCGACCCGGCGGGCCGGGAGGCGGGGACGGGGACGGGGACGGGCTGCGCCGGTGCGGCGGGCTCGGCCCGTACGGCGGACGCGGCCGGGGCCGAGGCGCTGGAGGCCGCGGCCTTGCGGGGGCGGCGTTTGGTAGAGCCGGCCTTCACGCCGTAGCCGACCAGCACCGGGACGCGCTTCTGCTCCGGGGCGGCCGGGTCGACCGCCGGGGCGGGGCTGCCCTCCATGCCCGGCTCCCGCGCGCCCTCGGCGGCGGGGGCGGGCGCGGTCTCCTCCGCCGTCGTCCCGGTGGCCGGGACGTCGCCGCCGACCGCGACCGAGATGATCGGGACGCCGACGTCGACGGTCGTGCCCTCCTCGACGAGGAGCTCGGCGACTGTGCCCTCGTACGGGCAGGGCAGCTCGACGACGGCCTTGGCCGTCTCGATCTCCACGATCGTCTGGTTGACCTCGACGGCGTCGCCGGGCCGTACGTGCCACTTGACGATGTCGGCCTCGGTCAGGCCCTCACCGACGTCCGGCAGCTTGAACTGTTTCAGCTCGCCCATGCTCACCACGCGAAGGTCCGGTCGACGGCGTCGAGGACGCGGTCGAGGTCGGGCAGGTAGTGGTCCTCGAGACGGGACGGCGGGTACGGCGTGGAGAAGCCGCCGACCCGCAGCACCGGTGCCTCCAGGTGGTAGAAGCACTTCTCGGTGATCCGGGCGGCGAGCTCGCCGCCGTACCCGTTGAAGACCGGCGCCTCGTGCACGACGACGCACCGGCCCGTGCGGCGTACGGACTCCAGGATCGTCGCCTCGTCGAGCGGGTTGAGCGAGCGGACGTCGATGACCTCGATCGAGTGCTGCTCGTCGGCCTGCGCGGCCTCGAGGGAGGTCTTGACCATCGGCCCGTACGCGAGCACGGTCACGTCCTCGCCCGGGCGCGCGACGACGGCCTTGTCGAACGGCGCGGCCTTGGACAGGTCGCGGTCGACGGGGGCCTTGTCCCAGTAGCGGCGCTTCGGCTCGAAGAAGATCACCGGGTCGGGGCACTCGATGGCCTGCTGGATCATCGTGTACGCGTCGGACGGGTTCGAGCACGCGACGACGCGCAGGCCGCCGGTGTGGGTGAAGTACGCCTCCGGCGACTCACTGTGGTGCTCGACCGCGCCGATGCCGCCGCCGCACGGGATGCGGATGACGACCGGCAGTTCGAGCGTGCCGAGCGACCGCATCCGCATCTTGGCGAGCTGCGTGGTGATCTGGTTGAACGCCGGGAACACGAACCCGTCGAACTGGATCTCGCACACCGGCCGGTAGCCGCGCAGCGCGAGGCCGATGGCCGTGCCGACGATGCCGGACTCGGCCAGCGGCGTGTCGATGACGCGCGCCTCGCCGAAGTCCTTCTGCAGACCGTCGGTCACCCGGAAGACACCGCCGAGCTTGCCGACGTCCTCACCCATGATGAGGACCTTCGGGTCGTTCTCCATGGCCTTGCGAAGGCCCTCGTTCATAGCTCTGGAAAGAGTCAGCGTCTCAGCGCTCACCGTCGCACTCCCCTCCGCGCGTACCCCCGGCCCGAGTCGGCCGCCCCCTCATCGGGACACATCCTCGAACGTCGCCAGGTACGAGGTGAACTGGCCGCGTTCTTCCGCGAGCAGCGAGTGCTCGGTCGCATAGACGTTCTCCCAGATCGCCGTCGGCTCCGGGTCGGGCAATTCTAGACACCGTTTCCGCAGGTCCGAGCCGACCTCTTTGGCCTCGGCGTCGATCGCGTCGAAAAACGCGCGGTCGGCCAGCTGGTTCTTCACGAGGTAGGCCTTGAGGCGCTCGATCGGGTCCTTGAGCTTCCAGGACTCGAGTTCGGCCTGGAGCCGGTAGCGCGTCGGGTCGTCCGTGGTGGTGTGCGCGCCCATCCGGTAGGTGAACGCCTCGATGAGCGTCGGGCCCTGGCCGCTGCGGGCGTTCTCGAGGGCCTTCTGGGTGACGGCGTGCACGGCGAAGACGTCGTTTCCGTCGACGCGGATGCCGGGGAAGCCGAAGCCCTCGGCGCGGCGGTACAGCGGAATGCGGGACTGCTTCTCCAGCGGCTCGGAGATGGCCCACTGGTTGTTCTGGCAGAAGAAGACGATCGGGGCGTTCTGCGCGGCCGACCAGACGAACGCCTCGTTGACGTCGCCCTGGCTGGTCGCGCCGTCGCCGAAGTAGACGATGGCGGCGTTCTCGGCGCTGTCGCGCTGGATGCCCATGGCGTAGCCGGTGGCGTGCAGGGTGTGGCTGCCGATGACGATCGTGTAGAGGTGGAAGTTGTGCTCCTTCGGGTCCCACCCGGCGTGGTTCACGCCGCGGAAGAGACCCAGGAGGTCGAGCGGGTCGACGCCCCGGCACCAGGCCACACCGTGCTCCCGGTAGCTGGGGAACGCCATGTCGTCCGGCCGCAGGGCGTGCGCCGAGCCGATCTGCGCGGCCTCCTGGCCGAGCAGCGAGGCCCAGATGCCCAGCTCGCCCTGGCGGGTCAGCGCGACGGCCTCGGTGTCGATCCGGCGGACGATCACCAGGTCGCGATACAGACCCTTGATCTCCTCGGGGGTCAGGTTCACGTCGTAGTCGGGGTGCTCGACGCGCTCGCCCTCAGGGGTGAGCAGCTGGACGAGTTCCGATGGGGGAGACTGTGCGTCGGTGCCCAGGGGCGCACCGCGCGCGGCGTCGACGATCACGTGCCACTCCTCGTGCGTTCAGGGCCGTTCGCGGGATCGCCGCGGTCGGCCTGGTTGCGCGTCGCCCTTCCCGCGGATCCCGGCGAGTACGGGAGACGTAGTCGTCATCGTGACAGAGGCCACGTACCCGGGCGCAAGCCTTTGCTCCTACGGAAACGTACCCGGAAGGTTGTGCCCTGCCACCAACGCGAATCACGCGCTGATTCGGTAGGAGTGGATCACTCTCGGGACAGTACGCGGGTCGCTCCGGCGGCGACGGTCAGGCCGAGGATGAAGCCCGCGGCGACGAGCGCGTCGGATATCCACAGGTAGATGCCGTGCGGCGCGAACTCCCCCTCCTGGCCCAGCGAGCCCACCGGTAGCAGCAGGTCCAGGGTGTACAGGAACGGGTTGAACTGCGTGTTGTGCCCCGGCTCCTGGATCAGCGGCCGGTGCTGGAAGACCACGGTGCCGAACGCCAGCAGCGCCACCAGCCACGCGGCCGCCAGGAAGGGCCGGTAGCCGTAGCCGACGGTCCAGTCCTGGACGTACCCCCAGATCCGGCGCGGCACCGGCTGGGTGTTCCGGCGCGCCCGCTGCTTGGCCAGCAGGACGGAGCGCCGCTCGCCGTCGTGGCCGAGGACCCGGTAGGTCTCCGCGAGCTTCTCGTACGGCTGCGGGATGTAGCCGTCCGTGTCGCGGGCCACCCACTTGAGCCGCTCCTTGGCGGTCAGCGGCGGGTCGATCATCTCGTACGTCAGGCCGTCGAGCTGGTACCTCGGCGCCCACGACAGCGGGTCGTCGCGCAGCAGCTTGATCCGCGCGTAGCTCAGGTCGACGACGCCCTTGATCGGCTCGGCGGCCCGCAGCAGCACCTCTTCGGCCTGGGCCCGCTGGAGGTTCAGGGCGACTCCGGCCGGGTTGGAGAGCCGGCCGCCGCGCAGACTGAACAGGCCGCCGATGTGCGCGCCCGCCAGGCTGACCACGCCCTCGGAACGGAAGCCGTCCGAGCAGTAGATGTCCGTCTCGATGCTCATGTCGGCGCAGTTCAGCGCGATACGGCCCGGATTCGACACGGTCGCGCCGACCATCGAGAGGTACCCGCCGATGCGCGCGCCGCGCAGCCGGATCTCCCCCTCGGCGCTGAACCCGCCGTCGCAGAACATGTTGGCCGCGACCGCGAGCCGGCTGGCGTACAGCGCCTGGCCCTTCGGGTTGCGCAGCCGCGCGCCGCGCAGGTTGAGCAGGCCGCCGATGTGCGCGCCCGGCAGCCGCACCTCGCCCTCGGCGGTGAAGCCCTGGTCGCAGTAGACGTTGTTGTCGACGATGAGGCGGTCGGCCAGCAGCGGCGGGTCGCCGCCCGGGTGGGACAGGTAGGCGCCGGTCAGGTTCAGGATGCCGGTGATGTGGGCGCTGTCGAGCCACACGCCGCCGTAGATGTGGCTGCCCTCCAGCCACAGGTGCCCGTCGATGCGCACGCCCGAGGCGACCAGGCCGGGCAGCCGGCAGCGCATGAGGTGGACGCTGCGCAGTTGCGCCCAGTACAGGTGCGGCGCGTCGGTGAGCTGGCAGCCGGTGAGCGCGAGCGGGACGGTGACGTGGGCGTGCCCGAGGTTGAGCGTGCCGGTGATCCGCGCGCCGGTCAGACGTACGGCGGCGACCTGGCCGGGCTCGTTCTCCCGCGCGCCCAGCAGCAGCGCGGAGATCACCTCGGCGCGGATGGTGCGCTCGGGGCCCCAGGCGTTCGTGGCGTCGAAGTCCTCGTCGCCGCCGGACAGGTCCACCGTCTCACCGCGCGGGAACGCGTCCCAGAGCACCCGCTCGGGCTTGGTCAGGTCATCGATCAACATCCACGGCTCCGGGGTGACGACAGAACCTTCATGTATAGCGCGTCGGCGACCCGACCGGTGTGATCGCTTACACGGACACGAGACGCACCCGATCACCGCAGAGCTTCGTCATGTCGTCGATGTCCGAGGTGAGAAGGACGACTGGACGCCGCTGCCGTACGGCCATCTCGGCCACGAGGGCGTCGATCGCGTACTTGTGGCCGTGCAACCCGGCGTTGATCAGCATCGTCGAGGCGGCCTTGGCCTCCTCTTCGCCGACGTGAACGATCCGCACACCTGAGAGGAGCCAGGCCAGTCGCGCCTTGTCGGTCCGGCGATGCGCGGCTTCGATGATGGTCAGCGCGCTGATCACCACCTCCATGCCTCTTTTGCGGGATTCCGTGACCAACGCGACGACACGCTCGTGATCATCGACGAGCTTCGACAGTCCCTCACAGTCGAGCACGAGGGTGCCCTCGTGGCTCAGCTTGCGGCGGGCCAATTGCCCTCCTCGGCGAACACCTCGTCGAAGACCTGGCGCGCCGTCTCCTGTTCTCGTGCTGAGACCGGTCCCTTGCGGCGTTCGTAGTCGGCCAGGTACTCATCCAGGATCTGGCCGCGCAGCTCGCGCTCGACCGCTTCCGTGATGAAGGCCGAGAACTCGCGCTTGCCGACCCGTTGGCGGATCGCTTCGGCCGTTCCCTCGGGTAGGGAGAGACTCACCCTGGTCGCTGGGCCTTCGCCGACGCTGTACGCCTGCTCGCTCATGGAGTCAGATTATCAAAGAAGTAGGAATTCAGTCCGGCTACTGACGGGAGAGGACCCGGGTGACGCCTGTGGCGATCGTGGTGGCGAGGATCCAGCCCGACGCGACGAGTGCGGCGGCGAGCCACTGCTGCCAGCCGCGCGGCGCGTACGCCGACTCCTGGCCGAAGCCGACGATCGGCAGGAGCAGGTCGAGCGTGTAGAGGACCGGGTTGAACGGAGGGGCCTCGCCGGCCTTGAGCGGTGGCGGGTGGTGGGCGCCGAACGCCGCGGCGCCGACGAGCAGCAGCCCGGCCAGCCAGAGCACGGCGCGCTGCGGCCGGTAGCCGTAGCCGACCGTCCAGTCCTGGACCATGCCCCAGAGGGCCAGCCAGCGCGGCAGGGTCCGCCGGCGGCGGCGCTGCCGGGCGAGCTGGACCGTACGGGCGTCGGCGTCCTGCCCGAGCCGCCGGAACACGGCCGCCAGCTGTTCGTACGGCTGCGGCTGGTACCCGGCCGCGCCGTCGAGCCAGGCCACCCGGTCGGCCGCGGACAGCGGCGTGTCGAAGGAGTCGTAGGAGAACCCCGCGAGCAGTGTCTGCGTCGGCCAGCCCGCCGGGTGGTCGCGGACCACGGTGATCGTCGCGTGCTGCAGGTCGAGAGGGCCGGTGATGCGCGTGCCCTCGGTCAGCCGCACGGCGGTGGCGCGAGCCCCGTGGAGGGTGGCGGACGCGTCGATCTTCGCGTCCGCGAAGCAGACCTCGCCGCCGACCCGGGCGCTGGAGAAGGAGACCCGGCCATCGGCGGTGAACCCGTCGCAGCAGTCGACCACCCGGCCCACGTCGATCCCTGAGGCGGTCAGGGCGCGCCCGCCCGGATTCGACAGCGCCGCCCCGTTCAACTCGACGCTCGCGCCGACGTGGGCGTCCAGAAGCCAGATCCCGCCTTCGGCCGTCAGGCCGCCCTTGCCCGAGATCGTCCCGCCCACCTCGATCCGGTTCGCGGACAGCGCGGGACCGCCCGGGTTCGACAGCCGGGCCCCGTCCAGGACGAGTGAGTCCTGCACCGTGGCGGCCTCGAGCGACACCTCGCCGACGGCGGTGAAGCCGTCGCAGCAGTTCACGGCGCCGCCGACGGAGATCCCATTGGCCTTGAGCGCCACGGTCCCCGGTGCGGTGATCCGGGCGCTGGACAGGTCGAGGCCGGCCCCGACACGCGTGTCGACCAGGTGGATCGCGCCGTCGGCGACGAATCCGTACCTGGCGAAGACGCCGCCGGTGATCTCCGCCCGAGAGGCGCGCAGCGCGGGTCCGCCTGGATTCGACAGGTGGGTCCCGTCGAGAACGATCGACCCGGTGATGTGCGCCGCGTTGAGGTAGACCTGCCCGGTCGCCCGGACGTTCGAGGCCCGCAGGCTGCTTCCGACGGTGAGGAGGTGCCCGCGCAGCGCCATGCCGGAAGGATTGACCAGTTCCGCGCCGCGCAACTCGAGCGTGCCGCCGATCACCGCAGACCGCAGGCTGACCATCCCCTCGGCGCGCAGCCCGTCGCCGAGCGCGACCGCGCCCTCGACCCGGGCCCGGTCCAGTTCCAGCGCGACACCGCCCGGGCAGGAGAGCCGGGCGCGGTCGAGGACGATCGCGCCCTGCACCCGCGCGCCCCGCAGGCGAGCCGATCCCGAGACGGTCAGGCCGACGGCGATCAGGTCGCGGGCGACGGTCAGGTCGGCCGCCTGCAGCGCGCGTTCAGCGTCGATCCGCGCCGAGCTCAGGGACAGTGCGCCGTCGACCTGCGTCCCGACGAGAACGACCGGCCCGTCGAACCGGCAGCCCTCCAGCCAGAGCAGGCCGTCGATCCGGGCGTCGGCGGCCTGCAGGCCCGGCAGCCGGGAGCCGGACAGGTTGACCTGCCGGAGGCGGGCGCCGTACAGACTCGGCCTCTCCGCGAACTCGCAGTCGCGCAGCAGGACGGCGTACGGCACGTCGGCGAAGGACAGATCGAGCCGCCCGGTGATCTTCGCGCCGGTGAGCCGGACCGCGGGCACCCGCCCCGGCTCGGGCGGCCGCGCGCCCGAGAGCAGCGCCGCGATCACCTCGGCGCGCACCTCGCCCTGGCCGCCGAGGTCGACGGTCCGCGCGGCGGAGAACGCCTCCCACAGGGCCGACTCCGACTCGGTCAGTTCCTCGGCGCGCATGACGAATCCTCCGGGGGGCTTGATCGGCTTCTACGATCCCATCGGAGAGGCTTCGCGTCATCGGGCGGCCGGACGTGCCGTACGCTTCGATGCCGTAGCTGCAGATCAGAGGGGGTCACCATGGCGCGTTTCATCGTCGAGGTCATGCTCAAGCCGGAAATTCTCGATTCCCAGGGCCAGGCGGTCGCCCGCGCACTGCCGCGGCTCGGTTTCGAAGGCGTCACCGAGGTTCGGCAAGGGAAGCGGTTCGAGATCGAACTGGAAGGACCGGCCGACGAAGCGGCCACGGAACGTGTTCGGAAGATGGCCGAGACGTTGCTGGCCAACCCGGTCATCGAGACGTTCGAACTCCGCGCCGAATAGTCGCCTAAAGTTAGCTCGGTCACGCGATTACGCCAGTTTCCACCGGGGAAGCCTTAGCTTCGTTGAAAGAATCACGGAGACGGGGTCGACCCCCAGGTCAGGGGTCAAAGGATGACACGAGGTGACCGGTGGATATGAAGTTCTCACTCGACTTGCCGCGTGAGACTCTCAGCATCCCGGTGATCCGCCGGGTCCTGGGCGATACGCTGCGCGGGTTGGGGGTTTCGGAAGCCTGTATTGCCGACCTTCTCGTGGCCGCATCCGAAGCCTGCACGAATGTCGTGCAGCACGTTGATTCGGCGAGTCACTATGAAGTGATCGCCAGTATCGCCGGGGATCACTGCGTCCTGAAGGTCGCCGACACGGGGCACGGCTTCCGAAGCGACGCGGAGAAGAACGCGGGTCTCGATTCGGAGTCCGGACGCGGGATCAAGATCATGCGGGCACTCGTCGACGACGTCACGTTCGACAGCCGCCCGGACACGGGCACCGTCGTCTACCTCCAGAAGCGGCTGAGCTGGCAGGAGGAGTCGCCGATGCGGTTCCTCGAGCCTCAACTTTTGAAAACCGCAGGGTCAGCTTCTTAGCCGTGAACGGCCGTGGTTGTTGCCTGGGCGTTCACGCCTTGTTGCGCTCCCTGTCGCGGCTGGGTGTCGTGCCGGGGTCGCATCTCCCCTGCCCCCCTTTGGGGGTGGGGACGGGCATGCTGACGAATGCCCACACCACGCACGCCCGTTTCCGGATGTTCATGGCGGCGATGACGTCGGCGGGGCCAGCGAACCCGCACCGGCGACAACAAAAGGTGTTCCGGTCGGGCCGGTCGGCCCGCTCGGTGTGCCCGCACCATGGCACGGGACACCGCTGGGAGGTGTAGGCCGGGTCCACTTCCAAGAACGGCACCCCGGCCCGCTGGGCCTTGTACTGGATGAAGGTGCCGAGCTGGTGGAACGGCCAAGAGGAGTGTGTGGCCCGCTGGTGCCGCCTGAGCCGTACCCGATCGCGTATCCCGCTCAGTTCCTCAAGCGCGATACCGCGTCCGGTGCGTCGGGCATCGGTCACGATGCTCTTACTGATCTTGTGGTTCTCGTTCGCGGCGTGCCGTGCCTCCCGCTGTGCGCGGCGGGCCAGCCGGCGGGCGGCCGATCGGCTGCCTGCGGCTTTCTTGGCCTGCAACTGGGCACGCAGCCGGGCTTGGCGCCTGCGGTACCGGGCAAGGCCTTTGCCTTGGTGGTTGTCGCCGTCGGAGGTGGTGGCCAGGTTCACGATCCCCCGGTCCACCCCGATCCAATCAGCGGGCTCGACCCGTAGAACCTGTTCGATCTCACAGGTGGCGATCAGGAAGAACATCCCGTCGCGGTGCACCAGATCGGTCTCGCCTTTGCGGTGGTCCGCCAGGAACTTGAGTTGCCCGGGCTCGCCAGTGAAGGCGATGTCCCGGACCCGGCCCCGGGCGGTCCAGATCGAGATGGTCCGGGCGTCCATCTGCCAGGACAGGCATCGGTCATCGAACGGCTGGGCGGCGTCGGCCCGCACGGTGATGGGCTTGGACGTGGCCTTCCGGCGCTGGCGTGAGTGCTCACCGCCCAGCAGGCCTGCCTCGATTTGAGCGTGCAGCGCGGTGTAGGCGTCGGCGACCTTGCGGATCACATGTAACGCGGGCTGCGCCGACAGCCCCCGCGCCTTCAGATCGGTATAGACGAGTTTTTGCAGCTTCTGCCGGGCGAACACGCCGTGGGCGAACGCGACCGCTGATACCTCGTTCGCCGCGGTGTTGCATAGAGCCAGGGTTGCTGCGAGCGCCGCCGCCTGCTCGGGCGTCGGCAGCAGCTTCACCTGCACCACCAGCTTCACAGGTTGTGACCCTATCGCCTCTGTCTGTTACATCGGGTGGGAATGCCGCGCCAGAAGCCCGTTGAACCCCGGATAAGCTGGGGCACGCTGAGTCCGTTCCTGTATCGGAGTGTGCCCATGTCAGCCCGTGTGGGCGTGATCACCTTCCCTGGGTCGCTGGACGACCGGGACGCCGCACGAGCAGTCCGCCTCGCGGACGCCGAGCCGGTGTCCCTGTGGCATGCCGAGGGCGATCTGCTCGGCGTGGACGCCGTCATCCTGCCCGGCGGATTCTCCTACGGCGACTACCTTCGCGCCGGGGCCATCGCGCGGTTCGCGCCCCTCATGGAAAAGCTGGTCGCCGCCGCGCGCGACGGCCTTCCCGTGCTGGGCATCTGCAACGGCTTCCAGGTGCTGTGCGAGTCGCACCTGCTGCCGGGCGCGCTGACCCAGAACGTCGGCCTCCACTTCGTGTGCCGCGCCCAGCGGCTGCGCATCGAGAACACCGACACCGCCTGGACCACCGACTACGAGGAGGGCCAGGAGGTCGTCATCCCGGTCAAGAACATGGACGGCTGCTACGTCGCCGACCAGGAGACCATCGACGAGCTGGAGTCCAGCGGCCGGGTCGTGGCCCGCTACCTCGACGTCAACCCCAACGGTTCGCTGAACGACATCGCCGGCATCTGCAACGAGGCCGGCAACGTCGTCGGCCTCATGCCGCACCCGGAGCACGCGGTCGAGGCCCTGACCGGTACGTCCACCGAGGGCCTCGGCTTCTTCACCTCGGTCGTCAAGAAGTTGATCCACTCATGAGTGAGCAGGTGCCGAACATCCCGGTGAACGAGCAGGGCGACGAGCGGTCCGAAGAGCGCGTGGAGCCGGCCGTGGCGGGCTCCGCCGAGGCGGCCACCGAGCCGACGGCCGTGCGGCCGGTGGAGGTGGACACCGTCGACCGCGCGGCGGGGACGCCCGAGCTCCCGCTGCCGTACGCCGAGCTCGGCATGAAGGACGACGAGTACGCCCGCGTGCGGGAGATCCTGGGCCGGCGGCCGACCTCCGCCGAGCTGGCGATCTACTCCGTCATGTGGAGCGAGCACTGCTCGTACAAGAGCTCCCGCGTCCACCTGCGGCAGTTCGCCGACAAGGCCCCGAAGACCGACGCGCTGCTCGTCGGCATGGGGGAGAACGCCGGGGTCGTCGACGTCGGCAACGGCTGGGCCGTCACCTTCAAGATCGAGTCGCACAACCACCCGTCGTACGTCGAGCCGTACCAGGGTGCGGCCACCGGCGTCGGCGGCATCGTCCGCGACATCCTGTCCATGGGCGCCCGGCCGGTCGCCGTGATGGACTCCCTGCGGTTCGGCCCGCCGGACGCGCCGGACACGCGCCGGGTGCTCGACGGCGTCGTACGCGGCGTCGGTGGCTACGGCAACTGTCTCGGCCTGCCCAACATCGGCGGCGAGGTCGTCTTCGACGCCTGCTATTCCGCGAACCCGCTGGTCAACGCCCTTTGCGTCGGCGTGCTCAAGCCCGAGGACATCAAGCGGGCGATCGCGCCGGGGCCGGGCAACAAGGTCATCCTGTTCGGCGCGCGCACCGGGCCGGACGGCATCGGCGGCGCGTCCGTGCTGGCCAGCGCCACCTTCGATGAGGAGTCGCAGCAGAAGCGCCCGTCGGTGCAGGTCGGCGACCCCTTCATGGAGAAGCTCCTCACCGAGTGCTGCATGGAGATCTTCGCCGAGGACCTCGTCGTCGGCATCCAGGACCTCGGCGCGGCCGGCGTCTCGTGCGCCACGACCGAGCTGTCCGCGGCCGGCACCGGCGGCATGGACGTCGACCTGAACAAGGTCCCGCTGCGTGACCCGACGCTGCGGCCCGAAGAGATCCTGATGAGCGAGTCTCAGGAGCGCATGATGGCCGTGGTCGAGCCGGCCAAGGTCGAGCGCTTCCTCGAGGTCTGCGCCAAGTGGGACGTCCTGGCCACGGTGATCGGTGAGGTCACCGACACCGGGCGGCTGCGCATGACCTGGCACGGCGCGACGATCGTCGACATCCCGCCGGGTACCGCCGCCGACGAGGGGCCGGTGTACGAGCGGCCGTACGAGCCGCCGGCGGACCTGGGGCAGCTACAGGCCGACGGCCCCGGCCGCCTGCCGCGCCCCGCGACCGCGGACGACCTGCGCAACACGGTCCTGTGGCTGGTGGGCTCGCCCAACCTGGCCGACAAGACGTTCGTGACCTCGCAGTACGACCGGTTCGTGCTCGGCAACACGGTGCTGGCCACGCCGGAGGACGCCGGTGTGATCCGCATCGGCGACGGGCCGCAGGGCATCGCGCTGGCCACCGACGGCAACGGTCGGTACGCCCGGCTCGACCCGTACGCCGGCGCGCAGCTCGCGCTGTCCGAGGCGTACCGCAACGTCGCCACGACGGGCGCGCGGCCGCTCGCGGTGACGAACTGCCTGAACTTCGGCTCCCCGGAGGACCCGGAGGTCATGTGGCAGTTCGCGCGTGCCGTCGAGGGGCTCGCGGACGGCTGCCAGGCACTGGGCGTCCCGGTGACCGGCGGCAACGTGAGCTTCTACAACCAGACGGGCAGTACGCCGATCAACCCGACTCCGGTGATCGGCGTCCTCGGCGTCCACGACGACGTCAACCGGCGGGTGCCGATGTCGTTCAACGTCGAGGGCACCACGCTGCTGCTGCTCGGCGAGACCCGGCCGGAGTTCGGCGGCTCGGAGTGGGCGCACGTCGTGTTCCAGCACCTCGGCGGCCTGCCGCCGCGCGTCGACCTGGCCGCCGAGGCGGCGCTGGCGTCGGTGCTCGTGGCCGGGGCGCACGAAGGCGTGCTGAACGCCGCGCACGACCTTTCCGACGGCGGCCTGTCCCAGTCGCTGGTCGAGTCGTGCCTGCGCGGCGGGCTCGGCTGCGTGATCAACCTGCCGGACGACCCGTTCACCGAGCTGTTCAGCGAGTCGGTGGCCCGTGCCGTCGTGGCCGTCTACCCGGAGCACGAGGAGCGGGTGACCGCGCTGGCCGAGGCGGCCGGGGTCCCGGTCCGCCGCCTGGGCACGGTCGGCGGCGACGCGTTCGAGGTCGAGGGCGTGTTCTCCATCCCGCTGAGCGAGCTGCGCGAGGTGCACCAGGGCGCCCTGCCCGCCCTGTTCGGCTGAGAGTTCCGCCGCGCCGGGTGGTTCCCCACCCGGCGCGGCGAGGGCCCCGTGGCGGCGTCGCGTCGTCAGCCGTTCGGGGCCAGGGCCCGCACGCCGGCGACGAACAGCTCGATGCCGAGGGCGACCTCGGCGTCGGACTGGTCGATGGCGGCGAGCGCCGGGGCGGCCTCGACGACGTGCCGGTACCGGTCGGAGGACAGCGTCTCGAACATGACGCGTTTGCGCCGGCGGGCCTCCGCCACCTCCTCGGCGGTCATCTGCGGCTGCATCTTCGGATCACGGACGGCCAGCATCGTCGCCGTGCGCAGGCCGTACTTGCTGATGGCGGCCGCCTGGTCGGGGGTGAACCCGCCCTCGGCGAGGAGCACGAGGGCCGTCTCCATCGAGTCGTAGCAGTACGGGGCCGCCTCGAGGTTCGCGGTCATCATGAGCTGGGCCGCGCTCGGGTGCGTGCGGAGCACGGCCACGACCGACGTCATCAGCACGTGCAGCCTGGCGTGCCACGGCGTGGCCGGATCGACGTCCGTGTCGACCAGTGACCACAATCGGTTGACCAGCGCGCCCTGCAGCTCCTCCTTGTTCTTGAAATGCCAGTACAGCGCCATCGGCGTGACGCCGAGCCGCTGGGCGAGCCGCCGGACCGTCAGCCGGTCCAGGCCCTCCTCGTCGACGAGCGCGAGCGCGCCGTCCACCACCGTCTCCCGGCTGAGCCGGGCCCGCTCCTCTGTCGTGGCCACTTGACAACTATACGCCGTACAAGTTTCCCTATACGTCGTACATGTACGACGTATAAGAACGCTGTATAGGAGCGGGGACCGATGGAATCTCGTCGACGCTGGTGGACCCTGACCGGGGTGGCGCTGGCGACCTTCATGACCTACCTGGACAACAACGTCGTCAACGTGGCGCTGCCGTCGATCCAGCGCGACCTGCACCTGACGCTGTCCGGACTGGAGTGGATCGTCAGCAGCTACATCCTGGTCTTCTCCGGCCTGATGCTCGTCGGCGGCAGGCTCGGCGACGTGTACGGCCGCCGCCGGCTGTTCCTGGCCGGGCTGACGGTCTTCACCGGCGCGTCGTTGCTGGCCGGGATCGCGAACGACGAGACGATGCTGATCACGGCCCGTGTCCTGCAGGGCATCGGGGCGGCGCTGTCGGCGCCGTCGACCATCGCGATCATCTCCTCGACGTTCCCCGACCCACGGGAGCGGAGCAGGGCGGTCGGCGTGTGGAGCGCCGTGGGCGCGCTCGCCCTGGCGCTCGGCCCGCTCACCGGCGGCTTCATCAGCGACCGCTGGCACTGGGGCTGGATCTTCCTCATCAACGTGCCGGTGGGCGTGGTGACGATCGCCATCATCGCGGTGTCGATGCGCGAGACCGCCGAGGCCGCACGCCGCCGCCTGGACCTCCCGGGCCTGCTGACCTCCGCGGTGGCCCTGTTCTCCGTCACGTACGCGCTGATCGAGGGATCGGACCGGGGCTGGACGTCCGCGCTGATCCTGGGGGCCTTCGCCCTCGCCGCGGTCGCCATGGCGGCGTTCGTCGTGATCGAGACCCGCACCGACGACCCGATGGTGGACCTGTCGATGTTCCGGAACCGCGTGTTCAGCGGCGGTGTCGGCGCGATGGTCCTGTGGGGCTTCGGCGTCATGGGCGTCTACCTGTTCACGGCCATGTTCCTGCAGAACATCCTGGGCTTCTCCCCGACCGAGGCGGGCGCGTCCATCGTCCCCATGGCGCTGACGATGATCGTCATCACGCCGTTCGCCGGGCCCGTCGCGCGCCGCCTGGGCACGCACCGCACCGTGGCCGGAGGTCTCTTCCTCAACGTCGCGGGGCTTGTCCTGGTGTCGTTCGTGGGCGAGGGCGCCCACTTCATGGACCTCATGCCCGCCTTCGTGCTCTTCGGGGTCGGCTCCGGCTTCACGATGATGCCGCTCACCGACGCGGTGATCGGCGTGCTGCCGCCCGCCCGGGCCGGCGCCGCCTCCGGCGTCCTCAACGCCGCCCGCGAGGTGTCCGGCCTGCTCGGCGTCACGATCATCGGCGCGATCCTGACCTCCCGCCAGTCCGCGGTCCTGCGCGGCGGCTCCACCCCGACCCACGCGTTCCTGGCGGGCTACCAGCTCGCCCTCCTGGTCGGCGCCGCGATCGTCTTCATCGGCGTCCCGCTCAGCCTGTACGCCCTGCGCGCCCGGCGGGTGACCCCCGCGGAGACGGAACCGGTTCTGGAACCGGTCGCCTGACGAGGCCCCGATGACGAGGGGGCCAAAGGCGCCGGTATTCCCTGGTGTTCACTGCTTCAAGAGGGCGGTGAACGCCAGGGATCTTCAGCGTTGCGGTCGGCGCCGGCGGCTGCGCGGGTAGGGACGTTCTGTCGGTGAGCTCAGGTAACGTCGCGCGCACGGGCAGCCGAGGAACGGAGCACGATGGCCGACCGCAAGCACGGGCGGCCCGCACCGCCCACCGAGAGCACCATCAGGTCCGAGGACTGGGACGGCCGGGACCTGTCCGGACAGGAGCACACCCGTGTCGAGTTCGTCGACGTGGACCTGACCGAGACGTCGGGGCGAGGGACGGTGTTCACCGAGTGCCTGTTCCGGGGCGTGCGGTTCAACGCCTCCTCGTACACGGACTCGGCCTTCGTGAACTGCGCGTTCGTCCGGTGCTCGTTCTTCGACACCACCTTCACCGGATGCAAGCTGGTCGGCGGCATGTTCGACGGCTGCACCTATGGCCTGTTGAAGGCGGAGGGCGGCGACTGGTCCTTCACCGGTCTGCCGGGAGCCGACCTGCGCGGGTCCTCGTTCCGCCGGGTACGCATGCGGGAGGCCGACCTCACGGGCGCGCGGCTGCAGAAGGCGTCGTTCCGCGAGGTCGACTTCTCCGGCGCGTCGCTGCACAAGGCGGACCTGTCGGAATGCGATCTACGCGGCAGCGACCTGTCGTCACTGGACCCGCACACCACCGCCCTGGCCCGCGCGGTGATCGACCCCTACCAGGCGATCGTGCTCGCCCAGGCGCTCGGCCTCGAGGTCAAGGAGAGCTGACCTCGCCTTCGGGGCAGGCAGCCGGTTCCGACCTCAGCCGACCTCGCGGTCCAGATTCCGGGGCCGCAGGCGAGTTCGAGCACGCTGCCGGCCGGGCGGAACGCGTCCAGCGCCGCGGAGAGCTCAGGGCCGAGGAAGGGCAGAACGCCGCTCTCGTACTCCGGGGCGCGGGCCCGGTAGTAGGCGACCTGTTCGTCGAGCACGTCCTGCGAGTCGTGATCATGGGTCGGCGTCATTCCTCGACCATCACTGAACGATCACCGAGGCGCAAGCGTGAACCGGTGGAGGGCGAACTACGCGTAATCGGAAACTTTTTGATCTGACCGCGTATCTACACCATCGGTAAGGCCCTGCCCCGAGGAGAGGATCTGTTCCGGTGGTGCGTCGCGTTCGTGTGCTGTTGGTGTCCGCGTTGTTGCTGGTGACGGGTTCGGTGATGGTGGCCGGGCCGGCCTCGGCCGTCATCGGCGGGTCGAAGAGCACTTACGGCCCGTGGGCGGTGCGCATGCTCGTCGACGGCCACCCGGTGTGCACCGGGACGGCGGTCACGAAGCAGTGGGTCATCAGCGCCTCGCACTGCTTCTTCGAGCAGGGGCAGGCGGTCGCCGACAAGCGGATCTCGTTCCGGGTCGGCGACCTCGACATGCGTAAGGGCACCACCGTCCGCCCGGTGGGCAAGCGGGCGGGGAACGCGCGCGCCGACATGATGCTCATCAAGGTCTCGCCGATGAAGATCCACCCGGTGCGCCTGGCCACGGCCCATGTCCACCCCGGTGAGATCGTGCGGCAGTACGGGTGGGGCGCCACCTGCACCGAGGATGAGAACACCTGCCAGTCGCCCGTGCTCAAGCAGTCGACGCTGCGGGTCGTACGGTCGGACGCCCGCCGCTGTGAGGGCTACGCCGTACCGGGCGGCACGGACTTCTGCATGGAGAAGGTGTCCGGGATTCCTGCCGGCGGCGACTCTGGAGGCCCGGTGATGAGCATCGGCGCACACGGCAAGGAGACCCTGCTCGGCGTCTTCTACGGCTCCGACCGAGAGAAGATGGCCGGGGCCGGGGAGATCGCCCAGCAACTCGCCTGGATCCACAAGGTCACCGAGCGATAGGGCAGAGCGCGACCTCCGAGGCCGATCCCCGCGCGGGGATCGGCCTCAGCGCGAGAAAGCGTCCTGCCGCCGGAGCTGCGCGCGGCGCTGTACGGCGCGCTCGCCGCGATCCTCGACTCGCCACCGCCATCGTCGACCAGCCGGGCACCCTCGTCGCATTCCGGTGGGCTATGGTGTGCGGCGATGATTACCGGGACGGCATTGCGCCACACACGGATCGGTGACCCGGTGCTTCTCTGAGCGCCGAACGGGCCGGTGCGGGCCCGCTGTTCAATCGAGGATCTTCTGCTGCCGCGCGGGCTCCGCCTCCGTCGTGTTGATCACAGGCTCGACACACCGACCACGACAGGAGAAGCCATGCCCATCAAGACTCTGCAGATCCCCACCCCGGACGGTCAGGCCGACGCCTTCGCCGCCTTCCCCGACCATGGCGAGCGGCACCCAGGGGTGCTGATGTACGCGGACGGCTTCGGCCTCCGGCCCGTACTGCGGGAGATGGCCCGCGAACTGGCCGGGCACGGGTACTACGTGCTCGTCCCCAACTTCTTCTACCGGCACGGCCCGGCACCAGTGGTCGAGCTTCCCGAGTACATCGGAGAAGAGACCAGGTCCGCGGTCTTCGCCCAGGTGATGCCCTTGATCGAGGCACACACCACCGAACGCGTCCTGAGCGACGCCGACGCCTACCTCAGATTCCTCACCACCCAGCCCGAGGTCGGCGCCGGACCGGTCGCGGTGACCGGCTACTGCATAGGCGGCCTCCTGGCGGTGCGCACCGCCGCGGTCCACCCCGGCCAGGTGGCCGCCGTCGCCGGATTCCACGCCCCCGTGGGTGCCGTGGGGCCCGACAGCCTCTCCAGGCTCACCGCCCAGGTCCACTTCGGCCACGCCGAATCCGACATCACGCCCGAGGCCCTCGGCGAGCTCAACCAGGCCCTGGATGCCGCGGGTGTCGACTACACCTCCGAGATATACCCCGGCACCGTCCACGGCTTCACGATGTCCGACACCGATGCCTTCGACCCCTCCGCACTGCAGCACCACTGGGACCGCCTGCTCCCTCTCCTCGACCGCGCCCTGGCCAAGAGTTGAGGCTCCGACTCGGGTCTGATCACCGGTGCCTACCGCCTCTCCGCAGGCGGTAGGCACCGGCGATCCGGGGTGCGGCGACGCGAAGAGGCCGCCGTCCCGTGGGGACGGCGGCCTCCTCGCTGGATCACGTCAGAGGGTGCTCTTGTAGAGCAGGCGGTTGTGGGTGTTCGCCTTGTTGTTCTTGATGACGTTGTTGGTGGCGTTCGAGTGGATCCACGACTGGACGGTGCCGAACGTCTTCTGTCCGTAGGTCGACTTGTACAGCGCCGCGACGCCGGCCACGAACGGCGACGCCATGGAGGTGCCGCTCTCGAACGCGGTGCCGCCGGGGACGGTCGACTTGATGCCGTAGCCGGGCGCGTAGATGTCGACGCACTTGCCGTAGTTGCTGAACGAGGCGCGCTTGTCGCTCGACGTGCTGGCCGCGACGGCCTCGACGCTCGCCGCGCTGGACGGGGACGTCTTGCAGGAGTCGCCGTTGTCGTTGCCGGCGGCGACCGCGACGAAGACCCCGGACTTCGACAGCTTGGTGACCGCGTTGTTCAGCGCGGTCGACTTGCTGCCACCGAGGGACAGGTTGGCCACCGACTTGGCGGCGTGGTGGGCGATCACCCAGTTGATGCCGGCGATCACGTCGGAGGTGGAGCCCTCACCGTCGCAGTCCAGCACCTGGACGCCGTGCAGCTTGACGCCCTTGGCGACGCCGTACGTCTTGGAACCGATGATGCCCGCGACGTGGGTGCCGTGGCCGTTGCAGTCCGCCTTGCCGTACACCGTGTCCGCGCGGCCCTGGAACTGGCTCAGGGTCGTGTCGATGCCCGTGTCGATGACGTACGCGTCGACGTCGGCGCCGGTGTGCGTGTACTTGTACGAGTGCGACAGCGGGAGCTTGCGCTGGTCGATCCGGTCCGGTCCCCAGTTCACGGGCGTCTGGGTGGTGGTGGTCCGGTAGATCTGGTCCTGCTCGATGGCGGCGACGTTGGGGTCGCTCTGCACCTTCTTGAGCTGCTCGGGCGACAGCTTGGCCGCGAAGCCGTTGGTGAAGTCGTGCACGTGGCGGAGGCCGGAGACCCGGGACAGGCGGGCTCCGGTGCGCTTCATCGTGACGATGTACTGCCCCGGAACGGCCTGGGAGGAGACGGCGGCGGAGGCCACCGCGACCTGGGCGCTGGGCTTGGTGATGGCGGCGTACGCCGGAACCGCGGCGGCCGCGACCGCGACGGCGGAGGTTGCGATCACGAGTCTTCTGGCTCGGACCCTCAAGGGGGGCTCTCCTTAAATCAGGGGGTGCGCCGGGGGGCGCCGGCTACGAAAGCCGAAACCGCCACAAGACGGTACTCCTGCGGCATGTGGGGTTAAGTGGCATATGGGGGATTAAGACAATTTAGCGGGTCCAGTGGGAGAAGGGGCGTCGTTCGGACCCGGTAGCGTCTGTCCTGCCATGGCCAAACTCACACCGGAGCGGCTGCGCGCCGCACTCGACGACCAGCTCGCCGCCCTCGGCGAGGAGCCCTACGCGGGCTCGGCCGCCCGCCTCGCCGACGCCCTGATCGCCGCGGTCGTGACCGCGTACGCCGCCGGTGCCGACCCCGAGCGCGCCGCCGTGCGCCTGGCCGTGAAGCTGCTGCTCGACCGGCTCGCCGGGCAGGCGCCGGGCAAGTCGGTCGAGGTGCGCGTGCCGCCGTACGCCGCCGTGCAGTGCGTGGCGGGTCCCCGTCACACCCGGGGCACGCCCCCGAACGTCATCGAGACCGACCCGAAGACCTGGGTCCTGCTCGCCACCGGCCGGCTGGCCTGGGCGGACGCCGTCGACCGGATCTCGGCGAGCGGCGCACGAGCCGACCTGTCGCCGTACCTGCCGGTCGACCCGTACGAACCTCGGTAGGGCGGAGGTCAGCCCTGGTCGATCAGTTCCAGTCGCTCGGCCATCACGGCGAACAGCGGTTCGTCCTCATCCGGAACGGACGAGCCGCATCCCAGGCAGAACGTGCCGCCGGTCCTGCGGGTCGACGAACCGGGCGGTCTCCCAGGGGCTGTTCGCGAGGTTCGGCTCCCGCTCCTGCCAGTCGTGGGGGACGTGGACGACGTAGCCGAAGTCGGGCTTCTCGATGCGCTGCCACTGCACGGCGTGCTCCTTGGCCTCCGAACGTCGAAGGTGCCTGAGGGCAGCGGTGTAGGACTCGCCCGTACGCCGGGCGCGTTCGCGGACGCGTCGCTTGAAG
Organism: Actinoallomurus liliacearum; assembly: GCF_039542035.1. NCBI lineage: Bacteria > Bacillati > Actinomycetota > Actinomycetes > Streptosporangiales > Thermomonosporaceae > Actinoallomurus > Actinoallomurus liliacearum. The sequence continues at coordinate 747,387 of NZ_BAABHJ010000040.1, forward strand.
TGCTTGTTCGCTGTCATCTCGGGCCTTCGGCGCCACGATGCCCGACCCCCGGCGAACGAGCCCGTGGCGGGCGGGATGACCAGCGATCCGAGGAAGGAATCCCCGTTGCCTCCGCCGAGCGGCCCTGCCGGGGAGAGCCGAAGGAGGTTGGGCGGTGGATCGACGCCCGCCGTCATGGTCTGCCCCTCCGGTGTTCCCCGTCAAGGAACGCCGGGTTCGTGCCTCGTCAGGGGGTCGGGCTGGATTTCAGGAAGGGGACCCGCTCTTGGAGGCACCGGTCGCGGTCCGCCTTCGTGGGGTAGCGGGTCCGGTCCGCGCACGGTTCGATGCGGCCGTAGAACCACACGGCGAAGCCGATCGCGATGACGAGCGTCAGCGCGGACAGGACGACGCCCGTCACGGCCATGCCGCGGCCGTTCCGCCGGACCACCGCGACGATGCCGATGACCAGGCCGATGAGGGCCAGGATCACGCCGACCCCGCAGAGCGCGAGCGTCAGGAGCCCCGCGATCCCGAGGACCAGCGCGGCGATGCCCAAGCCCCTGCGCTGCGGCGGCGTCTCACGGATCGGCGGATACAAAGCGTCATCACCTCGAAACCAATAGTGCTCGATCATCGGGTGGCCGGGCGGCGCGGCACGCCGATCGCCGGGGCGCGGCGGGTGCGGGCAGGTGGGGGCGCTCGACCGGCGCGGGCGTGAGCTTGGCGAATGCCGCATTAGACTGGGCGTGTGCCGCATGGAGACGGACGTCTGAGTCACGACCTCGACCCCCGTGATCGAAGCCCCCAGGACGCCTGCGGGGTCTTCGGCGTGTGGGCGCCCGAGGAAGAGGTCAGCAAGCTCGCCTATTTCGGGTTGTACGCCCTGCAGCACCGCGGCCAGGAGTCGGCCGGCATCGCGGTCAGCGACGGCTCCCGGATCGTCGTGTTCAAGGACATGGGCCTGGTGTCCCAGGTCTTCGAGGAGTCCGTGCTGAACACCCTGCGCGGGCACATCGCGGTCGGTCACTGCCGCTACTCGACGACCGGGTCCAGCGTCTGGGAGAACGCCCAGCCGACGTTCCGGTCGACCGAGACCGGCAGCATGGCGCTGGGCCACAACGGCAACCTGATCAACACGCCGGAGCTGGCCGCGCGCGTGCCGGGCGAGCTGACCGCCACGACCGACACCGAGGTGCTCACCGCCCTGCTGGCCGACGGGGAGGGCAGCGTCGAGGAGACCGCGCTGAAGGTGCTGCCGCTCGCCCGCGGCGCCTACTCCCTGGTCTTCATGAACGAGCGCACGCTGTACGCCGCGCGCGATCCGCAGGGCATCCGCCCGCTGGTGCTCGGCCGCCTCGAGCACGGCTGGGTGGTCGCCAGCGAGACCGCCGCCCTGGACATCGTCGGCGCGACGTTCGTCCGCGAGGTCGAGCCGGGTGAGCTGATCGCCATCGACGAGGCGGGCGTGCGGTCCACGCGGTTCGCCGTCGCCGAGCCGAAGGGCTGCCTGTTCGAGTACGTCTACGTGGCCCGGCCCGACACCTCGATCGCCGGCCGCAGCATCCAGGCCACCCGCGTCGACGTCGGCCGCCGGCTGGCCCGCGAGCACCCGGTCGAGGCCGACCTGGTGATCCCGACGCCGGAGTCCGGAACGCCGGCCGCGATCGGGTACGCCGAGGAGTCCGGCATCCCGTACGGCCAGGGCTTCGTCAAGAACTCCTACGTCGGCCGCACGTTCATCCAGCCGTCGCAGACGATCCGCCAGCTCGGCATCCGGCTCAAGCTGAACCCGCTGCGCGAGGCGATCGCGGGCAAGCGCCTGGTCGTCGTCGACGACTCGATCGTGCGCGGCAACACCCAGCGGGCGATCGTGAAGATGCTCCGGGAGGCCGGGGCCAAGGAGGTGCACGTGCGCATCTCCAGCCCGCCGGTCGCCTGGCCGTGCTTCTACGGCATCGACTTCGCGACCCGCGCCGAGCTGATCGCCGGGAACCTCTCGGTCGAGGAGATCCGGCAGTCCCTCGGCGCCGACTCGCTCGGCTACATCTCCCTCGACGAGCTGATCGCCGCGACGCAGCAGGACAAGAACAGGCTCTGCCGGGCCTGCTTCGACGGCGTCTACCCGATCGACGTCGCCGACGACGCCCGCGGCAAGCACCTGCTCGAAGAGGCCCGCCGGTGACCGACGACTCCGCAGCCGGCACGTCCTACGCCGCGGCCGGGGTCGACATCGCGGCCGGCGAGCGCGCGGTCGAGCTGATGAAGTCCCGCGTCGCCGCGTCCCACCGGCCGGAGGTCGTCGAGGACGTCAGCGGCTTCGCGGGCCTGTTCGACGTCTCGGCGCTGAAGCGCTTCGAGCGGCCGCTGCTGGCCACCTCCACCGACGGCGTCGGCACCAAGGTCGACCTGGCCCGGCGCCTCGGGGTGTACGACACGATCGGGCACGACCTGGTCGGCATGGTCATCGACGACCTGGTCGTGTGCGGGGCCGAGCCGCTGTTCATGACCGACTACATCGCCTGCGGGCGGGTCGTCCCCGAGCGGATCGCCGCGATCGTCGGCGGCATCGCGGAGGCCTGCGCGCTGGCGGGCTGCGCCCTGGTGGGCGGCGAGACCGCCGAGCACCCGGGGCTGCTCGGGCCCGACGAGTTCGACGTGGCCGGGGCGGGCACCGGCGCGGTCGAGGCCGCCAAGGTCCTCGGACCGCACCGGGTACGACCCGGGGACGTGGTGCTGGGCCTGGCCTCGTCCGGAATCCACTCCAACGGCTACTCCCTGGTCCGGCACATCCTGCGCGAGAGCGACCTGTCGCTGGAGGCGACGCCGCCGGAGCTGAGCCGGACGGTCGGCGAGGAGCTGCTCACCCCGACCCGGATCTACGCCAAGGACTGCCTGGCCCTGATCGACGCCGCCGAGGTGCACGCGTTCGCGCACATCACCGGCGGCGGGCTCGCGGCCAACCTCGCCCGGTCGCTGCCGGCCGGCTGCGACGCGGTCCTGCGGCGCTCCTCCTGGGAGCCGCTGCCGATCTTCGGCCTGCTCGAGACGTACGGCCGGGTGCCGCGCGCGGAGATGGACAAGACGTTCAACATGGGTGTCGGCATGGCCGCCGTCGTGGCCGCGTCCGACGCCGACCTCGCGCTGCGGACGGCGGCCGAGCGCGGCCTGCCGGCCTGGGTCCTGGGCGAGATCGTCGAAGGAACCGGCCAGGCCCGCCTGGTCTGAGTCGGAGGCACCGGCCAGGGTCGCCTGGCCGGTGGAGGGGCCGGCCCGCCTCCGCCGAGGCGGAGGACCCGGCCCGGTCACGCCCGGGTGAGTGATCTTCCCGTGAACCCACCGGTCGGTCCGGGCATCTTCTTCTGTATGAGGCGGTTCTGGAGTGGCGTCTGGCGCTGTAGGGCGCCGTTGGCCGTGCTCGGCGCGCTCGGCGGGTACGCACTGTTCCTTCCCGGCGCGTGGATGTACGCCGAGGCGGGCCGCTACCGGACGGACGTCGCGCACGCCCCCCGGGTGACCGTGGGCATGATCTTCGGTGCGGGGATCTACTCCTCCGGCCAGCCGTCCCGGATGCTCGACGAGCGCCTGAAGCTCGGCGCGACGCTGTACCGCGCGGGCAAGGTCCGGGTCCTGCTCGTCACCGGCGACAACAGCCGCAAGGACTACGACGAGCCGTCCGCCATGCGCGACGTCCTGATCGCGGAGGGCGTGCCGCAGACGCGGATCGTGCTGGACTACGCGGGCTTCAGCACCTGGGATTCCTGCGCCCGCGCCAAGCAGATCTTCGGCGTGGACCAGGCGATCCTCGTGACACAGAACTTCCACCTGCCGAGGGCTCTCACCCTGTGCCGTGCCGCGGGCATCGAGGCGTGGGGCGTCGGCGACGACAGCAGCCGGTACGCCGGCATCACCACCGAGTATCTGTACGTGCGCGAGATCCCGGCCGTCCTCAAGGCCACTTACGAGGTGGGAGTGCGTCCCCGGCCGTACTATCTCGGCCCCCGCGAGGCCGGGATCCGCCGCGCGCTCGAGGCGGCAAGCCGAAACTGAGCAGGACCGAAACCGGGCAGACCGAAACTGAGCAGGACCGGAACCGAGCAGGACGGGACCGGGCTGAGTAGGCCCGGACCGGGCAGGCCGGTCAGGGCCCGGGCGGGCCCTGACCGGCCGTGGGGTCAGCCGGTGACGGCCGGCTCCGCGATGCGTACCGAGGATCTCTCGTCCCGCCCGTCGTGCTGCGCGGCCCAGGACTGCAGCGCCGTACGGCAGGCGTGGTCGAGGTGGCGCAGGCCGGACAGGTCGAGTTCGACCGCCCGTCCGTGCGGGATCGTCTCGAGCGTGTCGAGCACCTTCGGCAGGCGGAGGAACGTCGCGTTCCCGGTGAGCCGGATGACGAGCGGGTCCGCCTGCTCGTCCACAGAGATGTGGATATCCGAGACGTCCCACGCGGTCTTCACGACGGCCAGCAGCAGGCCGATGAGGACGCCCTCGAACAGGTTCGTGACGACGATCGCCAGCGCCGTGCCGGTCAGGACGATCGCCTCGCCGCGCTCGGTCCGCCAGAGCCGGCCGACCTCCCGCAGCGACAGCAGCTTCCAGCCCGCGTGCACGAGGATGGCTGCGAGGGCGGTCACCGGGATGTAGCCGAGCGCCGCCGGGAAGACCACCGTGAAGGCCAGCAGCCAGACCCCGTGCAGGATGCGGGACGCCTTCGTCCGGGCACCGGCCTGCACGTTCGTGGCACTCCGCACGATCACGGCCGTCATGGGCAGGGCGCCGAGCAGCCCGCAGACCGTGTTGCCGGCGCCCTGCGCCATCAGCTCCCGGTCGTAGTGGGTGCGGGCGCCGTGGTGCATCCGGTCGACGGCCGCCGCGCTGAACAGGCTTTCCGCCGAGGCGATCAGCGCGAACGCCACCACGGTGCCGATCGCGCCGACCGAAATCAGCCCGCCGAGTTGGCCCGTCCCCGGCGGCTGGATCGCGTCGAGCAGGCCCCTGACCTCGATGCGCTTGACCGGAAGGTCGAAGGCGACCGTGACCAGGGTCGCCAGCGCGACCGCGACCAGCGCGCCCGGGATCACCCGCAGGCGTTTCGGCGCGTACTTCCAGCAGACCAGGACGACGATGGTGCCGATGCCGATCCCGCCGGCGGCGAGGGCGGCCGGTTCGTTCGCCGAGTCGGCGAACAGGTCGGGAAGCCCGGTGACGTTGGCCATCGCCGCGCCGGGCGACCTGTTGTCGAACAGGCTGTGCACCTGGCCGGTGACCAGGACCAGCCCGATGCCGGCCAGCATGCCGTGCACGACCGAGATGGAGATCGCACGGAACCAGCGGCCCAGCCGCAGCGCGCCCATCCCGAGCTGGATGAGCCCCGCCGCGAGCACGATCAGGCCGAGGGACCGCAGGCCGTACTCCTGCACGGCCTCGTACACGAGCACGGTGAGCCCGGCGGCCGGGCCGCTGACCTGCAGACTGCTGCCCGGCAGGGCGCCGGCGACCAGGCCGCCGACGATGCCGGTGGCCAGGCCGAGCTCGGCCGGGACTCCGGAGGCGACCGCGACGCCGATGCACAGCGGCAGGGCGACGAGGAAGACGACGATCGACGAGAGCAGATCCTGGCGGAACACCGAGAAGGTGCCACGTCCGGAGAGGGGCGGTGCCATGTTCACCTCGTTTCAGGGTCGGGGGAAGTTCAGAGCGGCAGGAAGGCGCCGGTGTCCGGGCGGTGGGCGCTGACGACGCCGGTGTCGATGGCGTAGCACCAGGCGTGCAGCGCGAGCCGTCCGTCGGCCACGCGGGCCGCGACGCTCGGGTGGGTGCGGAGCCGGTCGAGCTGGGTCAGCACGTGCCGCTGGACGGCGGAGGTGATCGCGGGCCCGTCCGCGGCGGTCACCGCGTCCCGTACGGGGTCGTGCGGTTCGGTGTGGCTGAGCCAGCGCCGGACGGTGGGGACGGCGGTCAGGTCGTCGGTGCGCAGGAGCGCGCCCACGGCCCCGCAGTGCGAGTGCCCGCAGACGATGACGTCGGTGACCCCGAGCACCTCGACGGCGTACTCGATGGTGGCGGCCTCGGCGGTCACCCGCTCGGTGTCGTGGACCGGGACGATGTTCCCGGCCGTACGGAGTTCGAAGAGTTGCCCCGGGCCGGCGCCGGTGATCAGGGTGGGCACGACGCGGGAGTCGGAGCAGGTGATGAACAGCGCCTCGGGGTGCTGGCCCTCGGCGAGCCGACCGAGGTCCGTGCGCCGGTCGGCCGCGCGTTTCGGGAAGAGACGGGCATTGTCGATCAGCGACTGCATGGCACAGCCCTTTCTGTGGTCGTCGGCGTCGAACCGACGAGAACGGACGGGTACTGGCGAGCGTTCACGCGGCACGCGAGGCACGGCGCTGGGCCATCGCGGGCAGGCGTCGATCAGGCGGCGTCGAGGACGAGGCCGTCTGCGGAGAAAAGGGAAATGTCGGGCGCTGGGTCGCCCTAGGCGTCCATCAGCAGCGGAACACCTGCAACGACGCGGGAGAGCATCGCGTATCGCGCCGCGCGAGCCGGCGGCCGGCCGTGCCCGCCGATCCGAGGGCGCCGTCGGTGACCCCGTCGGTGTGCCCGATCGCCGCGGCCGGACGGGTGTCCTGGTCGGGCGGGAGCCCCGGCATCCGGCGCCGGCCGAGGGTGAGGTGCTCGGTGACCGAGGCGGGGCTGCCGGTCTCCTCGCCGACCCGGTTGTCGCGCTCGGCCGCCGACGCGGCGACGGCGCGGGCCGGGGAGTGGTCGGTCAGGAGGTCCGGGCCGCCGAGGAACGCCAGCGCGATCAGCAGCACCGCTGCGATCCAGCCTGCGCGCGCCCTCAGCACCGCGTCCCCCCGACTCGGATCCTGACTTAATTGACCGAGGTCAGCCTAACCCGAGACGCTGCGTGCTGGGGAGGTGCCGTACGGTGCCGAATACGGCGCTGGCCAGCCATTTTTCGGGACGATTCCCCGCAATTCAGTGCGAAATCCGCCGCCTGGTCAGGGGGATTTAACCGGGAAGTTACATATCGTCAGCGGACGGTGACCAGCGGGAATCCGGCCCGGACGGCGCACGGGCCGCGGGGAAGACCCCACGGCCCGTGCTCCTCACCGGTCGCCGACCGGTTCACCGGTCAGGGCGGCTCCGCTCAGCCGCAGGCGTGATCCGGTTTGAGCGCGAAGTCGGCCGTCGTGGACGCCAGCTTCACGATCTTGACGGACCGTGTCTGCGGCGCCCAGCCGTCCTTGGCCGCGATCAGGGTGAGCGGGTTGTTGCGGACGTCGAGCCAGAGCACGTACTGGCCGTTCTTGTCGGTCTTGAGCGTGTAGCCCGCCGTCCAGCTGTCGATCTGCACGGTCGCCCCGGCCAGCGGCGCCGGCGCCCCGGTGCACCCGGCACCCGTCACGGTCCCGGTGATCTTCCCCCAGGTCGACGGCGGCTTCACCGTCAGCGTCACGGGCACCGAGGTCCCGCCGTACGGCGTCTTGGCCTCGACCGTGAGCTGGGCGGTGAACGTCCCCGGCTGGGTGATCGCGGCGACGTTCGCGTCGAACGTCACCGTGACCTTGGCGCTCTTGCCCGGCTGGATCGTCACCTCGGTCGGGTCCTCCGACAGCCACGGGACGTCGGCCGCCGCGACGCACTGGTCGTACCCGGGCAGGGTCTCGCCGCTCTTCACGGCGTTGAACCCGCCGGTGGAGCCGCCGACCCGGTACAGGCCGCAGGCGGCGCCGCCCCGGTAGAGGGTGTTGTTGGAGTTGGGCAGGGCCGTCCACGAGTCCGAGTCGGGGTGGTAGGCGAAGCCCTGGTTGGTGAGCGTGCTGGTGCCGTTGGTCACGCCGCCGGACAGCAGGAGCTGCCCGCCGGCCGCGGCGTACCCCATCGCCCACAGGTCGATCGGCAGGTCGGCGACGGCCGACCAGGTCCCGCTCGACGGGTCGTAGGCGTAGGCGTGCTTGCTGCTGACGCTGGACGCCGAACCGCCCGCGCAGTACAGCTTGCCGCCGAGCCCGCCACAGGCCAGCCAGGCGGTCTTCTCCGGGTACGCCGCCGCCGAACTCCAGGAGTTCGCCGCCGGGTCGTACACCTGCACGTCGGTCGCGCCGCAGGCGTCCAGGCAGCCGCCCACGACGTAGATCTTGTCGCCCAGGACGCCGACGCCGGCCCCGGCGTACGGCTTGGGGTTGTCCGCCCCGGCCGACCAGGCGCCGGTCGCGGGGTCGAAGATCTCCGTCTTGGCGACCGCGTCGCCGGTGGAGCCCCAGCCGCCGAGGACGTAGACCTTCCCGCCGACCGTCGCCGCCTCCGGGGCCTCCCGCGCCGTGCCCAGGTTCGCGATCGGCGACCATGCCTGGCCGACCGGGTCGTAGACGTACGCCTTGTTGAGGACGGACGTGGCGTCGACGCCCGCCAGCGAGTAGACCTTGCCGCCGACGTTCACGACCGCGTTGTCCATGATCGTCGAGGGGTAGTCGGCGATGCTCGTCCACGGCGGCGCGTACGGCGACGCCGCGGCCCTGGCGGCGGCCTTCGTACGGGCCGTGGCGCTCTTGTCGGGACGGAACCGGCCCGCCGCGTAGTCTCCCTTCACGTTCTGCAGCGGCGCGCCCTGCGCCGCCGGGCGGTAGTCGCCGGACTGCTCCCCGAGCTTGGCGGTCACCGGCGCCGAGCCGGTGTTCTTCAGCGTCAGGGTCGCGCTGCCCTGGCCCTGCCAGGCGACCGTCTTCGTCAGCTCGCCCGGCGTCACCGCGATCCGCGGCGCGGCCAGCGTGAAGTCGGCCGCCGTCGCCCAGCCGGCCGCCACGTTCACGGTGGCGTCCTTGGCGGAGTAGCCGCTCGCCGACGCCGTGAACTTGTGGCTCCCCGTCACCGAGGAGAACAGCCAGTAGAAGCCGTCACCGAGGTTCGGGTCGTCCGGCGTCGCCGCCGAGGTCGCCTTCTCCGCCGGCCGGTCGGCCGACGTCACGGTGGCGCCGTTCACGCCGGCACCGGTGTTCTGGTCGAGGACCTGGCCGACGACGAGACCGCCGGAGACCGGGTCGCAGGTGCGCTCGCCCAGGAAGACGTCGTCGACCTGCCACCAGTAGCCGAACTTGCCGGTGAAGTGGAACCGCACCTGGACCGCGCTCTTGCCGGCCGCCGCCGACAGGTCCACGGTCTCCGTCCGCGGTCCGCGAGCGCTCGCCGCGTGGTGCGAGACCGTCGTCCACGTCTGGCCGCCGTCGACGCTGAGGTCCACGTCGCCGGCCTGGCCGGAGTAGTGGTAGTAGTCGCTGCGGAAGGACACGATCGGGTGCGCCTTGCCGCTGAGGTCGAGGACCGGGCTGACCAGCGAGCTGTCCTGGCTGTTGCCCGAGCCGTACTTGTCACTGTCGATGATGGCGAAGCCGCCGGATCCGCCGGTCTTGTTGCCGCGCCCGCCCGGATCGTTGAACACCCAGGTCTGGCCCTTGCCGACCTTGTCGTCGACCGTCCAGCCGGCCGGGGCGGCGGTGCCGTCGAAGCCCTGCGTCGTGCCCGAGTAGTTGAACCCGTACCCGGGGGCGCTGCACGTCGTCTGGTCCACCAGGGTGGTGACGTCGTGCGTCGCGTCGGCCGACCCGACGCGCACGTCCTGGGAGTCGGACGTGTAGCCCGGATACAGCGGGTCCACCTGCAGCGTGTACGTGTCGTCGGCGGGCAGGCTCAGCGCGTAGCGGCCCGTCTTCGGATCGGTGTAGGTCACCGCGGTCGGCTCGTCCTTGACGCGGACGGTCGCGTACATCGGCCAGCCGTGGCCGGACCCGTCCCGTACGAGGCCGGTCACGTTGACGCGCGTCTTCGCGGTCAGCGCGAGGTTCTCGGTCACCGTCTGGCCGTCCGCGACCTGCACGCCGCTCACGGTCTTGGCGGCGTAGCCGAACTTGCTCGCGGTCACGTCGTACGTCCCGGGCGGGACGCTGAGGGTGTAGTTCCCCTGCCCGTCCGTCGTGGTCGTGGCGTCGCCCGCCGCGACCTTCGCGGCGGCGAGCGGAGCGGTGCCGTCCGTCACCGTGCCGGTCACGATGCCGTGCGGCCCGGACCGGAACGCCCCGACGCCCTTCGGCGTGCCGAGCCCGGTCGGCCCGTCGTACCCCGGCCCCGCCGTGCACAGGTACGCCTGGCTGCAACTGCCGTTCGACCCGCTGGTCACGTCGTTGAGGTCGCCCGGGTGCGCGTACGGCAGGGCGTTCGGCGAGGAGCCCGCCGCCGGCGTGCCCGCGAGCGCGTAGACGGACGCGATGATCGGCGCGGACGCGCTGGTGCCGCCGTAGACGTGCCAGCCGCCGTTGTAGACGGCGACGCCGGTGTTCGGGTCGGCCACCGCCGACACGTCGGCGATCGACCGCTTGGCGCAGCCGGTGTCCTGCTGGAACGACGGCTTCGCCTCATAGGCGGAGCAGCCGCTGCCCGCGCCGTCCCACGTCGTCTCCGTCCAACCGCGCGAGGAGGAGTCCTTGACCAGGGACGTGCCGCCGACGGCCGTCACGTACGGCGACGCCGCCGGATAACTCGTCCCGTACCCGTCGTCGCCGCTGCTGGCCGTCACCACGACGCCGGGGTGGTCGAAGTAGGCGTCGTCGGCCTGACCCTCGTCGGAGCCCTCACTGCCGCCGTAGCTGTTGGAGACGAACTTGGCACCCTGCGCGACCGCCTGGTTCACCGCCGCGCCGAGGTTGTCCATGTAGTTGTCGTCCGCCTCGACCAGCAGGATCTTGCAGCTCGGGCAGGCCGCGCTGACCATGTCGACGTCGAGCGCGATCTCCCCGGCCCAGCCGGAGTCCGGCGGCGGGTAGCTGGTCCCGCCACGCTGGTCGATCTTCTTGAAGCAGCCGTTGGCGGTCGTGCACGGCGGCAGCCCGTACTGCTGCCGGTACACGGCCAGGTCGCTCTCGGCGTTCGGGCTGTCGAACGCGTCGACGATCGCCACCGTCCGCCCCGCCCCGGTGTCGGGCAGGGCGTACGCGCCGACCAGATCGGCGGGCGCCCATCCGGCCGGAGTGCTGTTCGGCTGCACGCCCTTCGGCCCGACGGTGTCGTCGCGGACGAACGCCAGGCAGGCCATCTCGCCGGCCCGCGCGGGCTTGGCGCAGACCCGGCTGGTCGGGTGCAGCCCCGGCGCGGTCGGACTGGTCGCCTTGGTGTGCGGTGCGGATTTCTTCGCCGGGATGCCGGACGCGGACGCCGCCGGAACGGTGATCACCGTCAGAACGGCCACCATGAGCGCCACGACGATGGCGCCCACGCGTCCGCCCGCGGACCACGCCGCGAGCGGAGGGGGGAGGCGACGAGGTCGCCGCCGGGTGGGGGGTTGGAGCATGTACGTGACTCCTGGCGGGGTGGCTGGGACCCGGATCACGGGTCTCGAACACGCCGATCCTCACCCAAGAAACGGTAAAGATCACGGCCGCATATGGCCGAGAGTCAAGGTCGCTGTCAGCTTGAAAACTTCTGAAAAAACGCTCATGGCGTCAAAAATGTACGAAGAGTGAGATTTCTGGTTGTCCGGCACATCTGTGTGGAACGTGCCAGTGGCGAACCCCTACAAACCCCAAGCCCCAACCTTGGTCGCGTAGCGTCCTGATCACGTTCGGTAGCACGCCTCCGCTCCGGCCGCCCACCCACCGCGCCGGAGGCGTCCCTCGTGCCGTACCGAGACCCGGCACCTGGAACGGCGGTCGGTGTGGCCGGAAGGCTCGGTGAACGCTGCAGTGGCGGTGCCGCGACACGGCCGAGATGCGGCGAATCGAGTGGCGGCGGCCGCGTTTCCCGAGACTTCTGCACGCCATCGGACCCGCGCGAGCCACCCCGCGCGGGTGGCTCGCGCGCCGCCCGTGCTGAACGGCTTGCCGTCGCGCGCCACGGGTGCCGCCCACAGTGCCGTTCGTGGCCTCGCGCCGCCGCCCATGCCGCCCGCGGGCCGCCCGTGCCGAACCGCGCGCGGGCCTACCCGGAACGGGTGTTACGAAAAGCGTCCCCGCCCTGGCAGCGGGGACGCTTTTCGGTCGTACATCCCGGCATACCCCTCAGACCTCGGTCGGCCGGGGCGACCGGGTGGCTCAGACGCCGGGACGGCACTCAGCTCTTGCTCGTGCCGTCCTTCTCGTCGTAGTCCTCGGCGTAGTCCGCATAGCGCGATGCGAGGTCTTCGTACGACGAGTCGTCGTCGTAGGGGTCATGGTCATCTTGCGAGTTCTGGTTGACGCCCAGCTCGCCGCGCAGGCGATCCAGGTCCGTCCCGCCGCTGTTGTACTTCAGCCGGCGAGCAACCTTAACCTGCTTGGCCTTGGCTCGGCCGCGCCCCATTGGCTCGACCCCCTCGATGGTCGGGGACCCGTCGTATCGGCCCCACTTACGCTCGCTTACGCATCCGCAACCGGGCGCGACGACACGCCACGCACCGGCTACGGATACAACCGTACCCGTTTTGCGCCTAGCTCGGTACGTCGTCTGCACGGCAGCGGCTGGTCTAGAGCTTAACCCACCGCTCCCGTGCCCGCTCCGGTGGCCTTCGCGGGAGGGAGGATCCGCAGCGTGCGCTGATCACGGGTTCAGCAGGATGCCTCGCAGGCGGCCGATTTCGGACATCCGGCGCTCGGCGAGTCGATCCGCCGCAACCGCGGGCGGTACGCCCTCGTCTGCGGCGATTGCGAAGATTCGCCGGGTCGTCTCGAAGATCCCGCTCGCCTTCTGCTTCGCCCGATCGAAGTCGAACCCCTCGATCTCGTCGGCGACCTGGATCACGCCGCCGGAGTTCACGACGTAGTCCGGCGCGTAGAGGACGCCTCGGTCGTCGAGCTGCTTCTCGATGCCGGGGTGGGCGAGCTGGTTGTTGGCCCCGCCGCAGACGACCTTGGCGCCCAGCACCGCGACCGTCTCGTCGTCGAGGGCCGCGCCGAGCGCGCACGGGGAGTACACGTCGATGTCGGAGGCGATGAGGGCCGCGTGGCCGTCGACCACGTCGACCTCCGGGTGCCGGGCCCGTACGCGTGCCACGGCGGCCGCGTCGACGTCGGTGATCACCACGTCGGCGCCGTCCTCGCGCAGGTGCTCGACGAGCCGGTGCCCGACCTTGCCGACGCCCTCGACGCCGACGCGACGGCCGCGCAGCGTCGGCGAGCCCCACACGCGCTCGGCCGCCGCCCGCATGCCCTGGTACACCCCGAACGCCGTGAGGATCGACGAGTCGCCGGCGCCGCCGTGCGCGACCGTACGGCCCGTCACGTAGTCGCACTCACGCGCGATGACGTCCATGTCCTCGGAGAAGGTGCCCACGTCACAGGCCGTGAAGTAGCGGCCGTTCAGCGACTGCACGAAGCGCCCGTACGCGCGCAGCAGCGCCTCGGACTTGTCCACGGCGGGATCGCCGATGATGACCGCTTTGCCGCCGCCGAGGTCGAGGTCGGCCAGGGCGTTCTTGTACGCCATGCCCTTGGAGAGGTTCAGGACGTCGTCCAGGGCCTCGTCCTCGGAGCCGTAGGGGTAGAAGCGGGTGCCGCCGAGCGCGGGACCCAGCGCGGTCGAGTAGATGGCGATGATCGCCTTGAGGCCGCTGGTCTCGTCGTGGCAGAAGACGACCTGCTCGTGGGGTGTGCCGAAGACCTTCGTCACTGTGGTGGCTCCTCTCTGAGCACACGCTGCCCATGGCCGGGGTGAGGCATGGGCTGAACACCTGGTGCCGGCCGCATCATCGTGGATCGCACGATCGGGGCCGGCACCGGGGCATGAGTCCGACAGGATCAGGGTAGGCGTCCTGGGACCGGTGTGCGGGCAGCGGCACGGTAAACGCCGAACAGGTCTCAGGAGCATTTCGGCGGCCCTGGCGACGAGCGTTTTTCGTATAGGCGTGTAACGATGCGGTCGTGTTGCCTTACGCCGCCTACCTCCGGGTGTACGAACCGCTGACCGCCTACCCCGAACCGGAGCGCTCCCGTTGGTCGGCGTACGTCGATTCGCAGGAACGGCCGCGGCGGGTCGGCGCGCTGGACGTCGAGCATACTCGCGCACTGTGGCGGATGATCGCGGTTCCGCCCATCGTCGCGCCGACGCGGGAGAGCGGTGACGCGTACGTCCGGCGTGTCGAGGGCGTGACATATGTCTGCCCCTGGGAGACGCGCCTGCGGTCATGGCTGGCGTTCGACCGGTTCCGCGCGGAGATGCCCGACGGGCTGGCGGACATGTTCGTGCCGCCGCGCGTCGCCGCGCAGGCGGACGAGGCGTTCGAGAGCTGGAAGCGGTCGTCCGGGTCGCTGAGCCCGCACATCCTGTCCAGTACCTGGCAGGTGCCGCTCGCCTGGTTCCTGCCGTTCGTGGCCAAGGAGCGCTGGCTGGTGCTCGGCGGTCAGGCGGAGCCCGGGTCCGGGGGCCCGATGACCGCCACGCCGACGCGCACGCTGATCTACGTCACGCCGATGGCCCAGGCCCGCCGCCGTGTCGCGCGCGCCCGAGGCGTCCTGCGGCGTCAGGTGGGCGACGGGCTGGACCTCGGGGACGTCGAGTCGGTGGGCCGCTGGCTCGAGGAGTTTCACCCGCACTCCCTGGTGGAACTCGACTACGGCGGACTGGTGCACCTGCTCGACGACGCGGCGTTGCGCGCCGATGAGTCGGTCGGAGAGATCGCTGCTGCGATCATGGGACTGGAGACCGGGCAGGCCGAGGTCGCCGTCGCGATGCACAAGCGCGTGACCGCCCGGTGGCGGGTTGTACGAGCTCTTGAATCCGCCAACTGAGCAAAATTAGCCGAATCACCGCGCGATGCGACTATACGTGTCGCTAGAATCACGCAGCGTGACTCGACCACCAAAAATCACAGAGTTGCTATCAGGGACTTGCCTGTTGCGCTCAGTGGTGGCATGGTTACGTCTTGTGATGTCAAAGTGGTCCATCCAGACCATAAGAGACATCAGTGGCACGCGCGAGGTTCAAACGCTGGATCGCTGTCATCGGTCCACGGAGGAGAGGCCGCACAAATGTCAGCTCGTACGCCAGAGGCCGAGCCCCTGCTGACGCCGGCAGAGGTGGCGACGATGTTCCGCGTCGACCCCAAGACCGTCACCCGTTGGGCGAAGGCCGGGAAGTTGACGTCAATCCGGACGCTGGGAGGGCATCGGCGCTACCGCGAGGCCGAGGTCCGCGCTCTGCTGGGGGGGATCCCGCAGCAGCGGTCGGAGTAGTCGGAGCACCCCGATCAGTCGTCGGTGACCGGTACGGACCCGCCGGCGACGTTCACTGGGGGGCGCACGGCCGGCCGTCGCCGGGCGTGTCGCATGAGCCGCGAGGTGGCGGAGGTCCGCCGCCAGCGGCAGGTCGGGGAGCTTCCGTGAGGTTCGACCGGTCCCGTGACTTCGGGGCCGAGCCGGGGGGTTGCACGGACTCCAAGTGATGGATGCCCCGCCCGAGACCGGGCGGGGCATCCACGCTGTCCGGCGTGTCGCGCCTTTGGGGGATCAGGTGGCGCGGGACTCTCGGGACAGCCGCTCGATGAGCGCCGCCACTTCGGGGTCGTGCCGGGCGGCGACGTCGAGCAGCACGACATGGTGGTCGATGAGCAGGCGTTCGAGTTCGTCCCGGGGGATGTCACGGTGTTCGAGCCAGTCGAGACCCGCGGTCTCGACGGACGCCATCCACGACCGCAGCGTGATGCGCAGGATCGGGCCCGGCTCGTCCGCGCCGATCGTGGCGGTGATGCGGTTCATGACGAAGTTGCGGATGCCCTCGATGACCTCGCCGATCTCGCCGGTCCGGTAGGCCGGGCCGCCCCGCAGCAGCGCGACGAACGCCGCGGCGTAGTGCTCGACGAAGTCGAAGTACCGGTGCAGCGACACGGCCAGCCGCTCCAGGCCCCGGCCCTCCGCCGGCGGGTCGAGCAGCTCGCCGAGCTGCTTCGCGGCGGTGTGCAACGCGGCGAGGTAGAGCTCCTGCTTGCCGCCGAAGTAGTGGTAGACCAGCGCGCGGGAGGCCCCCGCCGCGTCGGCCACGTCGTCGATCGAGATCTCCTCGGGCGGCCGGTCGCTGAACAGCTCCAGGGCGGCGGCGATCAGCTCCTCGCGGCGCTCGTCGACGCTCAGCCGACGTCGGGCCGGTCGGCCGCCGCCAGAACGCCGGGGCGGCTCCGACTGCTCGTCCGGAGCGGTTGCGCGATCACCCACAGTGGAAGCGTATCGGAGCAGGCTTTCCGGCGGTGGTTCGGTCAATGGCTGGTCAGCGCCTAGACCAGATGTAGTGACCTGGCCCGAAATGCCATCCGTGCATGCCCATTACCGACGGTCAGGGGCGAGGAGGGCGATAGAAGGGCATCATGGCATCTCCTCCCTTGCGGCGGTCCGCCGGTATCTGTCCCTGATTCAGGCGGTCGCCGGGACAGGAGAACCCCCAAATGCCCGAGGACCCACGCCAGGAGGCGGCCGTGCCCAAGGTGCCGGCGGCGAAGCCGACCATCCGTAACGTGGCGGAGCGTGCCGGCGTGTCGAAGTCGCTGGTATCGCTCGTCATGCGCGGGTCGCCGCACGTCAGCGAGGCGCGCCGGCAGGCCGTGCTGAAGGCCGCCAGGGAGCTCGGCTACCGCCCCAACGCGGTCGCCCGCAGCCTGGTCGAGGGCCGCACCCGGCTGATCGGCGCGCTGGTCGCCGACCTGCACAACCCGTTCTTCGCCGAGTTCCTCGACGGGTTGCAGGAGAGCCTGCACGGCGCGGGGCTGCGGATGCTCGTCGGCAGCGGACGCTGGGACCCGCAGTTCGAGGCGGAGGCCGTCGAGGCGTTCCTGGAGATGCGCGTCGACGGGCTCGTGCTGCTCAGCGTCGTGCCGGAGACGCTGACCGACACGGCGAAGAACGTCCCCGTCGTCGTCGTGGGCGAGCGCGACATCGAGGGCGTGGACATCGTCGTCGACGACGACGAGCTCGGCGCGCGGCTCGCGATCGACCACCTCGTCGAACTCGGCCATCGCCGGATCGCCCACATCGAGGGCGCCCCCTCGACGACGGCGCACTACCGCAGGGCCGGGTACGAACACGCGATGCGCCGGCACGGGCTGGAGGACCGGATCGTCGTGGAGCCCGGCGACTTCACCGAGGAGGGCGGCTACCGCGCCGCCCGCAAGCTGCTCGACCACGCCGAGCCGCCGACGGCCATCTTCGCGCCGAACGACCTCGTCGCCACCGGCGTCCTGTCCGCCGCCGACGAGCGCGGCCTGCGCGTACCGAACGACATCTCGATCGTCGGCTACGACAACACCCACCTGGCCGCGATCCGCCACATCGCGCTGACCAGCGTCGACCAGCCCCGCCGCGACATGGGCCGGGTCGCGGCCGAGCGCCTGTGCGCGCGCATCGACGACCCGTTCCGGGTACCGGAGCAGACCCTGGTCGTGCCGCACCTGGTCATCCGCTCGACCACCGGCCCCGTCCCGCGCTGAGATCCGGCGGACCGCGCTCCCGTACGGCATTGCCGATCTACCTTCGGGCGCCTCTCGTCCGGCCGTGGTCTCCGGTCGGTAAGGGCGGCGTCAAGCCTCGCCGAACCCGCGTACCGGCGGTCGGCGCGGCCGCCTTAATGGGTGCGTGACCGCCGCCCGGCGGGTCCGTCATCGGGAGTCGCCACCGGCCCTGTTCGGGGGGACGGCCGGGGCGTGGACCCGGGACCGCCGGGCGGCGGGCGGGCGGAGCCGAGAGATGCCAGGGGGCGATCGTGCGTGATCCGGAGCTTGTGTCATCCGCGCAGCGGGCGGCGAGTGAGCTGGAGCGCGCCTGGTCGCAGTGGCGGCACGCGCGCGGGCTGATCGAGGAGGTGACGGAGTCCGTCGCCGGATACGTCAGCCACTCGATCGACCACCCGTGGGGCCGGCCTCGCGTGGTACTCGGCCTGGACGCCGACGAGGCCAGGGCCCTCGCCGTCCTGCTCGGCAAGGAGAGCGCCGTCCGCTGACCGGTGGCGGTGGCCGGTGGGTCGCGGGCGGCCGGGGCGGCCGTTCCGTGCGGTCGGCGGCCGCCGACCGGCCTCAGGCGTGGCCGCCGTCGCCCGACTCAGCGCGGAGAGAGCGACGGCGGCCACTCAGACCCTCCGGCCACTCAGACCCTCCGGCCACTCGCCCCTCCGGCCACTCGCCCCTCCGGCACTCTTTCCGGGGGCGGGACGCGGCACTCGTCGGGATTTGGCAGACTGGTCGTGATGCGTTGTTCGACGGTTCGCTCCGGCAGGGCGCTGAGCGCCCTGGTCATGACCGTGCTCGCGGGTGGGTTGACCGCCTGCGGCTCCGGCGGCTCGTCGTCGGCGTCTCCGCCGACGGCGTCCTCGACGGTCTCGCACCCCGCGCCGGTCTCCTCGGGATCCCCGTCGCCGACCGGCGGACCGAGCGGTGGGCAGGGGCCCCTCGCCGGGAAGGTCATCGTGCTGGATCCGGGGCACAACGGCGGCAACGCCGCGCACCCCAAAGAGATCAACAAGCTCGTCGACATCTACAACGGCAAGAAGCCCTGCAACACGACCGGCACCGCCACGAACGACGACTATTCCGAGCACGCGTTCACCTGGGACGTCGCGAACCGCCTCGCCAAGATCCTGAAGGCGAAGGGCGCCAAGGTGATCCTCACCCGGCACAGCGACACCGGTGTCGGCCCGTGCGTCGACGAGCGCGCCCGGATCGGCAACCGCGCCAACGCCGACGCGGTGCTGGCCATCCACGGCGACGGCGCGCCCGCCAAGGGGCATGGGTTCCACATCATCGAGCCGGCGAAGATCAAGGGCGGCCACAACGACTCGATCCTCGCGCCGTCCCGCAGGCTCGGTAAGGATCTGCGCGACGCCTTCCACGAGGGCACCGGCATCCCGTACTCCACCTACCTCGGCAAGGACGGCATCGACGTCCGCAGCGACCTCGGCGGGCTGAACGTCTCGACGCGGCCGGCGGTGTTCATCGAGGCGGGCAACATGCGCAACGCGGGTGACGCGGCGAAGATGAAGAGCGCGCAGGGCCGCCAGCAGATGGCCGAGGCCCTCGCGAACGGCTTCGTCAAGTTCCTGGGCTGAGCATGGCCGTCGACCAGGGCGCCGCCGCGCGCGTGCGCGGGCTCTTCGAACACGCCGACTACACCGTCGCCGGGGTGCGGCACCTCCTCGGGCCGGTCGCCGGTGCGGCGCTGGCCCGCGACGAGATCGTCCCGGCGCTGCGGGCCACCCGGGGCGGCACCCCGCTGGAGACGCTGGTCCGGCTGTTCTGGCTGCAGGTGCCGGTGCCGGAGTCGGCGCTGCCGGTCGCCGACCTGGCCGCGCTCGGCCTGATCGAGCGGTCCGGCGACGAGGTCCGCGCGCTGCTGCACGTCGAACCGGTCGAGTCCGCGTCCGGCGTCGGCGATCCGCCGTCCGCCCGCGGCCACATCGTCTCCGACCTGAAGGCCCGGCCGGGCGGCGTCCCCCTTCACCCGGACCACGTCGTCGGGCAGGGCGGCGCGTCGAACAACCTGGCGCAGTTGGTCGTCCGCGGCCCGGTCGGCGACGTGCTGGACCTCGGTACGGGGTCCGGCGTGCAGGCCGTGCACCTCGCGGACCGGGCCCGGAGCGTCACCGCCACCGACGTCAGCCCGCGCGCCCTGGACCTCGCCCGGCTGAGCTTCGCGCTGTCCGGGATCGACGCGGAGCTGCTGGAGGGTTCGCTGTTCGAGCCCGTCGCGGGCCGTACGTTCGACCTGATCGTGTCGAACCCGCCGTTCGTGATCTCGCCGGACCTGCGGTTCGAGTACCGGGAGACGGGGCTGCCGGGCGACGAGCTGTGCCGGCGCCTGGTCCGGCGGGCGCCCGCGCACCTGGCGCCGGGCGGCTGGTGCCACCTGCTGGCGAACTGGCTGCACGTCGAGGGCGAGGACTGGCGCGAACGCGTCGCGGACTGGATCACGGGCGTCGACGGCTGGGTGGTCCAGCGCGACGTGCAGGACCCCGCGGAGTACGCAGAGCTGTGGCTGCGGGATTCCTGCGACGTCGGCTCGCCCGAGTACCGCTCCCGCTACGACGCCTGGCTCGACTACTTCGAGGCGCACAAGGTCACCGGCGTCGGCTTCGGCTGGATCACCCTGCACGCCTCCGGCGGCGAGGACGTACGGGTCGAGGAGCTGCGGCACGCCGTCGACCAGCCCGTGGGCGGCTATGTCCGGGAGGTCGTACGCGCCCGGCCGCACCTCACCCCGTCGACCACGCTGCGCACCGCGCCGGGCGTCGTCCAGGAGCAGATCGGCCCGCCGGGCGCGGAGGACCCCGAGCGGATCGTGCTGCGGCAGACGAGCGGGCTGCGCCGCGCGGCCCAGGTCGGAACGGTCGAGGCCGCGCTGGCGGGGGCCTGCGACGGCGACCTGCCTCTGGGCCCGCTGCTCGACGCGATCGCCGAGCTCACCGGCGCCGACGCCGGGATCGTACGGGCCCGGGCGCTTGCCGTGCTGCCCGATCTGGTGGCCGACGGGTTCTTTGACATCATCTGAGCATGGTCCCGATCCGTACGCTCACCCTCGGGGTGCCCGAGCCGCACCCGCTGGCCGCGGACGTCGTCGCGAAGGGCGCGGACGCGCTGCGCCGCGCGGAGGCGGTCTTCCGCGACGCCGGATACGAGGTGCAGACGCTCCGCCTGTCCACCCGTCCCGTGTTCGACGACATGACGCCGACCGTCGCGTACGCGCGTGACCTGCAGGCCGCGCTGGACGACGCGGGCCTGACGTACTGCTCGCTCGGGCCGGCGACGTCGGGGGTCGAGACCATCCCGGACCTGCTGATCGGGAACGACGCGCTGAACTGCACCGTCCGGCTCGACGGCAACACGGCGGCGGCCCGGCCGGTGGCGGAGGCGATGCTCCGGCTGGCGAACGAGACGGAGGAGGGCTTCGGCAACTTCCGGTTCGCGGCGCTGGCGTGCGTCCCGCCCGGCAGCCCGTTCTTCCCCGCCGCGTACCACCAGGGGCCGGCGAACCTGACGGTCGGCCTGCAGGGCGCGAGCATCGCGGTCGGCGCGGCCAAGGGCGGCCTGGACGGCCTGACCGAGCGCTTCGCCGCGGCCGTCACCGAGGAGGCCGCGCCGGTCGTGCGGCTCGCCGAGCGGGTGGCCGCCGAGCTGGGCGTGGCGTTCGGCGGGATCGACCTGTCGCCGGCCCCGAACGGCGCGGACAGCATCGGCGCGGCGTTCGAGGAGATCACCGGGGAGTTCGGCGCGCCCGGCACGCTCGCCGTCGCCGCCGCGCTGACCGCGGGCATCCGGAGCACGGACCTGCCGACCTGCGGCTACAACGGGTTGATGCTGCCGGTGATGGAGGACGTCGTGCTCGCCCGGCGCTGGGAGGAGGGCCGGATCGGCCTGCACGACCTGCTGGCGTACTCCTCGGTCTGCGGCACCGGCCTGGACACCGTGCCGCTGCCCGGCGACAGCTCCGCCGACGCCATCGCCCGGCTGCTGCTGGACGTCACCGCCCTGGCCGTACGCCTGCGCAAGCCGCTGTCGGCGCGGCTGTTCCCGGTCCCGGGCACGCGCGACGGCGACCGTACGGCGTTCACCTCGGAGTACCTGACCGACACGACGGTCAGGTGGTGACGCGGCGGATCGCCTCCAGGGTCGTGGCGACGTAGGTCTCGGGGTCGGCGAGGAAGACGTCGTGGTCGTCGTCGATCTCGAGCACCTCGGCGTCCAGGCGGCGGGCCATCTCGTACTGGTCGGCGGGCGGCACCGCCCGGTCCCGTGTCGTCAGGACGACGGCGGTGGGCAGCCCGGCGAGCTGCGGCGCGTGCGGCCGGAAGTCGAACTCGTACTCCGCCAGCATGGTGTCGATGATCGCCCGGGGATGGGCGCGTACGAGCTCGCGGCGCAGCCAGGGCCACAGCCGGACGGTCTCCTCGCTGCGGTTCCGGGTGTCGCTGAAGTAGCGCAGCGGGGCCGTACGGCCGACGTCGAAGCGGGTCAGCGGCCGGAGCGCCTTCAGCAGCGGCCGGGTCACCCGGTCGGCGGGGCTGTCGAAGCGCAGGGCGGTGGACTGCAGCACCAGGCCGGCGACCCGGTCGGGGTGGCGGCGGGCGAGTTCGAGACCGACCGGGCCGCCGAGGGAGTAGCCGCACACGACGACCTCGTCGATGCCCAGGGCGTCGAGCAGCGCGGCCTGGTCGTCCGCCGCGGCCTCGATGCGGAACCGGCCGGGCCGGCTCGGCCCGCGCCCGTGTCCGTGGTGGTCCATCGCCACCATGCCCTGGGCCAGGTGCGGCATGAGGTGGCAGAAGTTGACGTCCGCGGTGAGCGCCCAGCCGTGCAGGAGAAGCACGGGCGCGGGTCCCTCGACGGCGCGTACGGTGACCTCGCCGCGCCGGCGCAGTGAGACGACGCGGGCGGGCGGCAGATCGGGTTCGACGACGCTCTCGCGGGTTCTGCCGACCCGGCGGACGAAGGAGAGTCCCCGCCGGAGATCCGCCTGCATCGAACTCATGATCAGAAGCTTGGCACGCCCAGGTGTCGCCGAGGTATGAGACCGTCGTCACATCTGTGTATTCCAGGTTTGACCTACGCTGAACCCGATGGAACGCATCCTCGTCAGCTCGTGTCTGCTGGGCACGCCGGTGCGCTACGACGGCACCGGCAAGCGCAGCGGCCACCGCCTGTTCGAGCGGTGGCGGGCCGAGGGGCGTCTCGTGCCGGTCTGCCCGGAGGTGCGCGGCGGGCTGCCCGTGCCACGCCCGCCCGCCGAGATCCACGGCGGCGTGGGCGGCGACGTGCTGGACGGGCGGGCCCGGGTGCTGACCCCCGACGGCACCGACGTCACGGCGCACTTCCTCAAGGGCGCGCGGCACGCGCTCGAGCAGGCGCGCGCCCAGGGCGTGCGGATGGCGATCCTGAAGGAGCGCAGTCCCTCCTGCGGCGTCGTGCGGATCTACGACGGCGGCTTCAGCGGCACGACGGTGCCGGGGGAGGGCGTGACGACCGCCCTGCTGGAGCGGAGCGGGATCGCGGTGTTCGCCGAGGACGACATCGACGCGGCAGCCGCCCACCTGGCCGAACTGGAGCGCTGAACCCGCTCGCCCGGTCATCTCGAACAGCGGGTACTCAAACGCGATATGTCTTGACCTCTCTCGCTATACGCGATATATCTTCTCGCGAAAC
Source organism: Actinoallomurus liliacearum (assembly GCF_039542035.1). NCBI lineage: Bacteria > Bacillati > Actinomycetota > Actinomycetes > Streptosporangiales > Thermomonosporaceae > Actinoallomurus > Actinoallomurus liliacearum. The sequence continues at coordinate 770,500 of NZ_BAABHJ010000040.1, forward strand.
GAGTAATAACGTCAAAGGAGGGGCCATGACCGCGACCGACGAGTCCCGGGTGGGCGTCGGCACCTCGGTGGTGTACCGCTGGCGGTGGGTCGCCCTGTTCGTCCTTCTCGCCGCCGAGGTCATGGACATGTTGGACGCCATGATCACGAGTATCGCGGCGCCGTCGATCCGCGCCGATCTCGGCGGCAGCGCGAGCACCGTGCAGTGGCTGGGCGCCGCCTACACGCTGGCGATGTCGATCGGCCTGATCACCGGCGGGCGACTGGGCGACGTCGCCGGCCGCAAGCGGATGTTCGTGATCGGCGCGCTGGGCTTCACAGCCGGCTCGCTGCTGTGCGCGCTGGCGCAGTCGCCCGAGACGCTGATCGCCTTCCGCGGCCTGCAGGGGCTCTTCGGGGCGGTCATGCTCCCCCAGGGCCTCGGCATGATCAAGGAGATGTTCTCCGAGCAGGAGATGGGCAAGGCGTTCGGGATGTTCGGCCCGGTGATGGGGCTGTCCTCGGTCGGCGGCCCGCTCCTCGCCGGCTGGCTCATCGACGCCGACCTCTTCGGCACCGGCTGGCGGATGATCTTCCTCATCAACCTGCCGCTCGGGCTGCTGGCCGTGCTCGGCGGGCTGCGCTTCCTGCCCGCCTCCCGGTCACCGCAGGTGGCCAGACTCGACCTCGCCGGCGTGGTGCTGGCCGCGGTCGCCTCCCTGCTGATGATCTATCCGCTGGTGCAGGGCCGTGAGCTCGGCTGGCCGGCCTGGACGTTCGCGATGATCGCCGCCGGGGTCGCCGTCTTCGGGCTCTTCGGCTGGTACGAGGCCCGCACCAAGCGCGCGGGCGGTGACCCGCTGGTCGTGCCGAGCCTGTTCCACAAGCGCGGCTTCACGGGCGGGCTGATCGTCGGGACGGTGTTCTTCTCCGGCATGGCAGGGTTCTCCCTCGTCTTCAGCCTCTTCCTGCAGATCGGCCTCGGGTACTCCCCGCTGCGGGCCGGGCTGTCGACGGTGCCCTGGTCGGTCGGAGTGATCATCGGTTTCGGTGTCGCCCAGGCGGTGCAGAAGTTCGGCCGCAAGGTGATCCACGGCGGGACGCTGGTGATGGCTCTGGGCGTCGCGGCCGTCGTCCTCACCCTGCACCTGGCCGGTACGGGGGTCGGCCCCTGGCAGTTCGTCCCCGCGCTGACGCTCACCGGCATCGGCATGGGCCTGCTGATGGCGCCGTTCTTCGACACCGTGCTGGCGGGAGTCGAGCCGCACGAGACCGGTTCGGCGTCCGGCACGCTCACCGCCGTCCAGCAGTTCGGCAGCGCCCTCGGCGTGGCGGTCCTCGGCACCATCTTCTTCGGGGTCCTCGGCGGCCAGGTCGCGTCCGCCACGGACACGACGGCGCCCAAGACGTTCGCCGCGGCCGGGGTGTCCGGACCGGCGCGCGACCGGCTCGTCGCCGGGCTGCGCGACTGCGGCCACGACCGTGCGGTGGCCAAGGACGCCGAGGCCGTCCCCGCGTCCTGCGTCCGGGCCGAGGGAGAGGTGCGCGCGGCGGGTGTCCCGGCGCAGCGGGCGGCCGCCGACATCGGCAGTACGGCGCTGAAGAGCGGGTTCGTCGGGACGATGAAGATCACGCTGTGGGTCGAGGTGGGCCTGCTCGGCCTGACCTTCCTCGCGGCGTTCCTGCTGCCGAGGCATGCCCGCGACCCGGAGTGAGACCTCGGACGATCAGCCCTCGAGCTTCCGGCGCCGCAACTCGGCGTCGGAGGCTCTGCGCTGGACGCCGACCCCGCCCCAGAACGCGAAACCGGTGATGATGATCTTCGGCGCGCCCGCGGCGCCCACGCCGCTCGCACGGTGGTCGAAGCCGCCCATGACGCCGATGCCGTTCACGTGCACCTCGGCGTCCTCGGGCACCAGGATCTCCATGCCGCCCATGACGGCGAACGCCCGGATGGTCACCACGGGCGCCTCGAACTTCGCCTCCCGAAGGTCGAGCTGCCCACCGCCCCAGAACGCCACGGCGGTGAGCTCCTCGGGGACCACCCACGCGCCCTTGCGCTGGAACCCGCTCATGATCCCGAGCACCACGCGGGAGCCGGGCGTCCCGCCGAACCGGTCGCCGCGCGGCGCCGCGGCCGGCCGGGTCGCGGGTTCGGGCAGGTCACGGGTGATGGGCTCCAGGTCGCCGTACGTCTTGGCGGCGTAGACTGCCGTGAGGCGTTCGTCGAGCTCCTCGAGGTCGAGCCGGCCCTCGCCCGCCGCCTCACGAAGGATCGCCGCGATTTGGTCGCGCTCGGCATCGGAGATGCGCAACTCGCGCCGCTCCGGAAGATTCGTCATGACGCCACCCTAGATCGCCCGTAATTCGGTGCGTAGGGTTTGTGGTCGGCAAACACGCTGGGGGTTTCATATGAGACCGCAACGAACCGCCCTTCTCGCGTCACTCGCCCTCGCCGGCGGAGCGATGTTCACCGGCCTGGCGCCCGCCGCACAGGCCCAGGCCTTCGACCCGTGCTCCGCCGCGAACCAGGGGAAGCTGCGATATCCGACGGGGTCGGCGTCGCACGTGGTGTTCGCGACCTCCTCCTCGTACGACTCGAACCACGTGGTGGTCACCGAGTGCGCCAAGCAGGGCAATTCCTGGAAGAAGGTCAGCGAGACCACCGGGCGCGCGGGGACCGCCGCCTTCGCCCGGCCGGGCGAGAAGCGCGAGGGCGACGGCAAGACGCCGACCGGCTCGTTCACGCTCACCGAGGCGTTCGGCCTCGGCAACCCGGGCACCAGGCTGAAGTACCGCACGCTGCGCGACAGCGGCGACTGCTGGGGCGCCACGCCGGGCAAGAGCGACTACAACGAGTTCTACTCCGGCACGTGCCGCTCGACCGACGAGGACCTGTCGGCCATCGCGCAGCGTGGCCCGTACCGCCAGGTCGTCGTGATCAACTACAACCGGCCGAATGCCAAGCCCGGACTGGGCTCGGCGATCTTCTTCCACGTCGGCGGGATCAACCCGACCGCCGGCTGCGTGTCGATCAGGGAGCCGGAGCTGCGCGCCGTCATGCGCAGCCTCGTGCCGAACGACCGCATGATCATGGGTCCACGGAGCGCGCTCTTCCACTCCTAGAACGGCCGCACCCTCATCCGTACGGTCGACGGCGAGCGACGCGAGGAGCGGCTCGGCGACGACGCGGGGGTGCTCGCCGCCTACCGCACCCATTTCGGCGTCGAGCTGGACCGGGTCCCGGAGGTCGAAACGTCCTGATCCATCGTCCCGAGTCTCGAACGTCACCTCGGCGGGGGCTCCACGTCGCCCGGCTTCGCTACCCTGAGTCTTCGATCATTCACGTAAGGTAGCGTGACGGTGGAATCCCCGACCTCAGGTGGTATCGCATGAAGATCCGGACCGCAGCCGCCCTGTCGGCGACCGTCGCCCTCATCGCCGGCCCCGGACCCCAAGCCATGGCGGTGCCCTTCACCCCAGCGGACCAGGCCACGCGCCTTCCCGCAGCCGCCCCGCCCCTGCAGACCGCCGACGCGGAACAGTGCCAGTACTGGGGGTACGACTACAGGCCATGGACCAACGCCAATGGTCACATCACAGAAGAAGTGTGCTGGACGTCCGACCCGCCGACCGTCCACACGCGGACGAAACGGATGTGGCAGACCGGTGATGAACCGGAGGATTACTGCACCCTCACCCCGGCACGACCAAGCTGCGTCGCCAACGCCGGCGACGTCAAGGACTCGTTCACCGCGGACTTCGGCGCCAAGCGGGTCACCGAGACGATGCGATACTGCGCCGACCGCTGTGCGAACGGCGGGCATGTCTACACCTTCCAGTAGCCGACCCGGCACGCCACCTGAGTCCACCTCGGCGTCGAGCTCGGGCGGGTTCCACAGGTCAGGGTGTCCTGACGTCGCGTTCGGCGGCGTGTACGAGCCGGCGGGCCAGCGAGCGCAGCAGCAGCAGTAGCGCCCGCTCGGCCAGCCGGCCCGTGCCGGGGATCAGCTCGGTGAAGGTGCCCTGCCACACGACGTCCGTGCCGCCGCCGTCCCGGGCCTCGAACGTCACCTCGGCCCGGTAGTCGCGCATCGGGGCGGGCGTGCGCAGGGCGTAGCCGTGCAGCCGGTCCTGCTCGTAGGCGACCGTCTCCTCGCGCACGACGATCGGCCACAGGCCGAGGCGGCGGATCGCGCCGATCCCGCCCGGTGGCGGGTCGCCCTGCCGCTCCCATGACGACCGGGGCGCGAGGGTCCCGGCCCACTCCGACCAGCGGCCACCGTCCGCGGCCAGCCGGAACAACGTCGCCGGAGCGGCGCTGCTGTGCGCGGTCACCGTGACCGAGAATTCGCGTCCGTCGCCTGCCATGCCGACCTCCCGGGCGTCGCCCCCCAACGATCTCGCACCACGGCGCCCCGCACCAGGGCGGCCCGCTGACCGTCCGGCGCGCGGCTGTCAGCGACCGGTAGCCGTCCGGTCAGCGCCGCCCCCGAGGCTTCCAGACATGACGAGACGACAGATCACGCGAAACGCCGTACGGCTCGGAGTCACCGCGTCCACCGGCCTCCTGGCGGCGGGGCTCGTGGCGGCCCCGGCCTTGGCCGAGACGGACACGGCGGACGGCCGGCTGGTCAGGACGGCCTCGGGCCCGGTCCTGGGCGGCATCGGCACCGACGTGCGAGAGTTCAACGGCATCCCGTACGCCGCGCCCCCGGTCGGCTCACTGCGGTGGACGGCGCCCCGGCCCGTGACCCCCTGGTCCAGCCCCCGGGACGCGACGAAGCCCGGACCGGTGTGCGCGCAGTCCCCGTACAACAAACCGGTGGGCAGCACGGTCAGCGAGGACTGCCTCACCGTCAACGTCACGACGCCGCGCGACGCGTCGGCCGCGCACAAGAAGCCCGTGATGGTGTTCCTCCACGGCGGTGACCTGACCACCGGCTCCGGCAGCCAGTTCGAGCCGCGCCAGATGGCCGCGCAGGGCGACGTCGTCGTGGTCACGGTGAACTACCGGCTCGGGATCTTCGGATTCTTCGGGCACGCCGGGCTCCCCGGCTCGGGCACGTTCGGGCTGCAGGACCAGCAGGCGGCACTGCGCTGGATCCGGCGGAACGCCGCGGCCTTCGGCGGAGACGCGGGCAACGTCACCCTGTTCGGCCAGTCGGCGGGGGCGATCAGCACGTGCGGGCAGCTGACCTCCCCGGCCGCGAAGGGACTGTACGACAAGGTCGTCATCCAGAGCGCGAGCTGCGGCAGCTACATCCCGACCCTCATGCTCGGGCAGCAGGCGCCCACGACGACCGCTACGACCAAGTGGAAGCCGCTCGCGGAGGTCGACGCGCAGGGTGGCGCGCTGGCCAAGGAACTCGGCTGCGCGGACGCGGCGACCGCGATCGACTGCCTGCGCGGGCTCCCCACCGACCGCCTCCTGCCGCACACCGAGGAGTTCTCCAGCGGGGCGTACGGCACGCCGACCCTGCCGCAGAACCCCGAGGCGGCCATCCGCGCCGGGCGGTTCAACCGGGTCCCGACCATCATCGGGCACACCCGCGACGAGGGCCGCATGGTCACCACCTCCCTCGTGAACCCGGCATACGGCGGGACGCCGATGACCGAGCAGCGGTACGTCCGGCTCACCGACCAGGCGTACGGGGCGCGGGCGGCCGACGTGCGCCGGCACTACCCGCCGTCCGCCTACGCGGCGGCGGGCGACCAGTGGGCGCCCGCCCTGGCCTGGGCGGCGATCGAGACGGACCGCACCACGGTCTGCCCGGTCCTGCGGGACGCGGACGCGCTCGCGCGCCGGACCTCAGTGCACGCGTACGAGTTCGCCGACCCGAACGCGCCGACCTGGACGGCGTTCCCCGAGGGATTCCCGGCGGGCGCGTCGCACATCTCGGACCTGACCTACCTGTTCGACGTGAACCGGCCGGACGGCACGCCGGTGACCCTCGACGCCGCCCAGCGCGCGCTCGCGGGGAAGATGATCGCCTACTGGACCGCGTTCGCCCACAGCGGTGCGCCGGACGCCGACGGCGCCCCCGCCTGGGCGGCGTACGCCTCGGGGACCCGGCACGTCCAGACACTGGCGCCGACCCGGATCGGCTCGGTCGACGACGCCACCGAGCACCAGTGCGCCTTCTGGAACACCGCCGAGTAGGCGACCTGGCGCGGATGGACGACTCGGGAACGGCCCCGGCGGCAACGCCGGGGCCGTTCCCGCGCTCTCCCCGATGGTGACGTGAAGCCCGTCACCGTGATGCCTGCTTCGCCGTCGCTGCGGTCACTTCGCCGTCGTTGAGGACGGGGTTCGTCCCGATCGTGCGTTTTGTGCCGTCAGCGCCGACGGCAAGGTCCCGTGTGGCCGCGCCGGCTCAGGCCGCTGGTCAGCTGAAGGGGTGTTGGCGGACGTAGACGGCCTCGAGGAGGCCGAGGGCGATCATGTTGGCGAGCGTCGCCGAGCCGCCGTACGAGATGTACGGCAGCGGGACCCCGGTGATCGGCATGATGCCGATCGTCATGCCGATGTTCTCGAACGTCTGGAACGCCAGCCACGACACGACCCCGGTCGCCACGAGCATCCCGAAGCCGTTCGGGCACTGCGCGGCGATGCGCAGGCCCCGCCACAGCACCACGCCGACGAGCACGACGATCAATGCGGAGCCGAGGAAGCCGAGCTCCTCGCCGGCGACCGTGAAGATGAAGTCGGTGTGCTGTTCGGGGACGAAGTGGCCGCCGGTCTGCTGCCCCCGGAACAGCCCCTGACCGGCCAGCCCGCCGGAGCCGACCGCGATCCGGGCCTGGGCCGCGTTGTATCCCGCGCCCCTCGGGTCGGCCGCGGGATCGGCGAAGGCGATGAACCGGTTGATCTGGTACTGCTTCAGCAGGTGGAACTGCCAGGCGGCGATCGCGCCGCCCACGCCGCCGGCGACCATGGTCACCAGCCAGCGCTTGGGCACGCCGGAGATGGCCACCATCGCCAGGACGACGACGGAGAGCACCATGGTGGTGCCGAGGTCCGGCTGCATCATGATCAGGCCCGCGACCACCCCGGCGAGGACGAGCGCGGCCACGATGTCGCGGGTGTCCGGGGCGGTCTGGGCGTCCCGCGGCTCGCCGAGCAGCACGGCGAGCACCACGACCAGGCCCACCTTGGCGAACTCCGCGGGCTGGAGCTGGAAACCGCCGCCCAGCTCGATCCAGGAGTGATGGCCCTTGATCGTCGAGCCGAGCGGGGTGAGCACGAGGATCAGGCCCACGCAGGACGCGCCGTAGACGATCGACGCGTACGCGCGGACGAGCCGGTAGTCCAGCGCCGTGACCAGCGCGGCGAGACCGAGGCCGATCGCCACCGTCAGCAGGTGCTTCTTGAGGAAGACCTGCGGGTCCTGGCCGGTGTTCAGCAGGGCCGGCCGGGTCGCCGACCATACGAGGAGCGTCCCGATCAGCGTCAGCATCACGACGGCGCTCAGCAGGACCCAGTCCAGCCGGCGCAGCGGTGACTCGTGGCCGGACCAGCGACGCAGCAGCGAACGCCGCCGCGCCGTCCGTACCGTGTCGTGCATCCCGAGCATGGCACCCCCCAACCCGCCCCCCGACGGGTCCTGACCATCCGCGCCCGGGCCGCGGCGGCGGCCGTGACCCCGGGCGGCAGATCGATCACATGACGCCTCGTGATCGATCAGTCACTCTGTGAGCATACTCGTGAGCAGCGGAAAGGGTCCTCAGGCGAGGGGCGGGCGGTGTCGGGACGCTACAACGGCACGAACGCGCCGGTATCCGGGCGGTACCTCCAGACCGCGCCCGTCTCGACGTCGTAGAACCAGCCGTGCAGCCGCAGCGTGCCGTTGGCCAGGCGCCGGGCCACCCACGGATAGCGGCGGAGCTTGTCGAGCTGGGCGACGAGGTGCGACCGGCCCGGGTCCTCCTGCTCCTGGGCGCGGATCCCGCGCCACCGATGCGTGTGCAGCAGCCAGAACCGCGTGGTCGGAGCGTGGCGGAGCGCGCTGCCGCCTGTACGCGCGCGGACCGCGCCGCACCGGGTGTGGCCGCACACGATGAGGTCCGCGATGCCGAGGATCCTCACGGCGTACTCCAGGGTCGCCGCCTCGGCGGTCAGCCGCCCCACCCGGTGGGGCGGGATGACGTTGCCCGCCGTGCGCAGCTCGAACAGGTCGCCGGGCGCGGAGCCGGTGAGCAGCGCGGGGACGACCCGGGCGTCGGAGCAGGAGACGAAGACGGCCTGCGGCGTGCGGTCCGGCCGGGACGGGGAGAGCCGCCCGCGGTGGGTCGCGACCTGCTGATGGAAGCTGCGGGCATGGTCGATCAGTGACTGCATGGGACATGTCCTTCGCGCTGAAGACGGGTGAGGCGGACCGGTGCTCCCGTACGCGCGGCACCCCCTGCTCCGCACGTACGGGCGGGCCGCGGATCAGCAGCGGAGGACCTGCAGCCGGGCGGCTTCGGGGTGCGCGAGGTGCCGCGCCGAGCGCGCGAGGCGGCGGGGCGTCGTCGAGCGCGGGTCCGCGTCCGTCCAGGTCGGTTGCCCGGTGCATCCGCGCAGGAGCTGGGCGCCGGGGCCGGAGGGCGGCGCGGGCGACCGGTGCAGGATGGCGTCGCAGTGGCCCCACGGCACGGGGCGGCCGCCGTCGCCCGGATCGGGGCGCAGCCGGTCCGTCGACCGGGTGGCCGGGCACGGGTCCGACGTCGGGCGATCGGCCTGGATGGACGCCAGTACGGCCGCCGGGTGCGCGCCATGCGGGGCGGCGCCGTGCACGAGGAGGACGACGGTGACGGTCAGCGCCCACAGGATGACGGCGGTCGCGCGTGCCATCCGGAGCGCACCGTCCTCCACTCGCCGCCCCCAGGCCAACCCGACTCCAATCGACTACCAAGAGTGCTCAATCAATGACTCTATGTTGCCATCGGCGGCGGGTCTACACGTGTGGGGAGGCAGAGGTGGCGGTGTCGCCACCCACCGTCACTCCGGTCGCGTGAACAGGTCAGGGACCGAGCCGTGTCCGGATCGGCTCGGTCCCTGACGTCTTCACTCTGGAGGGTCTCGGTGCGGGCCGGGGCGGCCCGGACTCCGCTCAGCCGCCCTCGTGCCAGGTCATCTCGGCGCCGAGGTGACCGGTCCGCACGACCCAGATCGCCGAGACGACCGCGGCCACGACGGCGAGGGCGGCCACCACGGTGCCGAGGACCGAATTGGCGAGGAGGCCCTCCGTGGTGCTGAGCGCGCGGTACCGCGCGAGGATGACGAGGACGACCAGGAGGACGACGAGGGCGAGCACGAGCAGGCGCAGTTGCGAGCCCAGTTCGGCGTGCCGGTCGAGGAGGTTGCCCTCTCCGCCGCCGCCCTGGCGCGGGGCGCCGCCCGGACCGCCGGCCGGGGCGCCGCCGGGCCGCAGCCGCCCCATCCGCTGCATCCGCTCGTCCCGCAGTTTCTCACCGGCGCCGGCGGTGAGGATGGTCGCCGCCATCGTCACGATGCCGAAGACGCCCGCCGCCAGGCCGTATCGGACCCGCCAGACGGGGCGTACGGCCAGGGCGATGACGACGCCCGCCAGAATGGGCACGAGCACCACCGGGACGTGCAGGAACAGCGCGTGCGCGGGCAGGCCGAAGAGCTTGGACAGCTCGAACGGGGCCACCGCGACGGCGACCACCACGGTCGCCGCCAGGAGAAGGACCGAGGGGTCCGAAGGGAAGAACCGCCGCGTGGGCGGCTTCGTCGGGCTGTCGGATCCGGTCAGGGCCGTAGTCATGGTCCCGAAGTTATGAGAGGTGCTCCGGTGATGGCTGTGAGAAGGCTATGAATCGCTTCTGAAACCCGCCCGGGTTCCGCCTCCGTGTCGCCGATCACTTACCCGATGTGTCGCGTCTGCCGCGCAGCGTGGCGAACGCGGCGCTAACGTGTCCTGGTCGTGAAATCGCGGTGAACCCCGCGGTGGGCTGGAAGGGCAGGACGTGACGAGTCGGGCGAAGATCATCGGAGGGATACTGCTGCTGGCCGTCCTGGCGGTGCTGGGCACGGCCGCCAAGACCGCAGCGCTGACCAGCGCGGACCTCCGCATCGACGAGCATCTCGTGACCCTGCGGACGCCCGCCCTCACCCTCGTCGCCAAGGCCGCGACCCTGGTCGCGCAGGCCGCGGTCGGCGTCGTCGTCGCGGTCGTCGTGCCGGCGGTCCTGTGGTTCACGCGGCGCCGTCGTGACGCGCTGCTGACCGCCTGCCTGATGATCGGCGCGCTGGCGATCGCGTTCGTCGTGAAGACCCTGGTCGCCGAGCACCGCCCGCCGCGGCGGCTGTGGGTCATCCCGCCGGACAACGCGATGAGCTTCCCGAGCGGGCACGCCACCGTCGCCGCCGCGGTCGCCCTCATCCTCGGCATGCTCGTACGCGGGCGTCTGCGGCCGCTCGCGATGACGGTCGGCGTGCTGTTCGCCGGCGTCGTGGCGTTCGCCCGCATGTACCTCGGCGTGCACTACCTGCTCGACGTGGTCGGCGGTTGCCTCGCCGCGGTGAGCGCGGCGCTCCTGGTCTCGGGGTTCCTGGACCTGCCGCGCATCCGCAGCGGGCTGGAGGACGTGGGAACTCCCGCCGCCGGCCGGCATCACGCCGGTCGCTCGCATCGGACGCCCACCGGGCGGCGCTGACGCCGCCGCGCTCTCGGGGAGGCGGCAGCGCGATAGGGCGCCGGGTCAGGGGGTAAGGCTGCGACATGTGGCGACAACGTGCGCGAAGGTGGACCTACCGGCGGTTCAGCCCGGACGGGCGTCTCGGGCTGAGACTGACCCTGGCCTGTGCCGCCGTCTTCCTCGTCGTCGTGCCGTTCGTCGTCCTGCTGGCGCTCGTCGACGTCCACTGGGCGCCGTTGCGGCACCTGGACGACACCGCCACGACGCACACCCACGGCTTCGTCCTGCGGCACCGGGCACTGGTCGGTCCGCTGCGGGCCACCGCGTACGTCTTCCATCCCTGGGTGTTCCGGACGATCCTCCTCGCGCTCGCGGCGTGGCTTCTCTACCGGGGGGCGCGGCGACTCGCCGTCTGGGCGGCGGCGAACGTACTGGTGGCCGGGGTGGTGAGCGCGACGCTCAAGACGGCCGTCGGCCGGACGCGCCCCGTACTGCCCAATCCGATCGCGCACTCCGGCGGAGGGTCGTTCCCGTCGGGGCACGCGCTGATGACGGTGGTGGGCACCGCGACGATCGTGCTGGTCCTGCTCCCGCTCCTGCGGCGGGCCTGGCGGGCGGTCGCGTGGGCGGCCGCCGCCGTGCTCAGCGTGGCGTCCGGGCTGTTCCGGGTGCTGCTGGGCGTGCACTACCTCAGCGACGTCATCGCCGGGTGGCTTCTCGGCGCCGCCATCGTGCTGGCCACCACGGCGGCGTTCGAGACGTGGCGGCGCGGCGAGGGCCGCCGCCCGGCGGACCCGTTCCACGAGGGCACCGAGCCCGAGGCGGAGGCGCGGATCGCCGGTGAGGACCACGCCCGTTCCGCCTGATCTGAGCGCACCGGCCTGAGCACGGGCGTCGACGGCCGGGAGGTGCGGCGTGGGCCGCTTGTTTTCCGGCTGCTGACGGTGCCGTGACCGGGATCGGCCGCCTCGCCCGGGGGCCGCGCGGAAGCATGGTGCCGACAGATCGTCTCGCCGTACGTCCGTGCGGCCCACCTCGCGGGGAGCCCGAGCACCATGAAGCCGAGGACACGACCGCGCCCGTGGGCCGCGGTGATCGCCGCCGTGGCCCTGCCGGTGCTCTGTGTGCCGGCTCCGGCGTTCGCCGCACTGCCGGCCCGGGGCAGGTACCTTCCGAGACCGATCCCGCCCGTCCGGCTCTCCGGCATCACGGCCGTCTCCGCCGGAGACGACTTCGCGCTGGCGCTTCGTACGGACGGCACGGTCGTCGGCTGGGGGCGGGACGAATTCGGCCAGTCGAGCCTCCCGCGCCGGCTCAGGGGCATCACCGCGATCTCCGCCGGCAGGGACTTCGGCATCGCGCTGCGCACCGACGGCACCGTGGTGGGCTGGGGAAACGACGAGTTCGGCAAGGCGAGCCCGCCGCGCTGGCTGACCGGCGTCCGGTCGATCTCGGCCGGCGGCGACTGGGCCCTGGCGGTGCGGTGGGACGGCACCGTCGTCGGCTGGGGCGACGACCGGTTCCGCGAGGTCAGTGCGGCCCGCCTGCTCTCCGGGATCATCCTCGCGTCGGCCAGCGATCGCTTCGGCATCGCGCTGCGCACCGACGGCAGGGTCGTCGGCTGGGGCAACGACGAGTTCCGGAAGGCGAGTCCCCCGCGCTGGCTCTCGGGGGTGCGGGACCTGTCCACGGGCGGCGTCTTCTCCCTGGCCCTCCGCTGGGACGGCAGGCTCTTCGCCTGGGGGGCCGATGACTTCCGTCAGGTCAGCATCGCCAACCGCGTCTCCGGTCTCCGGCAGGTCTCCGGCGGCGATCGTTTCGTCGCCGCGCTCCGGTGGGACGGGACCGCGTTCGGCTGGGGACGGAACGAGTTCGGCCAGGCGAGGCCGCCACGCTGGGCGCGCGGCATCATCCAGCTCTCCGCGGGCAACGACTTCGTGGTCGCCGTGCGCACCGACGGCACCGTCCTCGAATGGGGCAACGTCGGCGGACCAGGTCAGCCCGCTATGGCCGGCTCGGGCACCACGGGCGCGGCCGGGGGAGCGGGCGGCGCGGGGGGAGCGGGCGGCGGTGGCGGCTGACGGCGGGCGATCCGGGGCGCCAGCGCTCCGACGCCCAGCGCCGCCGCCGTGCCGGCCACCGCGCTGAACCACCACACCACGGCCGGCCCGGCCGACGCGTACACGCCGGTTCCCACCGACAGGGCCGCGAACCGGGCGATGCCCCAGGTCCACTGGAACGCGCCCTGGTACCGGCCGCGGGCGTACTCCGGGGCCAGACCCGCCACGATCGCGCCGGGAACACCGCCGACCGTCGCCTCGCCGACCGACCAGAGCGCGACGGTCCCCGCGTACGCCCAGGGGCCGTGGGCCACCCCCGTCAGGGCGATGCCGCCCGCCACCAGCACGCTGCCCGCGACGTACACCGGGATCTGCCGGAACCGGGCCAGGACGTGCAGCGCGACGGGCTGCAGGACCACGACCAGGACGGCGTTGAGCGTGGCCATCATGCCGAGCGTGGTGGTGGGCAGCCCGTCGTCGCGGATGGCGAGCGGCAGGCAGACCTCGGTCAGCGAGTAGATGGCCAAGGCCGTGCCGAGCAGCGGCAGCAGCGCGCGCATCAGCGGGTCCCGCAGCACGACGCCGTACCCGGCCCCGCCCTCGGCGGCGTCGGTCCGCCCGCTCCCGGCGCGCCCGCCGGGCAGCAGCGCCACCACGATGACGGCGAACGCCAGCGAGGTCGCCGCGTCGAGCGCGAACAGCGACCAGTAGCCGTGCGCGGCCAGGAACCCGCCGAGCACCCCGGCGACCGCCGTCCCGATGTTGACCCCCCAGTGGAACAGGGAGAAGGCCGCGCGGCGCTGATCACCCGGCACCGCGTCGGTCATCAGCGCGCCGGAGGCCGGCGTGACCGTGGTCGCGGCGGCGCTGAGGAGGAGGGCCGCCAGCGCCAGCGTCACCAGGTTCGGCGCGGCGTACAGCAGCCCGTGGGCGAGTGCCGTACCGACGAGACCGGCCAGCATCGTGGCCCGCCGCCCCACGCGATCGGCGGCGAGCCCGCCGATCACCGGCCCGATCAGGTTGCCCGCCCCGAGCGCCCCCAGGACGTACGACGCCTGTTCGGTCGAGACGCCGCGTGACGCGAGATAGAAGACGAGGAACGGCGTGACGACGAATCCGAGCCGGTTGACGACGGTTCCGGCGAAGAGGACCCAGGCGGTGCGCGGCAGTCCGCGGAAGGTGGACACCATGCCGGGAATCCTGCGTCTGGCCCTACAATCCTCACCATTGATTAAGCCTGGACCGAATCCACGGAGGCGTCGTGCAGTCCGAACTGGCCTTCTCGGCGGACGACCTGGCGCTGACCCGGTTCACGGTCTCCCCGATGTGGGAGGTCATCACCAGCTTCCGCCTGCTGGCGTCCGGCACGGCGCATCCGGTGCACCGGCCATGGCTGGAGCAGGTACGGCCCCGGGTGGCCGCCGCCGGCCTCGATCACGGGTCGCTCGGCCGGCTGATCACGCCCTCCGGCCACATTCCCGACTTCCTTACCCCGCCCGCCGACGACCCGGCCCCCGACCTCGCCACCGAGCTGGCCGCCGTCCGCGCCACCCCAGCGGATCAGGTCGACGCCGACCTCGACCTCCTCCGCAGGAGCGGTCTCCATCACCCCACGTTGGACGACCGGCTCGACGGCCTGTGCGAGGAGATCCAGGCGTACTGGGATCTCGCGCTCGCGCCGTACTGGGCCAAGATCCGCGCTCTGCTCGACGCGGACGTCTTCCACCGCGCCCGCCAGGTCGCCGAACGCGGCACCGGTCACCTGTTCAACGAGCTGCACTCGACGCTGAGCTGGGACGACAACACGTTGCGCCTGGTCCGCCGCCAGTGCGTCATCTCGCGGGAGAGCGCCGGACCCGGCCTGCTGCTCGTCCCCTCCGCGTTCGCCGAGCACGTCTACACCTGGTCGCGCCCGCCCGAGTCGCCGCAGCTCGCGTACCCGGCCCGGGGCACCGGCACGCTGTGGGAGCACCGCCCGGTCGCGCGCGCCGAGGCCATCGCCGCCGTGCTCGGGCGGTCCCGGACCCTCCTCCTGACCGAGCTGGCGGCGCCGGCCTCCACCACCGACCTCGCCCGGCGCACCGGCATCTCCGCGGCGGGCGTCTCCCAGCACCTCACCGCGCTGCGCGACGCCGGAATGGTCAGCGCCCACCGCGCGGGCCGATCCGTCCTCTACGCCCGCACCGCCATCGCCGAATCCTTCCTCGGCACCACCGCCTGACCTTATCCAGCACCTTTCCCGAATCGAGTTGACCTTGATCGAGGCGGACCCTAATCTGCTCGGGCCGTTCAGGAGGTCAAAGTGGTCTGGGCACGAACCGAGGTCGACGGAATACCCGCTTATTGGGCGGACGGCGACGGCGATCTGAAAGCCCATCTCATCTTCCGGGTCGGCACGGCCGACGAACAGTTGGCGGTCTCGGGAATCACCCACCTGATCGAGCATCTCGCGCTGTTCGCGGTGAAAGGCCAGGCGCACACCGTCAATGGCCAGGTCGACGCGACCACCACGGTGTTCGCGGTGAAAGGCGATCCACAGGAGGTCGTCGAGTTCCTCACCGGGGTGTGCGGGGCGCTGCGCTCCCTGCCCTTCGACCGGCTCCAGGTCGAGAACCGGATCCTGCGCGCCGAGGCGAACGACAGGGCACCCGCCCTGCTGGAGCCGCTCCTGCTCTGGCGGTACGGCGCGGCGACGTACGGCGTGTCCTCCTACGAGGAGTTCGGCGTGGGCAGGCACACCCCGGACCAGATCTCCGCCTGGGTGGAGCGGTGGTTCACCCGGGACAACGCCGTGTTGGTGTTCATGGGCGGGCCACCACCTGAGTCACTGCGGCTCGACCTGCCGGCCGGCGAGCGGATTCCGCCGCCGGCGCCCTCATCCGCCCTGCCCGTCACACCCGCGTACTTCACCGAGCCCCTACAGCACACCGTGGCGGCCAACGCGGTGGTCGGCCGGTCGGTGCCGGCTCAGGCGTACACGATGTTGCTCGGCAGGCGGCTGGAGAAGAAACTCCGGATGGAGCTGGGAATCAGCTACAGTCCGGCGGCGTCGTACAACGTGCGCGACGCGGACGTCGCCCATGTCACGGCGTTCGCCGACGGCCTGCCGGAAAATCACGCCGAACTGGTCTCCGCCTTCGTATTCCATTTCCGGCTCACCGCGGAAGAGGCCGCGTCCGGCCAGGAGATCGCCGACATCGTGGACCGGCTCCGTACCGCCAAACGCGACTCGCCATCCGGCACCGCTTATGGCAACGCGCTGCGCGAGCTGTTCGGGCGCGAGCCGATCAGTGACCGGGACCACGCGGCGAGCCTGGCCGCCGTGGATCCGGAGGCCGTACGGGAGGTGGGTGTCGAGGCGCTCCGCTCGGCCCTCCTGATGACGCCGGGCTGGGAACTGCCGGGCGCCCGTTTCCATCCGGCACCGTGGACTTCGGCCGACGCGGTCGACGGGCAGGTCCTGCGCAGCGCCGACGCGCCGGTCGACGGCGAGCGTCTCGTCATCGGCCCGGCGGGCGTCAGCCTGGTCCAGAGTCCCTCCCGCCGCGTGACGGTGCGGTTCCCCGAGTGCGAGGCGATGCTCGCCTGGCCGGACGGGGCGCGCCGGCTGATCGGCCGGGACGGCTTCTCGCTGCTGATCGAGCCGACACTCTGGATCGGCGGCTCCTCCCTCACCGCGCGTCTCGACGAGGCGATCCCGGCCGATCGGGTCGTGCCGCGCCCGCGGCGGTCCTCCGACCGCATCCCCAAGCCCAAGGCGAGCCGTTACCAGCGGGTCCGCGCGCGCCTGACGCGCGACCGGGCGGCGGGAGCCGCCCCCACCCGGCGTACGGGTGGGGGCGACGCGGATTAGGAGACCTTCTCGACCGAGGGGACGTGCGTGACCTGGTTCCAGGTGAACCGGTACTTCGTGCCGTCCGCCGGGACGCTGAGTTTGAGGTTCTCACCGCCGGCGGCGCCGCCCGCGCCGTAGTTCTCGGTCCACGAGTCGTTGATGGCGATCTTCCACTCGTAGTCGCCGGCCGGCAGCGTGAAGGTGCCGTGCCACTGGCCGTCGGTCGTGTCGAACGCCAGCCGGCTGGCCGCGCAGGCCGGGTCCCAGTCGCCGCCGCAACCGACCTCCGACTGCAGCGACCCGGCGAGCGTCACGTGGTCGCGAGCGGGCTTGGGCTCGGCGGTGGTCACCGTGACCGGCGCGCCGGTGACCGGCCGCGCGCCGCGCTCGAGCAGGGTGGCGCGGTATCGGACCTGCGTGCCCAGCGGCAGCTTCGACACGTCGTCGGTGACGGTGTACGCCGGGGAGGAGGTGTCCGTGCCCAGGTCCTCCCAGGCCCCGCCGCCGACGCTGCGCTCGAACTTGACCGACTGCGTCGCCCGCTCGGGGTCGACGTTCGCCTGGACGGTGACCGGGTCGATGTTCGTGACGGTCCCGCCGTCCTTCGGGGCGGTCACGGTCACCGCCGGCGCCGGCACGGACGTCGACCGTTCCTGGCTCCAGCGGGTGTGACCGGCGTTGTCGAGCACGACCGCCCGGTAGCGCAGCGGGGTGCCGGTCCGGTACCCGCTCGTGTCGTGGAACACCTGGTACGGAGCGGAGTCGTCGGTGCCGATCGGCTGCCACGGGCCGTTGCCGACCTTCACCTGGAAGGTGACCTCGTTGAACGAGGACCCGGCGACGTTCGCGGCGACGTGCATGCGCCCGTGCGACGTCTCCGCCGGCGCGGGCGCGTCGAGCGTGATGGCCGGGGCGGCCTTGGACGCGGGGACCCGGCCGTCGGCGAGGTACACCACCGCGGACAAAGCCGGCACGGTCACCCGCAGGGTCCGGTCGCCGCCGCTGCGCAGCGTCGCCGCGCCCGTGCCGTACACCTGTGTGAAGCCGCCGCCGGCGACGTACGTGGGGATCGCGGCCGACTGCGCCGTCGTGCCGTTGTTCAGCGCGACGACGTACTCCCGCTGCTGCGTGCGGTCCATCCGGGAGAACGCGAAGATCCCCGGCCCGCCGGAGGCGTACCGGACCTGCTCGGCGCCGTTCCGCAGGGCGGGGTGCCGCTTGGTGACCGCCGCGAGTTCGCTGATCGTCCGGTAGAGCGGGTGGCTCGTGTCGTAGTTGTCGACCGCGTGCGTCGAGGTGGTCCCGAGCAGGTCGTCCTTGAGGTACTCCGGCACCTTGCTGGCGAACATCGTCTGCCGGGCCAGCTGGTCCCCGCCTGTGCCGGTGAAGCCCTGCTCGTCGCCGTAGTAGACGACCGGATTGCCGCGCGAGAAGTACATCAGCTCGTGCGCGAGCCGGTCCCGTGCCACCAGCTCGGCGTCCTTCGCGCCCGGGTTGTCACTGGTCAGGAAGTAGCCGATGCGTCCCATGTCGTGGTTGCCGAGGAACGTCGGCAGCTCGTAGACGTTGGAGTCCGCGTCGGTGTACCAGTCGTCGTTCTGGAAGAACCGCGCCAGCGCGGCGGTGCCCAGGCCGCGGGACGCGAAGTCGCGCGCGGCGTCCTGGAAGGGGAAGTCCAGCACCGCCTGCATCTTGTCGTGCGTGGTGTAGTGCGAGGTGAGGCTCTTCGCCGCGTCGTCGCTGCCGTCGAGGGCCACCTCGCCGAACATGAAGAAGTCCGGCTTGCCGTGCGCCCTCGCGTACTTCACGATGCCCGGCCCGAACGTCTGCCAGAACTCGTCGTTGACGTGCTTCATCGTGTCGATGCGGAAGCCGTCGATGCCGAAGTCCTTGATCCACGTCTCGTAGACGTCCATGAATCCGCGGACGACGCGCGGGTTCTCGGTCATCAGGTCGTCGAGCCCGTAGAAGTCGCCGTACTGCGCATCCTCGCCGGTGAAGGTCGTGTTGCCGCGGTTGTGGTACAGCGTGACGTCGTTGAGCCAGTCCGGCACCTTGAGGTGCTTCTCGCTGTCGTCGAGCACCGGGGTGTACGGGAAGGACGTGTTCGGGTCGAGCTTGGGGAAGGTCGAGGTGCCCGCGTAGTCCCGGTCGTCGAACGGCTTCCCGTCGGCCGTGCGGTACGGCTTCTGGTCCTTGGAGACGTACGCCGTGCGCGCCCCCTGCTGGTAGCCGATGACGTCGGCGGTGTGGTTGGTGATGATGTCGAAGTAGACCTTCATGCCCCGCTGGTGCGCGGCCTTGACCAGCGCCGACAGGTCGGCGTTCGTGCCGAGGTGCGGGTCGATCTGCGTGAAGTCGGTGATCCAGTAGCCGTGGTAGCCCGCGGAGGGGCCGTCCTCGAGCTGCACCGCCTTGTTCTTGAAGCTGGGGGTGAGCCAGATCGAGTTGGTCCCGAGTCCCTGGATGTAGTCCAGCTTCGCGGTGATGCCCTTCAGGTCACCGCCGTTGTAGAAGCCCTTGTTCGTGGGGTCGAACCCGGAGACCAGCGGGTCGTTCCCCAGGCCGCCGGTGTCGTTGGCCGGGTCACCGTTCTTGAACCGGTCGGCCATCACGAAGTAGAAGTTCTCCTTCGTCACCGGCCCGCGGAGCGAGTGCAGCGCACTGCCCCGATGGCCGGTGGAGGAGGCGGGTGCGGCGTTCGCCGGCAGGGCCGTCGACCACGCCGCGACGCCGAGCGTGGCCGCGGTGGCGGCGAGGGCGGTACGTACCGAGTTGCGCATCGATGCGGACTCCTGGCTCGTGGGTGCCAAGACCGTAATTCACCGAAACGCCCGGAGAAAAGATCTCCGCACGCGCGAGCGGGCGCGACGGCCACGATCGGCCGCCGTGCGTGCGGATCGACCACGCCATCGCCGCGAAGCCGACATCCGGACGCCCGTGGCGCGGACCTCAGGCGACGCCGGGCCGGCTCACTGCGTCGCCGTGACGATGCAGCGCCGCAGCTCCGCCACCGCCGCCGGCGCGCCCTCGACCGTCACGCCGCTCGGCTCGTCGCCGGCCTCGCGGTTCCACACCCAGCGCAGCAGCGCCGTCGGCGGACCGCTCACGGTCACGTCGGCCGCGCCGTCGCCGGCGCCGTCCTCCACCGTGTACGGCTTCGGAGCCGTCCGTACGCGCCAGGCCGCGCCGTCGGTCCGTATCGCGTACGTCCGGGCCGGCGCGCCCGCCAGGATGCCGGTGAAGTAGTCGCCCCACTCGTTGACGCTGTACGCCAGGAAGACCTTGAGCAGCTCGTCGACGCCGTCGACGGCGAGGTCGGCCGGGACCGGCGCGACCGGCTGCCCGGCGGCCAGCTCGGCGTCGATGCGGTGGACGACCGTCTCCTGCGCCATCCGCCGGATCCAGAACCCGACGGTCTGGTCCGGGCCGTACCAGGTGCCGGTCGGCTCCTCCGGCGCACGCGCGGCGAACTCCCGCAGCAGCCCGGCGTACGTGCGGTCGAGCAGCGCGAGCGGCTCCTCGCCCTTCAACCCCTCCGGCGGCCACTGGTCGGGCTCGCCGCCCTCGCGCATGCCCAGGGTCTTGTGCAGGTAGACCTGCCCGACGTGGCGGGTCAGATCGGCGACGGTCCAGCCGGGGCAGCTCGGCACCGCCGCGCCCTGGTCGGTCGCCGCGACGGCCCGCAGCCGGGTGAAGTCCGCCTCAAGGCAGTCGAGAAGCCGGGAGTACTCCATCCGGACAGTAGAGCAGACGCATACGACGAGCCGGCGTCCGGTCGGCGCCGACGAAAGCCGGGCGACCCGGTCACGTTTGGAACAAGGGGCATTCTCGGATTCATCGCCCAGGGCATGATCCGATGCATGTCCTTCAAGCCCGCCGCGACGACCTGCCCCCGGTGCGAGCGGGCGCTGATCGAGAACGAGGGTCACCGGACCTGGTGCGCGGAGTGCGACTGGAACCTGACCGACGATTTCGGCCGACCGCGGCGGAGTTTCGTACGGCGCCGTCTGGACAGTGCGTCGGATCGGCTCGTCGTCTCGCTGTACGAGGAGTTCCGCGCCGACACCCTTTCCCGGCCCGGTTGGGACGCCGCCCGCGTCGCCTCTTACGCCGTCGCGGCCGGCGTGCACCTGATGACGGCCGGCCTCGTGGTGGTGGCGGTGGTGGCGAGCGTGCTGTACCCGTTCTTCCCGGTCTTCCTGCTGAGCCTGCTGCTGCTCGTCATCGCGTTCTTCATCCGCCCGCGTCTCGGGCGCATCCCGAGGAACAGTCTTCCGCTGACGCGAGAGGACGCGCCGGAGTTGTACCGGCTCGCGGACCAGGTCGCCGATGAGGTGGGGGTACGGCGGGTCGACGTCATCGCGACCGACGGCTTCTTCAACGCCTCGTACGGGGCCGTCGGGGTACGGCGCCGACGGATCGTTACGATCGGCCTGCCGTTGTGGAACGCGCTCACCCCTGAGGAGCGGGTGGGCGTGCTGGCACACGAGATGGGCCATGGCGTCAACGGCGACAGCCGCCACCTGCTGGTGGTCGGAACGGCCCTGCACACGCTCGATCGGCTCTACACCCTGCTCCGGCCCGACCGGCACTGGGAGACGCGTGCGGCGGGGTTCGTCGCCCTCATGGGCTTGGCCTTGAGACTGGCGAAGTGGCTGCTGCGGCTGCCGGTCGCCGCCGCTTACCTGGCGCTCGCGCTGCTGACCCTGCGCGCAGGCCAGCGCGCCGAGTACCTGGCCGACCGGCTCGCCGCCGACGCCGCATCACCGGCGGCCACGGCGGACGCCCTGGACAAGATCCACACTGTTCAGGAGACGCTGCTCCCCGCCATCAGCTTCCAGGCCGCCTATCCGAAGAAGGTCGTCCTGTGGAGCAAGCATCGCGAACTCATCAACAAGCTCCCGGCTCTCGAACTAGAGCGGCGCCGACGTGTCTCCGCCATCGTCCAACACCGGGTCGACAGCAGCCACCCGCCGACCGGCCTGCGGATCGCGCTGCTGCGCGAACTGGCCGCGTCGAAGCCGAAGGTGTCGCTCACCCCGGAACAGGCCGAGGCGATCGAGACGGAGCTCGGTCCGCACTACGCCACCTTCGCGGTACGGCTCGCCGCTCCGTACCGCGCCGCCCACTACGAGTCCTGAGACCGGAAGCCCCGGTGCCACGATCGGTCTCGCGACGAACGGGGACATCTCGCGGATTCCACCGTCTCGAACGGGCGGCTGCGTTGGTTACCTCGATCGTCCGGCGATGAGGTGCAAGAGGCGGATCACCGCGAGCGCCGCCAGGGGCAACGCCACGATGGGCAGCCTCGTCACCAGCGTCAGCGGGGTTCCGCTGAGATGGCCCAGCGTGCCCAGGGCGTCGCCGGACGCGCGGTCGGTCAGGAGGACCGTCATCGCACCGACCGAACCGGCCGCGCATCCACCGAACCCGATCCGTGCGTCACGGCTGAGGAACGACGTCAGCACCCCGATGCCGGCGACGGCCAGTAACGCCATCTCGACGGCCCAATGGAGCAGCCGAGGATGCATGACCACCGGGCCGGTCGGCGGCGGGTCGCCCGGAGAGATCCGCCAGGTGTACTCGAAACCGGGCGGATGTGTCCGGGCGCCGATCGACGTACGGACCTGGGGCGGTCGGAGCAGCAAGGTGTAGCCGGGATATCCGGCGGCCTTCAGCACGGGACCGACGCTCGCGCCGGCGATGTCGAAGGCGGGGCGTGGGCCCCGATGGTACGCCCGGACGACCTCGGTACGGGCGAACGTGAAGGCCGCGTCCGGCTCGACGCGCGTCGCGCCGAGGGCTCTGCCGGGGAACAGCGCGACGGCCACCCGCCGGCCCAGGTCCCGCAGTTCGCGGTCCACGTGCACGCCACCGCCGACCCAGAGATCGACCCGCCCACTGCCGTCCGCGCGCAGGACGACGACGATGTGGGCGCCCGGTGCCGGGCGCGCCCGACTGCCTCCGCAGCCGACCGCGACAAGGCACAGAACCGTTGCCAGCGCGGCCCACCGCCCCCACCTCATCGCGCCCTCCATGGCCGACCCGCGGTCCTCAGCATGGTCGGTCCGGATAGCGGCGAGATCTCGTTTCAGCCGCAGGTCGGCCGGTGGGTCGCGGCGACACACGGTCGGTTCGCGTCCGGACCCGGCTGTGGCGATCGGGGACGGGAGGCCCGGGTGGTCAGCGCCGGCGCCAGAAGCCCCACCAGCCGCGCTTGGGAGGACTCCCGGCCCCCGCCGAGCCGGCAGGGGCGCTCTCGAGGGCGGCGTTGCCGACGTACACCAGGCGGAACTTCCCGATCTGCACTTCGTCGCCGCTGGACAGCGGCGCCTCGTCGACGCGCTCGCGGTTGACGTAGGTGCCGTTGAGGCTGCCCGCATCGCGGATCGAGAACCGGCCGCCGCGCCGGTAGAACTCGACGTGCCTGCGGGACACGGTGACGTCGTCGAGGAAGATGTCGCTCTGCGGATGGCGGCCCACGGTCGTCATCTCCTGGTCGAGGAGGAACCTGCTCCCGGCGTTGGGGCCCCCTCTGACGAGGAGCAGCGCGGTGTCGGGCGGGAGCGCCTCAACTGCTCGGTGATCGGGCGCCGGCCCCTCGTCCTGGTCCGCCTCGACGGCCGCCTGGATCGCGCTCAGCGACATCGTGGACGTCGAGTCGCCCGGCTCACTCGTGATCGGCGGGACCTCCCCGGCGAGCGGGGCACCGCAATTCGAGCAGAAGCGGGCACCGTCCGGATTGGTGTGGCCGCACCGCGCGCACTCAGCGTTCGGCATCGCCGGTTCCGCCTCCTATCTGTGGCTTCAGTCTTCCCCATGCACCGTACGGCACGGACTGCCAGATTTGACGCTGTGGTGGTGTGACTGAGCCGACGGAACCGCGCGGCGTCGTCCTGCCGGCGGACCGCCGGGAAGGCGGTGTCGGGTGGCGGCCCTGATCTACGAGGTCGGTTCTCCGCCGGGCGCCGGGAGCCGACCACTGGTCCATTGGGGTTGCTGAGAGCACGAAGATCAAATTCCACGATCCGGCCCCGTGACACCTGCAGGCGGTGGCCGTCTTCGCAGCGGACCTCTGACGGTTCCACTGCGCGCCACCGCCTGCGGGGTCGAGTTCCCGTTTCGGACCAGGAGTAACGACCGTTACCCCACGGCTTCACCTCCTGCGCCGGGCGCGCGAAGGTGATCGGTGTCACTCTCGCCCGGGCCTCTTGGATCGGGGCGGATGGTGGCGTATCCCTGCCAGGGTGGGGCCTGGAGCACGGACTTGTCGGCGAAGATGAGTTCTGCGAGCGGAAGCGGCTGGTGGTAGAAGTTCAGCGACGACTCGACGCCGAAGATGCCGGCTGACGCCAGGAAGAACGGGAGTTCGGCGGTGAGGTACCGCATGGCCCGCTCGATGCGCTCAGTGGTGAACGGCCCGTCGTACCCTCGGGCGGCGAGGACGTCCCTGCTCATCTTCGCGCAGGTCTCCCACAGGGCGTCGTCCTTGCCCAGCGCCTGCTCGCACTCCGCGAGCCTTTCCCGGTAGATCTCGTTGGAGGCCAGGCCCGACATCCGGTGCAGACCGTCGGTCTCCCTCGGGCCGCCGCTGCTCTCCCAGGCGCGGACGATCCTGTTGCGCAGCGCATTGATCTCGCCGCGTGTCTTCTTCGCCGCGCGGCGCTCGTCGTAGCCGAGCGCGAGGAAGGTGTGTTCCAGCGCCAAGTCCGGAATGACGACGTCGACGTGGGCGAACTCCTCGCAGAGCCAGCCCAGGAGCCCGGTCAGCAGCGGGACGCTGAAGTAGCTGTTCCCGGGGCTGACCCCGACGACCACGTGCTCTCTCTGTTCCCAGACCGAATGGCTCGTGTCCGTGAACGGTTCCACGATGAAAGGCGCCCGGTGGTCTGCCGGGGTCTGGTTCCGGTCCGCTGCGCCTTCGCGTGCCGCCCTCATGTCCAGCTACCGGTGCCGGGGCCCTCGGCTCCGCCCAGATACCTTCGGCGAAGCTCCTCTCGGCGGATCTTTCCGGTCCCGGTGCGGGGCATGTCCTCGATGTCGATCACGATCGGCTCGGCCAGTTCGGGAAGTCCGCGCACCGCCCTTCGCCATTGCCCCTGGTCGAGGCGGCCGTCGGGGGCGGCGACGACGGGCACCGGTGGCCCATCACTGACCGCCAGCAATGCCACGTCGTGCTTCTTGGGCAGGTAGTCGACGAGCACGTCCTCCAGCTCGATGCAGCTGATGCCGGGCGTGTAGTTGACCTCGCGATCGAGGACCTTGACCTTCCCGGTCCGGGTCTTGATGCCGATGTCACCGGTGTTCCACCACTCGCCCACGGCCTTTTCGTTCCAGCGTTCGGGCTCGCCGAAGTACCCGATGCAGCGCGCCCTCGTACGGGCGAACACCAGCCCGGGCGTGCCGTTCGGGACCGGGCGGAAGGTCCGCGGGTCGACCACCTTGATCTGGACGAACGTGGGCATCGGCCGGCCCACCGTGCGGGGGCCCGGCTCCTGGTCGCGCCGCTTGTTCGCCCTGCGCCGCGTGATGAACGTCATTCCCAGGCCGCCGGTCTCCGACTGCCCATAGCCGTCCCGCCAGAGGGGGAAACGATGACGGGAGGCGTTCAGGAAAGTGCGAACCCTCGACCAGTGAACGGCGTCGAAATTGCTGATGAACATCCGCACCGAGGAGAAGACGTTGCTCCGGCGCTCTTCGGCGAGCTCCTCCATTCGGTCGTAGTCGATCGGCAGCGCCTCGATCACGGTGGGCTGATGTTCCCGGAACAGCGGCCCGACGATCTCGGGGTCGTTGTCGCTCATCAGGAGCACTTTGGCGGGAGACAGGGTCAGTACCGAATAGATCCAGGTGAAGGAGCGCGCGTGAACGTAGGGCAGGAACACCGCGACGGTGTCGTCCCGCCGATAGGTGATCGGCGGTAGATGGCGGCATTCCAGCCTGGCCATCTGACCCTGGAGCTTGTCGGGGGTGTACATGATGAGCTTTGGAATGCCCGTGGTTCCCGACGTGTGGGTGAGCATCATCAGCTCGTCATTCGCGCGTGGCGCGGGAGGCGGCTCGTCGGCTCCGTCGAGATCCGCAAGGGTCAGTGCCTGCGGTATCTCCTTGTCGAGGCACAAGGTCTGCTCGACGAGCGCGGACAGCGGGCTCGCGCCGTTGCCTTCGCTTGCCAGGCGTTGCTGGTCGCTGACCAGCAGCTTCGGCTCGACGCGTCGCAGCAGGGCGCGCACCGCCTCATCGGGCAGTAAGCCCGAGAGCATGACGGGAACAGCGCCGATTCGGCATGCGGCGGCCGCGAGCAGAAGGCAGTCGAAGTGGTTGTTCTTGAACACGGCGACCCGGTCGCCGGTGCGAATTCCCGCAGCGTACAGCGCTGCCGAGGTTCTCCGCACGAGTTGCGCCAACTCCTCGATATCGAGGAGGGTCCGGCCCGCCGGATCGATGTCGAGTGGGTGGCTGAGACGGAAGATCATCGGATTGTCCAGTTCGGCCCTATGGTCGAACAGGAGACCTACATTCGACTTCCAGAGTTGTTTCCTGTGCACCGTTCTCCCCGTTGCTTGATGCAGGCTTCGGCTATGCAGGCGAAAATCGCTGGTCTGGATCAAGGCCCAGTGAACCAATCGTCAATCAGCGAGTCAATCTCACTGGTCACTCCTGTCACAAAGGCCGAATGTGGTCATGAGGATGGCCCGATATGCACGTCGAGTGGTCAAGAAGTTGCTCGCTGTCAATCCACTCGGATTACTGATTACTCGGCGTGACGCGGGCGCGCCTCGGCTTTGGTGACGGCCGAGCAAGGCTGTGCCGAGGGTCATTGGCCATGGCCTCATCGTCTGAGACGATCAGGTCAGGTGGATCCGGCATGCCGACCGCGGTGGATACGAAAATTCCGACATGTAAGAGATCGCGATGATCTTCGGGGTCGGCCGGAAATCCTGATTTCTCGTATCGCTTGAATCTCGGGGGAAATTCATGCGAAGAGCCGTGACATTGAGCGCCGTCCTGGTGCTCATGGTCGAGGTCGCCGTCGGCATGCCCGCGCTGAGCGCGGCCGACCCTCCGGTGATCTTCACCGAGTCCCAGTTGTCCAGGGTGCTGCTCGGACCGGCCGTTCAGGTCAAGGACGCACCACCCGACTACGACAAGGACGTGGTGGCCAGCGCCGAGCTCGTCGACTGGCGGAAGAAGAACCCCTCGGCACCGGCCGCGGCGGTCGACGCGCACGTTCGATCGCTGCTGGCCGGCCTGGCGAACCCGCCCAAGGACCACATGGTGGAGTCCCGTCCGGAACGGTGGCGGGCCCTGCTGAAGGCCGTCTACGCCACGCAGGGGATGGAGATCACCGGGCCGCGGACGAGCGAGCTCCTGGCCGTGGTGACGGCGCGGGACCTCTTCCAGGCGGTGCGTTCCAAGGAGCAGCGCCTGAGAGGTGCGCAGCAGGGCGTCGACCTCGACGTCTCCTTCACCAAGGCCGCCTCGGGCGTCTGGATGGCCGTGTACGACGCGGCGGCGACGGACCCGGCGTTCGCCGCCGCGTGGCGCGACCACGTCGGCGTGGCCCGGCCCGGGGAACCGTACGCCCTGGCCGCGACCGCCACCTCGGAGACGCTGAAGACGCTGCCCGGACTGCGTGACGTGGCCAAGGTCGATCGCCTGGTCGCCGCGGGCAACGCGGGCAGGACGGCGTTCTACGGCGAGGTCCGACGCCAACTCGACACGTTCACCGATCAGGCGGCCGTGCTCGACCTGCCCCGCAGGCTGGTGGAGGCCGACGCCTCCACCCGGATGCCCGATGACCCGGACGCGTACGTCTCCCCGGAGGTCATCGAGCAGTACAAGAAGAACCAGGAGTTCCGGCAGAAGACCATCGACGGCCTGAAAAGCGGCGGCGAGTTCCTCGTCGGCGCCGTGAAGTACGTCGACGCCGGGCTCGGCAACCAGATCGCTCAGTACCTCGAGCCCTTCGCCAAGGTGCTCACGTCGTACAACGAACTGATCACCGCGGTCGGCACCATCGGGGCCGCCACCTCGGTGGGCGCGGCCTTCGGCGGGATCGGCGCCGCGGTCGGCGCCGCGGTGGGGATCGTGCAGGTCTTCTCGGGAGTGCTCGGCGGCAGCAA
Organism: Actinoallomurus liliacearum; assembly: GCF_039542035.1. Lineage (NCBI taxonomy): Bacteria > Bacillati > Actinomycetota > Actinomycetes > Streptosporangiales > Thermomonosporaceae > Actinoallomurus > Actinoallomurus liliacearum. Next base: position 798,149 of record NZ_BAABHJ010000040.1, read on the forward strand.
GGGCGCCGACCAGGCCGCCCAGAAGCAGATCCTGGAGGCCATGAACCGCGGGTTCACCGGGATCCACGAGGACCTCAAGGTGATCCGGCAGAACATGAACGACCGGTTCGACCGCGTCGACAAGAGCCTGGACCAGATCTTCTCCACTCTGGTCGACCGGTTCGGCACCCTGATCGAGGCGATCAAGGACGTCAACGCCAACGTCCAGGTCATCCACGAGCAACTGCTGGGACTGCAGTCGCAGCTGCAGAATTTCGGCTCGGACATCCTCAACTCGTTGAAGGACGACCAGAAGGGCGCGTTCATCGCGGCGGCCACCCACTACGTCGACTACCCGGCCTTCAACAACGGCCGGACGCTGGACACCTACAAGACCTACACGGAGGGCGTGGACGTCTTCATGGCCACCGCGCGGGACACCGCGCGCAACAGCACCTTCACCCAGCAGAACTACGCGCTGGACGACCCCCGAGCGGCCCTGACCGCGCGGAGCACGCCGTCCGACAACGGATCACCCGGGGCGGCGGGTGCGGTGGACTGGCTCGCCGACTACGCGAACCGCCACTACGGCTCGGCGTATCGCGTATCGCCGCCGAGCCTGATGACGCCGAACGCCGACCTGTGGGCGGAGGCGGCGCGCGCCTACTACCTGACCGCACTGCAGAACCCGCGATGGGCCGGCGCGGAAGGCGACGACCAGGCACGGGCCACCGCGCTGAGCAACGCCGGGCTGGAGATCCGCCAGGCGGCCGCCCAGTTCGTCACCGGCCACGCGGCTCCCCCCAAGATCTTCAGTGACCTCGAAGGCGACAACCTCCGCTCGACGAGCGCCTTCGCGACGGAGGTGGAGGAGCTGAAGTACCGGGTGATGAACGACGCCCGGCGGTTCAACCTCTGGGACGACGTCGAAGGCATCTACAACGCCCTCAACGCGGACGGTCGGCTGCGGCAGCTGCCGGGCGTGGCGCCGACCATGTCCCGCTGTGGCGGCGGCGATCCCATCCAGACGCCCGACAGCACGAAGCGGATCGACGACATCAGCCACGCGCTGATGGTCGACCGCTGGATCAACCCGGGTCGCAGCAACGTCGAGATGTGCTACAGCGGCGAGTACCTGACCGAACACAACGGGGCGATGCTGTGCGAGCGCGGGAACTGGTGCCACCGCTCGCACTACTACGACCTCACCGTCACCTTCACCTACACCGTGACGGGGCCGGGCGGACCGCCGATCGAGGCCAAGAAGGTCATCTACATCCGCCACGACCTCCGCAAGTGCACGTGGTGGGGCTTCCCGAACGACCCGATGCCCGCCAACTGCCCGCGGGGCATACCGAACGTGCACGACGAGCTGAACAAGCCGAACGAGTACCTCGGTCCCATCGGGAACACACCGCCGGTGTCGGCCACGGCGGGATTGGCCGAGGTCACGCAGATGATCTCCGACCGGCGGGCGCAGTACTACGACCTGGTCGCGAGGGAGCTCGGCGAGGGCCACATCGCGGCGGCGCGCGACATGAACGACCAGGCGCTGCTGTGGCGGGCGTACACCGACGTCCTGGTGCCCCGGCTCTCGCGCGAGGACGACAGGCTGCGCCGTCTCCTCTACGGGCCGCACAGCCTGGTGGCCGACGCCCCCGTCGCGGTGGGGCAGGTGACCAACCCCATCCTGACGGCGACGTACGTTCAGGCCGCTCGGGCGCAGCGCGCCGGCGGCCTGAACGGTCCCCTGGTGCTCGACACGATCAAGACCGACACCGGCGACTGCGCGCAGTTCCGCAACCGGGCGACGGACGCCGTGGCCACCTGCGTGAGCAAGGCCGCCGCCCAGCGAGTACGTGACCTGGACTCCCGATTCCAACTCGCCTTCAACAACTACGAACCACGCGCACGGGTCCTGGACACCTCGCCGCTGGTCGATGAGGTGCTCGACAACCTGCGGCTGGTCAGCCAGTACGTACGAACGGCCTATCCCGCCCCGCCGCCGGCCCGCCCCGCCCCGGCCCTGACCGGGCGTCGGTTCATGGAGAAGAAGTAGTCGTACGGCGTCACGTCACCAGAACCCGGTGCAGGCGTTGCGCGGGAGGTCGGTGGGCCAGTTCGGCGTGTCACCGCAGGCGCGGAAGTGCCACGACGGCCCGATCTCGTGCGCGCGGCTCGCGAAGGTCGCGCCGGTCGTGGTGAACGGGCCGCACTGGGTCCACGTCTTGCCGTCGTCGCGGGTCCAGTCCATCCAGACGCGGTCGCCGTACCGGGCACCCGTGATCTGCGCCCAGACCATCTCGTGTCCGCCGATGCTCCGGGTGAGCAACTGCACGGTGGCGGTGTGGTCGCGGCCGTGCACCTTGGCCGGCGCGAGCGGGACCTGGCCGTCCTGCCGGCCCGGCCACGGCCAGTCCTTGCACGCGGCGAACTGCTGTACGACCGGAGGCCTGGGCGCAGGCGCCAGCCAGCGCCCGACGAGCACGCCGGACCCGCCGAAGACCACAGCGGTCGAGCCCATCAGGGTGGCGACGACGAGCCGGGCGCGGCGATCGAAACGGCGCGGCGGCGGCACGGGTTCGGGAGCCGGTCGGGGCTCCGCCTCCGGCGGCGGAGCCGGTTCGCCGAACGGCGCGGGCAGCGGCGGGCAGGCGCCCTGGCGGTGACGGTCGTCGGTGAGGTGCTCCCACAGCGGGCGCAGCCGCGCCGGATCGTCCTCGGCCAGCCGCGACAACCGCTGGATCACGGCCCAGGGCGGGACGATCCGCCCCGACAGATAGCGGGAGATCGAGGAGTCGCTCGCGTGCACGAGCGCTTCGAGCTCCTTGAGGCTCTTCCCGGTGCGGGTCCGCAGCGCCTGGAGCTCGGCGGCGAGCCGTGGCCCCGCGGCGCAGTCCGCTGTCTCCGGCCGCTCTGGACGGGGTTCTTCCGCTGGCCGCTTCATCCCGACGCATCCCATCCGGCCGCGGCCGAGCGCGCCGCCCCTGGGGCCGGGGGCTCGCCGCGATCATCCGATCCCACGCGCCATTCATCCCATCACATGCGAGACGCGTGTGCCGTTCTCGCTGCGCGGCGACATAATCACTGAAGTGAATTTCGACGGACTGATCAGCGACCTCGCATCGTCGGATGAGGCGATCTGGAGGCCGGCCCAGAACACCTTCAAGGAGCTCGGTGACGCCGGGGTCCCCGCGTTGATGGCGGAACTGCTCGATGAGGAGTCGCCGCTCGACTGGGCCCGGGCGGGCTTTCTGCTGAGAGAGCTGGGCGACGCGGCGTTCTGCGCGATTCGTGACGCGGTCGCCACCGACCTGCCGGAAGAGCCGGCGCGAAGGGCCGGCTGGACGTTCGGCGGTTTCTTCGGTGAGTACTGGGACCGTCTCCTGGAGTCGCTTGAGCATCCCTCGGCCGACGTCCGGGAGTGCGCGGCCCTCTGCCTGCAGAGAATGGGCACGGAGGCGCTGCCGGCGACCGGCGCGCTGATCCGGCTGCTCGGCGATCCGGACCTGGGCGTACAGCAACGAGCGATCTGGGCGCTGGAGGAGCTGGGGCCCGGAACGCTGGACGCGTTGCGTGAGGTGCGGAGGTCCGGTCCGGGCGCGTATCGCGCGAACGCCTTCAGCGCGATGATGAACATCGGCGGACCCGAAGTCCTGTCACGAAAGGACCAGGATCTCTGGCGACGCCATCTCGGGGCGAAGGCCGTCGCCGACCGTCCCCAGATGATCTGGGAGAACAGCTGCATCGCCGTTCCCGGCGGTGACCAGAAGGCCATCCTGGAGATCCTGGATTTCTCCGACCCCGGTCCGATGTACTTCGACCTGGGATTGGCCGTCGCCAGTGGATCATGGTGGACGGTGCCGCCGGTCGAGCACACCCAGCGGGCCGAGGCGTTCATCACTCCGGAGGTCGACGGCTGGACTCTCATCGTCAGCGGCTGGTGCTACCCGGCGTGGGATGACGAGTGGTACGCGCAGACGCGCGACGCCCTGCGACGGCTGAGCGAGCGTTTCGGCGTCGCATGGGGATTCGCCGGGCGCGGCTATGCCGGTACGGAGGCGTGGGCCTGTGCCAAGGGCGGCGACGTCATCTGGGAGCAAGAGGTCACCCAGGACGACGAGTGGGGCGAGGACGATTCCACCGGGGGCATCGACACGGACGAGCCGCTCGGCATCGACCCGACCGCACTGACCGAGAAGACCCCCATGCGCGGCGCGGGCCTGCGTGCGCTGACCCCGTACGGGCGCGACGCTCCACGGAGGGAAGCCTCCGAGCCCGCCACGGGATGAGACCGCCCGAGGACTCGAGCCGGTCCACGCCGCTCTTGCCGCGGGTAACCGATGATCACCGAGAGCGTCGGCTCGTCGCCAAGTCTCACCTCTCGCGGTTTCGCCGAAGTCGGCCGAGGGGACGACGTCAGCGGATCATGCGGCATGAAGTCAGGGCAGTAATCCCTTGACGTGGGCAATCGTCGCCGCCGGCCGGGTCATCGCCGAAAGATCCGATCCTTTGTCTCGAATACTTCGGCCAAGGCGGTTGCTCCATGGGATTTCCGAAGAGCATGGCGATGGTCATGTCCGGCGCGGTTCTCGTCGGGAGCGCATCCCTCGCCGCGGGCGCTGCTCCCCGGGCCGGCGCCGCAGCGGGTGTGGCCGAAGAGGTCATCTCCGACGGTGGTTGCTGCGGGCCCCACAGCGGCCGATCGAGCAGCCGCGACGTCGACCGGAACCGCCATGGGGAACGGCTCGAAGGCAGAATCCGAAACCGCAACTCCAACAGCGGCTACAGCCATGCGCAGCAGCAGGGACACGGTGAACAGGAATCCGCCGCCACCACCTCCTCCGCGGCTTCGGCTTCCCAATCTCCGCCGGGTGAGCCGACCGCGGCGATGCGGTCGTACCTTCGGGATCTGGCGGCGGAGAAGAAGTTCACCGGCTCGGCGCTGGTGGTACGGCGTGGGCGGGTGCTGGTGCGGTTCGCCGCCGGCGAGGCCGACGAGGAGAGACACATACCCGTCCGCCCGGACACGGTCTTCCTGATCGCCTCGGTCACCAAGCAGTTCACCTCAATGCTCGTGCTGAAGCTTCGCGACCGTGGCCTGCTCGGCCTGGACGACCCGATCTGCCCGTATCTCATCCCGACGTACATCGACGCCTGCCCGGCGGCGTGGCAGCCCATCACGATCCGCGAAATCCTCGTCCATACCTCAGGCATCCCCGATTACCAGAATCTGCCCGGCTTCTATGAAAAGCTCTCGCAACCGACCACGACCCGCGAGATCATCCAGCGGTTCGTGAATCTGCCACTGGACTTCACACCCGGCACCAGCTGGAAATACAGCAGTTCCGGCTACATCCTGGCCGGGGCGATCATTCAGAGCGTGACGCACCAGCCGTACGGCGCCGTGCTGCACGACGAGATCACCGGCCCGCTGCACCTCCGAGACACCACTTACAGCAGGGGCTACGGGCCTCCCGGGCACGCGAAGGGCTACTTCACGATCGGGTCACCCGCCCCGCCCATCAACGGCTCCCAGGCGTTCGCCGCGACCGGAATCTACTCCACCACCGACGACATCGCCCGCTGGGACCGGGCGTTCGGCGCCGACCTGGTCGCACCACCCGCCACCGTCGACGAGGCGTTCTCGCCACAGGCGCCATGCCCGCCCGGCGGCTGCCTCAACCTGCCGTCGAGCGCGTACGCCTTCGGCTGGCTCATCGACCGGCTCGACGGGCACCGACTCGTGTACCACCCGGGTCTGCTCCAGGGTTACGCCGCGAGCAACATGTACCTGCGTGACGACGACATCGAGGTCGTCGTGCTCAGCAACGTCGAAGCCACCGACACCAACGGCATCGCCCGCCACCTCGCCACGATGGCCCTCGGGTCGTAGAGCGCGGGGGTCACACCGAGCGTCCGTCCTCCTTCCTGCTCCCGGCGAGGGTGAGGGCCAACCGTACGGCGTCGGCGCGAGAGTGCAGATCGGCCTTGGCGAACAGATTGTTGATGTGGGTCTTCACGGTGGATTCGGTGATGTACAGGCGCCGGGCGATCTCGTTGTTGCGCAGACCCTGGCCGATGAGGTCGAGGACCTCCCGCTCGCGCGCGGTCAGCGGTACCGGCGTGTCCGGCTCGGGTGCGGGGACGCGGGTGGCGAGGGTGAGCAGCCGCGACTGCACGTCGGGGTCGAGGACCGCCTGCCCGGCGTGTGCGCCGCGCACGGCCTGGACGATTCTCGTACGGTCCGAGTCCTTGGTGAGGTAACCGCGGGCGCCGGCGCGCAGCGCGGCGAGGATGGACTCGTCGTCCTCGAACGTCGTCAACACCACGACCGGCAGACCAGGCCGGGCGGCCAGGATCCGCCGGGTGGCCTCGACCCCGCCCATGACCGGCATGTGCAGATCCATCAGGACGACCTGCGGGTCGTGCTCGCCGACCGCGGTGACCGCCTCCTCGCCGTTGGCGGCGGTGCCGACGACGGTGATCTCCGGGTCGAGGTCGAGCATGACCGCGAGCGCGTCCCGGATCGCGGCCTGGTCGTCGACGACCAACAGCCGGATCGACGTCATCGTGGCAACTCCAATCGCACTGTCCAGCCCGGGGCCGGCGGTTCGGTGGGGCCGGCGTACAGCGTGCCCTCGAGCAGACTGGCCCGTTCGCGCATCCCGACCAGGCCCATCCCGCTGCCCGAGTGGTTCGGCGGGGCACCGGCCTCGGCCGTTCCGGTGTCGGTGACGGTGAGCCGGATCAGCCGGTCGGTGTAGTCGAGCAGCAGGCGCACCTCGGCGCCGGGCGCGTGCCGATGCGCGTTGGTGATCGCCTCCTGCGCGGCGCGGATGACGGCCTGGGCGACCTCGACCCGAACCTCGCCGGGCTCGCCCCGGACCTCGAATCCGGCCGTGCTCCCGTGCGCGATACGGGCGATGGTCTCAGGAAGCGGCAACGTGTCCTCGCGCAGCGCGTGGATCGCGCGGCGGGTCTCCCCGATCCCTGACACCGCCAGCGCCCGCGCTCGCCGTACGGCCTCGTTGGCGTCCTGGCCACGGCCCGCGACGTACAGGGCGTCGGCCATGTCCAACTGCACGGCGATGCCGGACAGGGCGTGGCCGAGTACGTCGTGGATCTCCCGGGCGATGCGCCCCCGTTCCTCCAGCGCGGCCTCCCGAGCCTCGGACGCGGCCGCGCGCCGGCTCTGCCGGGCGGCGAGGTCGGCGATGGCCAGCGCGTCGGCCCGTTCCCGGCGCGCGAGGCCGATGTAGAGGGGCAGGCACACGATGAGCGAGACCCACCACGGCGACTCGTGCGGCAGGTGCAGGGCGGTGGCGACCCAGCTCACGGTGGCCGTGGCGGCGGTCCCGGCTCCGACGATGGTGAACGCGGCCCGCCGGGAGGCCAGCTTCTCGCCGGCGGTGACGGAGGCGATGAGCACCAGTGCCGGGGCCGCCGTGTCCTTCGCCAATGAGAACGACACCGCACCGGCGGCCATGAACACCGACACCAGCGTCATCTGCATCCGGTCCGACAGGCGGCGCCAGGGCAGGATCGACGGCGCGACCCCCGTGGCGATGGCGACCACCACCACGCCCCAGGTGAGCCAGGGGAGCCGGACCGGCGGATGCTCGACGAGCTGGATCAGGGTGAGCACCGAGATGGTTCCGACGACGAACGGCCGGATCAGTTCGTCGGCGAAGCGCGCCGGGGTTCCCGCCGGCGCGTCGTCGGCGCGGACCCCGGCCGGGCGTGTGTCGTCAGGCTCGGCGTTCATCGCCGGACATTGTTCCGCCTGCACCGGTCATGGTCATCGGCGACGGTGGCGCGGATCGGTGTCCCGCGCCCGGTCCTCGGGGGAGCCGTCGCCGTTCGGTCGCGGCCCGCCGTACGGGGTTGAACCGTCGTACGGCTGCCGGAAGTCGAGGTTGCGCACCTCCTCGATCAGCGCCGCGAGGCCGCCGCGCCCGCGCGGACGGCGTGTCCGGGACCAGTCGGTGGTCTGCACCTTCTCCTGCACCCCGTCCAGCAGGGACGACATCGTGTGCGGTGCGCCGTCGCGCCCCTTCGCCCACACGACCCGGCCGCTCGTGCGCATCGCCTTGGACAGCACGGCCAGCCCCTCCACCACCATGCCGGCGCCGAGCGTGAGCATCAGCCCACTGCTGCCGGCATGCGCAGCGGTCGGATCCACCACGCCCAGCACGACGCTCGCGCCGAACCTGACCGCGAGGTTGATCCCCCACAACACCACGGTCGTGGCCGTGTAGCGCAGGTAGACGATGCCATCGTTGTCGAACACGCGGATGCTCGCGCCGCGCAGCAGGCCCAGCACCAGGCTGAGCGCGGTGGTGCCGACCAGGAATCCGATGGAGACCGGGGACTGGGGCACCTTGGCCAGATCGGTGAGCCCGACTCCTGCGAGCACGGCGGGGAGCAGCAGCATGCGCTTGGCCTCGGCGGGCTCGCCGAGCAGACGGCGGGCCAGGATGTAGCCGACCGCACCGATGATCAGGATGATCTCGACGGGACCGCTCACCGATCCCACCTCCTCTCGGGGCACGTCATCTGGACGCCGTCGACGTTAGGAGGCCGGCGGCCCCGTCGTCGTGGGTCAGCCGCCGTATCCCGGGTGGACATCCGACTCCACCCGCCGCGAGTGGCGTGCCGTGTCCCTCTCACGCGCTGTCACGCTGGGCGGTGCTCCCGTCCGGTGCGCTGTGCCGGTATGCGGCCGCGTACTCGTGAACGGTCGCTCCGCGGGTAAGGGCGGGGCCATGAGGACACTCGTGAAGACCGCCACCGCGCGGTCGAATCGGTGGCCCGTGGTGGTACGGCGATGGACCCGCAGGTCGTCGCCAAAATGCTGACCCGAGGAGACGCGCGCGGCCGTACGGCCGAACTGAGCCCCCGCGAACGCGAGGTGTTGAGCCTGATCGCCGCCGGGCGCTCCAACGTGGCCATAGCTCAGCAGTTGATGATCTCTGCCAGCGCGGTCACCGAACACATCGCGAGCATCTTCGGGAAGCTCCACCTGCCGGAGTCCGTGGACGACAACCGCCGTGTCCTGGCGGTGCTCGCCTATCTCCATCGCTGACCGCGTTCGGCGGTGGAGCGTCATCGCGTGACGTCCACCAGGACCTTGCCGACCGCGCCGCTCTCCACCGCCCGGTGCGCGTCGGCGGTGCGGTCGAGCGGAAAGCGGACCAGCGGCAGGCCGTGCTCCGCTCCGACCGGCAGGGCGCCGTCGCCGACTGCGGCGGCGACGTCCTCGGCGGCCGCGGCGCGCGCCTCGGAACCGGCGGTGTAGAGCACCAGGAACTGCAAGCGTGTGTTCAGCACCATGTTCCGCAGCACGTCCAGTTCGACCGGCTTGCCGCCATCGTTGGCGTAGGTCGAGATCGTGCCGCGCGTCCGCAGCACGGCCAGGTCCAGTGCGAGGTTCGCGCCGAGCGCCACCTCGGCGACGATGTCGACGCCGTCCGGGGCGATCTCCCGGATCTCGGCGGCCGGGTCGCCCTCGCGATAATTGATCACATGGTGGGCGCCGGCGGCAGCGGCCAGCCGGGCCTTCTCCGGGCCACTGATCGTGCTGATCACGGTGGCGCCGGCCCATCGGGCGAGCTGGATCACCGCGTGCCCGACCGCCCCGGCTCCACCCGCGGCGAGCACCACCCTGCCGTCGAGCGCGCCGGGCCGCAGACGGCGCGGCCCGTCCTCGGCGACGGTGAGCGCGCGGTGCGCGGTGAGCGCGGGAACGCCGAGTGCGGCGCCGACGTCGAAACCGGCCTCGTCGGGCAGCGGCACGGCCTGCTCGGCGGGCACGACGGTGAACTCGGCGGCGGTGCCGGTGGGCCGCCCGGCGGTGGCCATGAACAGCCAGACCCGCTGACCGACCCGGCTCGGGCCGACCCCCTCACCGACGGCGTCGATCGTGCCGGCGCCGTCCAGGTGCGGAGTGACCTCGGGGAACCTCATGGGGCCGGTCGAGCCGGAGCGGGCCTGCCAGTCGGTCGGGTTCACGCCGGACACGGCGACCCGGACGCGAACCTCGCCGGGACCGGGCATGGGCAGGTCACGGTCGACGAGCTGAAGAACGTCGGGGCCGCCGTTGTCGCGGTAGATGATCGCCTTCATGATCCGTTCCTAGGTCGCTTGCTGCTGGTACTACGGCGAAAGGGCCGTTCATCCCGTGCCCGTCCCCACGCTGTCCCCTCCGCCTAGCCGATCGGGACTTCGTTGGAGCGGGACTCGACGGCGTTGAGGGCGGCGCGGGTGACGTCGTCGAAGGTGAGCTCGCCGGCCGCCATGTTGGCCTCCAGGTGGGCCGGGTCGGCGGTGCCGGGTATGAGCAGCACGTTCGGCGCGTGGTGCAACAGCCAGGCGAGACCGACCTGGGAGGGCGTGACACCCAGCGACTCGGCCACGGCGTGGACGGCCGGCTCCTCGGTGACCTTGGGCAGGCCCGGAAACGCCCCGCCGAGGGGGAAGAACGGCACCCACGCGATGCCCTCGGCCGCGCACAGCCGCAGCATGTCCTCGTCGGCACGGGAGACCAGGCTGTACGCGTTCTGCACGCAGACGATGCCGGCCGGCAGGGCGCGGCGCAGGCCGTCGAGGGTGACGCTGCTCAGGCCGATCGCGCCGATCTTGCCCTCGTCGCGCAGCGCGGTCATGACCGCGAGCTGATCGTCGAGGTCGACCACCTGGTCGCCCTCGGGACGCAGCCCGGGGCCGGAGTCGAGGCGCCGGAGGTTGACCACGGGGAGCCGGTCGACGCCGAGGCTGCGGAGGTTGTCCTCGACGCTGGCCCGCAGCTGCTCGGGCCGCTGCGCGATTCGTAGCGGCAGACGTCCGCCCGGATTGGGGTCGGCGCCGACCTTGGTGACGACCAGAACGCCGTCTTCCGGGCGCAGAGCTTCGCGGATCACGGCGTTGGCGAAGCCGAACCCGTAGAACTCGGCGGTGTCCACGTGATTCACGCCGAGCTCGACCGCGCGGCGCACCAGCGCGACGGCCTCGCCGCGGCGGTCACGGAGGCGGTCGAGCTGGGCAGCGCCGAAGCCGACCCGGGACACGGTGCGGCCGGCGAACGAAGCAGTAGGGGTGCTGATGATGTCTCCTCGGTCGGCGATCGCATCGCGTCTGACGGTCGGACCGACACCGTACGGACATGGAATGACAGATGTCAATATTTGTCATTCCAAGCGGAGGGGTGACGCGAACGGACTGACAGACTTTGACGTTCGTCAGTCCGGTGACGTACGTTCTCCGCTGCGGAGGTCGGGTGACCGGGCGCGAAGCGCCGACCTCGTACCAGCTCGACAGGGAGATCTGATTGCGCGGGGAGCCGCTCGACGCGGAGACGATCGTGTCGGCCACCGAGGAGGTCCTGCGCCGCCACGGTCCGGAAAAGACCACGGTGCTCGACGTCGCGCGGCTGCTGGGAGTGAGCCACGGGAGCGTGTACCGGCATTTCCCGTCCAAGGCGGCGCTGCGCGAGGCCGTGATACGGCGCTGGCTCGACCGGGTGCAAGAGGATCTCGCCGCAGCGGTTCAGGATTCCGAACTGCCCCCACCCGACCGGCTACGTGGCCTGCTCACCACCATGTTCGCCGTGAAGCGGGCAAAGGTGGGGGAGGACCCGGAGCTGTTCGCCACCTTCCGGGTGCTGGCGGCGGAGCACAGCACCGTGTCCTCCGCCCATGTCGCCTTCTTGCTCGCCCAGATCCGTGGGATCGTCGTCGACGGGATCGCCGGCGGGGACTTCGCGGCCGGTGAGCCAGAGGTGATCGCGCGAGCCATCTTCAACGCGACCAGTCGCTTCCACGATCCGGCGCACGCCGCGGAGTGGTCCTCCCCCGAGATCGAAGCGGAGTCCGCGAGTGTCATCTCGCTCATCCTCGACGGCATCCGGGCACGGTGATGGCTGCTCAGATGATCGACCGCAGTAGCCGTGATCACCCGCCGCTCCGTCGGTCGGAGACCATCGCGTAGCACGGCGGGCATGACGCCGCCAAGCCCCTGGCCGGCCTCAACAAAGTGCACTTCTCAGTCGACCGGTCGCTTGTTACGGTTTGCCCGACCCGGGGCTTCGGCGACAGTGAGGACCCTTCCGATGGCCGACCATGGTGAAGCCGGCGTCCAGCAGCCTCTTTCGATCGAAAGGCTCCCGGTGAGCGAGGACCGGGACACCGCCTACGCCAAGATTCGCGAGCGGGGACCGGTCACCAGCGTCACCACCGGGGTGGCGGCCATCTCACGGGAGGCGGCCGAGTACGTCCTGCGGCATCCGGAGCTCTTCTCCTCCAAGCGGGCCTACGAGAGCGCGGGCAGCCCAGTACCGATGCTGCCGATCGCCTTCGACCCGCCCGAGCACACCCGCTACAGACGCCTGCTCCAGCCCCACTTCAGCCCGCGCAGGATCAGGGTGATGGAGTCCGGGATCAGAGCGCTCGCCGTCAGACTGGTCGGCGAGGTCGCCGACGCGGGCAGCTGCGATTTCGTCTCGAGCATCGCCGTGCCGCTGCCGGCGCAGGTGTTCCTGACGATGTTCGGACTGCCGCTCGCCGACCGTGATCGCCTGATCGCCTGGAAGGACGCCATCCTCAGCTCGGCCCCCGAGTTCGGAGCCGAGGCCCCCTCCGAGGCCGCCGCCGAGGCCGCCCGCGAGCTTTCCGGCTATCTGGTCGAGCACATCGCGGCACGCCGCGCGGAGAGCGGCGGGACCGATCTGCTGGCAGTCCTCCTCGCCGACACCAGCGACGACCGCCTCACCGAGCACGAGCTCCTTGGCATGTGCTTCCAATTCGTCCTCGCGGGGCTCGACACCGTGACCGACGCCCTGTCGAACGCCTTCGCGATCCTGGCCACCCGGCCGGACTTACGGCAGCAGCTCGTCGACGACCCGAGCATCATCCCCGACGCGATCGAGGAACTCCTCCGTATCGACGGCCCGATCCTGACCCTCCCCCGCGTGGCCGTTGAGGACGTGCAGCTGGACGGCCACCGGGTCACCGCAGGTTCCGCCGTCCATGTCGCCGTCGCGGTCGCCGACCGAGACCCCTCGGAGCATGCCGAGCCCGACACGATCGACTTCCACCGCCGCCAGCCCCATCTGGCCTTCGGGATCGGGCCGCACTTCTGCCTCGGGGCTCATCTCGCGCGGCTGGAGATGAAGGCGGTCCTGGAGGAATGGCATCGCCGCATCCCGAGCTACCGACTCGCCGAGGGAGTTCGCCCAGCGGCCCTCTGGCCGGCCGGCCTGGTCGGCGTCGCCGGCCTTCCCCTCGTCTACCCGACCGAGCCGAGACGGGCCGACGGCTGAGCGCGGTCTCCGCTTTTCAGGAGGGACATCGGCCCTGCTGCCCGTGCCGAGGCCAGACGGTGGTCGACGCGTGCCGGAGGCAACCGGTGGTGGCCGCCGTTGCCGTCCTGGACGGCACGCCCATCCGGCGACCAGGCGCTCGTCAGGGTGCAGAGTGCCCGGTCCCGATCCCGGCGCGATGGGCGAGCCAGCCGGCCATCGCGCGGACGCCGGCGCCGATGGCGCGCTCGTCCGGGTCGAAGGCGCCGAAGTGCGGATACGCGGTGGTGATGTCCGCGCCGGGCCGCCGGACGCCGAGGAAGCTGAACGTCCCGGGGACGCGGCGGAGGAACAGCGCGAAGTCCTCGCCACTGAACGGGATCGCCGCGTTCATGGTCGTGACGGCCTGACGGCCGAGTCTGCGCTCCAGGTAGTCGCGGACCTCGCGTCCCGGACGCGGCGGGCACACCATCGCCGGGAACGCGTCGGCGGGAAACTCGATGCGGGCGTCCGGGTACCGGCCGGTCAGGCGGCGCAACTGGTCGCGGATCTCCGGGACACGTTCCTGCGGCCAGCACCGGTACGCCGCGCGCACCTCGACGTCGCCGTTGGCGGCGGGACGCGCGCCGGCCCTCATCCAGACGAACCGGGCCAGCGGCCCGTGCGGCGTCTCCACCTCCCGGATGAGCCGTTCGAGGTCGGCGGACGTCTGCGGAGGCGTGACCGTCGACAGCGCGCCGAGGTCGGCGACGAGCCGGTCGGCCCGGCCGGACGCGCCGGGCCCGGTCAGCGTGATGCTGCTGTGGTCCTGACCCGGCAGCCCGGTGCCTGGCGTGACCGCGAACGTGCCGACCGGGAAGGGGCCGCAGTGCAGCGCGTGGATCTCGTCCGGCCTCGTCCGCTCCAGCACACCATCGGAGATCATCGCCTGCGCCCCGGCGAGGGCCTCCTCTCCCGGCTGGGAGAGGAACACCACCCGGCCGTGGAGCCGGGTCCGGAGGCGCGCCAGCACCTCGGCGACCCCGACGCCGATCGTGGTGTGCAGGTCGTGGCCGCACACGTGCGCGGGGTCCGGACCGCCATTGATCTGCGAGTCCGGCGGCACGGCGTCCATGTCCGCCCGGTAGGCGACCGTCCGGCCGCGCCCCTTGCCCCGCAGGACGCCGACGACCCCGTGGCCGCCCACGCCCGTGGTCACCTCGAGGCCGGCGGCGCGCAGCCGGTCCGCGACGAGCGCGGCGGTGTGGACCTCGCCGCCCGCCAGTTCGGGGTGGCGGTGGATGTCGCGGCGCAGGGCGGTCAGGTCGGCATCGAGCCGTCCGGCGAGGGCGTCGATCCGGCCTTCAAGATCGGACGGCTCGGCCGCCTGAGCTGGGATTCCGGCGGTCAGGACGCCTCCCGCGCCGAGCGCGACGGCGCCGCCGAGCACGCTCCGGCGGGTCAGGGCGGGGTTTCCAAGGCGGCGATCAGTCATGCCCCGGACGCTACGGATCCTGGGCCGCGCCCTCGATACGGTCAGGCACCGTCCCGGGGTGTACCCAGGTCCACTGTTCCGGTCGGCGTCAGGCCGCCGAACGCCACGGTGATGTGGTGGGGGACGGTCGTCCACTCGGCCTCGCCCGGCTCACGGGCGGCCGGCCGACGGTCGTGTCCAACATCGGTGTGGCAGCGACGGCTGAGGCGTTCCGGGATTGAGATGTGACCGCGACCGGCGGATCGATATCGGCGTTGCCATGAGTGCGGCGGACGATGGTCGAGGCGCCGGGTCTCCTGCCGATGGCCCTTCTCCGCGGCGGCGGAGCCGCCCTTGTGATCCACCAGGCGCGCGATCTCCCTCCACGCCGACCTGCCGCGCCTGAAGGCGTGTACGCCCCTGTCGGTGGAGGACGTGCTGAGGTTCGTCGGTGATGGACTTTCGCGAACGGTGTCTCGCCGAAGACGGGAAAAGCGGAGAGGATGACCGGGTGCGGGTGTTCAACAGACGGTTCGCCAGGGCGACGAGGCGGCTTGAACACGCCGAGACCGCGGTGCGGCTGGCCGGGGTGTACGCGCTGGCCGGTCTGGCCGACGATTGGCAGGACGGCCGGCAGACCTGCATTGACGAGCTGTGCGCCTACCTGCGGACGCCCTACGAACCTCCCTCGGAGGCCGGCCCTCCGGCCGCCGAGCAGCTGGCGTTCGGCGGCAGCCGGGAGGTGCACCACACCGTCATCTCGATCATCACCGCACACCTGCGCGATAACGCTCGGGTCTCCTGGCGAGGCCATGACTTCAACTTCACCGGCGCCCGCTTCGATGGAGGCGACTTCAGCGGCGCGGAGTTCTCCGGCGGCATCGTCGACTTCCGCGACGCCGTGTTCTCTGGCGGCATCGTCGACTTCACCGGCACCGCGTTCTCGGGCGCCACCGTCGACTTCACCGGTGCCAGGTTCGCCGGTGCCTCCATCGACTTCACGGGCGCGACCTTTTCCGACGGCCCCATCCACTTCGTCTCCGCGGAGTTCTCCGGCGGTACGGTCCGCTTCGGCGACGCGACATTCTCCGGTGCCACCCACTACTTCATCACCGCGGTGTTCTCCGGCGCCTCCATCGACTTCACCGGAGTGACATGCTCGGGCGGCGCCCTCGACTTCGCCGGCGCGGAGTTCTCCGGCGGCGCCGTTCACTTCACCGGCGTGGCGCTCTCCGGTGGCATCGTCGGCTTCAGCGGCGCGGAGTTCTCCGGTACCACCGCCCACTTCAACGACGCGACGTTCTCCGGTGGCACGCTCGACTTCACCGACGCGACATTGTCCGGCGGCACCCTCCACTTCACCGACGCGGAGTTCTCCGGCACCACCATCGTCTTCACCGGCGCGAAGTTCTCCGGCGGCACCGTCGACTTCAGCGACGCGACCTTCTCCGGCCGCCGGGGCGGCCTCGGCAAGGACCTCGCCACGGACCCGCCCGCGGGGCTACTGCTGCCTCCCGGATAGCCCCGCGAGATCACGCGCCGATGAGTAGCCCCCTGCTCGTTGGGCCTGCGCGAGATAGATGGCGTCGCGAGCGCCTGCCCGGGCCGAAGAGATCTATTTGCTGGCATACGCGGCGACGAGCCGACGACCTCCGCTTCGCCTCCACATGGCTTAACAGAGGCGTACCAGCCGTCCAAGCCGCAGAATGCACGGGGCACGGCGTCTCCGTCCTGTTTAAGGTCTACACCGAGTGCATTGGGGCCATGATGATGCTGTCAAATGCCACATCGAGGCCGCTCTGCGGGGATAAATCCTTGGATGGATCGGAGGGTGAGATAGGAGTCATCGGACTTATCACCATATCGATTCTTACTTGATTGTGGCCTTAGTGATGCAGTTCGCGGATCGATGGGTGGGTATCCATCTCGCGCCGCTGTCGGGTGGCATTATCGGAAGGTTCGATCTCCAGTTCAGGCATAGGTGCGTAGAATTGATGCAAAACACGAAACGATCACTTTTTGAAGCGTCCGGTGGAGTGGGTCGGCTGACTTTTGCGGCGACAGCGGCAGTCGGCGGACTCGCAGTGACGATGTTCTTGCCGCCGTCGGCTCCGGCGGAATCTAAGACGCCGGAGATATCGCCCGTTGGTTACGGATTTAGCTCGGTATCTGGACTATGCCATCGAGGGATCTTCGGGTCTCACTGTTTCTATGTCGGTGGCGATAGGGACAAGATTATAGAAGAGGATGAAGGCAATCCAATTCCAGCATTCGCGATAGGAGCCCTGGAAGGGTCGCGAGGATCGCGAGGGGCCCGAGGACCGCGGGGCCCGCGGGGGGCACCAGGACTGCGAGGGCCGCGAGGAGATACCGGCTTGGCCGGTCCAGCTGGACCCACGGGACTCGCCGGACGCACCGGACCCAGCGGCCCGACTGGACCCGCCGGGGAGACTGGATCGACTGGGCCGACGGGGTCAACTGGGCCGGCTGGACCGGTTGGATCGTCTGGGCCGACTGGGCCACTTGGGCCGACGGGTCCGGTTGGATCGACGGGTCCCACCGGCTCGATTGGCCCGACTGGATCGTCTGGGTCGACGGGGCCGACTGGGCCGACCGGGCCGATTGGATCAACCGGACCGACAGGACCGACCGGACCCACAGGACCGACGGGGCCCACAGGACCGACAGGACCCACAGGACCGACAGGACCCACAGGACCGACTGGACCGACCGGACCCACAGGACCCACCGGACCGACCGGACCGACTGGGCCCACAGGGCCGAGCGGGCCCACAGGGCCAGGGGGAGCATCCAAGTGCCTTGGCACGGCGGCCGCCCAAGGTCAGACGAAGGCAGTCGTGGCTGTTCGTAATGGGAAGGTGTTTGGCCAGACAGTCAACGAGAGCACAAGTCCGCCTACGCCTACCCCGCTTACCGACTTCACTTCGGCATTTGGCGCCATTACGGCGGATTGTGCATCGGTGACAATTCAGGGCAACGCTAATGTGTTCGTCACCGTGCGCACAAACACCGATCAGCTCCTTGAAGTCGGATGCACGTTGAACAACTTCCCAACCAGCTGCGGTGGGACAGTAGTCAACCTAGGGACAATACCCATGTCGGTGCGCGCATCTGTCGCTGTCGGACACAAAATGCCGTAGCGCACACCCTTTGGCGGGGAGTTCGCGAGCCAAGCGCTCGCCAAGGCGGTCAGTACCGTCAGGTGGCGCGTCGATCAGATCCGCAGTGCGCCGCGCGGGTGGCCATGTACACGGCCGCAGGCGGTCAGGCTGGGAGGCCATGTCCTTCGACTCGGGTATGGCTTCCAGAGGATGACGGATCCGTCGACGCTCGCCCGACGAAAACGGCCGCGTTGCAGGTGCCGAGGATGCCGAGTTCCTGATCGAGCTTCTCGTTAGCGAGCCGTCAAAGCGTTGTAGTCGGACAGGTCGATGTCGTCGACGCATTCTCGGGATGCCCGTCTCCGCCAGGGGGCAGGTATCCCTCTTCCTCGCCGGACTCCACCGTGCGCCCGGTCGGCGGCTTCACCCTGATCATTTGGCGCAGCGGTCTGGTACACGTTGAATCATGACGGATCTGATCGAACTGACCGGCCGGACGGTGATCGTCACGGGCGCGTCGTCTGGGATCGGCGAGGCCACCGCGCGGCTGTTGCACGCCGCTGGGGCGTATCCGGTACTGGCCGCGCGCCGGGCCGACCGGCTGGTCGCGTTGAGCAAGGAACTCGACGGGGCGCTGGCAGTGCCCACCGACGTAACCGACGCCGCGCAGGTGCGCGACCTGGTCGCGGCCGCACTGGACCGACACGGGCAGATCGACGGCTTGGTGAACAACGCCGGTGCCGGCATCCAGGGACCGATCGCCGACATCGATGTCGCCGAGTATCGCAAGATCCTCGACCTCAACGTGGCCAGCCTGGTCGACGTCACCCAGGCGGTGCTGCCGGCCATGCGGGAGCGGGGCTTCGGGCGGATCGTGAACGTCAGCTCGGGCACCACCCGCCGGGTCGCGACCGGGGTGGGGGCGTATGCGGCGACCAAGTCGGCGGTGAACATGATCAGCTCGGTGTTGCGAGAGGAACTGGCCGCGGACGGAGTCGCGGTGTCGCTGCTGCTGCCCTCGGTGACCGCGACCGAGTTCGGCGACGGCATCTTCAAGGATGGCGTGCCTCCTCGGCCGGGGATGGTGGTGCATCGACCGGAGTACGTGGCCGGCGTGGTGCTGCGGTTGCTGCGCACCGGCGAGGACACCTTCGACATCCCGCACGGCCCCGAGCAGCCCGACATCATCCGCGTATCTGAATAAGGGGTCACGCGGATGGGGTTGAGGCTCTCACCCCAGAGTGAGGGCCGGCCTGTCTCCCGAACGACGCGGGCGCATGCGCATCGACGTCGCTCGCGCGTACGCCCAGCGCCGCCAGGTCGACAAGGCTCTGGCCGCGCTCCGGCCGGCAGAGGAGATCACTCCCGGGCAGATCCGTGCGCATCCCCTCGCCCGCCGGCTCGTCTCCGACCTGATGACGATGCAGAACCCACCCAGCACCGATTCGCGCGAAATAGCCCGAAGCGTCGGCGTGTAACCGGCGCGATGCGGATCCGCTGGCGGTTGCTGCCTGTTTGATGACAGCAATCACCAGTGATCTTCAGCTCGTCGCGGGGACGGGATGACTAGATGTCTGCCGACACGTCCTTGCCGTCGGTGGCGACGCCCCAAAGCGCGCAAGCGGCACAATCTGCCGTCAATGGCGGCGTCCACGTGGCCACGACAGCGTACAAATGGCCATCGCGGCGACGCCGAGCCTCGATCAGCGCAAGACGCGAAGGAGGAGAACCGGCTGGAGGCGAAAAAGCGGGTGAACCCGCCGACCGAGGTGTCCCGAGAGCCTTCTTCGGGCAACAGAAGACCCCGGCCGATCTTCGCCCGGGTCTCTCGGTGAGTACGTGTGGTGGGCAGGGGCGGGGGCGATCCGCCGACCTTCCGCTTATCAGGAGTGACATCACTCCTGCTGACGCGCAATGTCCGGTTCGCTATCTTCGTTCCATGCGCGGTGAACCCGGGGAGATCCTCGCCGGTCGCTACCGGATCCTCGAGCTCATCGGGCGCGGCGGCATGGGCCGGGTCTGGCGCGCGTACGACGCCGAGCTCGATCGCGAGGTCGCCGTCAAGGAGCTGCGGCTGCCCGACGAGATCGACGACACCGAGCGGCGCGAGTGGTACGCCCGGGTCGCCCGCGAGGCGCGCGCCGCCGCCCGCCTGCACCACCCCGGCATCGTGGCCCTGCACGACCGGGTGATCGGCGACGACGGCCGCCCGTGGCTGGTGATGGAGCTGGTCGCAGGGGGCTCGTTGGACGACGTGCTGCGTACGGGCGGGCCGCTGCCCGTACGGCGGGTGGCGGACATCGGCCGTCAGATGCTGGACGCGCTCGCCGCCGCGCACGCCAAGGGCATCGTGCACCGCGACGTCAAGCCGGCGAACGTACTGCTGGACGGCGATCGCGCGGTCCTCACCGACTTCGGCATCGCCGTGCTGGAGGGCGACGCCACGCTGACGAAGTCCGGCATCCAGCTCGGCACCCCGGCGTACATGTCACCGGAACAGGTCCGCGGCCACGCCGCCACCCCGCGGTCGGACCTGTGGGCGCTCGGCGCCACCCTGTACGCCGCGGTCGAGGGCCGCCCCCCGTTTCAGGGCCCGACGCACGGCGCGGTCTTCGTCGCCATCGCCACCGAAGACCCACCGCCGCCGACCCGCGCGGGCCCCCTGACGGACGTCCTCACCGGCCTCCTCGACAAGGACCCCGACGCCCGACCCACCCCGGAGTCCGTCCGCGACCTCCTCATCCCGCAGGCCGCGCCACCACCCGCCGCGCCTCCCGAGTCCGCGTCCGGTTCGTACGGTGGTCGATCTTCGGCGAGTTCCGAGCCCACGCTTCCGGCACCCGGCCCACCGCCCGAGTCCGCGCCCGGTCCGTACGGTGCTCGACCTCCGGCCGGTCCCCGGCCCGGGCTGGGCGATGGCCTGGTTCCGGTGCCTCCCGCGCCCGGCCCATCCGGTGACCTGTCCCCGGAGCGTCCCGAGTTCGCGCCGCATTCGGTGCCGCCCGGCTCGTACGGTGGCACGGTCCGGACGGGCACCGAGGTCCTGGACGGGACCGTAGGTCGCCTCCGACGTGGGCGGGTCGCGGCCATCGTCGCGGGCACCGTCGTCGTGCTCGCCGCAGCCGTCGGCGTCGCCGTACGGGCCGGGACGGGTGGCGCCTCCGTGCCCACGCACCACCCGACCGCCATCCCGACGACCATCCCGGCCGACCGCGTGCTCGACACCGACTCGGCCGGGGTCTGGGGCGTGGCGTTCAGCCCGGACGGCAGGACGCTCGCCAGCGCCGACAACGACGACGCCGTCCGGCTGTGGGACACCGCCACGGGACGGCAGACCGCCGTGCTGGACAGCGGCACCGGCGACCCCGAGAAGTCCCGGCACGTCGTGGCGTTCAGCCCGGACGGGAGAACGCTCGCCACCGAGGACGACAACGGCAGCATCCAGCTCTGGGTCGTCGCCTCCAGGCGGGTCATCACCACCCTCGCGACCCCGAAGGGCGAGAACGCCACATTCGCGACGTTCAGCCCGGACGGCGCGACCCTCGCCGTCGGCTCCTTCTGGTTCGGCGACAACGCGGCGATCATTGGCGGGGTGCGACTCTGGGACATCGCCACCCGGCGGGACACCGCCACCACCCCGACCACGAGCCATTTCATCTTCGAGCTCGCGTTCAGCCCGGACGGCCGGACGCTGGCGTACGGCGACGGCGACCACATTCGCCTCTGGGACGTTCCCGGCCGCAGACTGAAAAGCCCGATCAACGCCCATCGCGCCGTCGACGCGGTGGCGTTCAGCCCGGACGGGATGACCGTGGCCGGTGCCGGCGCCAAGGTCGACGTCGAGACCTGGGACGCCGCCACGCACAAGCCCGGCGAACGCTTCGCCGGCGGTACGAGCGGCAAGGTCGCGTTCAGCCCCGACGGCCGTTACCTGGCCGCCTGCGACGAGGAGAACGGCCCGACCGCCACGGTCTGGGACGCGCGAACCGGCAAGGAGGTCCACGCGTTCGGCTCGACGACCGGCTACTCGGTGGCGTTCAGCCCGGACGGCAAGACGCTGGCCGGTGGCGGTTCGGACGGCCGCATCCACCTGTGGCGGCTGTGACGCCTCACTCCGGCTCGTCGGCCACAGTGAGATCTCGACTCTTCATCACCGCGGACCGGGCGTCGGCCGGTCCCCTCGCGGCGGCCTTCGCCCGCGCGATATGGATCAGACGGTGACGACGAGCTTGCCCTGGAGGTGACCGCCGTCGAGCAGCCGGTGCGCGTCGGCGACGCGCTCGAACGGGAACGTCTCCTGCACGTAGACCCGGAGCCTGCCCTGTTCGACGAGTTCGACGAGTCCTCGCAGGGCGACCGGATCGGGGTCGACCGCGATGCCGCTGAAGCGCATGCCGGCCGCCTCATACTTGGCGGCCAGCTCCGAATCCTCCTCGGCGACCGCCGTTACCAGGTGACCGCCTGGGCGGAGCACTTCGAGCGACCGCTCGACGGTGTCGCCGCCGATCGTGTCGAGCACGACGTCGATGTCGCGGACCGCCTCGGTGAAGTCGACCGCCGTGTAGTCGATCACCTCGTCGGCACCGAACCCCTCGACGAACTTCCGCTTGCTCCCGCCGGCGGTCGCGATCACGTGCGCGCCGAGCGCTTTCGCGATCTGGATCGCGACGTGGCCGACCCCGCCACCACCGCCGTGGACCAGGACGCGGTCGCCCTCGGTCACGCCGCCGAGGTCGACGAGGCCCTGCCACGCCGTCAGCCCGACGATCGGCAGCGCCGACGCCTCGACGTGCGAGAGCGACGCCGGCTTGCGTGCCAGGTGCAACGCCGGCGCCGCCACGACCTCGGCGTACGCGCTCGCCGCCCGCGGGAACAGCGGCATCCCGAACACCTCGTCGCCAGGCCTGAACCGCCACGTCTGCGGCGCCTCCTCGACCACGCCGCTGATGTCCCAGCCGAGGATGAACGGCGGCCGGCCGATCAGCGGGAACTCGCCGGCGCGCAGGCGCGCCTCCAGCGGGTTCAGCCCGATCGCCTTGACGCGGACGAGAACCTCGGTCGGGAGGGGCTGAGGCTCGGGCGCGTCCATGATGGTGAGTACCTCGGGACCGCCGAGCGTCTGCTGGGTGATGACTCGCATGACTCTCCTGGCTTTGGAAGGGGAGAGAACCCAGGCTAGGTTTCCGATAGGAACCAGCAGGTACCTTTGGCGCCGTGAGCGGTTTCGGTCCCGGCGATCCCTTTCTCGCCGACTGTCCGGCGCGTCTGGCGGTCGAGCTGATCGCCGACAAGTGGACGGTGGTCGTGCTCTACGGCCTCAGCAAGGGCCCGGTGCGCCACGGCGAGCTGATCGAGCTGATCGGCGGCATCTCCCGCAAAATGCTCACCCAGACGCTCCGACGGCTTCAGGCGCACGGACTCATCCGCCGCCACGCCTACGCCGAAGTGCCGCCCCGCGTCGAGTACGAGCTCACCCCGCTCGGGGCGACGCTGATCGATCCGATCCACATGCTGACCGAGTGGGCGAGGGCGAACGGCGACGCAGTGCTCGACGCGCTCGACGCCGAGCCGGTCGCCGATAGCGACTGAGGCCCCCGCCAGGGCACTGAGCATCCTCTCGGCGCTACTCGGTATCGGCCCGGCCGCGCTCGGTCTGCGGGCTCTCGATGCGTTGGACGATCGGCCACATCGGGGTGGTGGTCCTGGCCACGACCACACCACCTGGCCCAACAACAAAACGTACGCTTCACCAGCATGCGGCCGACAACGGCCTGGAGCCCTCGACAGGAATGCCATAAATCGGTGGCATGGTGCTAAAGGCCGAAGCAATACTACTGGTCGCCTGCCTCGTGCAGCCTCAGGAGGATGATTGCGGATAAAGGTCATCGTGCAGTGCGTACGGCTGGGCAGTAAACGATACCGGGTGATTCGTCCAGCCGTGCCGTTGAGCAATGCTGCGCTACATGATCACGGGCGCGACGCTTACTCAATGTACATCGACCGGATGGACGGTCGTCGGGTCGGCGCGTTGTGGCTGCTGGCGGCACGATCTACACGATCGCTGGTATACCTGCCGATGTGCGCCACCCCGATTCCCCCTGGCATTGGCGATGAGTTGTTTCCCGAGCGGCCTCTCGACCTGGTATTGGCGCATCACTCATTGCAGTTCTCGCCATCGGTTTGGAAGCAGGTACGGGAGAGGATCACCGCCAGGAACGCTCCTCGGGAGCTGCAGACCGCAAGCGTTCCAGACAGCGATCTGCCGGCCGACGATGAGGTCGATTACGCTGCACTAAACTATCAGGACAACAGGGACGTTCTCCGCCAGCGCCTGTATGCAGAAACACTCTTTCTGACCGGCAGCGCTGCCGCCTTCCGGGAACCGGCCCGTCACTTCTTCGCCCTAGCGAAAGAAGGACCACCGGCCGCAGCCGGCAACTCCATCTATCTCCAAGGTGGCTGCAACTACCACGTCTGTCGGCAGTTCTATTGGCCGCATCTCGACTCTCGCGGTAACCGAGAGGTCCACGTCGAGTACTGCCCGCGATGGACGAGATGACCTGGCAGGCCCAGCTCGACTCGGCGACATGTAGAACTTTGGTCTTAACGGATCGCCCGATTCGGCAGTTGCTCGCGGCCGGAGGGCTGTGGGGGGTGGGCCGGGAGGGGGACCTGCCCCCTCCCGGCAATTGGTTGCCGAAATGACGACGGGATCGGAATCCGTCTTGTTCGGCCTAGGCGTCCTCGAGGACTTCCGCGAATGCGATCACGACGCCTCCGGTGGCGTGCTCGCGGGTAGCGGCGACGAGCGGACCCGCCTCTGCGGCGGCGGCGCTGGCCGCCGCGTAGTCGGCGAAGTACAGGTCCAAAAGTCGGTACGCCGGAGTCGGGCTGCCGTCCTCCTTGGGCCAGACCTTTGACGTCTGCAGCCGAGTCAGGCCGGGGAGCTTGCGCGCCAGCGCGAGCTGCTCGGAGTAAGCCGCCTCGAAGGCGTCCGGGTCGGTGGGGTTGGAATAGACGAAGCTGATTTTCGTCGGCTTCTCCGCCATGGATGATCTCCTGGTTGTTAGTCTCGGTTGATACGAGCGAGCGGACCCAGACTTGGACGATGATGTCGGGCGAATTTTCGCTATCACAGCTGCTTCTCCGATGAAGAAGTCGGCACATGACAGAGCACCCAGCGTGGTCCTGAGTCCTTCCGTTTGTTGGCCCCACTCACTGTTCGTCGATCGTAGTTAGAAGAATGGGCAGCGACCATGACCGCTCCGCCAGGAAATTTTGCTGATCGTCCAGCGACGTCAGCCGATCTGCTCGGACCGCCGCATGAGTCCGCCGATCCGCCGGCGCTTGAGGATGCCGCGCTCGGCCTCGACGCAGATAGTCAGTCGCACGACTTGCTCTCGGAGCTGCTCCGCAGGGTCCGTCTGAGCGGAGAACGGATCGTTGCGTACGCTCCGCCGCGAACCTTCTCGATCGGCTTCGCCGATATCGGCAGCCTGCACATCATCGAAGAGGGCGAACTCGTGCTTCGGGTCGACGGAGACCCGCACGTCGAGCACGTAAGCCGCGGCGATGTCGTCCTCTTCCCGCGCGGCGACCCGCACCACATCAGCGACGCAGGCAAGCGCGCGCAAGCGACCGTGCGCGCCGGCGCAGCCGAGAACGACACACCCGAGCCGGCGCGCTGGCTCTGCGGAACATTCACGATCGGCGACCCGAAGGCGAGCCACCTGCTCGGGAGCCTCCCGGCCGTGATCATCCTGCGCGGCGTCCACGGCCCAGCGCTCGAGGGGCTCGAAGTCGCCCGCAGGATGCTCGTGATCGAGATGCAATCGCCGTCTCAAGGATCGGCGGTAATGGTCGCCCGCATCCTCGATCTGATCTTCATCCAGATTCTGCGTGCCTGGGCCGCCGGCACGGACGCCGAACCGAACTGGCTGCCCGGTGCGTTCGACCCCCAGATCGGTCTGGCCTTGAGCGCCATCCACCGAGGTCCCGGCCACGACTGGACAGTCGAGGAGCTGGCCCGAGCGTGCAACCTTTCCCGGTCGGCGTTCGCCGCGCGGTTCGTCGCTCGCGTTGGGATGCCGCCGGCTGCCTATCTCGCGCACGTACGCCTGGACGCCGCTACCGACCTGCTGCACGACACCTCCCTTCCGGTCGTGCTCATCGCGCAGAGGGTGGGCTACACGTCGGAGGCGGCATTCAGCCGCGCGTTCAAGAACCGTTACGGCACGCCACCAACTCGCTGGCGACGAGACATACGAGGTCGCTGATAACCCGCGACACCGTCGGGGCCGAGGCAACCCTGCTGGCGCTGTGCTAGCGGTGTCCCACGCAAGAGCGGCCCTTTCCGGATCTCCGGGAAGGGCCGCTTCTTCGTGTGCCCGACCGCCCTGGCCCAGCGGGGCCGGAACACTCAGCCGCGTTGCGGCGACATCGAGGTGACCATGGTGATCTACGCTCACGCGGCCCTCGACGAGAGGCGGGCAGATGAGCCGATCGCCCCAACCCGGTGGATCCCGCGACCATCCGCAGTGGTCGTCACGGATTTCGCCATCGCTCCCATTAGCAGCTCGTGAAAAGTTCGGGTGACCTTGTTCACTGAAACCGGCTGAGTAATACGGACGCTGCAAGATCGAAAACTTTTTATACTCGCCGCTATGAAGAAAACGATCTTGGGCGCGTTGGTAACTGTGGCGGCCGGCGCCGTCGTATCCATCACACCGACCGCCGCGCACGCCGAACCGTGGCCTTCCGGCTGCAAGGACGGCTACATGTCGCCCCGCGTCGGCACGTGGGCGCGATGTGCGTCCGGCGCAGGCTATGTGCGGGCCATCGCCAAGTGCCACCAGCGGGACGGGAGCGGCCAGAAGACCGTCTACGGCCCCTGGAAGTGGGTCGGCAAAACCTCGAGGGCGATGTGCGGTCCCAACTGGATCGCCGTGGGTCACACTCACACCATCAAGCACTAGCCCCGGTTAGGCCTGGCACGTTGACCTGGGCGTCCCGCCGCATGTCGTCCGGGAGGCACCGTCGGCCACAGTGACATCGAGGCCATCATGACGATCTACGCACACGCGGCCTTGGACGAAAAACGCAAGGCGCTTGGGAAGCTGGGGGATGCCCTCGGCTGAGGACGTTGCCGTCAAGAAGACCCCGGGCGATCTCCGCTCGGGGTCTTTCTGCACGTTAGGCGTGGGTGAGCCGAGCGGTCGTTCAGCTGCAAGAACACAGTGTCGCTCGAGGATGAAATGAGTTCCGTGATGCGGGGCTGAAAGGGGTTGGATAAAGGGGACGGGCGGAGAAGTTCGGTGGACTCCGCGTGTTCCTGATCACCCGCATTCCGGCAAACCAGGTCCGGGCGGTCGAGGTCTCACCAAACCAGAAGCACGCTCACCCAGGGCGGCACCGGAGTTACGGAGATGACCTTATGCGTACGATCCTGGCGACCGCCGCGACCGCTGCCATCCTCGCCATCGGCCTGTCGGCCTGCAACAACGCCGGAGGCACCGGCGCGGCCCCGGCACCGTCGTCGGCCGCAGCGACCACGGCATCCTCTTCCTCTTCCGCGTCCGCGGGACAGTCGACCGCGCCCCAGCAGCGCAACACCGCCGCGCCGTCCAAGCAGGACGGGCAGCCCAGCGAGGTGGGTCGGGCGGAGGGTGAGTTGACCTATCTTGCGCCCGGCAAGTACCAGGTGGGCGACACGGTGTTCTTCACGGCCACCGACACCGTCCTGATCGTGGCGGGCGGCAAGTGCCCGGATGGGGCGGCCCGTCCGGACAACCGCTGCACTACCGAAAACATGGACATGTGGGTCCAGTCCGCGCAGCGCTTCGCGAAGGTCAGCTTTAGTGGCCAGGCCGCCACGGTCATCCGCGAAGTCGAGGACATCTGAGGATGGTCCACCTCAAACGCCGCATCGCGGCAGCCCAACAGGGCTAAAACTTGGGCACGTATTCGACACCGCCCCCCATTGACGACCGAACACAACCAGACACACAGAGAACAGCGTCCGACCTCATCCTGCAGGTCGGACGCTGTTCTCAAAGATCGCGACTTGTGGGCAGGGGCCGGGGTGAACCGCCGACCTTCCGCTTTTCAGGAGTAACAACCGCCCTGCTCGCGGTGCCTGTCCCGAGATAGAGGGTGCCGGGCGTGTGCCTGCGGCAGGCATCGGTTGCTGTCGTTGCTGTCACCGCTGCTGTCACTCGCTAGAGCCGGAGCGCCCCCGCCGGAGGCATCAGAGAGATCCCATCGGGGTGTGGTTACGGTGATGTCATGTTGCTGCGTGATGTGGTGATCCCCGGTCATGGGGTGATGCTGGCCGGTTCCGTGCCTACGGGCACGTTCCGCTGCGCGTGGCCCTGCTGCTGGCCGCGGTGGCGGGCATCCTGCTCACCGCGCTGGCGGGCAGCGCGCGGATCATGCAGTTGCGCGCGACCGCCCGCAAGCACCGCCGGGCCGGCCACAGGGCTGTGAAGGCCGAGGCCAAGGACTCGTCGAAGGCCCGGCGGTAGCCCGGACTACCGGGAGCCCGCCACAGGGCGCGACTTGTAGAAGGACTCCTCCAGGTAGGCGGCCTCGTGCGGCTGGTAGGGCTCCTCCAAGTAGGCGGCCTCGTCTTCATCGAGTTCGACGTCCACGGCGGCGACCGCGTCGGCCAGCTGGGCCGGCTTGGTGACCCCGACGATGGGCGAGGTCACCACCGGGTTGCGCATGACCCAGGCCAGGGCGACCTGGGCCGGGGACAGACCCCGCTTGCCCGCGATCTCGTGGACGCGCTCGGCCACTGCCTGGTCCTCGTCGCGGTAGAGGATCTTGCCGCCCTCGTCGGTCCCGGCACGCGCCGTGGCGGTGTCCCGGGTCCGCGTCAGCCTGCCCCGCGCCAGCGGGCTCCACGGGATCACGCCGATGCCCTGGTCGGCGCAGAGCGGGAGCATCTCCCGCTCTGCTTCTCGGTGGATGAGGTTGTAGTGGTCCTGCATCGACACGAACCGGGTCCAGCCGTTCAGGTCAGCCAGGTACAGGGCCTTGGCGAACTGCCAGGCGTACATGGAAGAGGCTCCGATGTAGCGGACCTTCCCGGACTTGACCGCGTCGTGCAGCGCCTCGAGGGTTTCCTCGATCGGGGTGTCATAGTCCCAGCGGTGGATCTGGTACAGGTCGATGTAGTCGGTCCCCAGTCGCTTCAGGGAGGCGTCGAGCTCGGCGAAGATCGCCTTGCGGGACAGCCCGGCGCCGTTCGGGCCGGGGCGCATCCGCATCCAGACCTTGGTGGAGAGAACGACCTCCTCGCGCCGGGTGAAGTCCTTGACCGCCTGGCCGACGATCTCCTCGCTGCTTCCGGCGCTGTACCCATTGGCCGTGTCGAGGAAGTTGACGCCGCTCTCGAGGGCCTGCTTGATGATGTCCCGGCTGGCGTCCGCGCCCAGCGACCAGGGCTCGCCGCCCCGGTCCGGCTCGCCGAAGCTCATGCAGCCGAGGGTGATGGCGGAGACTTCCAGTCCGGTCGTCCCGAGTTTGATGTATCGCATGCTTCGGAACCTAGGAGTTGGAGTGCGCTCTAACGCAAATCATCGCTCGATCACTAAGAGATTCCGCTGGTCCGGGCGGCGGTATCGCGACGCTCGCGACGGCGCCCCTACCCGCGGCATCTCTTAGCCTGACCCGATCACGGCCGGTGGCTTCGTGATGGACCGACTCGTCGCACGGGGATGACCGGCCACACCGCATGCCCGACCTGTGCGACACGGACCTACGTAACCGGCTCCGCCATCTTGGTGCGTACTCCGAACATGGCCGCCGCCTCGCAGGGCGCCATCAGCGGATCGTCAGGGGGCTCTGCGGCGGGGAAGGGCATGGCCGGTAGGCCAATCCGGTTGAGGGGGTGTCGGGGAGAGCTATGGGAGGGGGCGCCGGCTCTCTCTTGCTCGCCGTACGGGTGGTCGCGTCCAAGCCGGGGCGCGTTCAGCTCCTGGCGACCATGCGCGATCCGCTGGCCGTGGTCGACGTCTCCCCGGAGACGGATGAGCTGTTGACCGTACGGCCCGGGATGCTCGAGAACGGTGAGCCGTGGGTCATGGACTTCCGTACGGTGCCGCACTGGCTGAACGCAGGAGCGACGCAGTCCGGCAAGTCCGATCTCGCCAACGCGGCGCTCGTACGATCGCGGAGACCGATTCGGCCCAGGACGCCCTTGCCGTGGCGGAGCGGGAGATAGGCGCGGGTCCGAAGCGCTGGGTGAATCAAGGGGTGCTGTTCGACGAGTACAAGGACTTCGTCGATCGAGGTCGGCCGCTCGGCCGTTGGCCGCAGACGTGAGCCGCGGTTGCTGTCCCCGTTGCTGTCAAAAGGCCCCGGGCGATCTTCGCCTCGGGGCCTTCTGGCTGGTCAGGTGTGGTGGGCAGGGGCGGGGTCGAACCGCCGACCTTCCGCTTTTCAGGGCCACGGATGTCCGTTCGCCCATGATCGCCGACGGCTGTAGCCCTGCTCGATGGGCACCAGAGACCGCGCGCGGACGCCTACGAACACGGGCGAATGAGACCACGATTGAGACCACCCGGAGAGGCTGAAACACAGAGAGCGCCCCCCTGTTCCAGCCTCAGTTGCCGAGCGGGACATACCGATCGGACACTCTGTCCCCTTTCGTGTCCCTCGGGTTCCCGCAGGTTGCAGGGGATTGGGGGACATGAGGGACGCGGGGGACACTTCTGGAGGTCGAAGGCGCGCAGCGAGTTGGAAGAAGACTGTGGATCGCGCTTGCCCAGTGAGCGCGCCAGTCTGGCGGAGTCGTTCGGCGAGTTGGAAGGAGTTGATCGGGCGGCCTGGTCGGCCTACGGACGAACCGGGGCGATTCGGCTTGGGCTCCGATGACTGCGCAGAGACGAGAAGAGGGCGCCCCAGGGGGGCGCCCATCACGGCCGCGTTCGCTCAGCCGTTGTTCGAACCGCCGCCCTCGGCGCTCTTGTGCTTCGCCACCTGGGCGTTCCAGCGCTCCGTGGCCGTCGGCATCTTCCCGGCCGCGATCAGGGCAAGGTGCTTCTTGTTGAGTTCTTGCCGAGACGGGCGCTTCTCCTGCTGAGACATGGGAGCTCCTTCTACTTTGCCGTCGTCTTTACCGTGCTCTGTAGGCACGCTTGATGACTACGGTCCGGCCAAGATGGCGGAGCGCCACTTAGTCGTCTCTGCCGGCCTGGTCGACGACGTAGACGCCCTTGCCACGCACGGCCTTGACGAGTCCGCGCTCGATGAGCAGCGCGACGGCTGATCGCACGGTCGGGCGCGCGACGCCGAACTCCTCGCACAGTGCGGCCTCGGACGGTATCCGACGTCGGGGCAGGTAGGTGCCATCGGCGATCCTGGCCATGAGTACGGCAGCGATCTGCTCGTACAGCGGCTCAGGTCCGTCGAGGCATCTGGCGCACGCGGCGAGCCGGGGACGTCGACGACGAGCGCAGCGGCGAATATGTCGCCTCTCGGATGGAGCCGGGCGCCGGGGTCGACCAGACCGTGATGGCCCGTTCCCTGGCCGACCTGGACACCCTGCTCGAAGCTCAGGCCGAGGCCGTACAGAGCGGCCGGCGGCCCTACGAGATCCACGCGAAGTGGGCCGACCAATGGTAAGCCCGGACAGCCCTGGCCCGCGTCGGCAGGAACGCGGGCCAGAGTACGAACGCGCCCTGGTCGAGCTGCGCGAGGTTCTAGAGCTGCCCATCGTGGGCTACCCGCACCGGGAACAGGAGCTGGTCGAGCTGCGGCGGCTGATCAGCAAGTACGTCGACGAGGCGCGGGGGTTCCTCGCCGAACTGGACCACCGATAGCCCCAGGGAGACCGGGGGCGCTCGGCGGCTCGGAGGCTAAGAGCGAGACAGCGGCGCTACGGCGCGCGTGCTCCACTCGTACATGCGATGATCGCGATTCAGGGCGATCAATGACGCTTCTTGCACCGTCACACGTGCCGGTTCGGGGGTAACCGACTCGACCGCCGTTACATATGGTGCCGCCGCCCCATCTTCCTCGAAGTAGCCGGCGCTCACGTGGGGACGGAACTTATCCGCCGCTTCCGGGACGTTGGCAGAGCCCCATACCGATCCGATTGCCTGGCGTAGGGTACGCCGAATCTCGATGACGCTCGCCTCTTCTAGAGGCGGAAGCACTATCGCTTCATTGCTCAAGGTGCCAACGCGAGCGGTGATGAACGTCATGGGCTGGTCTCAGATCAACATGACGAGCCGGTATCAGCACGTTCCCGCCGAGGTCCTCACCGGCATCGCGGATCAAGTCGGAGGACTGCTCTGGGCACCGCCACCGAGCGGGCAGGGCAAGGACGATGGCCCCGCCGGAGCCCCGGTACCGGCGGCTTGAAGGGGTAACTGAGACCACAAGTGAAACCGGAAACGCCCCGAACGCAATCACTCGGGGCGTTTCTACTGGCCTAAGAGGTGGGCAGGGGCGGGGTCGAACCGCCGACCTTCCGCTTTTCAGGCGGACGCTCGTACCGACTGAGCTACCTGCCCGCACGGCGCCGAACGGCGCCTCAGCGGTCCTGACGGGATTTGAACCCGCGGCCTCCACCTTGACAGGGTGGCGAGCACTCCTAGCTGCTCCACAGGACCTTGCTGTCTTGCTTTGTAGTACCCCCGGAAGGATACCGTGCCCCCAACGGGATTCGAACCCGCGCTGCCGCCTTGAAAGGGCGGAGTCCTAGGCCGCTAGACGATGGGGACTCCGACGACCTTGGCCGCCGTTGCCCTTGGCGCCTGCCGTCGGGGACTCCGTCAGCATAGGGGACAACCGCCCCAACCACCAAAGTGATTCCCTCTCAACGCGGACGGCCCGTCTCGGACGGCCGGCGAGATGAGGGTGAGGGGCTGGGCGTGAGCGGCGTCGCGGACGGCGTCTGTGCAGGTGGTGGGCTTATCGGGCGGTCCGGTTTGGGCTCCAGGGTGCGTTCGATCTGGGCGGAGGTGAGACCTAGACCACCCAGTTGGATGTCGTCCCAGCCCTGGAGCCGGTGACTGGCCCGGTTGAAGTACAGGACCGACATCTCGATCGGGGTGGGCTGTTCGTGCTCCAGGCCGCGCATGCCGGCCCCGCCGGTCGAACCCTGGACGAACAGCCGGCTGCCGCCGGGCAGGAGCCGCGTCGACCGCCGGTGGAGGTGGCCGGACAGGATGAGCGGGGCGGTGCCGTCGAACGCCGTGCCCTCGTTCGGGTCGTGGGCGAGGACGATGTCGGGGGTCTTGCCGAGGGCGCGCAGCCGCTGGACGGCGGTCCGCCCGTACGCGAGCATCTGCGGCCCGTTGACGTCGTCGTCGCGTGTCGTCTTGTCGGGGGTGAACCTCGGGTCCGGGGTGCCGAAGATCTGCAGGCCGCCGACGTCGGCGATCCGGTCGTCGAGGACGACGGCGTTCTGCTGGCGGCGTACGGCCTTCTCGTTCTCGGTGGAGTCGTGGTTGCCGCGGATGAAGACGTACGGGATCTTGAGCTTGCTGATGCTGTTCGCGAACTTGTCCTCGGCCTTGGTCCCGTGGTCGGTCAGGTCGCCGGTGTCGATGACGACCTGGATGTGGAACTGGTTGACGACCTGGCGGATGACGTTCCAGGCGACCGGGTTGAGGTGGATGTCCGAGACGTGCAGCACGCGGATGGTGGTGGGGTCCGGCTCGTACGTCGGGAGCGTGGACGTCACGTCGTACAGGCGGGACATGTTGCCGACGAGCCGGGCCAGTTGCTCCCGGTAGGCCCCGATGCGCGACACGATCGTCTTGGCGTCGCCGACGACCTGCGGGGCGCTGGCCAGGATGCCGGTGAAGCGGGGCTCGGCGACCGACTCGGGGTTGAACGTCAGGCTGCCGATGAGGCCGATGATGATCAGGCCGTTGAACGCGCTGACGGTCGTCCACACCGTACGGCGCCAGTTGCGGAAGATCAGGAATCCGGCGAGGGCGGCGCAGGCGAGGGCGGCGGCGGTCGCCTTGACCGCCATGACGATGAACGCGTGCCGGACGTCTCCGCCGATCGTGTCGGAGAGGCGGTCGAACGCGGAGGGGTTCTCGATGAGGTCGCGGGCGCGGTTCGGGTTGAGCCTGGTGACCTGGGCCTCGATCCGTACGGGGCCGGCGTGGCTGTCCAGGCGAAGGGTGCCGAGCGGCGGGATGTCGATCACGGTGCCGCCGGACGTCGAAGGGTGGAGGGCGAAGTTCACGTCGGCGGGTCCGACGTCGGTCTGGGCGTGGCCACCGGCCAGGAGGCCGATCCAGCCGGCGACGAGACCGACCGCGATCACCGCCGCGACGCGTCCGGTGAGGCGTACCCGGGGTCGCGCGATGAACCGCCGCAGTTCGTTCCATGCTCGGGTCAACACGTTGGTACGTATGCTCACGACAGCCAGGATCCACGCACAATGGCGGCGTGATGGAGGTAACGCGTGAAGAGTTCGAGGACCTGGTCGCCGAGGCGCTCGACACGATCCCGCCCGACCTGACCGACCTGATGAGGAATGTCGTGGTGCTGGTCGAGGACCTCGCGCCGGAGCCGGGACTTCTCGGGCTGTACGAGGGCGTGCCGCTGACCGAACGCGGTGACACGTACGCGGGCTACCTTCCGGACCGCATCACGCTCTACCGGAGGCCGTTGCAGGCGATCTGCCGTACGCGGGATGACCTGGTGAAAGAGGTACGGACGACGGTGGTGCACGAGATCGCGCACCACTTCGGGATCGACGATGAGCGATTGCACGAACTCGGCTGGTGATCCCGATTGCGCACGTTGGGTCACCTGATCTGAACGCAGCGTGAGATAATGCCGGGCAGACCGACCGGCCGCTTGGCCAGTGCGACCGGACGACGTTCACCGGCAGGGGAGCGCGCGTGGGAAGACATCGACGGCCCTTCGATCGTCAGGTCACCTATCACGAGGTTTTCGGCGTCGGTGAGTTCCGCTCGATCTGGCTGGCTCAGACGCTCTCGTACGTCGGCGACCAGCTCGCCCAGATCGCACTCGCGGTGCTCGTCTACAACAACACCCATTCGGCGTTGCGAACCGCCGTCGCGTACGCCCTGACCTACCTTCCGTCGATCATGGGCGGCCCGGTGCTCTCGGTGCTGGCCGACCTGATCCCGCGCCGCCGCGTCATGATCGTGTGCGACGTCGCCCGTACGGGCATCGTGGCGCTGATGGCACTGCACCACACGCCTTTCGCGGTGCTGTGCTTCCTGATCTTCTGGACCGTTCTCCTGGGCGCTCCGTTCACCGCCGCGCGGGCCGCGCTCCTTTCGGAGGTGCTGCCCGGCGACATGTACGTCGTCGGCTCGGCGATCAACAACATCACCCACCAGTTCACCCAGATGCTGGGCTTCCTGGTCGGCGGGGCGGTCATCTTCGCGGTCGGGGCGCACCAGGCGCT
Organism: Actinoallomurus liliacearum; assembly: GCF_039542035.1. Taxonomy (NCBI): domain Bacteria; kingdom Bacillati; phylum Actinomycetota; class Actinomycetes; order Streptosporangiales; family Thermomonosporaceae; genus Actinoallomurus; species Actinoallomurus liliacearum. The sequence continues at coordinate 833,413 of NZ_BAABHJ010000040.1, forward strand.
CGCGGTCGACGCCGCCACGTTCGCGATCTCCGCCGTCATCCTGCTGACCGGCGTACGTGCGCGGCCGGCGCCGCGCCGGGAGAGCCGCAAGCGCCCGTCGCTGTGGACGATCACGCGGGAGGGCGCGCGGCTGGTGTTCCGGGACCGTACGCTGCGGCCCCTGGTGTGCTTCGCGTGGCTCTGCGGGTTCTACGTGCTGCCGGAGGGGCTCGCCGCGCCGTACGCGAAGACGTTCGGCGCGGGTCCGGTGTTCGTGGGTCTGCTGATGTCGGCGATGCCCTGCGGCATGGTGCTCGGCTCGCTGGCGTACAGCCGGTTCGTTCGTCCCGACGACCGTCTGCGGTTCATGGGCTGGATGGCGATGCTGTCCTGCGCGCCGCTGCTGGGGACCGCCCTGCGGCCGCCGCTGTGGGCCGTGATCGTGCTGCTGGCGCTGTCCGGGGTGGGCAGCGCCTACCAGCTGGCGGCGAACGCCGCGTACGTCGCCGCCGTGCCGCCCGACGGCCGCGGTCAGGCGTTCGGGCTGGCGCAGTCGGGCATCCTGGCCAGCCAGGGCGTCGGCATCCTGATCGGCGGGGCGCTGGCCCAGGTGCTGGGCCCCGAGCCCGTCGTCGCCCTCGCGGGGATCGCCGGCCTGTCGGCCGCCACGATGCTCGCGATGTCGTGGACACGGATCCGGGGAGAGGTGATCGCGTCGAACCAGGAGCGCGCGATGAGCGCCGCCGCCTGATCCGAGGGCGGTCAGACGCCCTTGGTCTGCTTGTTGATCAGGTCCTGGGCGATCGACGTCTCCTTGCCCTCCTCGGGGATGATCAGCGTGCCGGCGACGTACAGCAGGATGCCGGCGCCGCTGGTCAGGACGGTGAGGACGGCCAGCACGATCCGTACGATCGTCGGGTCGACGCCGAAGTAGGCGCCGGCGCCGGAGCAGACTCCGGTGATCATGCGCCCGTCGCGGGTGCGGGTGAGACGGCGCGGGGCGTCGTCGGGACCGGTGTGGGGGGTGTTCTCGTTCATGTCTCGATCGTGCCCGCAGCGGGGTGCGATCGCCATGGGGGCTTGCCCTGACGCGTCCCTGAGAGCCCCCTGAGCGCCGGATCGGCGCCTCGACGTACGCTGTGTGCCGGCGGGGCGCCCCTCCGCTCTCTCGGTGTCCGTGAGCCCCCTGGGAGGACCGATGGATCTGCTGCGGGTCGACGATCAGCTCACCGACGAGGAGCGCCTGGTCCGCGACACGGCCCGGCGGTACGCCGCCGACCGGATCGAGCCGCACGTCGCCGACTGGTTCGAGGAGGGCGTCTTCCCGGCGGCCGAGCTCGCGCCCGAGCTGGGCGAGCTGGGGTTCCTGGGGATGCACCTGTCGGGGTACGGCTGCCCGGGGGCGGGCGCGGTCGCGTACGGGGTCGCCTGCCGGGAGCTGGAGGCCGCCGACTCGGGGCTGCGCAGCTTCGTGTCCGTTCAGGGTTCGCTGGCCATGTCGGCGATCCACAAGTACGGCTCGGAGGAGCAGAAGCAGGAGTGGCTGCCCCGCATGGCCGCGGGCCGCGCGATCGGCTGCTTCGGCCTGACCGAGCCGGACCACGGCTCCGACCCGGCGAACATGCGCACCCACGCCAAGCGCGAAGGCTCCGACTGGATCCTCAACGGATCCAAGATGTGGATCACGAACGGCTCGATCGCGGACGTCGCCGTCGTCTGGGCCCGTACGGACGACGGCGTCCGGGGGTTCCTGGTGCCGCGCGGCACGCCGGGGTTCACGACCCGGGACGTGCACAAGAAGTTGTCGCTGCGCGCGTCCGTGACCTCGGAGCTGACCCTCGACGACGTACGCCTGCCGGAAGACGCGATGCTGCCCGGCGTCCGGGGGCTCAGGGGCCCGCTCGGCTGCCTGTCGGAGGCGCGGTACGGCATCATCTGGGGCGCGCTCGGGGCCGGCCGTGCCTGCTACGAGACGGCCGTCGAGTACGCCCGTACGCGTGAGCAGTTCGGCCGGCCGATCGGCGGGTTCCAGCTCACCCAGGAGAAGCTCGCCTGGATGGAGGTGGCGCTGGGGCAGGCCGGACTGGTCGCCCTGCACATCGGGCGGCTGAAGGAGGCCGGGACGGTCACGCCGCAGCAGGTGTCGTTCGGCAAGCTCGCCAACGTACGGGCCGCGCTCGACGTCGCCCGCCAGGCCCGCTCGATCCTCGGCGCGAACGGCGTCACGCTGGAGTACCCGGTGATCCGGCACATGACCAACCTCGAGTCCGTGCTGACGTACGAGGGCACCCAGGAGGTGCACACGCTGGTGCTCGGTGAGGCGATCACCGGCCTGTCCGCCTACCGCTGACCGGCCCACCCCCGCTGCCAAGGTCCGGCAAATTGCGGCATATGGCCTGATCAGGGGAACGCCGCGCCGGGTTTCACCTGTGCCCGCGCGCGGGAATGTCCAGCTCTGCTGACCATTTCCCCCCGAGGCTTCCGGGCCGCCTGACCGCGTTTCCGCGGGTGCACGCTTCGGCGTCCGCTCCCATCGGTGGATGACGCGGGCAGGCTTCGGCGACCGGCCTTCGGGCGGCTCGCCGAGGAGCGGCGTGCGCACGGCTTCGCGGCCGAGCCGTCGCACGCGCTTCCGGGCGGGCTCAGGGCCGCCCGGACCCGTTCGGCGGTCGCACCGGACGGCCCGTCAGAGCGTGACGGCGAGCAGGCCGACGGCGGCGGTCATGGGAGCTCCTCGTCGGATCATCGGACGGTCACGGCCACCTTGCCATCCCGTCGTCGCGGAGGTCCTCCACCCGCGAGTATTCGGCGCGCGGGGTGTACGGTGCCTCCGGTACGCTCATGGAGCAGCGGGGCGTTAGCTCAATTGGCAGAGCTGTGGACTTTTAATCCATAGGTTCTGGGTTCGAGTCCCAGGCGCCCTACCAGTCCTGACCTGGAGCTTCGCCCACCCGGGCGGAGCTTTGATCTTCCTGGTGAGGCCACGGTATGGCCGTGGTGAGCCGGGTTCGAGCGCACCTTTCATCGGCGGTACGGGTGCTGATGCGGTGGACCCGCTGATTTGACTCTGGTGGTCGGGCGGACGCCGCGTCGGCGTGGGCGTCGTGACCCGGGCGCGCAGCGCGCGGCGTTGAGCACGAGCCGGGCGACGCTCTCGGCGTTCTTGCGGGCGACTTCAGGCAGCACCGTGACGTAGGTGTCGGCGGTGAGCACGATCGAGGAATGCCCCAACTGGTCCTGGACGACTTTGAGGTCGGCGCCGGCCTGCGGGGCGAGGCTGGCCGCGCCGTGGCGCAGGTCGCGCAGGGCGATCAGATGGTAGACCGCATACAGCCGGTGGTCGGTGATGTAGTGCAGGAACTACGCGGTCTGGGCGGCGGTCCAGATCGCCACGACCGGTCGTTCTCCGGTCCATCGCCAGTGCCGGATCTGATCCTCGGTCCACACCTTCCGGTTCCTGCGGTCCCTCGGCGGTCCGCCTACGGGGGCCAGGACTCGCTACTGGGGTCGCGCCCGGAGGTCCTGGGTATTCCAGGGGGCACGGGAGTAGGGGGTGTCCTGCATGAAGGTCGGTCTCGGCCTGCCCATCAGCGATCTGGCGGTCTTGTTCGACTGGGCGCGCAGAGCGGATGCCGGTCCGTTCAGTACGCTGGCCCTGTTGGACCGCCTGGTGTACGACAATCCCGAGCCGTTGGTGACGCTTGCCGCGATCGCGGGCGCCGTCGACCGGATCCGCGTGCAGACCGAGGTGCTCCTGGCTCCCCTTCGCCCACCCGCGCTGATGGCCAAACAGGTCGCCACCCTCGACCGCCTGTCCGGCGGCCGCCTCACGCTCGGCATTGGGCTCGGTGCCCGGCGCGACGACTACATAGCCGCCGGAATCGACCCGCATGGCCGCGGGGCGCGCCTGGACCAGGTCATGAAGGACATGCGCCGGGTATGGCTCGGCGAGCCGTACGGGGAGGGGGCCGGGCCGATCGGCCCGGCGCCCGCACGCCACGGCGGCCCAGAGGTCCTGTTCGGGGGTTTCAAACCGGCGGCCATCCAGCGCATCGCGCGTTTCGGGGACGGCTTGCTGTGCGCCTCGCCCATCGCTGAGATGGACGGCCTGTTCCGCGCCGCTGAGCAGGCATGGCGATCTGCCGGCCGTCCCGGCCGCCCCAAACTGGTCGCCCAGCTCAACGCCGCGCTCGGCCCCGACCGAATCCTCGAGGAGGCGCGCGGTGAGATTCGCCGTTACTACGGTGGGCCGCAGTACATGGAACTGCCGGCGGATTACACCGGCATGGTCGTGCGGAGAATGCTCACCACCGCAGGAGAGGTCCGTGACGCCGTCGACCGGCTCACGAACATCGGAGCCGACGAGATCATCTTCTACTGCTGGTCATCGGACCCTGGGCAGGTCGACCGCTTCTCCGAGACCCTGGCGTAGCCGACCCCTATGCGAGGCCGGCGGGCCGCACGCTGAGCGTTCTCAACTCGCGTGCCGTGGAGATCGCACCTCACCGCGTCAACGCGATCCACCCGGGCGTGGTCGGAGACAGCCCGAGGTGGCGCGAGGTGCCCGACCATCCTCACCTGTCGCGTACCCCCATCGGACGCCTCGTTACGACGGCGGAGGTCGTCGACGCCACCGACTTCCTTCTCCGCAACAGCGGTGTCAACGCCCAGGACTTGTTCGTCGACGGCGGACTGCGCGTCACCTGATACATCGCCCCCTCCGGGCGTGAGTGCCGTCTTGTGCCTGGCCGACCCTGAAGGTGAGGAGATCGTCGAGGCTCGTACCAGGCGGTCGCGCGCCATCATGGTGAGTCGGCAGGAAACGAAGGTTCCGCCCGGGGTGGTCGGCACGGCCAGCACAGCGGCGAGCCCACGACGCGCCGCGACCACCATGCGGTCACCTCGTCCTGGACATCTCTCACGTTGAGACGGCTCGCCGTGGCCATCACCCACCCGCACCCGTTTTGCGCGGATCGATGGAGAAGATCTCCTGTCGGGAGGTTTACGCGGAGCGATGCCGGCGGGAGCATTTACTTACCACCAGGACTGTTTCAGGGAGCGTTTCTGGGGGTCAGATATGGCAGGGCAGACGTCACCGGTACCGGAAGACAGCTGGGGCGGCGGGGGCTGCCCGGTCGGCTTCGGGCGGCGGTCCTTCCTGCAGGGGATCGCCGGCGCGGGCCTCGTCGCTACCGGCCGGCAACCGTCCCCTCCCCCAGGCGGGGACCAGAAGCGTGGACCGGGATATCCCGGAGAGCCCGGGAACGACGCCGCCGTCCCGTTCTACGGTGAGCATCAGGCGGGCATCACCACTCCGTCCCCCGACGCTCGGCAGGCGGCCGGGAACTTCGTTGCCTTCGATGTGACGGCTGACAACCGCAAGGAACTCACCGACCTGTTCCGTACGCTGACCGCGCGGGCCGCCTTCCTCACCGCGGGCGGCACGGCACCGACCGCACCGCCGGGCTCACCCCAGCCCGACGACGGCGTCATGGGCCCGCGGATCCCCGCCGACGCGCTGACGATCACCGTCGGTGTCGGCGCTGATCTGTTCAACGATCGTTACGGGCTGGCCGCGCGCAAACCGGTCCAGCTGGTCACCATGACGCCCTTCCACCACGACGACCTCAACCCCGCGTTGTCCAACGGCGACCTGCTGATCCAACTGTGCGCCGGGAGCCGTGACACGGCGATCCACGCGCTACTGGAGATCATCTTCCACACCAAGGGCGCGATGAGACCGCGCTGGAGCATCAACGGCATGCACAGCCCGCCGCGCCCGGTCGGTGCCTCGCGGGATTTCTTCGGGTTCAAGGACGGCATCGCCAACCCCGACCCGACCAGCACCGACCAGATGAACCAGTGGGTGTGGGTGCAGCCGGACACCGATGAGCCCGCCTGGACGGCCGGCGGCACGTACCAGGTCGTCCGCATCGTCCATTTCGATGTTGAGAAATGGCAGGGCGTCCCGCTCGCCCAGCAGGAGCGGATCTTCGGCCGCCGCAAGGTCAGCGGAGCGCCGATGTACGCCCTGGACCCGGGTGCCCCGGACACCCTGGACCCCGTCTACACCAACGACCCGAAAGGGCTGATCACCCCGCTGAACGCCCACATCCGGCTCGCCAATCCCCAGACGCCCCAGACCACCGCCACCAGCACAATCCTGCGCCGCAGTTACGAGTACCAGCACAGCCCCGAGACCGGCGGAGCGCCCGACGTCGGACACGCGTTCTGCTGCTTCCAACGCCATCTCGACACCTACATCGCCATGCAGACCCGGCTGGAAGACGAGCTGTTGGTGCCCTACATCACCCCGAAAGGCGGCGGCTACTTCTTCGCCCTGCCCGGCGTAAGCGACCGCCAGGACTACTACGCCCGCCGGCTGCTGGCCTGACCGACATCGCGCACGGGAGCCACCATGCATCACCAGCACGACAAGGCGCTCCAGCGGGTACTGGGTGCCGGTGCCGGAGTGGTGCTGGCGTCCGGCCCGCTCGCCGCCTGCGCCGCCGATGAGACCGTACGCCCGGCATCCGGCAACCGTGCGGCCGTGGTGGCGGCATCCGCCGCGGCGACCGCCCCCGCGCGGGCGGGCGGGCGCGTCTACGTCACGAACCAGCTCGACAACACGCTGTCGGTGATCGACGCCCGGACGAACAAGGTCACCGCCACCGTGCAGGCCGGGACGGCACCCGAGGGCGTCGCGGTCGGCCCGAGCGACGGTCACGTCTACGTCGCCGACAACGGATCGGGCCGGGTATCGGTGCTCAGCACCGCGAACAACAAGATCACCTACACTGTGCCGGTCGGCAAGGACCCCACCGGGATCGCACTGGCCCCGGACGGCCGGCACCTGTATGTGGCCGACAGTGGCTCGAACGAGGTCTCGGTGATCGACACCCGGGCCGGCCGGGTGACCGCGACCATCCCGGTCGGCGTCTCGCCGGTGGACCTGGCCGTCAGCCCCGACGACACCACCGTCTACGTCGCCAACCAAGGATCGGCGAATCTCTCGGTCATCGACACCCGCACCGACCGGACCATTCGCACCCTGCCCGCAGGCCGGTACCCGGTGGCCGTCGCCGTCACCCCGGACGGAGGTTCGGTCTACGTCGCCAACGAGGTGAACGCGAGCGTCTCGGTCATATCACCCGCTACCGGCGAGATCACCGCGACCATCCCGACCGGAGCCGGCCCGTTCGACGTGGCACTCGCACCCGACGGTCGGTCCGCGTACGCCGCCGTCCTCGGCCAGGGCACCCTGTCCCAGATCAGCGCCCGCACCCACCACGTCTCAAGAACGGTCAGCGTCGGCCCGCCGGGAGCCGACCCGTTCCGCATCGCGGTCACCCATGGCGCGATCTACGTCGCCAATCAGGGAGCGGGCACCGTCACGGTCATCGACCCGGGCTCCCTGAAGGTCACCGCCACCGTCGACGTCGGCAACAGCCCCTACGGCATAGCGACGGTCTGAGGTCCGAGCGCGGCTCTCACAGCACCGACGCCCACGAGAAGTGGACCGCCCCGGGTTGGGCGGAGGCTCTGGTGTGTCCCGGCTGTAGTGGAGGCGGTTTGTTGGATTCTTGTGCTACTCGATCTTGAAGGAGTGGCATGGGACGACGCGGCTACCCGCCGGAGTTCCGGCGCAAGGTGCTGGACCTGATCGACGCAGGCCGGAAAGTCGCTGATGTGGCCCGGGACCTGGGGATCAGTGATCAGCCGATCTATACCTGGCGGCGGCAGGACCGCATCGACCGTGGCCTGGAACCGGGCCTGACCAGCGACGCGCCGCCGACCTGGAGCGGGAGAATCGTTAATTGCGGCGGGCGACGCCGACGCCGGCAGGAGTCGGGCCGGGCTGTGCGACAGGTTGCTTGCTTCAGTTGCCGGTGGTAAGATGCTGTCGTTGCAGTTGTGGTTCCCATAGACTTTATGTGCGCCTGCTGGTACTACCTCAGGCGCATTTTTTGTTTTACCGGAGTCCTCCGGGTGGGGTCATTACGGCGACGCGAGGCTCGTAGAGTGCGAGCTCCGTCAATGCCCCGGAAGGACGGCTATGGCTACCGGCACCGTGAAGTGGTTCAACGCAGAAAAGGGCTTCGGCTTCATCGAGCAGGACGGCGGCGGCGCCGACGTCTTCGCCCACTTCTCCAACATCGCGGCTCAGGGCTTCCGTGAGCTCCAGGAGGGCCAGAAGGTCCAGTTCGACATCACGCAGGGCCAGAAGGGTCTCCAGGCGGAGAACATCATCCCTGCCTGAGCATCACGCGGTATCTCGCAGGGCTCGTACGCAAAGGTTCGGGCCCTGCCCGCTGGCCTGGATTTTTCGTTTCCTCGCGGTAACGATGGTTGCCGTCCAGGGTATGGCCCTTTGGGGATCCGCCACCCGGCCCCCTGCCCCCGGCCGCAGGCCGGTGCAGCCCGATCTGAGTTCGGCCCTCAGCCGCCCTTCCGCGAGGGGCATCGGCCGTCTTGACGCTGTGCCTCTTCGGCTTCGGCGCTGCTTCGCGGCTCACTTTGGTTCGTTCTTGCGACTGCTTCAAGCCATCGGCTGCGGAGTCTTCCTCGAAACGTGCCATTTCAGGAAGGCTCACGCATGACCCATCCCACCCGTTCGACCCACAGTCGCTCCTCCCACTCCCGGACCCGGGCTCCGCGTCAACCGGCCGCCCGTCGGCAGAACGACTTCGCACTCCCCGTGAACTCCACGCCGCCCCTCCCCCCGGCAGCATCGTTCGCCGAGCTGGAAATGCCGGCAGCCCTGCTGTCCACATTGACCCGCCAGGGCGTCACGGAACCGTTCCCCATCCAGGCCTCCACCCTCCCGGACGCGCTCAACGGCCGCGATGTCCTCGGCCGCGGGCGTACCGGATCCGGAAAGACCCTCGCTTTCGGCCTGGCGGTGCTCGCTCGTACCGCCGGCCGACGCGCTGAGCCGCGTAGACCGCTGGCCTTGGTGCTCGTCCCCACCCGTGAACTGGCCCAGCAGGTCACCGACGCCCTCACCCCCTACGCCACGTCCGTCGGCCTTCGATCGGCCACCGTCGTCGGCGGCGTATCGATCTCACGACAGGCCACCGCCCTCAAACACGGCGCGGAGATCCTGGTCGCCACCCCGGGGCGGCTCGCGGATCTGATCAACCGAGGCGCCTGCCGGTTGGACCACGTGCGCATCACCGTCTTGGACGAGGCGGACCAAATGGCCGACATGGGTTTCCTGCCGCAGGTCACCGCACTGCTGGACCAGGTGGCCCCGGACGGCCAGCGGATGTTGTTCTCCGCGACCCTGGACCGCAACGTCGACCGCCTGGTCCGCCGGTTCCTCACCGATCCAGTGACCCACTCGGTCGATCCCTCAGCGGGGGCCGTGACCACCATGGAACACCACCTGCTCCACGTCACGGAGGCGGACAAGCACGATACGACCACACACATCGCCGCCCGCGAAGGCCGCGTCATCATGTTCGTCGACATGAAGCACGCCGCCGACCGGCTGACCCGCAAGCTCCTCACCGGAGGCGTACGGGCCGCCGCACTGCACGGAGGCAAGTCCCAGCCGCAGCGCAACCGCACCCTGGAGCAGTTCCGCACCGGAGACGTCACCGTACTCGTCGCCACCAACGTCGCCGCGCGCGGCATCCACATCGACGGACTGGACCTGGTCGTCAACGTCGATCCGCCCAACGACCACAAGGACTACCTGCACCGGGGCGGCCGCACCGCCCGCGCCGGCGAATCCGGCACCGTGGTCACCTTGGTCCTGCCCAACCAGCGCCGCGACATGGACCGGATGATGGCCACCGCCGGCATCACGCCGCACTCCACGCGAGTGCGGTCCGGCGATGCCGAACTCAGCCGCATCACCGGCGCCCGCACGCCCTCCGGCATCCCCGTGACCGTGCCCGCTCCGGCCACCGCAGGTCCCCGAAACGGCGGCTCCGGGCCGGGCCGTCGCCGCGCGCAGAACCGCCGATCCTCGCGACCCGCGGCGATTCGCACCGCCGGCGTCTGAAGACGTTCACGGAGCGGGCCGCCGAGAATCGTTGTGTCGGCCCCTCATCCTTTCGGGCACCGATCGTTCCAAGGCGGACGTCGGCGGGTCTACGTCAGTGCAGGACGCTGGTGGCGACCGCGGCCCAGGAGAAGGTGAACGCCCAGAATCCGGGGGCGAACCGCAGCCGCAAGAACGCCGGGAGCGGCCGCAGCTGGGCGAGCATCATCAGCGCCCCGTATCCGGCAGGATCGCGCTGAAGGCGTCCATGCGGGGCCCTCTCAGGGACAGGTAGGCGATGGTCGGCACGGCCGGAGGTGCGGCCTCGATCGCCAGCGTCGGATAGAGGGCCGGCGGCAGCGCGGGACGGAAGAAAAGCCGCGCCATGATCATCGAGCCGAGGATGAACCAGCAGATCAGGCCGAGGCCGAGCATGGCGTAGGCCAGCAGCCGCTGCCCGATCGCCGCGACCAGGCCGCCCGCGACCGGTCCAGTTCGACCAAGGCGTACCGGAAGCGATCAGCCGGGCGGTTCGAACTGCTCGATGCGGCCGTCGGCCGGCCCATCACGGACTGACGCACGCGCCGTATCCGGGGGACGACGTCCTGCGGGCCTCGAGCGTCTGTTGTGCGTGATACGGGAGGTAGCGGGCGGTTAGCGTCGGCGTCGGTTCGCCGCGACGGCGCCCGACCACGCCGGTTCGAGGGTCAATGCGCGATCCTGTTTTCGCGCGACACGACCCTGCGCGCTACGCCGGATGTCCCCCTTGCTGTTTGATCATTCGTTGCGCAGAGAGATCTCATCAGTCTCGGCGATGGTGTCGGCCTCGATGGCGCGCAACCCGTTACCGAGCCGCTCGCGAGCCTGGCGCAAAAGCTTGAGTGAATTGGTGAAGGTACTCTGCTCGGCGGCGCGTTCCGGGTCGGCTCCGTGCTCTTCGAAGAGATGTGTCTGAAGAGCCGCCGCGACCTCGTCGGCCGCTTTGAGCGCTTGGTAGATGGCCCGTTCCCGAGCACTGTCGTTGACCATGTGACAAGTATCCCGCCAGGAGGCCGTATCTTCCCAGCCCATCCAGCCGGTGTCCGATGCCCGGCTATCGGGTTGTGAGCCGATAGGGGATGGTGCAGATGACGGCGTCGGTGCTGGCACGAAGCACGGTCGCCAGAAGCAGGCCGCGCTGGTTCTGCAGGATCCGATAGCGCCATCGGCGTGGCTGGACCTCGGGGATGAGGACGGCGACCTGCCGGTCATCTTGCTGCGCTCGCCGGACGTAGTCGACGATCGGGTGGACCAGCGATCGGTGCGGGCTGTTGAGGGTGTCCAGTCGCACGCCGGGATTCCAGCGGTCCCATTCGGCGCGGAAGGCGGCACTTTGGGCTGCTTCGGGGTGGACGCTGACGGCGACGACGTCGTCGCCGAGGGAGAGCGCCGCGTGCAGCGCGTGCTCGGTGAGCTTGCTGATCCCGCCGACGGGCACGATCACCAGGCTCTCGGCCGGTAGCGGGCGGTTCGGGTGCCGGCCCAGGTCGAGTTCGAGTCCTACTGCCCGGTAGTAGCTTTGAATCCGGGAGAACAGCAGCATCAGCGCCGGCACGGTGAGGACCACGACCCAGGCACCGGAGGTGAACTTACTCGCGAGGAAGACGACGGCGGCGGTCGCGGTCAATACCGCACCGGTGCCGTTGAGGGCGGCCCGCAGCCGCCAGCGCCGGGAGCGCCGGCCGTGCCAGTGCCGTACCAGCCCGCTTTGGCTGATGGTGAATCCGATGAACACCCCGATCGCATACAGCGGGATCAGCCGGTGGGTGGCGGCACCGGTCGCCAGCAGCAGAACGGCCGCGAGCACGGCCAGGGCGACGACGCCGTAGCGGTAAACCGGCCGTTCGGCTCGAAGACCGAACAGGTGGGGCAGCCGGTCATCGGTGGACAGCAGGCTCATCAGTACCGGCAGGCCGCCGAAGCTGGTGTTGGCGGCCAATGCCAGGACCACGGTGACGGCGATGTTCGTCGCGTAGTAGGCCCAGCCGGTACCGAAGGAGCCGGCGGTGAGCTGGGCCAGCACAGTGACTCCGCCGCGGGGCGCCACATGCTCGCGGGCGATCAGTACCGCCAGCCCGATCAGCATCGCCCCCAGCAGCGCACCGAGCATCAGCTCTGTGTGCTGAGCGCGGCTGGCACGCGGCCGGCGGAAGGTCGGGACTCCGTTGGCGATGGCTTCGATCCCGGTCAGGGCCGAGCAGCCGGCCGCGAATGCCTTCAGGATCACGATCGTTCCGAGTGCCTCGCTGACGTGGACCGGCTGGGCGCTGCCGACCACGATGGCCGGATGCGCGCGTACCAGACCGACGATGATGACACCGAAGATCGCCGCCAGGAACGCCACCATCGGCAACATGAGGACGCGTGCGCTTTCGGCGATGCCCCACAGGTTCACGGCAGTGATCAAGACCAGGCCGATCAGGCACATCGCGAGGATGTGGTGTCCCAAGGAGGGGAATGCCGACGCCAGGCTGGCCGCTCCTGCGGCGAGGCTGACCGCGACGGTCAGCACGTAGTCGACCACCAGGCTGGCGGCTGCCAGCAGACTGACAGTGGGTCCCAGATCCTTCTTGCCCACCGCGTACGCGCCACCGCCGTCAGGATGCACCGAAATGACCTGGCAGTAGGAGACGACCAGCACGACGAGTAGGCCCGCGATGGCCAAGGTGATCGGTACGGTCAAGCGAAGCGCCGACGTACCGGCCGCCACCAGTACCAGCACGATGGCTTCCGGCCCGTAGGCCACCGAGCTGAGCGCATCAAGCGACAGCGCGGCCAGCCCCCCGAAGCTGGTCAGATGCTCTTTGTTGCCCTCCCCGTGCCGCAGCGGCACCCGCGGCACGACCTTCTTCGGTGCCGTTCCAAAGCTCATAGGCGCCTTCCGCGCTGGCGGCCCTGCCGCCGTCGGTCCTGGGTTGCTTACGCCGTCACGCTGCCAGGCAGGCCCGGCATTCCAATAGTGCCCCCAGATCCAGTCGCCTTCGGCAGTGGCGAAGTCCGACCGCTGCCCCACCGCCCCGGCATTCCGCCACGTACCGCAGAATGAGCGATCGAGCACGTCGCCGCAGCAATCTCCCCTGGCGATGGGCCTTTCTGGCCTCGCTTGTTTCCGGTCTGCGGCCGAACCGATTGGCTTGAGCGAGCAGCTGGCCCGCCGTCCACAGCGCAGCCACGATCCGGCCCTCGGAGAGGATTCGATGACGAGCACGGCCTTGACGATCACCAGTGACGCTCACGCCGAGCGGGTGACCGTCCACCTCGCCGGCGAAGTCGACATCAGCAACGCCGACCTGCTACGCAACACCCTGCTGCAGCACTTGCGCAACGGCCACACGACAGTCACCGTCGACATGACCGGGCTGACCTTCATCGACTGCGCGGGCCTGTCCGCGCTCATGCGCGCCCGCAACGACGCCCATGACCACGGCGGATCAATCCACCTCGACGGCGTCGTACAGCACAGTGTCGTACGGATCATGCACCTGACCGGCATCCGCCGGGCATTCCCCCCACCCGGCGCCGAGACGATCAGGTATTAGAACACATTTCCAGACCGAGGTGCCGGTGGCTGGGGGCAAGTCGTTGGTGCGCAGAATGCCCTCAGTGATTTGATCATCCATCAGAAAAATTCGGCGCGAACCGATGGTGTGCTTCGGTTTTCGGCACCGGGAGGAGCCTTCAAATTTCGACATTGTTTCTCGGGCTGAGATCCTGACGGGGCGCGAAAATTCTCCCTTGGGTACTTCTGGTTTTCGGACGCCGGTGAGCGTAGAGTCAAAGTATCCGGAAACGACGACATCCCCATTTTCAGGCTTGCCTGCCACACCGGCTCACCGAAAAGGGGGTGTCATGCCGATCATGCATCATGTTCCCGCCCGCGAAAGGGCGACTCGCGCCGCACCCGCCTGTCGTGTGCCCGCACCTTCAGGTACAGGAACGTTCCGCACAGCCACCGCGACCGGCTTCGCCTGGCCGACCGGCTTCGCCTCGCCCGCCGGCGTCGTTGGTGGGAGCCACGGCAGCATCACCGTCCGACATCGAAAGAGGAGGCAGCCGCCATGTGGAGGACCGCCGAACACAGAACGACGACCGGTATGCCGTCGCCATCGATGCCGCGGGGCGCCTGGAGCCGACCCACTCGGCCCCGCGCACTGCTCGACGGCGGCTGGTGGCCCCGCTCGGCCGGCCCGGTCGTTGAGCCGGTGCATCTGTATCCCCGGCCCGCGCCCGCCTGTCATCAGAGGCGATCGATGACCACCGTTTACACCACCGCGGGCCACGCCCGGGTCCAGGGTGAGGTAGGTCCGTCCAATTTCCACTGCCTCGCCCACACCATCGCCAGATTGTGCGGTGACGTCGACATCATCACGGCCCCGGCCTTGCGTGAGCGTCTGTATAGAGTCGTTCGCCCCGGTATGAGGCTGCTGATCCTTGACCTGTCCGGAGTGTGGTTCTGCGACGCGGCGGGGCTGGCCGTGCTGATCGGCACCCAGCGCCGCGCTACCCGCCTCGGCGTCACTCTCCGCGTAGTCGCTCCCCGGCCCAGGGTCGCAAAGGTTTTGCATGTCACCGGCCTGGACCGCAGGCTCACCATCTACCCCACGCTGGCTGACGCGCTCGCCCGGAGCGCCGCGATCGGCACTGTCACCTACGCCAGGAACCGGCGAACAAGGCCCCAGAACCCGCAGCGCGTGAGCGAAGTCGGCATCACCGCGCGTGGGATGGCGACGGCGAGGTGAACCATTCGGAAAGTCGCTCGCGGGATGTGTTCCAGATATTGCTGGTTATCGGAAATCGATAAGCGTATAATCGAAGTATCCGGAAAATAAAAACGCCCCGATTCTGAGGCTGCCTGCCACGCCGGCTCCTGAAAGGGGATGTCATGTCAATTCTGCATCGCACCCGCAGAAACGCCCCGATTATTCCACCCGCGCACACTGCAACTGCGGACCCCGTTTCCTCCGGCGAGGCCCGGCCTGAGTCGGCGCCACGAGCGGTGTCTGCGACCCGCACCAGCACGGTCTGGGCGAGTGTCTGGGCCGTCGCGATCATACTGATCGCCGTCATCGTGTTCATCCTGCAGAACACCCGCAGCGTGCAGGTGTCCTTCCTGGGCATGCACGGTGCGCTGCCGCTGGCGGTCGGGCTGCTGATCGCCATGGTCGCGGGGGCCGTGGTCACGCTGGTGCTCGGCACCGCCCGCATCACCCAGTTGCGCCGCCTCGCCCGGCGTCGCCGGTAGCAACCCGCGGCTTTGATCGCACGGTTCTGAAGGTGCGGTGACCATGGAAGGGACGTGCGGTGATGAAGAGTACGCCGGAACGCAGATCGTTGATCGGCCCGTCGTCGCCATCGGTACCGCGGTTGCTCGTAGCGGCGACCCGCTCGCCCCGCACGCTGCTCGACGGTGTTTGGTGGCCACGATCGACCGACCCGGTCGCGGAGCTGCCGGGCCTGGTTCTGGCTCTCCAGGGCCCTGGTCCCCCCGGTGACCACGGCCCCGTGGCGAACATCCTGCTCCGTGTGTCCGATTGGGACAGCCGGCCAAGTCGGCTGCGTATCGAGGGCACGGAAGGTCTGACCGACACCCGTTTCGTGCGGCTCAGCTGGTTCGACACCCTGCGGGCCGGCTTGCTCATCGCGATCAGTGCCGATGGCCACCGCGTCGACCTGCTCACCCTCCCGCCGTATACCGACGAGAACGCCGTTCGAAGCCGTCCATGCCCCGACAGCGGCTGAACCGGCTACGGTCAAGATCGGTTAGAGGTACTGGCCCGTCGCGGCGCCATTGGTCCTCGATACCCGCATCGACACCACGTTGGCCATGTTGATGACGATGCCGCTCTCATCGGCCTCGCGCTCATACCTCGCCTCGTTCAGGACCAGGCTGCGATGCTCGTCGATGGCGTGGGCGACCGCTTCGAGTGCCTCGTTCTCGTCAGTGAAGTCCCGGCATACCACGGAGACGTCTTCCCCGCCTACCGGGTGAAATCGCAGGATAAGTACGATCTTGTCAGGCACGGCCGGTCCCCTTCTGCGCGGAATCCAGGCGAGCGGCCCCACCGGGCCGGCCTCGGCCCCCTAGTCCGCCCTTCCTCGGCGCGGACCCCGACACTCTCAAGTGTGCCCTCGTCTGCGGTCCCAGGAACCAGGGCAATCCAACCGGCCTGGGGATGCTTCCCGCGGTTCGGACGTTCGGGCCGGCCACGGATGCAACGCAGGAAGGGCGCATCAGGGCACGATGAGGACCGGGCACTTCGCGTGTCGGGAGACCTCGTCGGCGACGTTGGACCGGAACAGCGCGGAGGGGCCGCCGTGATGCGGGGAGCCCAGGACGATCAGATCCACGTCCAGCTTTCGCGCCTGATCCAGTACGGCTCGTGGCGTGTATCCCGGCGTACTTTCCAGCAGCAGGCCCTCGGCGTGCAAGCCCGCCGTGGCCAGGACGGCGACGGCGTCGTCGACCATCCGTCGCGCCACGCTACTCGCATCATTTCCTGCCGGTTCGCCGGCCAGTGCCTGACCTGCCAGGGTGCCCAGTATCGATGGCAGGGAGGGGAAGTCTGTGGCCCGCACGTGCAGGATGAGGACCGCCGCGCCGGTCAGCGAGGCCAGTTGCCGAGTCTGGTCCAGCACGGCCTCCGTGTGGGGCGTCCAATCGATCGCGGCCAGGATTCGCTTGTACATCGTCCGGTCCTTCCTCTTGGATCACGCCGTGCCGGCGTCATCCGCCGGTCTCGAGTCCGCGGCCAGGCGGCTTCGCTTGGACGCGGTGGCGTTGCCGGCCGCGTGGAGGTGGCGGAGCACCTGGGCGTAGGAACGGGCGAGGGAGGTCTCCGTGTAGGTGATGCCGTGCTGTTCGCAGCAGGCGCGGACGAGCGCCTGGGCGCGCCGCAGGCTGGGGCGCGGCATGCTGGGGAACAGGTGGTGTTCGATCTGATAGTTCAGGCCACCGAGTACGAAGTCGGTGAACCGGCCGCCGCGCACGTTACGGGAGGTCAGTACCTGACGGCGCAGGTAGTCGACCTTCTCCTCCTCGCCCAGGATGGGCATGCCCTTGTGGTTCGGGGCGAACGAGCATCCCATGTACACGCCGAACAGGCCCTGCTGCACGAGCAGGAAGCACACGGCCTGGAAGGGAGACAGGACGAGGAACAGAGCCCCCAGATAGCCCGCCGCGTGGGTGAGCAGCAGGATCGCCTCGGTCGGTTTCGCCTTCGGTGATGTGCCGGTGCGGTCCAGGAGCGCGCGGACGCTTGCGACGTGCAGGTTGAGGCCCTCCAGCAGGAGCATCGGGAAGAACAGGTAGGCCTGCCATTTGGCCAGCAGAACGCCGAGTCCGCGGCGCGCGCGAGCTTGGGCCTGGGTGAAGGCGATGGCACCGCCTGCGATGTCGGGATCGTGGCCTTCGTGGTTCGGGTGAGCGTGGTGGCGGTTGTGCTTGTCGACCCACCAGCCATAGCTCAACCCGACCAGCAGACCACCATGCAGGCGGCCGAGCAGGTCGTTCGCGCGCTTGGAACCGAAGATCTGCCTGTGTCCGGCGTCGTGCCCGACGAACGCGACCTGGGTGAACATCACCGCGAGGAAGACCGCGACCAGCAGTTGCCACCAGGACCGTCCCAGGAAGGCGAAGACGATCCACCCGGCAGCGAAGAGAACGAGATTCGCCGTGATCTTCAGTGCGTAATAGCCGGGCCTGCGATCGAGCAGTCCCGCTTGCTTGACCTGGCGGGACAACGCGGCATACGCGCTTCCGCGTCCGGCGGCGGGCGGCCCCCGGCGGGAGTGTGCATCCGGTCTGACGGCGTCGACGGCCATTCTGCTTGCTCCTTCGGTTGTTACGAGATGGCAGGGCGTGGATTGCTCAGACGGCGCGCCGGTGGACATAGCACCATCTCCAGGTCGGCCCGGGCCGCAACGCGCGTACCACGGGATGGTCGGTCTCTTCGTAGTGCGCGAGCGCATGCCGACGGGGCGAGTCATCCGAGCACGCCACCCAGCCGCACGTCAGGCACGCCACAAGTCCGGCCCAGTGTTCACCGGTGGCCCGGCATTCCCAGCACGTGCTCGAGTTGGGGGCCACCGGAACGAGCGCATCGAGATGCTCACATCGGGGTGCCGACCCGTTCCCGCTGACGGCTCGCGCATCGAGCGCCATGCCGGCTCCATCCGCAGTCATCTGCGCCCCCTCTCCCCGGAACCGCACGGTGCCCCGCCGGGCTGATTCACTCCCAGTCGACCCGCATCGAGGCCGGATGGAAACCGGCAACCCGAGCAAGCCTCATCATCTGCCCTGATCACCAGGCGAGCGCCCCTGTGGCGGACAAGGGGCGGCCACTCTGGACACGGGCGATGGCGCCGACCGACGGGAACATCGTCACAGGCCTGGATCACGGCCTGCGGCGCGTGCGAGTCTGTACATGATGCGCACGGACCGGCGCCTGGGGTTCCGGGCGCGCCGGGCGATGGCGGCAGGTCGGCCCGGCCGGGGGTGGAGGTGGCGGCCATGGAGCTTCGCCAGCTTCGCTACTTCGTGACACTGGCCGAAGAACTGCACTTCGGCCGGGCGGCCGCGCGCGAGCACATCGTGCAGTCGGCGTTGAGCCAGCAGTTGCAGCGGCTGGAACGCGAGCTGGGGGTACGCCTGCTGGAGCGCAGCACTCACCACGTCGGGCTGACGGCGGCGGGAGCGGCGTTCCTGGTCGAGGCTCGGCAGATCATCGCTCACACCGACCGGGCCGCGCAGGTCGCCCGCAGCGCGGCCGGAACCTCTCCCAGCCTGCGCGTCGGCATCATCGACGCGAGCTACGACTCGATGCCGCAGATCCTGCACGAGGTCCAGGCCAGATACCCCGATCTGGTGATTCACCAGGTCGAGGCCGGCGTACCCGAGCAGTACCAGCAACTCCTCGACGGCCGCCTGGACGTGGGCATCGGACGGGCCGCGCTCGCCCCGCCGGGGGTGGCCTCACACCTGTTCCGCAAGGACCCGCTGGGGGTACTGGTCCCCGATGGACACCGCTTCACGTGTTCGGACGGTGTGCCGGTCGCCACGCTCGCACAAGAGCCTTTGCTGCTCGCCGAGGACGTGCAGGCGCCGGAGTTCAATCAGTTCGTGGTTGAGATGTGCCGGTCGGCGGGGTTCACGCCCGCCGTGTACGAAGGCAGCGTGGAGAGCATTCGCGCCGCCGCCGCGCTGGTCGCCGCAGGCCGGTGCCTGTACTGCGTACCCTCCTCCTGCATCGCCGCCCTCCCCGGAACCATCTGGCGGCCGCTGATCGAACCGGAGTCCCACTATCCGTGGTCGATCCTGTGGCGGGCGACCGACGCCTCCGATCACGTACGCGCCATCGTCACCTGCGCACGGGCGATGTCGCAGCGATTGGGCTGGCTGGCGATCCCGGACCGGACAGCCGGCTGAAACGCCGAGCCGGCGGTCGGTCATCAGCTGACGTGATGAGCCCTGCTCAGGTTCATGCTTTCCGTGCCAGGAACATGCCCGTTGGCTGATGGCATGACCACCATCATCACCGTCGCCGTCGTCCTTGTCGCCGTGGCCCTGCTGGCCCTGATGCTGTCGGTGCGGGTCGTACAGCAATATGAGCGCGGCGTCGTGTTCCGGCTGGGACGCGTCCAAGGCGGTGTGCGGCTGCCGGGGCTCACCTTCATCGCACCGGTCGTGGACCGGCTTCGTAAGGTGAACGTCCAGGTCGTCACCATGAGCGTCCCCGCCCAAGACGGCATCACCGAGGACAACGTCAGCGTTCGCGTCGACGCGGTCGTCTACTTCCGGGTCGTCGACGCCGTCAAAGCCACCGTGAACGTGCAGAACTACCCCTTCGCCGTCTCTCAAGTCGCCCAGACCTCACTGCGCTCGGTCATCGGCCGAGCCGACCTGGACGCCCTGCTGTCCCAGCGCGACCGGCTGAACACCGAACTCACCGCGATCATCGACGGCCCCACCGAGTTGCCCTGGGGGGTCAAGGTCGAACGAGTCGAGCTCAAAGACGTCGCACTGCCCGAAACGATGAAACGCTCCATGTCCCGCCAGGCCGAAGCCGAACGCGAACGCCGAGCCCGCGTCATCACCGCCGACGGCGAATTCCAGGCCTCGACAAAGCTCGCCCAAGCCGCCGCCACCATGGCCGCCGATCCCGCCGCCCTGCAACTGCGACTCCTGCAGACCGTCGTCGAAGTCGCCGCGGAGAAGAACAGCACACTCGTCATGCCCGTCCCCGTCGAACTGCTCCGCTTCTTCGACCGACTCGGGCCTGGACCGGACGGCGTCAGCATGGCGCACGCGTCTACCGGGACTTTTCGTCTCGACCCGCGACCAACGGCGGCCCGGTGAATTCCACGTCCCCGGCCACCCTCCCGACCGAAGAACCCGAACCCGTCAGCTGAACGAATCGGCTCGCCGACCGGCGCGATGGTCGGGTGAACGAGCACCGGCTCCCGATCCGCCCACTGCATCTGGAACGGATCGACGCCGGCCCTACGGAAACGCATCCACATCGAACACCGCTACGGTGAATACTTCGGTCTGCCGGACCTACGGCCGGCCCCGTACGTGACCGGGCCGCGAACCCGCGCCCAGCTCATCGCCGACCGCAACGGCGTTCTGATCGCTTTCAAGGCGATGAACCACTGGACCGCCGACGGCCGGTTCGGCGCGTCTTCCACAAGACAACGAACCGGCCGGTCACTGCTCGGTGCTGTACGCCCTGCGACTCATCGGGGCGACCGAGCGACTACGCCGCAGGTGCTCGCCGGCCCACCGGGATGGGGCACGGACCAGACCGTCGGACGAGCCATCAAGATTCGTGACGGCGTTGTCCAGGTGCCCGCCCGGAGACGGAAGACATCAACCGCAGGTGAAGGAGGTGGTGTAGGTGACCGGCTTCGCTGTGCAGATCTGGGCCGCGCTGATCGGCCTGATCTTCGCGTTGTTCGCGTTCGACCTCCTGGTGGCGGTGCGCCGTCCGCACGCCGTCGGGCTGATCGAGGCCACCGTGTGGTCGGTGTTCTACATCGCGGTCGCGGTCGGGTTCGGGCTGACCCTGTGGGCCGTGGCGGGCGCGCGGGCGGGCACCGAGTACTTCGCGGGCTGGGTGGTGGAGAAGAGCCTGTCGGTCGACAATCTGTTCATCTTCTCGATCACCTTCACCCGCTTCGCGGTACCGGCCGAGTACCGGCACAAGATCCTCTTGTACGGCATCGCGTTCGCGGTGTGCCTGCGCGCGGTGTTCATCGCGATCGGGACGGCCGCGATCAGCCTGTTCTCCTTCACCTTCCTGCTGTTCGGCCTGGTGCTGCTGTGGACGGCGGTGCAGTTGATCCGCCATCGCAACGAGGAGCCCGACGTGGAGGACACCTGGCTGGTGCGCCGGGCACGATCGATCATGCCGGTCGCCGTCGGCTACCACGGCGGCCGGATGCTCGCAGTCGAGGACGGGCGGCGGGTGATGACCCCGGTGCTGCTGGTGTTCGTCGCCATCGGCAGCACCGACCTGCTGTTCGCCCTGGACTCCATCCCCGCGGTGTTCGGGGTGACCAGCGAACCGTTCATCGTGTTCGCCGCGAACGCCTTCGCTCTGCTCGGCCTGCGCGCGCTGTTCTTCCTTCTCGAAGGGCTGCTGGAACGCCTCCTCTACCTCGCCATCGGGCTTTCGCTGATCCTGGCCCTCATCGGGGTCAAACTCATCCTGCTGTTCCTGCACGAGGACGTCACCGAGAGCGTGCCAGAGATCCCCACCCCGCTGTCGCTCGCCCTCATCCTCTTCATCCTCATCGTCACCACGATCGCCAGCGTGCTGCGCGTCCACACGCACCCCGAGGAGCGTGCACATCCCGGTGCGGTGAGCGTCCGTCGCGACCGGCCCGACGACGGCGCCCTGCCGCCTTCCAACCGCCCCCAGGACGGAACGGAACCCCGCCGAACTCACACTCCTCACTCGTGAACCCGCGACGCGGTCGGCGGTCTCATCCCGGTCCGGCCCCCTGCGCAGGCGGCGGAGACGCAGCACTGACCAGGTCGCTCGCGCGTGACCGGTCGCTCCCTCGTTCCTCTTGCGCCGGGCCCTCGAGGGGCGTCGGCGGCTTCACCCCTCGTGCTTCAGGCGATCGCCCGGAGATCTGGGGCTGGTGGTTCCGCTGGTGGGGCCTGGTGGTGGTGCCGGGGTCCGGGCAAGGCGAGTCGCAGTATGCGTTTGTAGACCGATCCGGTCTGTCGGGCCAGTGAGCCGGAGGTGTAGGGGAGTCCGAATCGTTCGCACAGGGCGCGGATTCGTGGCGCGATCTCGGCGTACCGGTTGCTCGGCAGGTCGGGGAACAGGTGGTGCTCGATCTGGTGGCTGAGGTTGCCGCTCATGAGGTGGAGGAGGCGGCTGCCGTCGATGTTGCATGAGCCGAGCAGTTGGCGGACGTACCACTCGCCGCGGGTCTCGCCCTCCAACTGGTCTTCGGTGAAGACTTCGGCGCCTTCGGGGAAGTGGCCGCAGAAGATGATGGTGTGCGCCCAGACGTTGCGGGCCAGGTTCGCGGTCAGGTTGCCGAGTAGGACGGGTACGAAGCCGGGGCCGGCCAGCAGCGGGAACGCCAGGTAGTCCTTGACGATCTGGCGTCGTACCTTGCCGGCGATGGCGCGCGCTTGGGTCCAGGTCTCTTTCAGGCTCTTGTCCCCGGCCGGTATGCGTTCGACCTCCAGGTCGTACAGCGCGATGCCGTACTCGAAGACCAACGCGAGCAGCGTGTTGTAGATCGGCTGGAGAAGGTAGACCGGATGCCAGGGTTGCTCCGGGCTGACCCGCAGCAGCGAATAGCCGATGTCGCGATCCTTGCCGAGCACGTTCGTCCAGGTGTGGTGCACGAAGTTGTGGGAGTGTTTCCACTGGTCGGCCGGGGAGGCGGTGTCCCACTCCCAGGTCGTGGAGTGGATCTTCGGATCGCGCATCCAGTCCCACTGCCCGTGCAGGACGTTGTGGCCGATCTCCATGTTCTCCAGGATCTTCGCGGTGGCCAGCGCCGCAGTCCCGGCCATCCAGGCGGGCGGCAGCCAGGACGCGAACAGCAGGACGCGGCCGCCCAGCTCCAGCTTGCGCTGAGTCGCGATGACGCCGCGGATGTAGCGAGCGTCCCTGTCCCCGAGGCTCGCGATGATCTCTTCGCGGATCCGGTCCAGCTCACGGCCGAACTCCTCGACGTCGGCCGGAGTGACGAACGCGGTGGTCGACATGGTCCCCCCTCTGTGTCAAAGCTCTATCTCGACTGGGCCGGCGGCGGCCGACACACAGGTCTGGACGAGGTCGCCCGCTTCGCCGTGGATCTGGCCGGTGCGCAGGTCACGTACCTGCCCCGAGGCGAGCCGTCCCACGCAGCTGTGGCAGATCCCCATCCGGCAGCCGCTCGGCATGAGGACACCCGCCCGCTCCCCGGCGATCAGCAGCGACGTACCGCCGTCGGCGTCGGCCTGCCGACCGCTCTTGGTGAACCGGATGCAGCCCCCCTCGCCCCCGGCCGTCGGTACGGCCGGGCGGAAGTGCTCGACATGCAGCCGATCAGGCGATCCGGCCCAGTGGTCCTCGGCCTCTTGGAGCATCCCGGCCGGCCCGCAGACCCACGCCGCGCGTTCGGCCCAGTCCGGGCACAGGTCCGGCACGTCGGCCGGCCTGAGACGCCCTCCGGTTCGCGTGTACCGCTCATACAGCCGCAGATTCGCGAACCGCGCCGCCAACGCCCGCAGCTCCGCGCCGAAGATGACATCTGCCGGCGTAGGCGCCGAATGCATCAGGACCACATCGGGCAACCCCCGATACCCGGCATCTCGGTGCGATACGGCGACTCCGGGCTCCGCCGCCCCCCTCGGGGCCGCGCCGGACAGGAGGCCGCGCAGCATCGCCCGTACGGGCGTGATGCCGCTGCCGGCGGTCAGGAACAGCAGCCGCGGCGGTGGCGGTTCCGGGAGGACGAACTCCCCGTCCGGCCCGGCCAGGTGGACGATCACGCCAGGCGTCGCCTGCCGCACCAAGTAGCGGGAGACCAGCCCGTCCGGGGCCGCCTTGACGGTGATGGTGATGCATCCGTCCGGGCGTCCCGGTGGGCAGGACAGCGAAAAGGTCCGCCAGTGACGCACTCCCGCGATATCGACGCCGATGCGGACCCACTGTCCCGGCCGGTGCCGAACCCAACCCTGGCCGGGACGGATCAAGAGCGTCGCCGCGTCGGCGGTCTCCGGGTGGATCGCCTGGATCCGGCCTCGCAGCTCCTGCCCGCACCACAGCGGATCGAACAGCGCGAGATAGTCATCCGGAAGCAGTGGCGTGGTCAGCGACCGTACGGCGCCTGTCAGCCGCCGCAAGACGGCCGACCGGATGGTGGAGCCGGGCGTGCTCAAGAGGTAGGTCTCCAGCGCAGCGCCTGCAACCAGAACCTCGACCGCCGGTCGCCCCCATCGATCAGATCTGCCCCCATGATCCCCGTGATACCCGGCATGGAGACCGCGGATGCCGACGGCCGTCGAGTGGCGAGATGACAGGGAATCAAAAGCGTCACATCGGTTCGCGCCGGATTTGCCGGGGTATAACAAGAATTACCGAGGGCATTTCGTGCGCCGATAGCCAAGTTGACGTCGTCCTGGGCGTGTGAAGATCCGGTTTCTTTTCGGACCGAGGACGGGGCCGACGTCATGGCGCCGCACGTCAGTGATCAAAATGATGTCCTTTCTTCCATCCCGCCGGCGTCGCGGTTGAGCCTGGATCCGGCGTTGAAGCGCCTGGGAATCCTCGACGGCGGCTGGTGGCCGCGCTCCCGTAACGCGAGTGTGGAACTGCCGCTCCTCGTCTCGTTGCTGAACGCACGGGTCGGCGCGATCGTGCGGCTCGGTATCGATGCCCGCGACTGGGACGACGTCCCTCGCCGCCTCACGATCGACGGGCACGCGGTGCGGGTCGGGCGTTTCGCCGACGTGAACCACAAGATCATCGTGACCCGTGGCCCGCAAGACCACATCTTGGTACTTGTCATACCGCCCCAGGCGTCAACGGCTTCGGCGAAAGCCGCCCTGGCGATGGCGGCCGCCGGCAAGAACAGCGGCAGGCCCGAGGAGATCCTTGCCGCCGCCGGCATCGACAACATGGTCGAGACGAACACGCGCCAGGCGGCCCCGGCCGATGATCATCGCTCACGCGGCCGGGAACCTCGCCGTGCGGGCGCCGGCAGCGTACGCCCCATGGTGACCGAGGACGCCCCGCTGGATGAGCCAGGTGAGATCGGCCGCTGGCTCGACGACGGCGCGCCCACCTCGGACCTTCCGGCGACGTACCCGAACTGATGCAGCCCGCGAAGGCGGGGACGAGGATGGGTCGGCGAGCCGGCTCATCCTCGGCGAACGCGTTCAGCGGGAAGCGTAGGCGACGGACCGATGAGAGCCACCACGGCTCGAGGAGGGGACATGCTGGCCGTCTTGACTACGGCGTTGTGGGTCGTTCGTCGGACCGGCGATCGGATGATCCAGCGCTGGCGCTACCAGATCGAGAGCACGCCGGCGACGCCGAGACGGCGCCGAGAGTTGGCCGGTGTGATGCGCGGCCTGCCCGGCCGATACACCGACCGGGTTCCCACGGGCACGCTCCGGCAGATCACCGGCTCGGCCGCCGCCGGGCAGTGGGAGCAGGCCCTCGACCAGCTGATCACGGTCCTGGACCGTCTCGCCCCCGGAATAACCCCGCGGGAACGCGATGAACTGCGGGCCCTCTCCACCGCGCTGGAAATGCCGACCGCGCGGGTCGATGTCCTCGTTCCATCACCACCTCGGTGAGCGTCACCACACCCATCCCGGGGTCGTTAGAGGCTGTTCGGCGACTCGTGCCTCAGCCGCGACGGCAGGCGGCCAAGACCGTGCTGATCGATGTCGGCCCGCTCGAGGTGAAGGTGCCCCGTGATGGGCCGGCACATTCGAGCCGGGCTGAGTGTGTTCACCGAGATCGAGCACCGCGGCGTGGACGACGTGTTCATGCTGGTCTGCGGTGGGCTCAAGGACCTGCCGGAGGCGATGGAACCGCGCCGCCGGACGCGGACGCTGGTACGGGGTCTGCTGGCGGGACTCCCGCGCAAGAACTGCTGGACGTCGGCCGAGCACGCCGGCCTGTGCGCGGCTCCGCATCGCAAGGAGTACGCCGACAGTTGCTGCTGATCGGACGGAACCGCCGCACCGGCGATGCGGTTTGGATCAAAATCATGGCGTGCACCACCCCGCCGCCCAGGGTGTTTCTTCCGGAAAGGTCGGGTAAGGGCCTTTTAGCATTGAATTCTCTCCGAATCGGACCTCTTGGCGACCTGCTGCGGTCGCTCGGCCGGCGCGGGAACGGTTCCGTTGGCCTCGGACGGGGGAGTTGATCATGAACGGCATCGTTGTGGGCGTGGCCGTCGTTGTGGGTTACCTGTTGGGCCGGACACGGAAGCTGAAGCTGGTGATGACCCTGGCGGCTGCCAGAGCGTCCGGCCGGCTCGGCAAGAACTCCGCCGGGCTGGTGAAGCAGGGCACCGAACTGCTCGGTTCCTCGCCCGAAGTCAGAACGCTCACCGAGACCGTACGCGGCCGGCTCCTTCAGGCGGGCAAGGCGGCGGCGGTGGCGGCGGTCAACAGCCAGATCGATGCGTTGAGCGACCGGCTCCAGGAACGCACCCGATCGCTGGGCCGCCCCGCCGCGCCTACTCGAGGCACGGGCCAGGGAGACGATGAGGCCGACGAGGGCCGCTCGGGTCGGGTCGCGGCCGACGAGAAGGAAGGCTATGAAGAGGATCCGGTGATGGGGGAGCGGGAGGAACGGCCGAGGCGGCGTCCGGCGGCCGCAGGCGATCGTCCGCGCCCGCAGCACCATGAGCCAGACACCGAACCCGAAGACGATGACGAAGCGGAACAGGCCGGGCAGGCGGGCCGGCCGCCCGTACGGCGGAGCCGGAGGTGAGAGCTGTGACCGACCGACTTCAAGAGACCGCGCAACGCGTCGCGGGAAAGGCGCCGGGTGGAAGTCTCATGCAGGACCTGCACACCGACCGCCTGACCGGCGAGGTGCAGAAACTACTGACGGCGGTGGCGAATCGGGGTGCGACCTCACTGCTCGGCAAGGTCGAGGGCGTCACCGGACGGCTCACCGACTACTCCGAAATGGGCGGCTCGGGGCTGTTGTCGGCGCTGACCGGAAAATCCGGGGGCGCAGGCGTGCTGTCGATGCTCACCGGCGGGGGAGGCGGCGACGGTTCGTCGCTGAGGGACCGGCTGGCTCCCGGCTTTAATGCGCTCAAGGCGTACACCAAGACGAAACTGCAGCAGAAGTTCGGCAAGAGCGGCGGTAAGGGAAAGAAGTTCAAGATCACCAACATCGTCGAAACCCTCGACGTCGGCGTACCGCTGCGTCTGGCCTATAACCAGTGGACCCAGTTCGAGGATTTCCCCAGCTTCATGAAGAAGGTGGAGAGCGTCGAACAGGCGGCTGATGAGAAGCTCAACTGGAAGGCGCAGGTCTTCTGGTCGCACCGGACCTGGGAGTCGACCATCCTCGAACAGATCCCTGACAAGCGCATCGTGTGGCGCTCCAAGGGACCCAAGGGCTGGGTGGACGGTGCCGTCACCTTCCACGAACTCGCGCCAGAACTCACCCGCATCGCGCTGGTCCTCGAGTACCACCCGCAGGGGTTCTTCGAGAAGACGGGCAACCTCTGGCGCGCCCAGGGCCGCCGGGCCCGGCTGGAGTTCAAGCACTTCCGCCGCCACGTCATGACACAGGCGATCCTGCGCCCGGACGAGATCGAGGGCTGGCGCGGTGAGATCCGCGACAGCCAGGTCGTCAAGGACCACCAGACCGCCCTGCGTGAGGAGAAGCAATCGCCCGAAGAACCCGAAGAACCCGAAGGGCGCGAAGAACTCGAAGAGTCCGGCGAGTACGAGGGTGAGGGCGAACAGGTCGAGGAACCGGAACACGCGGGCGAACAAGGCGAGAAGCACCAGGGCCAGGAGAAAGAAGATCGCGAACCCGAAGGCCGGAGGCGAGCCGAAGCGGCGCGAGCGCGGCGGGGATGATGTACCGCACCGGTCGGTGAGGGAGTCCTCACACGCGACGGCCGGGCAACGGCGCATGCCCCTCGGTGAGCCCCGCCCGGCCAGGGAGCGCAGCACGCTCTCGGAGACCCCGCGCAGGTTGCCGCGTTCCATGATGTAGTACGCCGTGCTGACTCCCGCGAGCTGGGCGACCTCCTCGCGGCGCACGCACCCTGCGCATGAACGACGCCGAGACCCAGCACCTATTCGACCTCGCCCGCGCGGCCTCCGAAGGCACCAGGACACGTCGCGCCAAGCCTCGGCCGGCCCGGCTGCCCCAGCGTGCGGCGCAGCTGATCGACACCATGTCCGACGTAGCCACGGTCGCCCTCGGGCCCCTCGGCGACGTGCTCGCGGCCAACACCCTGGGACGTGCACTGTTCCCGCACCTCTTCCCCGACAACGGCCGGCCCCTCAACCACACGCGCTACCTCTTCCTCGACGACCGCGCCCGCGACTACTACGCCGACTGGGAACACGACGCCCGCCACGTCGTCTCGGCCCTGCGCCTGATCGCCGGCCACGACCCGTCCAATCCCGCCCTCATGGCTCTCATCGGGGAGCTCGCCACCCACAGCCCCGAGTTCCGCACCTGGTGGGCAGGCCACACCGTGACCGTCCACGCGGCCGGAACAAAAGCGATCCGCCATCCTGTCGTCGGCGCACGGAGGTCTTGCGGTCGGCGCGCCGGACCGCCACCTCGTGCTCGGCCCACAGCCGCCGGAACTCGGCGCTCAAAACAGCCGGAAGCCACCTTCGCCCAGATCGACGCCCACCTGCGTCAGATCGGCTCCCCACGGGGAGGATCTGCCCGACGGCGTAGGCGGTCAGATCCTTGGAGAAGCCGTCGCGGGCCGACGGCAGGGACGCCGTGCGTGATCCGGCCGACAGCATGATGCCGATCGCCGCGCTCGTGCCGGCTTCTCTGGAGTCACGTTCGTTCGAATGACGCGGTCGTGGGCCGCCCGCATTGACACGCGTCACCTGAACCTGCTGACCAATGCCGAATTCGACGGCGATCCATTACCGGAGGACGTACGGCCGTACGTGCCGGTATGGCGGGTTCTCTCAGGCGTCGGCGAGACTCATCGCCGGGTCGCTACCGCCTCCTGGTGGCGAACGTGAGGATCTCCGCGGCTTGGTGTTCGTCGTTGATCACCGCGCGGGCGACCTCGCTGAGCAGCCGGTTGTGGGTCCGGGCATAGGCGCGCATGTGCCGGAAGGCCTCATCGACGTCGATCCGTCCGTAGCCGGAGAGAGTGCCCTTGGCCTGTTCGATGATGATGCGGCTGTTCAGGGCCCCCTGGAGTTGATCCACGATGGCCTCACTCCGGGTGAGGGCGCGTTGGTGGAGGATCGCGATCGTCGTGATGTCGGCCAGGGCTTGGCCGAGCGCGAGGTCTCCATTGGACAGAGGGCTGGTGACGGTGCGGAACAGGTTGATGGTACCGATCGTCTGTTCTCGCAGCAGCATCGGCAGCGCGTGGACGGTGCGGAA
The DNA here is from genome assembly GCF_039542035.1 of Actinoallomurus liliacearum. Classification (NCBI taxonomy): domain Bacteria; kingdom Bacillati; phylum Actinomycetota; class Actinomycetes; order Streptosporangiales; family Thermomonosporaceae; genus Actinoallomurus; species Actinoallomurus liliacearum. Next base: position 863,017 of record NZ_BAABHJ010000040.1, read on the forward strand.
CCCCTGCCGCTGCGCTTCGGCCACGAAGCCGGGCCACCGCTCGCGCCAGCGCGTCAGATCGACTGCGGTGACAGGTCTTCCGGTGTGGAAGCATTGCAGGCAGGGACCATCGTGGTCGGCCTGCAACTGGAACAGCTCCACCATTCTGGCCTGCTCGTTGGAGGAGGCCAGAAGACCGAGACGCCCGTGTCCGTCGGTGAGCAACAGGCCCACGGCCGTCACGTCGAGCAGGTCGGCGCAGTGGGTGGCCAGGCGATGCGCCAGATCGATGACGTCGTAGTCGCCGGTGATCGTATCGGCGATGTCGATGAAGGCCGACATCAGCGCCGGCTCCCTGGGGATGAGCGGCGAACTCATGACTACTCCCCTTCGCTCTGTCCCTTCTCTGTGGGGATCTGCAGCCGACCGGTCAGCACGTCGTCGGCGACCGCCTCCAGCGACCGTGAATGGCTGAACGCGTGCGCGCGCAGTCTGGCCAGTGCGTCCTCGGTGGAGATGCCGAGTCGCCCGGCCACCGACCCGACGGCCTGATAAACCAGGGCATGAGCGCGCGTGGACATGCTGAACAGGTCGATCTCACCGTCCGAGCCCTCTGCCGAGCGGATCTTGAAGTTCAGCAGTACGGTGGTCACCGCGTCGGCCACCACGAGCGCCTCGGCCGTCTCGGCCAGCGGGCCTGTCCGCGCGCGGTGACAGTCCAGGACACCGATCCCGATCACACCGACCAGCAGCGGAAAAGCGAACAGCGCGGCCGCTCCGGCGGTCTCGGCTTCGCGCGTGAACATGGGCCACCGGGCACGTGCTTCGTCCGCCTGCACGTCCGGCACCAGCACCGGCCGAGCGGTACCGAACGCGGTCACACATGGTCCCTCGCCGAGACGGAACTGAAGTTCCTCGATCCGGGCGCCCACGTCGTCACTTGCTCCAAGTAGCATGCGTCCACCGGCCGGGTCCCGTGTCATCAGGGAGAGACCCACACCGTCGACGGGCAAAGCGCCGATACACGCATCACACAACTGTTCGGGTAGCTCCGCTGCCTCCGCAGGAGAGGCCACGATTCTCGCCAATGCTCCTGCCAGCCGAACACGATCAACAGCCATGGCGTCCCGCCAACCGGCTCGATAGTCCGGCCGGGTACGCCACGGGCGTCTGGATGAACGCATCCGACCCTTGTTCGTTCTCCAACTCAAGGCTATACCCGCAACCAGGCGCGAAAACCCTCTGACCAGGGGCGACCAACGCGGGCGCTGCACGAGTGAATCGTTCCATCCTGGACAGTGCCGCCGACCGGCGAGCCTGGCCACCCCGAGGGGCTGAGCGGGAACGGCCGCCGCTTCACCGGCCGGCGAATACCGTCCACCCTGTCTGCGCGGCCCGCTCCCTGGACACGAGAGTAGAGTGTGAATAGCGGTGCCGCCCCAGACCCTGGCGACGTCCAGACCTTCATGGAGCCCCAGGAAGAGGCGGCAGATGACCTGGCAACGACCAACACACCCCGTATCCGGGCAGGCGGAAGCGCGGTGGCCGCGATGACCGAGATTCACGCGGTCGGGCCGCCCGCCGAAGGAAGCATCGCCGGCCGGATACCACCTGACGAACGATCCCGCGGCCACGGACCGGCTCTTGTGCCGGGCCTGCTGGCCGCTGCGGCCACCGCGGACACCTGCGCGGTCATCACCTCTCGGCTGTTCGCCGCCGGATTGGATCTCGACCTCCTGCTGAAATCGGCGGGGCGGGCTAATACCAGGCGAATCAGGCGGATCGTCGGTGAACTCAACGCCTCCATCGAGGACCTGCAGCGGATCATGTTCTCCGTAGCCAGTCTCAGCGATCGCGGAGGAGAATGACGCGGATCCGCGGCCGTGCGGTAACGCGGCCTGCACGCGTTCGGTCGTCGTGCACGTACGGGTCCGCAGCGGAAGACCACCTTTCTCCGTGCGGGGCGTGGGCGTCCCCGGCGGTGCGGACATCGCAGCGGGGCGTTGTTCCAGCAGACCTGGAAGCCGGTCTCGGACCAGTGCGATGCCCCCGACGCAGGGGGCCTGGACGCCTGGGCCGGGGCACTGCCGCAGCCGCCCTGCTGGGCACATCGCTGGTGGCGTCAAGGCCGCCCTCGACCATGGCTACCTGATCCGCCGCCACGGCCGAACGCGAATCACCAGCGGGGTAGGCGCGGGCCGGTGTCGCCGCGACCTCAACAGGACTCAGCTAAGCCGCTCAATTCCACGATCCGGCGGACGGGCGACTGCATCACGCCAGGCAGCCTCGGACGGTCGACCTCACCGTCGGGGGTGAGGCAGGCCTGATCACCGGTGGTAGGGATGGTGATCGCGACGGTGGTGGGAATACAGGCCCCGATGAGCGGGGCGAGAGCCGGGACGATCCGCCACGCCCGAGCATGAACATACTTCGCCACACCTAAAAATTTCATGAAACACTATTCTGCAATCGGGCATCAGATGGCGACGACCGGGGCACCGGGCGGCACCGCCGGCGGATGAGGAGCACAACGTGACCCATGTCATCCGCGCATCCGGCGACAAGCCCTGGACGTTCTTGACCAACCACGCCCGGGCACTGATCAACATCGCCCATAACCCCAGCACGCGACTGCGTGACATCGCCGATGCGATCGGCATCACCGCGCGCGCCGCCCAGACGATCGTCAACGACCTGGAAGAGAGCGGCTACATCACCCGCACCCGGGTCGGGCGCCGCAACCACTACAGCGTAGATCCCACCCGCCCGTTCCGGCACCCTGCCGACGCCGGCCACCGCATCGAGGGGCTCCTGGCCCTGTTCGCCGATCACGACCACGACCGCGCAGCGACGGGTCCCGCGCCCAGGAACCGGAGAGGACGCGGCGATGAGCACCCCACCATCGCCGATGACCACCCTTCAACGCGCAGGTGAAACTGTCCAGGAGCAGAGCGAGATCAGCTGATGAGCATAGGTTAGAAGTACTGGGAAGCGGCGATTTCCGCCTTTTGCGGCGTTCGCTAACCCGGGACGCCGTCAAGGACGAGGCTGCGGTGGGCAAATGAAAAATGAGCCAAAATGTCGCAAGATCGCGGCGGACCGCTCGGAAGGGTTCGGCGAGCGCTTGCTGGGTGTGCTGCTGGACCGGGCTCACGAGATGACGCCCCAATTGATCGCTCCGCTGGTCGCGGAAGAGGTCGCCAGAATCGGTGGTCGGGACATCTCGATCCTCTTGCAGGACTATGACCAGCTGATGCTCGTCCCGCTAGCGGGCAGAGGGCTCAGGGTGGGTGCCGATGAGAGGATCGATGACTCACCGGCCGGCTGGGCTTTCCTTCACGCGATCCCCGTCGAACAGCCGCTGTCCAATGGCGTACGGATGTTCCTGCCGCTCCTGGACGGCAGCGACGACGTGGGGGTCATGGCGGTCACCCTCGACACCGTCGATGACGACGACCGGCGGTTGCTGCGGCGACTGGCCGGTCTGGTCGCCGACATGTTGGTCACCAAGAACAGCTACACCGATCAGTTCTTCCGAGCCCGGCGCCGCGAGCCGATGAGCGTGGCCGCGGAGATCCAGTGGTCACTGTTGCCCCCGCTGACCATGGTCACTCCGCAGGTCGCGGTGGCCGGAATCCTCGAGCCGGCCTACGACGTCGCAGGCGACAGTTTCGACTACGCGCTCAACGACGACACCCTCCACATGGCCGTCATCGACGCGATGGGCCACGGCCTGAACGCCGCCGTACTGGCCACCGTCGCCATCGGCGCGTATCGACACGCCAGACGCGCTGACGTCGGGCTCGCGGAACTGTACGCCTTCATGGACACGTCCATCGACGAGCAGTTCGGGCCCGACCAATTCGTCACGGCACAAATGATGCGCCTGAATATCGCAACAGGTCACCTGCAATGGGTCAACGCCGGGCATCCCGCACCACTGCTGATCCGCGATCATCAGGTGATCCAGAGGCTGGAGAGCCCCGGAACCCTGCCGGTCGGATTCGGAGGCGACCAGCCGCGGATCAGCGAACGAATGCTCCACCGCGGCGACCGTGTCCTGTTCTTCACCGACGGTCTCATCGAGGAGCACAAGGCCGGTGGGGAGCAGTTCGGCGAGGAACGCCTGATCGACTTCGTCGAGAGTGCTGGGCGCGTCAGTCAAGGCGTGCGGGAGATGGGCGTGCGGGAGATGGTGCGGACTCTGTCCCACGCGCTGATGAGAGAACGGGGTGGGATCACCACCGACGATGCAACCCTTTTCCTGGTCGAATGGCGCGGGGGCACCGTCGACCACCTCGCCAACGTGGAGACATAGCCGGCCCGTCACCTCTTTCGCGCCACGGCACACTCGGCGACCACGCCAGAGGCCGCCGACTCAGCATGGTCTTTACCTTCCGAGCCGAGTGATCTTGGGGACTGCGAGGGTATTCTTTGATTACCGAGGATTTTCCCGTGCGTTGGCACTCAGGTCGGCGTCGCCCCGGCTATACACCGTGATCGGACCTCACACGGGTCCTGAACAGGTCAGGCGATCATGACGCCGACACTGCTTTCCCACCGCACACCGCTCAGCGCCGTCGCCAGTGTGCTGCCGAGGGTCGACTCCTCGGTGAGACTCAGGTTGGATGCCGTCCTTGCCGGGCGGAGCCCGCTGGATGGGGCATGGTGGCCCTATTCCCATGACGCCGCGGCAGAACTACCCGGCCTCATCGCAGCTGTCGATCAACAGTTGGGCCGGACCACGCTGCGTGTCTGCTTGCACGCCGATGCCTGGGACCACATCCCTCGCCGCATCGCGGCCCGGGGACGCCGGATCGAAGTAGGCCGGCTCCACGGCACCGACCCGCGCCTGATCACGCTGATGTTCGCGGGGGCCGACGCCATCAACCTGGTGACCATGCCGTCGGACAGCACAGGCGGCCCGGTGACGGCCAGGTTCACGCCCGGCTTCGCGGGCACCGTTGACCTGCGTCCGGCCGATTCCCTCACCATCATCCGCCATCCGCTCAGTCCGGCTCCGGTGCACAGGATCCTGGTGGGTCGGCCGGTGATGATAACGACACAGTGAACCGCGGGGCGTCTCCAGAGCACACCGCTTCCGGATGCGAGCATCGCCGGTGGCGGCTTCCTCGTCCTGGCCGGACTCTGGCCAGCGGCCGAACGGCGGGCTGCTCAGGCGTGGCCGAGCACGCCCGGCCCCTTCATACGGTGCGGCTTCATACGGTGCGGCGGCATCGGGATCACGAGCTCTCCCTTTCCTGCCGGGCCTGCACCAGCAGCGCCGCCACGAGGTCGTCTCTCCCGTCCCCGCTCTGAAGGGGTGCTGTCCGGCGTTCTTCCCTGTCCTGATCGTCAGCTTCTTGGCGATCTCGGGGACGGGCACGCCCTTGTCCTTGAGCGCGCGGGCGAACAGCAGCATGTCGTCGTCGATGACCTTCGGCCGTCCGCCGTGGTTGCCCTTGTTCGCGGCGACGGCATGCCCCTCCAGGGTCTTCTCCCGGATGTAGTTGCGGTCGAGCTGGGCGGCGACGGTGAGGACGGCGAAGAACATGGCGCCCATGCCGTTGATGTCGTACGCCAGCTTGAGCGCCTTCTCCAGTTCCGGCCGGGTCTTGACCCGGGTGCTGCGAGTCAGGGCTGGTCGCCCACGAGAGCGATTGCGCGCGTCTCGGGAACTCCCAGCATCAGCAGGCTCGTGATCGTCGCTGCTCGGGCGCCGAGGGTCCCGTTCGACAGGTCGCTGTCCGCGATGGCGAACACGACGCCGTAGGCAACCTGGCTCAGAATGCCTGCCGGCAGGTGCTGTGCGAACACGTCGCTGTCCTGGCCCCGTTTCACGAGGTCGGCGAGGAGTTCGTCGACCGGCCCGAGCAGGCCGTGGATCGCCTCGCCGTACTCGCCACGGCGCAGCGCCAACAGCACTCGGTACCGGTGCGTCACCGGCCAGACGCGGGCGATGAATTCGACCCACGTCGCGTCCGCTTCCGCGCCGGCGGCGTTGACTTCGGTGAGCACGGCCGCCATCTCGGCCACGGCCCGTTCCGTCAGTGTCCGAACCAGGTCGGTGCGCGAGGGGAAATGTCCGTAGACGGTGCGACGGACGACGCCGGCGGCGGAGGCGATCTCGCCCATGCCGGCGTCGGGGTTGTCTCCCAGCACGTCGAGGGCGACGTCGAGGATGCGATCACGTGTCTCGTTCAACGAGCGCACACGGGAGGACTCGGTAGGCACGACACCATTGTTGCACACCAGTGTGCAGCGAATTAGACTGCACATCAGTGTGCAGTGCACACCTGTGTGCAACGGAGAGTTGCGCCGCGTTTCGAAGCTCAGGAGAAGGCCATGACCGCACCGACGCCGCCGACCTCGACCCCCGTGCGCCCGTTCACCGTCTCGATCCCGGATTCAGAGATCGATGACCTGAAGCGGCGACTGGCCGGAACGCGATGGCCGGATCCGGAGACGGTGGGCGACTGGTCGCAAGGGGTTCGCTTGGAGAGCGCCAGATCTCTGGTCGACTACTGGGAGCGCGGCTACGACTGGCGGCGCTTCGAGTCCGAGCTCAATCGCTTCCCACAATTCCTGACCGAGATTGATGGGCTGGACATCCACTTCATCCACGTCAGGTCCAAGAATCCCAACGCGATGCCGTTGATACTCACGCACGGATGGCCGGGCTCGATCGTCGAGTTCCTGAAGCTGATCGGCCCGCTGACCGATCCGGTTTCGTTCGGAGGAGACGCCGCCGATTCATTCGACGTCGTCGTCCCGTCGCTCCCCGGGTTCGGGTTCTCCCAGAAGCCCACGGAGACCGGGTGGACTGTATCGCGCATCGCAAGCGCGTGGGTGGAGCTGATGAAGCGTCTCGGCTACACGAGATGGGCCGCGCAAGGCGGCGATTGGGGTGCCGTCGTCACCACCGCCCTCGGGGCCATGCAACCTGAGGGGCTTCTCGGAATTCATCTGAACACCCAGTACGCCTTTCCCGCACAGATACCCGACACCTTGTCGCCCGAACAGCGCTACGCCGTGGAGGCCCTCGCCCTCTACACCGGCGATCTCGGTGGGTCGAACCACCTTCAGCGCACGAAGCCGGAGACTGTCGGATTCGCCCTGGCGGACTCTCCCGCTGGTCAGGCAGCCTGGATCTACGAGAAGTTCCAGTCCAAGACCGACAACCACGGGCTCGCCGAGGACGCCCTCAGCATGGACGACATGCTCGACGCGATATCCCTCTACTGGTTCACCAACAGCGCAGCGTCGTCCGGCCGCATCTACTGGGAGAACAAATCGGCCACTCTCGCCGGCCCGAAGCTGACACTTCCGGTCGCGGTGACCGTCTTCCCGAGGGACATCCCACGCCTGCCACGAAGCTGGATCGAAGACACCTACAGCAATCTGATCCACTACGGCGAGGCCGACAAGGGCGGGCACTTCGCGGCCTTGGAACAGCCCGAGATCCTGGTCAGCGAAATCCGCACCGGCCTGCGCACCCTTCGCTCCTGACGCCAACGCGCGAGCTCGGGAGCGCACGCGTATCACTCGGGCTTCACTGAATCGACCAAAGGCGCTGCGGGTGCAGCATGCCTTACCAAAGGCGTGAGGTCCATCACGTTTCCGGGGCCGAGTTTCTGGTGGAATCTCGCGACGAGGGGCTCCTAGTTCTCCACGACCTGGAGCCCGCCATGGATCTCCCGGCGCAGGTCGGGGCTGGCGAGATAGTCGCAGGCGAATATGGTGCCTACGGTGCGGCCCAGTTCTTCGAGCGCAGCGTAGGTGGGGTGCTCAGGACCGCCGCGGGTGAAGTGCCGCAGGACCTGCTCGGCCTCGGCGGTGCCGAGGCGGAGCGTGGTGGCGCATAGAAGCGGGTCTTGCCGTCGACGTCGGCGTACTTCTTGCGCGGTCACTTCTCGCGAACGTCCTTGTGGGAGGCGTGGCGAGGCTGCCGGGGCGCCGGCAGCCTCGCCCTGTGACTTCGGTTCTGTCTCGCCCGTGGTACGCACCTGGTCGAGGTTCGCCTAGCTCAGCGGCTTGGCGGTGCAGTGGAGGTCCCTGGCCGGGAGCTTCCCGTCGGCGAGGAACGCGACGGTGGCGGCGTCGGCGCACGTCGAGCCCGCGTGGTAGACGTAGTGGCCGCCGTTGTCGACACCGACGAAGCTCGCACGGGAGCCCAGCGTCCGGCGCAGGCCGAGACCGGTTTCCCACGGGGTGGCGTTGTCGCGGCGGTTCTGCAGGATCAGGACGTCGCGGGGACCTTGCGACGTGACCTTCACGGGCGCCTCGTTCGGAGCCGGCCAGAACGCGCACGGCCAGATGTTCTTCGGCATGCCGTCGGTCAGCGGCCACGCCTTGCGGTCCGCGGCGGTGTCGGCGGCGTACTTGTTCATGTCGTGTGACCATGCGGCGTCTCCGCAGGTGAGGGCCAGGAACATGGTGGTCTGGTTGTCCGCGGGCACGCCGGGCTCGGGCGGGTTGGCGGTCGACACCTGCCCCAGCACGGCCTTGTCCTGGTCCGACAGCTTCCCGTCGGCCAGGTCGGCCGCGGCCTTCCAGAGCCGGGTCAGCAGCGGAAGCGTCTCGTTGTGCAGCAACAGTGAATAGGTGACCTGCCGGAGAGTCAGCCCGTTCAAGGACATGCTCGTGCCCGGCAGCGGGGCGGGCGTACGGTCGAGGCGGTCGGCCAGGGCCAGGTAGTTCTTGGTCACCGTGGGGATGTCAGCGCCGAGCCCAAGGCTGTCGTTGTGCGCGGCCGCGATGCGGGCGGCGTCGGGGAACCGGTCGGCCATGCCCTTGTTCCAGGTGGCGGCCTGCTGCTGCCAGACGAGGTTCGGGTCGACGTTGCCTTCGAGGATCATCCGGTCGGTGCTGCCGGGGAAGAGCGCGCGATACACCGCGCCGAGGTACGTGCCGTAGGACTGGCCCCAGTAGGAGATCTTCTTCTCCCCCAGGGCTTGGCGGACCCGGTCCAGGTCCCGCGCGGTATCCGGCGTGTTGAAGAACCGCAGGTCGTCCCCGACCGACGAGGCGCACTGCCGTGCGGTCTTACGGGCTTGGGCGACGTTGGCCGTGATCGAGCCGTCGGCGGCGGGGTAGGGGAACAGGTCCGCCAGGTTGGGGTCGCTCAGGTGGCAGCTGATCGGCGCGCTGTGCCCGACCCCGCGCGGATCGAATCCGATCAGGTCGTACCGGTCGAGCACGGACGCCGGCAGGGTCGGCGCCATCTGCCCGGGCATGTCCAGGCCCTCCAGGGCCGGTCCACCCGGATTGAGTAGCAGCGCACCCCGCCGCTTGCCGGGCTTAGCCGTGGCGATCCGGGACATTGCGATCGAGATGCTCTTACCTCCCGGGTGCCGATAGTCCAACGGCACCTTTACCGTCCCGCACTTTTCCCGCGGATCCCTCTTCGCTCCTTTCACGAGCTGAGGACAGGCTCCCCACGCGATCGCGCTCTTGTTCGAGGTGGTCGAGGCCGAAAGCGTCGCCTGAGCAGCCGGCTTACCCGAATTGGAATCCGAGTCGGACGAACACGACGTCATCATGCTCGCCAGCACCCCGATTCCGGCCAGCATTGCCACCGCGACGCCGCTCCTCGCATGGGAGTTGCTGGGTGGAAAAACTTCTTTCATCGTCAAGTCACGCCTTTCAAACAGGTGTCTGCCACGAATGGGATGTACGGGACGGCCGACGCGTCGGCCGATGAACCAAAGCTATGAGGCGGAACGGATACCGCGCTTCACCTCGTGGGAGACATTTCGGATAGCTCGATCGAGGGACAAATCGCGGGAGGAACTCCCGCGCATAATCGCAGGAGCTAACTGGCATCGGGCGTGAGCTCAGCCCCGACGGCGCCCTGGCCGATCTTGAAGGTGCCGGTGTCATCTGCCCACTTCCAGCCCTGAAGGGCGTCGCCGCAGGGGACATCGACAACTAACAACGGAATCTCAAAGATTTCTCAGGCCGGGGTCGGTGCGGCGGACGCCTTGCGCCGGCGAATGTGGCCGTAGCGCCGGGCCTGGCCCAGGAGCAGGACCGTCGTGGTCCCACAGACCAGGAGTGCGATGATGCTCGCCTCGGGGCCGAAGCTCCCGCCGCTCAGCACCGACGAGCCGGACACCGTGCCCTTGAAAAGACCCAGCGTGTGGTCGGACGAGCCGGAGACGTTGGTCCCGAAGATGCCGCCCTCGGCGAAGTTCCAGCCCAGGTGCAGCCCGATCGGCAACCACAGCGTACGCGCAACGGTGTAGGCCGCGGCGAGCATCAGCCCGCCCTCGATGGCGATGGAGACCGCGCCGTAGAGCGTGGCGCCGGAGTTGATCAGATGCAACGCCCCGAAGAGGATCGCGGAGACCGCCATCGCGCCCCACGTGCCGGTCTTCTCCTCCACGATGCGGAACAGCACGCCGCGGAACATCACCTCCTCGGCGACGGCCACCGCGCACGTCATACCGAACGCACCGATGGCAGCGGCGAGGTTGCCCCAGCCGTGGATGCCGTACCCGCCGAAGACGGCGATGATCGCGATGGTGATCGCGAACAGCCCGATTCCGAGCAGCGTCCCGCGGCGTACCTCGGCGACCGCGCCGGGCCGGCCCACCTCGCCCGCCTTGCGGCGTTCGAGGACGCGCACCATCTTGGCGTACCCCAGCAGCACGAGCCACGCGAGGAGCGGCCCGACCAGAACTCCCACGATCAGGAGCGCGACGGCGTTGCTCTGTACGCCTGAGTAGATCGAGCCTATGACGCCGTCGGCCACCACGCTCAGCACCAGCAGTACGACCAGGCGCACCCACGCCGGTCGCGGCCCCCACTGGGGCTTCTCCTCGGGCTGCTGCTCGATCCGTTCCTGCTCCGCCGTCGAATCGGCGCGTTTCCTCACGATGGCCTCCGTTAGGTCGCGGCCTCGGATGCAGGCCGAACTGCCGGAAACGCTACGGACGGCAGGGCCGGGGAATCATCGCGCCGACGTGGACAACCTGGGTAGCTCGCTCGGGGGATAACGCCGGTCAGTACCCGCTGACCAGGCCGTTCTGGTAGGCGAAGACCACCACCTGCACACGGTCGCGCAGGCCGCGTTTGGTCAGGATGCGCGAGACGTACGTCTTAACAGGCGGCAGTGCGTCATTTGTGCGAGCCGGGGCGGTTTTTCTAGCTAGATGCTTCGCCGGTCTCCCAGGTTCGCGTGACATCCGTCACGGCGGAAAAACGGGAAATCCGGATCTTCCTCTGAACCTCCACGGCATTGCCGGACATCGAAGTTATTAGTCGAGTCAGTAAGCAACCGGAGAGGTTTTACCCATGCAGTTCAAGAACCTGCGTACCACTGCCGCTCTGGCTTTTGGTGTCGGAATGGCCGCTCTCGCCCTCACCGGCTGCAACATCGACGGCAACGTGTCGACGTCGTCAGGTTCATCGGCGCAGCCGGCACCGAGTTCGTCGGCGACGGCGTCGGCCGCCAATGGCACCCACGACGGGAAGACGGCGGCGGCGCGCACCGATCAGGGTGACACGCCGAGCTGCATGGGATCCGAGCTTGAAGCCGATCTGCAGCTTCAAGATCCCGGCCTTAATGGACTGGGAGCGGAAACGGAAGCGGAAAAGGCGATCGCCACGCTGACCATTACCAACCGGTCGAGCGAAACCTGCTACCTGCCGGCCGGCTGGACACCGCTCGGGAAGGGCGGGCGAAACAACTACACCGCCATTCCCGCGTCCCAGGTGAGCTACCCCGGTGCCGGCACGACCATCACGCTGCGGCCCGGTCGTTCGGCCTTCGCCGGAACCAAGTGGCACACCACCAAGGGCTGCCCCGGCGGCGTCACCGACGGCCTCGGCGTCGCCTGGCACAGCACCTGGATCCCGCTCACCTACCACGGCCTCGACGACGGCTACCAGCCGCCGATCTGCGACAGCCTCACCCTGGGCACGCTCCAGCCCACCATGAACGGCGTCAACTTCACCTGACACATCCTGAAGGGGGCAGGCCAGGCATACAGCGTCGTAGGGAGCGGGAACGTGAGTTCCCGCTCCCTACGCGCGTCAGCCGCAGGCCGGTGGCCGCGACAGTGAGGGCGCAGCGACTCCTTCGATAAGCCTGATTGCTCGGCTCTTGCGGCGGACGGGGTTCCGTGACGTCCATGGGACCGAGTTCCTTCCCGGAAAGGCCGCTTCCTGAAAGGATCTGGTCGGTTACGTGAACACGGATGTTCTTCTGGCGGAGGGGCGCGGACGGTGGATGCTGACTACCTTCTGGGCGGCCGGTACCGGCTGGTCCGGGAGATAGGCGCTGGGGGATTCGGCCGGGTATGGCAGGCGCGCGACGAGGAGCTGCGCGTCGACGTCGCCGTCAAGGAGGTGTGGCTGCCGCCGGCCACGTCGTCCGCCGAGCACGGGGAGCGGCTGACGCGCGCCAAACGTGAGGCCCGCAACGCCGCGAGACTGCGCGGGCACCCCAACATCGTCGCCGTGCACGACGCCCTTACCGTCGATGACGCGCCCTGGATCGTCATGGACCTGGTGCGCGGCCACTCACTGGAACAGCGCATCGCCAAGCGGGGACGGCTGCCCGTCAACGACACCGCGGGGATCGCCGCCGCACTGCTGAACGCCCTGGCCGCCGCCCACGACGCCGGGATCACCCACCGCGACGTGAAGCCCGCCAACGTCCTGCTCGCCGACGACGGCCGTGTGCTGCTCACCGACTTCGGCATCGCCGAGCACCACGCCGACACCGGCCTGACCGCCTCCGGCACCATTGTGGGCTCCGTGGAGTACATCGCGCCCGAACGCCTCGACGGCAAGGCCGACGGCCCCGCCGGCGACCTGTTCTCCCTCGGCGCCACGCTCTACCACGCCGTGGAGGGCGCCTCCGCGTTCCGCCGCGACACCCCCACCGCCACCATCACCGCCGTCCTCCTGCGCGACCCCCCGCCCCTCGCCCACGCCGGGCCGCTCACCACACTCATCACGCGACTGCTGGACAAGGATCCCCACGCGCGCCCCGACATCGCCGAGGCCCGCCGTCTCCTCGACACCCCCCACGCCGGCGAGGCCACCACCACGCCCGCGACCAAGCGACTCACGGCACCCACCGCGACGAAGGTCCTGCCCACCGCCTCCGGGACCGACCACGATGTCAGCAAGTCCCCGGCCCGGCCGAGCCCGGCGCCGAAAAAAGCGCCCCCGAGGAAAAATCCCGACCCTCTCCGCTACGCCGGGGGCGTCATCGCGCTCCTTATTCTCGGAATCATCTTCGTGCCGAAATTCATCCACCACTCCGGCACGTCGGGGATGCCCGCCGGATGCGCAGAAGTCAGGACCGCCTGGGACCGTCACAACCAGACGGTCAGAACGAGGACTGATTCTAATCTCGCTCCGGGCTACCGGCAGTTGGGCGATGACATGGGTGCGGCGGCACCGAAGGCCGCCGACCCTAACGTCAGATCGGTGATCCAGAATCTCGCTGACGCCAGTCACGCAATCGCCGATGACCTGGAACGAGAACAGGCCGGCGACAATGCGGATGCCAGTGATTACAACCGCGACATGTCGAAATGGGCCACTGCCAATAACCAACTCATAGGAATCTGCCAATGACTGCCTCGCCGTGGACGGCGGTGGTTCTTAGATGGTGTGTCTTCGGAGAAGAGGACAGCGCGGGCCGTGTGCCCGCGCTGTCCGTGCCGGTGACTGTCACCTCAGGACGGGGAGGCGGCGGACCAGCCGGGTCCTGCTCCACGGGCCGCCCAGGCCGAGGGTGTCGCCGGCGTGGACCAGGGCGAGGCCGATGATGAGCAGCGCGTAGATGAGGTGGTCGTCCATGAAGACGTTGCTCGCCGGGGGCAGGACGACGCTCCACATCATCACCAGCATCAGCGTGCCCGCCGCGGCGGCGACACGCATGCCGATGCCCAGCATCAGCGCCGCGCCGATGCCGGCGAGGCCCAGCATGAACAGCCAGTCGGCCCACGCCGCTCCGGCGATGCCGTGGTAGAAGCCCTTGAAGGGGCCGGCCGCGGAGAACTTCAGGAAGCCCAGCGTCGGGTGCCCGCCGTGGATCCACGCCTGCTTGGCGGCGGTCTCGTGACCGAGCCCGAAGAGCTTGTCGAGGAACGCCCACAGGAACACGAATCCGAGCGACAGCCGGGCAATGGCCCAGACGTACGGGGCGACCGGGGAGGTGGGGCGGGGCGGGTGGTCTGCCGGGGGGACGGGGTGGCGGGTGTCGGGCTTGCGGTCGGTGACGGCCATGGGGGCTCACTCCTTCGGCGTACCGGAGAACTTCCGGCTGCCCTTACTCAACGCCACGCGCCAGGGGCGGCCGCAGAGGCGAAAGCACATGGGCGGCGGGACCTTCGTCCTTCGCGGCGGAGGGGCTGCAAGGCCGGTCTTGGGCATGCCGAAGACCGGCCGGTCGGCAGTGGAGATGCCGACCGGCCGGTCGCGCGGACGTCTCAGGTCATCGGGCGTCGCCGGTCGGCGCGTCCCTGCTGATACGGCGGCCCGTGACGCGGCTGGGCCGGATCCGCAGGAACAGTTCCCTCGGACCTCCCGCCCATGGTTCGACGCCCGCTTCGCGGACCGACGCGCGTTCGTCCTCGGACTCCACATGGTGCAGGGAACCCTGGATGAGGACGCTCCATCCTTCGCGCGCCGCAGGGTCGAGTTCGTCGATCTCGAACGCGACCTTGTACTCGGCGTTCGCGATCCCGGTGCGGAGGTCCTCATCGGTCGGGCTGTCCTGGGCGGTCCGGAACACGATCGTGTCCTCGTACAGCGCGTAGTTGACCGGAAGGATCGTGGGACCGTACCGACCGTTGTAACCCAGCCGCCCGACACCGCCGGGCGAGATCAACCGCAGACACTCGGCCTCGTCGAGGGAGACCGGCGTCGGCGCGCCACTGATCGGACCCGACCCCGTGGCCCCGGCCTGAGCAGAGCCGTCGGCTACCTCACCAGTCATGCCATCACCCACATCGATAGTCCAGATGGTCCTGTCCGAATCGGCGGAGCCCACGAACCTGGAGGTCCCGGGACCCCGCCGGCAAACCCGCGCTCGGCGCCCGTCACGAGCGGTGTTCTCCGCGAATGACGACGACGGGACACTTTGCGTGGTGCACGCAGTGCTGGCTCACCGAGCCGAGGAGCGCGCCCGTGAAACCACCGTGTCCCCGGTTGCCGACCACGATGAGGTCGGCGCCCTCGGCCGCGTCCAGGAGCACCCGGGCGGCGTTCCCTTCCATGACGCGTGCGTTGACGGGCACCTCGGGTCGCTGCCCGGCCTCCTGCTCGATCGCCGCCTCGAGTGCCTTGGCGGCGGCGGCCTTGATGTCGTCCGCTCCCACGACGGCCATGTCCCAGCCGAAGCTCGTCGGGACCTCCCAGCCGATCACCGCATCCACCGCCGCCCCGGTCAGTCGCGCCTGCCGCAGGGCCCAGCGCAGGGCCGCCCGCGACGGCTCGGATCCGTCAACGCCGACCACGATCCGGTCCTGGTTCTCACCGTGTTCGTTCGCCACGGGGGCGTCTCCTTCCACTCGGCGAAGTTCCCAGCAGGTCTCCCTGCTCACAAAGCCCGATCACGCGGAGACATGCGAGTGGTGGTGCGCCCGTGTCGTCCCAGCGTCCTCATGGTCCTCATCCGACACCATCCGTTTTTCGGACGATAGGGGCGAAGGTCCCAGGTCACCGCGCCCAGCGCGGCGGACGTCGTACGTGCCCGCGTTCTCGTGTTCGTTACCTGACGCGCCCAATATCTAGGGGTGGTGCGCCACATCCACCACTACATGTATGGTTCTCGTGTTGCTGGTTCGCCTGCGCCTCCTGTGGCGGGTGTTCAAGGGAACCCGGTGAGAGTCCGGGACTGCCCCGCAGCGGTGAGTGGGAACGACCGCCGTCAACGGCACTGGGCTCGATCGGGCCTGGGAAGCGACGGCCTGTAGGACACGCCCGATGGACGGGCGTGGTGCCCGCGAGTCCGAAGACCTGCCGGCGACCCGTGCGTGAGAGCGCGCGGTCGTCCAGGCCTCGCGGGAGGGCCGGCGGCGGAGCCTGTCGTCCGTGCGCCTCTTTTCCGCGAGGGTGAAGCTCGCGAGGAGAGAGCACGTGACACAACAGCTCATCGCGTCCCCGACGCCCATCACCACTCCCGAGGCCACGCTCGCGGCCGACATCGAGAGCGTCTGCGCCGGGCTGCCGGACGCCGATCCGCTGCTCATGGCCGGAGCCGGTGACCTGGCCGAGGCCGTACGGCGGGCCGCCGCGCTGGTCGTCACCGACCCGGTCTACTCGACGGTGGCCGCCCGGCTGCTGGCCCGGTCCATCGCGAACGAGACCGGACCGGTGACCTTCGCCGAGTCCGTCGCGGCCGCCTACGAGCAGGGCCTGCTCAACGAACGGACCGCCGGGTTCGTCGCCCGCAACGCGGCGGCGCTGGACGCGCTGGTCGACCACGGCGCCGACGACCGGTTCACCTACTTCGGGCTGCGCACCGTCTACGACCGCTACCTGCTGCGGCACCCGACGACGCGACAGGTGCTGGAGCGCCCGCAGCACTTCTTCCTGCGGGTGGCCTGCGGGCTGGCCGACAGCGTGGCCGAGGCGACGGAGCTCTACGGGCTGATGTCGCGGCTGGCGTACCTGCCGAGCTCGCCGACGCTGTTCAACTCCGGCGCCGCCCGCCCGCAACTGTCCTCGTGCTTCCTGCTGGACTCCCCGCGCGACGAGCTCGAGGCGATCTACGAGCGGTACGGCCAGGTGGCGCGGCTGAGCAAGTACGCGGGCGGTATCGGGATCTCCTGGAGCCGGGTGCGGAGCCGGGGCTCGCTGATCCGGGGCACGAACGGGCACTCCAACGGGATCGTGCCGTGGCTGCGGACGCTGGACTCGAGCGTCGCGGCGGTCAACCAGGGCGGCCGGCGCAAGGGCGCCGCGTGCGTCTACCTCGAGCCCTGGCACGCCGACGTGGAGGAGTTCCTCGAGCTGCGGGACAACACCGGGGAGGACGCGCGGCGCACGCACAACCTCAACTTGGCCAACTGGGTGCCGGACGAGTTCATGCGCCGGGTCGAGGCGGATGCGACCTGGTCGCTGTTCGACCCCAAGCAGGTGCCGGAGCTGGTGGACCTGTGGGGCGAGGACTTCGACCGGGCGTACCGCGCGGCCGAGGCCGAGGGCCGGTTCGTCCGGCAGGTCCCGGCGCGGCAGCTGTACGGGGCGATGATGCGCACCCTCGCCCAGACCGGCAACGGCTGGATGACGTTCAAGGACGCCGCGAACCGCGCCTGCAACCAGACCGCCGAGCCCGGCAACGTCGTCCACCTTTCCAACCTGTGCACCGAGATTCTCGAGGTCACCGACGACACCGAGACCGCGGTGTGCAACCTCGGTTCGATCAACCTCGCCGCCCACGTGACCGACGACGGGGTCGACTGGGCGGGGCTGCGGGCGACCGCGCGTACGGCGGTGCGGTTCCTGGACCGTACGATCGACCGCGGCTTCTACCCGACGCCGGAGGCGGCGCGGGCGAACCGTCGCTGGCGGCCCATCGGGCTCGGCGTGATGGGCCTGGCGGACGTGTTCTTCCGGCTGCGGCTGCCCTTCGACTCGCCCGAGGCGCTCGCGCTGTCCACCCGCATCGCCGAAGAGATCGCGCTCGCGGCGTACGGGGAGTCGGCGGCGCTCGCCGCGACGTACGGCCCGCACCCCTCCTACGACCAGACCCGCGCCGCCCGCGGCGTCCTGCACCCGGATCACTGGCCGGACGCCGAGCGGGTGCACGCCGACGAGTGGGAGGCGCTGCGGGCCCGGATCGGCGCGGTCGGGCTGCGCAACTCACTGCTGGTGGCGATCGCACCGACCGCGACCATCGCCTCCATCGCCGGCTGCTACGAGTGCATCGAGCCGCAGGTGTCCAACGTCTTCAAGCGTGAGACCCTGTCGGGGGAGTTCCTGCAGATCAACACCTACCTGGTGGCGGACCTCAAGGCACGAGGGCTGTGGACGCAGCGGGTCCGTGACGCGATCAAACGCGCCGACGGATCGGTGCAGGAGATCGAGGAGCTTCCCGAAGAGCTGCGGCGGCTGTACCGCACCGCCTGGGAGCTCCCGCAGAAGGCGCTGATCGACCTGGCCGCGGCGCGGACGCCCTACATCGACCAGTCCCAGTCGCTGAACCTGTTCATGGCCACTCCCACGATCGGGAAGCTGTCGTCGATGTACGCCTACGCGTGGCGGTCTGGCCTCAAGACCACGTACTACCTGCGGTCGCGGCCGGCCACCCGGATCGCGCAGACGACCGTCGCCCCCGTCCAGGAGGAGGCGCTCATGTGCTCCCTGGAGAACCCCGAGACCTGCGAGGCATGCCAGTGAGCGAGCGTAGCGAGCGAACCGTGAGCATAGCGTCCCTGATCGCTCCCCCGACGAAGGAGGGCTCATGAGTCTGCTCGACCCCGGTATGGATCTGACCCTGCGGCCGATGCGCTACCCGGCCTTCTACGACCGGTTCCGTGCCGCGATCCGCAATACCTGGACCGTCGAGGAGGTCGACCTGCACTCCGACCTCGCCGACCTGGCCCGGCTCACCCCGGAGGAGCTGCACCTGGTCAACCGGCTGGTCGCGTTCTTCGCCACCGGCGACACGATCGTGGCCAACAACCTGGTGCTCAACCTCTACACGCACCTGAACGCGCCCGAGGCCCGCCTGTACCTGTCACGGCAACTGTACGAAGAGGCCGTGCACGTGCAGTTCTACCTGACCCTGCTCGACACCTACCTCCCCGACCACGACGAGCGGGTCAAGGCGTTCGCCGCCGTGGAGAACATCCCGTCGATCCGCGACAAGGCGGAGTTCTGCTTCCGCTGGATCGACTCCCTCGGCGCGATGGACCGGCTGCGCGGCCGGGAGGACCGGCGGGCGTTCCTGCTCAACCTCATCTGCTTCGCCGCGTGCATCGAGGGGCTGTTCTTCTACGGTGCCTTCGCCTACGTCTACTGGCTGCGCGACCGCGGCCTGCTCAACGGCCTCGCCTCGGGCACGAACTGGGTGTTCCGCGACGAGTCGATGCACATGGAGTTCGCCTTCAGCGTCGTCGACACCGTACGCGCCGAGGAGCCCGAGCTGTTCGACGAGGAGCTGACCGGGCAGGTGACGACGATGCTGGAGGAGGCCGTCGCCGCCGAACTGGCCTTCGCCCATGACCTGTGCGGCGACGGCCTGCCCGGCATGACCGCCACCGACATGCGCGCCTACCTGGAGAACGTCGCCGACCAGCGCCTCGCCCGCCTCGGCATGCCGATCCGGTACGGCACCGCGAACCCGTTCCCGTTCATGGAGCTGCAGGACGTCCAGGAGCTGTCCAACTTCTTCGAGCGCCGGGTGTCGGCCTACCAGGTCGCCGTCGAAGGGACGGTCAGCCTCGACGAGGCGTTCTGACCTTCGGCGCGCGCCGTGGCTACCGGGCGCGGTCGTCCTCCGCTTCGGGCCGCCAGGCCATGCCGGGTACGACGAGCGGGCCGCCGGTGACCGGGTCCGGGACGACGACGGACGTCAGGCCGAAGACCTCCCGGACCAGGTCCGCGGTGACCACGTCACGCGGCGGGCCCTGGGCGATGACGCGGCCGGCCTTCATGGCGACGATGTGATCGGCGTAGCGGGCGGCCTGGTTGAGGTCGTGGAGGACGGCGACGACGGTGCGGCCGCGCTCATGGTTGAGCTGCCGGATCAGGTCCAGGACCTCCACCTGATGAGCGATGTCCAGATACGTCGTGGGCTCGTCGAGGAGCAGCAGGTCGGTGTCCTGGGCCAGGGCCATCGCGATCCACGCCCGCTGGCGCTGGCCGCCCGACAGCTCCTCCACCGGCCGCTCGGCGAGGTCGGCGGTCGCGGTGCGTGTCAGGGCCTCCGCGGTGGCCCGCTCGTCGTCCTCCGACCACTGCTGCCACCACTTCTGGTGCGGTTGCCGACCGCGTGCCACCAGGTCGGCGACGGTGATCCCGTCCGGGGGAGTGGGCGACTGAGGGAGGACGCCCACGGTCCGCGCGATCTGTTTGCGGGAGACGCGGGCGAGTTCGGCGCCGTCCAGCAGCACCGTCCCGCGGCGTGGCTTGAGGAGCCGGCCGAGGGCCCGCAGCAGGGTGGACTTGCCGCAGGCGTTGGGGCCGACGATGACGGTGACCTGCCCGTCGGGGATCTCCAGGTCCAGTCCGTCGACGACGATCCGGTCCTCGTACGCGAGGGTCAGGTCCTGCGCCGTGAGGCGGCTGGTACCAGTACGACTCATGACGTGGTGCCTCCGGAACGGCTGCGGGTACGGACGATGAGCCACATCAGGTACGGGGCGCCCACCACGGCGGTGAGGACGCCGACCGGCAGCTCGATCGGGGCGAACAGGCGGCGGGCCAGCAGGTCCGCCACGACGACGACCAGGGCGCCGGCCAGCGCGGAGGACAGCAGGGGGATCTGGACCGTACGGGTGAGCCGGCGGGCGATCTGCGGTGCCAGCAGGGCGACGAAGTCGATGGGCCCGGCGGCGCCGGTCGCCATCGACGCCAGGACGACCCCGAGCACGGCCAGGCCGAGCCGGATCCGGTCCAGCGGTACGCCCAGGGCGGTGGCCGTGTCGTCGTCGAAGAGCGCGCTGCGCTGAACGCGGGCCGCCCACAGCGCCGCCGGCAGGGCCACCAGCATGACGAGGGCGAGCGGCGCCGCGTGGTCGTACCCGCGCCCGTTGAGGGAGCCGGTCAGCCAGACCTTGGCCTGCTGCGCGACGAGGTAGTCGCCCTTGGTGAGGAACACCTGCGTGAGAGAGCCCAGGGCCACCGAGATGCCGATGCCGACCAGCACGAAACGCGAGGCGCTCAGCCCGCGCCGCCACGCGAAGACGTACACCAGCAGCGTCGCCGCGAGGCCGCCGCCGACGGAGATGTACGGCAGGGCGTCGTACGAGGCGACGCCGAAGCTCATCGCGGCGACCGTCGCCGCGCCCGCGCCGTGCGTCACGCCGATGACGTCGGGGCTGGCCAGCGGATTGCGGGCGACGGTCTGGATCAGGGCGCCCGCCACGCCGAAGGCGGCCCCGGCGAGCAGGCCCACGACGAGGCGTGGCAGGCGCAGGGTGCCGACGACGAGTTCGTCGGGACTGGGCCGGCCGAGCAGGACCCGGCACACCTCCACCGGGGAGACGAAGGACTGGCCGACGCACAGGGAGGCGACCACGACCGAGGCCAGCAGCACGGCGAGCGTCACCACGACCACGAGGGCCCGGCGGTGCACCAGGAGGCTGCCGCGCCCGAGCCGCAGCACGACATGACCGGGCGGCCGTACGGCCCTCGGACGGCTCGACACAGGACTGCTCACGCGCCCTCTCATGAGGCCACCACCGTCTTGCGGCGTACGAGCGCGATGAGGAACGGCACGCCGAGCAGCGCGGTCATGACGGCCACCGGCACCTCCGAGGGCGGGAAGATGATCCGGCCGAGCACGTCGGAGACGAGGAGCATCACGGGGCCGAGCAGCGCGGCCAGCGGTAGCACCCAGCGGTGCGCGGTGCCGACCAGGGCGCGCGCGATGTGCGGTACGGCCAGGCCGGTGAAGGCGATGGGACCGACGGCGGCCACCGACGCCCCGGTGAGCACGGTCGCCCCGAGCGCGCCGAGCGCGCGCAGCAGGGCGACGTTGTGGCCCAGACCCATGGCGGCGTCGTCGCCGAGGGCCAGGGCGTCCAGCCCGCGGGACATCGCCGCGACCAGCACCAGACCGGCCAGCAGGAACGGCCCCACCTGGCCGATGATCTCGCTGCCGCGTCCGCTGATCGAGCCGACCTGCCAGAAGCGGAACTCGTCCAGGGCGCGGGCGTTCGTGGTGACGACCCCGGCGACGACGGAGGCGAGGAACGCGTTCATCGCGGCGCCGGCCAGGGCGAGCTTGACCGGCGAGGCGCCGCGGTACCCGCCGCTGGCGACGGCGTACACGCCGACCGCCGCCAGCGCCGCACCCGCGAACGCGAACCAGACATAGCCCACGAGCGTGTGCACGCCGAAGAAGGCGATCGCGCACACCACGCCGACCGACGCGCCCTGGCTGACGCCGAGGACGCCCGGTTCGGCGATCGGGTTGCGGGTCACGCCCTGCATCACGGTCCCGGCCAGCGCGAGCGCGACGCCGACCAGCACGCCGATGACGGTGCGGGGCACCCGCAGCGACCGCACCACCTGCGCGTTGTCACTGGTCCCGCCGTGCAGCAGGGCCTGGAACACCTCTCCGGGGCCGATCTGCCGACTGCCCACCGCCAGGCTCAGCAGCACGGCGATGAGCAGCGACAGGAAGGCCGCCAGCAGCCAGGCGACACGGCGGCGGGTCGATGGCGACATGCGCCGCGCTCACCCTCTCTTCCGGGGACGGGCGGTCACGCCGTCAGGTACTTCTGCAGGTCGTCCAGGACCGCGTCGGCCGCGGTGACGCCCAGCCCGAGGTACCAGGTCTCGTCCGGCACGTCGTACGCGTGGCCGTCCTTGACCGCCTTCAGGTTCTTCCACAGCGGGTTGCTCTGGGCCTTGTTCTTGTCGGTGGCCTTCGGGTCGCCGTACACGCCGGTGAAGATGTAGTCGGCGTCGGCCTGGTCGATGTTCTCGGCGCTGACCTCGGCCGCCAGGTCGTTGATGTCCTGGTTCTTCGGGCGCGGGATGCCGACGTCCTTGAGGATGGTGCCGATGAAGGAGGCGTTCGCGTACAGCCGGATGACGCCGTTCGGCAGGTAACGCACCATCGACACGGTCGGCTTCTTCGCGCCCAGCTTGACCCCGAGGACCTTGGCCTTCTCCTTGTACGCGGCGAGCTTCGCCTCGGCCTGCGCGGTCCGGTCGAGCGCGGCCGCGTTGAGGAGGTAGTTCTCCTTCCAGGTGAAGCCGGGACGGATGGAGAAGACCGTGGGGGCGATCTTCGACAGCTCGTCGTAGGAGTCCGCGGCGCGGAGCTGGCTGCCCAGGATCAGGTCGGGCTTGAGCGCGGCGATCGCCTCGAGGTTGAGGCTGCTGATCGTGCCGACGTTCTTCGGCGTGCCCGCGTCGTTCTTCAGGTACGACGGCAGCTCCGGCGACCCCTCGGTCGGGGCCAGCCCGACCGGCTTGATCCCCAGCGACACGACGTTGTCGAGCTCGCCGACGTCCAGCACGACGACCCGCTGGGGCTGCGCCTTGATGACCGTACGGCCCATCGCGTGCGTGATCGTCCGCGGCCACTGGCCCGGCTTGGCGTCCGTCCCCATCGCGGCGGTCTTCTCCGCGGCGCTCGCGAAGTCCTTCCCGCCCTTGGCGACCGACTGCTTGTTCTTCGCCTCGGCGCCGCCCTCCTTCCCGTTCCCGGTGGACCCACCGCCGCACGCCCCGAGGGACAGGACGGCGGTGATGGCGAGAGCGACGGCGGCCGTGCCGCGACGCCGAAGAGACACCCGAGGCTCCTTTGCTGTGGATCAGCTAGCAGTTAGGTGAGCCTAACCTATGCCGGAACTGCGCAAATTGCGGCACCGGCAGTCGTGCCGATCCGGTGGCCGGGCGGAGCGCAGGGCGACCGCCCGGAGGAGGGCGTCCCGGCACGCCTGGACGGCGGGGTGCCGGCTGCGGCCGCGGCGTACGGCGGTGAAGAGGCGGCGTGCGCGCTGACCGTCGGGGAGCCGCCGCAGCGTGACGGTCGGGGGTTGCCCGCTCCAGACGAGGTCGGGAAGGAAGGCGGCGGCGTGTCCCTGCTCGACGAGGCGAAGGTGGAGCAGGAGGTCGGTGGTCTCGAACCGTACGTCGGGTTCGAAACCGGCGTTGCGGCACAGGGTCATGGCCCAGTGCCGCGCGGCCGTGCCCTCGGGCTCCATCACCCACGGGTGGTCCGCGAGCGAGCGCAGCGCGGCCATCGGGTCGTCGGCGTCCGGGCCGGCGGTGTCAGGGGCGTCGGCGGCCCGGCCGTCGGCCGGTTCGGGCAGCGCGAGGTGCAGGGGGTCGTCGAGCAGGTCCTGCTCGTCGAGTCCGGCGGGCCGCGGGTTGGGATTGCCCGGGTACTCCTCGGCGAGGACCAGGTCGAAGTCGCGGGCCTGCAGGGCGGGCAGGGCCTTCTCCGGTTCCAGGTGAGTGAGGTGGACGCGCAGGTGCGGGTGCAGGTCGCGCAGCAGGCCGAGCGCGGCCGGGACCAGGGCCAGGGCGGCCGTCTGGAACGAGGCGACGCGCAGGGTGCCGGTCAGCTCGGTGAGGGAGGCGGAGATCTCCGCCTCCGCGCGCTCCAGGCGTTCGAGAACGGCTTCGGTGTGGGCGACGAGGATCTCGGCCTGCTCGGTCAGCCGCACCCGCCGCCCGACCGGTTCCAGCAGCCGGACGCCGACCTCGGCCTCCAACTGCGAGAGCTGCTGGGAGATGGAGGAGGGCGCGTAGGACAGGGCCGCGGCGACGGCCGCCAGCGTGCCGCGGTGCTTGAGCTCGCGCAGCAGGCGCAGTCGGTGCAGGTCGAACACGGGCGGATCGCTTTCCCCGCCGTCGCGGAGCGGCGCGTCGAACGGTCGGTTTCTCCGATGAATATACGTCGAAAACATCCGCTGGACCGATCGGAGGAGGACGCCGCACCCTGGACGCGTGCCTGAGAACGTGTCCTCCCGCCCCGTGTCGCCGTGGGTCGCGCGGCCCGGCGCCCGTACCTGGAGATGTGCGCCCGCGCCCGCCGAGGTGCGGGCCTTCCACACCGCGCTGCCCGACTACGCGCCCACACCGCTGACCGAACTCCCGCCGCTGGCCGCCGAGTTGGGAGTCGGCCGGGTCTTCGTCAAGGACGAGTCGTGCCGTCTGGGACTGCCCGCGTTCAAGGCGCTGGGCGCGTCCTGGGCGGTCCACCGCGCGCTGTCCGCGCGGGCCGTGAGCGGCGGAGGACCGGGCCCGGTCACCCTGGTGACCGCCACCGACGGCAACCACGGCCGGGCGGTGGCCCGCATGGCGCGCCTGCTCGGGCAGCACGCCCACGTCTTCGTTCCGCAGGGCGTGCACCCGCAGGCCGTGGCGGCCATCGTCGCCGAGCGGGCGCGGGTCACCGAGATCGCGGGGTCCTACGACGAGGCCGTACGCGAGGCGGCCGAGGCGGCCGCCACGCCGGACGCGGTCCTGGTCCAGGACACCGCCTGGCCGGGCTACGAGCAGATCCCGGGCTGGATCGTCGAGGGCTACTCCACCCTCTGCGCCGAGGTCGACGAGCAGTTGACCGCCGCAGGCGTCACCGAGGGACCCGGCCTCGTGTCCGTACCGGTGGGCGTGGGATCACTGGCCCAGGCCGTCGTCACGCACTACCGCAGCCGCCCGTCCGGGCGGGCTCCGGCGCTGTTGTCGGTGGAGCCGGAGGCCGCGTCCTGCGTCCTCGAGAGCCTCACGCTGGGCGAACCCGTCGGTATCACCACGGGTGAGACCGTCATGGCCGGGCTGAACTGCGGCACCCCGTCCAGCGCCGCCTGGCCCTTCCTGCATGGCGGGCTGGACGCCGCCGTCGCCATCCCCGACGCCGACGGCATCCGGGCGGTCGCCGACCTCGCCGCTCTCGGCGTCTCCTCGGGCCCCTGCGGGGCCGCGGCGCTCGCCGGTCTCCGCGCGGTGCTCACCGGCGCGGGCGCCGAAGAGCGCCGGACGGCGCTGGGGCTCGGGGCGACCTCGGTGGTCGTCCTGCTGAGCACCGAGGGTCCGGCCGCCAACCCAGGAGATGGATCATGACGAACCCCACGATCACCATCGACGGCGACCGCCTGTGGCGGTCCCTGATGGACCTCGCCGAGATCGGCGCGTACGACGACGAGCGCACCGGTCTGCGCGGCGTGAACCGCCTCGCCCTCACCGACGCCGACGCGGCCGGCCGCCGCCGGGTCATCGCATGGATGGAACAGGCCGGCCTGGCCGTCCGCGTCGACCGGATGGGCAACATCTACGGCCGCCGCGAGGGCACCGACCCGACCGCGGCCCCCGTCCTGACCGGCTCGCACATCGACAGCGTCGCCACCGCCGGCGCCTTCGACGGCTGCCTCGGCGTCCTGGGCGGCATCGAGGTCGTCCGTACTCTGAACGACCGCGGCATCACCACCCGCCGCCCCATCGAGGTCGGCGTCTTCACCGAGGAGGAGGGCGTCCGCTTCGGCACCGACATGCTCGGCAGCGCCGTCGCCGCCGGCCGCCTCACCCTGGAGTACGCCCACGGCCTGACCGACCGCGACGGCCGCACCCTCGGCGGCGAACTCGCCCGCACCGGCTTCGACGGCCCCGCCGACGTCCGCCTCGCCCCGCCGTACGCCTACGTCGAGTGCCACATCGAACAGGGCCCCGTCCTGGCCGAGAACGGGGTCGAGGTCGGCGTCGTCACCGGCGTGCAGGGCATCTCCTGGCAGGAGATCACCATCCACGGCCGCGCCGCCCACGCCGGCACCACCCCCACCCACCTGCGCGCCGACGCCGGGCTCGCGGCCGCGCAGCTCACCGTCCACCTGCGGGCCATGGTCGACTCCGGCGCGTACGGCGACCTGCGCGCCACCGTCGGCCACCTCGTCGTCCACCCGGACCTGACCAACATCGTCCCGGCCCGCGCCGAACTGACCGTCGACCTGCGCAACCCCGACGACGCCCAGATGGCCCGCGCCGAGGAGGCCCTCGCCGCGTTCCTGCGCGACCTGGAGGGGAGCCGGCCGGGGCTCTCGTCGACCACCCGGCGGATGGCCAAGACCGGCTACGTCCCGTTCGACGAAGGGGTGCAGAAGGTCATCGCGCAGGCCGCCGACGACCACGGTCTGGCGCACGTCTCGCTGCTCTCCGGCGCCGGCCACGACGCCCAGGAGATCGCCGCGCTCTGCCCCACTGCCATGATCTTCGTACGAGGCGAATACGACGGCATCAGCCACAACCCGCGCGAGTACTCCACCCCCGAGGCGTGCGCCCACGGCGTCGACGTCCTGGCCACCACCCTCCTGCGCCTCGCCGACCAGGACTGACCGCGACACGTCTCCCATGCCGCGCCGCCCTTGTCTCCCAGGGGCGGCCGCAGAACTTCGGAAGGTCCCCATGCTCCCCGAGACGCCCTCGACCGCAGCGGCTCCCGATCCCGTGGACCCCGGCAGCCTGCTGGCCCGGCTGATCGCCATCGACTCCGTCAACCCGGACCTCGTGGCCGGTGGGGCCGGCGAGAGCGTCATCGCCGACTTCTGCGGCGAATGGCTGGCCGCCCGCGGCTTCGAGGCGCACCGCCTGGAGAAGCGTCCCGGCCGGCCCTCGCTCGTCGCGATCGCCCGCGGCACCGGCGGCGGCCGGTCCCTCATGCTCAACGGCCACCTCGACACGGTGGGCCTGGCCGGCTACGACGGCGACCCGCTCGACCCGCAGGTCCGCGACGGGAAGATGTTCGGCCGCGG
Organism: Actinoallomurus liliacearum; assembly: GCF_039542035.1. Lineage (NCBI taxonomy): Bacteria > Bacillati > Actinomycetota > Actinomycetes > Streptosporangiales > Thermomonosporaceae > Actinoallomurus > Actinoallomurus liliacearum. The sequence continues at coordinate 890,397 of NZ_BAABHJ010000040.1, forward strand.
GGCCTTCGACATGAAAGGCGGTATCGCGGCCATGATGGTGGCCGCCGCCCGCGCCACCGCGGGCGGCCCGCTGCGCGGCGATGTCATCCTCGCCTGCGTCGCCGACGAGGAGCACGGCAGCTTCGGCACCGAGGAGGTGCTCGAGTCCTTCACCGCCGACGCGGCGATCGTCGCCGAGCCGAGCCATCTGGAGGTCACCCTCGCCCACAAGGGCTTCGCCTGGTTCGACGTGGAGATCGAGGGCCGCGCGGCCCATGGTTCGCGGCCCGAGCTCGGCATCGACGCGATCGCCAAGGCCGGGCACTTCCTGGTCGCGCTGGAGGAACTGGGACGGTACCTCGCGCTGCGCCCGGCACACCCCCTCCTGGGCACCGGCACCGTGCACGCCTCGGTCATCCACGGCGGCCAGGAGCCCTCCACCTACCCGGCGCGCTGCCACGTCACGCTCGAGCGCCGCACCGTACCCGGTGAGAGCGCCGACGGTGTCGAGCGGGAGTTGACCGCGGTGCTCGAGCGCATCGCCGGCACGGTCCCCGACTTCTACTACCGGCTGACCCGCGGCCTGCACCGCGAGCCGTTCGAGGCCGATCCGGAGGCGCTCGTCGTCCGTACCCTGACCCGGCACGCGCACGAGGTCCTCGGGCGCCCGCCCGTGGTGCGCGCCGAGCCCTTCTGGACCGACTGCGCCCTCCTGGACCGCGCGGGCATTCCCTGCCTGCTCTTCGGCGTCGACGGCGCGGGCGCGCACGCGGCCACCGAGTACGTCGATCTCGCCTCGCTGGACCGCCTCACCGACATTCTGACCGGCACCATCGCGGACTTCTGTTCCTGAGCCTCGGCGGCGCGCATTCCGACAGGGGGGCGGAAGTGACGGAGAAGGCTTCGAAGGGCGGCTCAGAAACGCCGAGGGGTCCCGGAACCGATATGCCGGAAATGGCGTCCTAGCTCTGCTTCGCAGCGACGGGGCAACCGTTACGATCTTCCGGACATTGACGCATCTGGGGAGTGGGTTCACCGTGCAACCCCCGCAGCCGCCGTACGGCGGTCAGCCGCCCGCGTACGGGCCTCCGCCCGGTCCGCCCGGACCGCCGATGCCCCCTGGGCCCCCGGGATGGGGGCCGCCGCCCCCGCGACGGCCGAACAACAACGGCGTGGCGGTCGTCATCGTCCTCGTCGCCGTCTTCGTGCTGGTGATCGGCGGCGGCGCCATCCTGTGGCTGGGATTCCACGTCGGCGACTCGGCGCGCAAGCACGCGGTCGCGGTGCCCACGCTGCCGGACCTCCCGACGCCGCCCACCTACAGCCCGCCGCCGCTGCCCAGCTACTCGCCGTCCTTCCCGTCCGGCCCCGACTCTCCGACCGACACCTACTCACCGCCGGACACGTACTCGCCGCCGCCGCAGTACTACGGCGCCATCGCCGTGGCGAGCGACGGCAGCGTCGGCAAGTCCTGGGACTACAGCAGCGCGTCCGCCGCCGAGAAGCGCGCGTTGAACGAGTGCCCCCGCTCCCACTGCAAGGTGCTCGTTGGTTTCATGAACAGCTGCGGCGCCGTCGCGTACAACCCCCGCACCAACAGGTACTGGGGCGGTCGTGGCGCCACGAAGACCGCGGCCGAGAAGGACGCCATCTCCAACGCGGGCGGCGGCCACTGGATCACCTGGGTGTGCACCACCCGGTAGGGAGGCGAGAGCCGGGCCCGCCTCTCTGCGGGGGCCCGGCGGCTGTGCCTCGGCGTTTCTGCGCGAGCGGCTCGTCATGGGTCGGCCTGGCGGCGCCGCCGGCCTTGGCGGGGATGGCGTAGTGGTACGCGCCCCGCACGATGCCCACGTCATGGGCCCCGTTGAAGCGATCCCTTCGCGATCACCGGTCACTCGAAAGACCTCTGATTCGGCTCGGCGCGCGGGTGCTCCGCGCGCCGCGCGGCTCGCCGCGCCGGGGTGGCCGCCGAGTCCACGCACCCTGAACAAGAATCATTTGTTCTCTTGAATCATTCTGGTTAGTGGATTAGGTTGAGGGCTATGACGCCATCCCAGCCCCCGACCTCCGCCGAGGAGCTGCGCGGTGTCGGCCTGCGGGTGACGGCCGCCCGCGTCGCACTGCTCGAGACCGTACGGACCGGTGACCACCTCGGCGTCGAGGCGATCGCCTCCGGGGTGCGCGACCGCGTCGGCCACGTCTCCTTGCAGGCCGTGTACGAGGCCCTCCACGCGCTCACCGCCGCGGGCCTCATCCGCCGCATCGAGCCGGCCGGCAGCCCGGCCCGGTTCGAGGGACGCATCGGGGACAACCACCACCACGTCGTGTGCCGGTCGTGCGGTGCCGTCGCCGACGTCGACTGCGCGGTCGGCGAGGCGCCGTGCCTGACCGCGTCCGACGACCACGGCTTCTCGATCGACGAGGCCGAGGTCATCTACTGGGGCCTGTGCCCCGCCTGTGCCACCGCCAGCAGTTCCTGAACACTGTGAACCGCCTTTTCCGGAGGGATCCCCATGACTGAGAACGATGACGCGATCGTCACAGACGCCAAGACGGAGGGTGCAGGCGGCTGTCCGGTCCCGCACGGCCGTACCCGCGCCCCGCACCCGACCCAGGGCGGCGGCAACCGCGGCTGGTGGCCGGATCGGCTCAACCTGAGGCTGCTCGTCAAGAACCCGCCGATGGCCAACCCCTTGGGCCAGGAGTTCAACTACGCCGAAACGTTCAAGAGCCTCGACCTCGCCGCGGTGAAGCAGGACATCGCACGGGTGCTCACGGACTCGCAGGACTGGTGGCCGGCCGACTTCGGGAACTACGGACCACTGATCATCCGCATGGCGTGGCACAGCGCGGGCACCTACCGCATCAGTGACGGCCGGGGTGGCGCCGGGGCGGGCCAGCAGCGCTTCGCGCCCCTCAACAGCTGGCCGGACAACGCGAGCCTCGACAAGGCCCGCCGCGTGCTGTGGCCCGTCAAGCAGAAGTACGGCCAGAAGATCTCGTGGGCCGACCTGATGATCCTGGCCGGCAACGTCGCCCTGGAGACGATGGGCCTGAAGACCTTCGGCTTCGGCGGTGGCCGCGAGGACGCCTGGGAGGCCGACGAGGACGTCTTCTGGGGCCCCGAGACCGCCTGGCTGGACGACGAGCGCTACAGCGGTGAGCGTGACCTTGAGAAGCCCCTGGCCGCGGTGCAGATGGGCCTCATCTACGTCAACCCCGAGGGCCCGAACGGCAACCCGGACCCGGTCGCCGCGGCACGCGACATCCGCGAGACGTTCGGCCGCATGGGGATGAACGACGAGGAGACCGTCGCCCTGATCGCCGGTGGCCACACCTTCGGCAAGACGCACGGCGCGGCCCCGGCCGACGCCATCGGACCCGAGCCCGAGGGCGCCCCGCTGGAGGACCAGGGCCTGGGCTGGAAGAACTCCTACGGCACCGGCAAGGGCCGGGACTCCCACACGAGCGGTCTCGAGGTCACCTGGACGCCCACCCCGACCACGTGGGACAACACCTTCTTCGAGCTGCTCTTCGGTTACGAGTGGGAGCTGACCGAGAGCCCGTCCGGGGCGAACCAGTGGCGGCCGAAGGACGGCGCCGGGGCCGACACCGTGCCCGACCCCGAGGACGGCTCGCTGACGCGCGCGCCGGGGATGCTCACGACCGACCTCTCGCTGCGCTTCGACCCGATCTACGAGCCGATCTCGCGGCGCTTCTTGGAGAACCCCGACGAGTTCGCGGACGCGTTCGCCCGCGCCTGGTTCAAGCTGACCCACCGCGACATGGGCCCGAAGCAGCGCTACCTCGGCCCGGAGGTGCCGGCCGAGACGCTGATCTGGCAGGACCCGATCCCGGCGGTCGAGCACGAGCTGGTCGACGCCGATGACATCGCCGCGCTCAAGGCCCGGCTCCTGGACTCCGGTCTGTCGATCTCCCAGCTGGTCACCACCGCGTGGGCGTCGGCCGCGTCGTTCCGCGGCACCGACAAGCGCGGCGGCGCCAACGGCGCGCGCATCCGGCTGGAGCCGCAGAAGAACTGGGAGGTCAACAACCCTAACGAGCTGACGACCGTGCTGCGCACCCTGGAGCAGGTCCAGGAGGCGTTCAACGCCGAGCAGACCGGTGGTAAGCGGATCTCCCTGGCCGACCTGATCGTGCTCGGTGGGTGCGCGGCCGTCGAGAAGGCCGCGAAGGACGCCGGCCACGACATCGTGGTGCCCTTCACTCCGGGACGCGCCGACGCGTCGCAGGAGCAGACCGACGTCGAGTCGTTCGAGGTGATGGAGCCGTCGCACGACGGATTCCGCAACTACCTCATGAAGGGCAACCTGCTGCCGGGCGAGTTCCTCCTGATCGACCGGGCGAACCTGCTCACGCTGAGCTCGCCCGAGATGACGGTCCTTGTCGGTGGTCTGCGCGTGCTGGGCGCCAACCACCAGCAGTCCTCCCTGGGTGTCCTGACCGACCGTCCCGGGACGCTGACCAACGACTTCTTCGTGAACCTGCTCGACATGGGCACGGTGTGGAAGCCGGTGTCCGAGGAGTCCGAGACCTTCGAGGGACGCGACGCCTCGGACAACGTCAAGTGGACCGCCAGCCGTGTCGACCTGGTCTTCGGCGCCAACTCCGAGCTGCGCGCGGTCGCCGAGGTCTACGCGAGCGACGACGCGAAGGAGAAGTTCGTGACGGACTTCGTCGCGGCGTGGGACAAGGTCATGAACCTGGACCGGTTCGACCTCGTCTGACTCGTCTGACCGGCTGACGGGTTCTGGCCGTCCGGTGACCGGGGTCTCGTGGACCTCCGGTCACCGGACGGGGCCTGCGACTCGTACGCTCACGAACTCTCTGGTCCGCCGTGGCGGCGGACCAGGTAACCATGGTTGAGGGCCGCCTTGACGCCGCCGACGATCGCGCCCTGCAGCGCGGCGGCGGCCAGGACCTCGACCCAGCCGCGCTCGACGTCCCCGGCGTCGGGCGCGTCGTCCTGTCCGGAGACGAGCTTCCAGGTCTGCTTGAACAGCGCTCCGGCGATCAGGCCGCCGGCCAGGCCGAGGACCGCCGAGACCGGACGGGAGATCGAGTCGGACCGGCTCATGACCGGCTCCAGTGGTCCCTAGTGCTCACGATGCCCGCACCTCTTCCCGTTCGGGGGTTCCGTTTACCGGTTCGGTGCGGCGGGATACCCGGTGAGCACGCGGGCTAACGCGACATTTCGGTTCAGTCCCCGAGGTCCCACAGGAGGCGGTAGTACCGCATCCGGTCCGGGTCGGGACGGACGCCGTAGGCGTCGAGGAGGAGGCCCTCCCATCCGGGACCGTAGTTCCACTCGGTGCTCCAGGTGGCGATGGCGAGGTCGGCCCATCGGTCGGCGACGCCGAGCCGGCCGAGGTCGACGTGGGCGGACCAGCGGCCGTCCTCACCGATGAGGGTGTTGGGCGCACAACTGTCGCCGTGGCAGACGACGAGCCGGTCATGCGGCGGGGTCTCCGCGAGGACCGCGAGCGCCCGGTCGACTCCCAGGGGGCGGTGCGCCGGGTCCCATCGCGTCGCGTCGACGCGGCCCTGCGCGGCGCGCCGGCGGGCGTCGGCGAGCCGGTCCTCGGCCGCCCAGGAGAACGGGCACTCCGCGACGGGAAGCGCCTCGTGGAGGGCGCGCAGACCCTCGCCGACGGCCGTCACCGCCGTACGCGGCTCGGCCTTCCACCGGTCGGCGACGGCGCTCTGGCCGGGCAGCGCGGCGGTCACGAGCCAGGAGCCGTCACCGTCGGCGCCCTGGTCCAGCACCCGCGGCACCGGGGTGAACGCCACCGCCCAGGACAGCCGGACGGTCTCCTCGGTGAGGTCGAGTCCGCTGTCCGGGGGAGCCCATTTGACGAAGCACCGGTCCGGGTCCGCGCCGACCTCGAACGTCAGCCCGCCCAGCTCGTTCTCCCACACCGCACGCACCGGCCGGCCCGCCGCCAGGGCCGCCACGCACGCGGGAACCGTCACATCCGATCGCGGGGGTCCGGCAACCATCGCCCAATCCTGTCACGAGACGGGCCCCGCGGTCTCTTGACGCGAATCGTGCTCCCTGGGCTATATTCGGCCTAATTCTTAGGAAACCTTCCTTATCTTTGAGGCCGACCCGGGCCTCGATCGCGACGACGGCAGGGAGGAGGCCCTACCTCTTACTTCGAGTCTTAGTTGAAGCACTGACCTTCCTGAGAGGACCCCCGCCATGAATCAGGAACGCTTCTCCCGTCTCCGGCTCCGGCTGCTGGCCGGCGCCGCCGCCCTCGCGCTGCCGCCGATCGTCGCCGCGGCCTCCCCCGCCTGGGCCGCCACCGGACAGATCACCGGGTACGGCGGCAAGTGCGTCGACGTCGCCGCCGCCAACAGCGCCAACGGCACCCAGATTCAGCTCTACAGCTGCAACGGCACCAGCGCGCAGCAGTGGACGGTCGGGACCGACGGCACCATCCGCGGTCTCGGCAAGTGCCTCGACGTCGCCGCCGCCAACAGCGCCAACGGCACCAAAGTGCAGCTCTACGACTGCAACGGAACCGCCGCCCAGTCGTGGACCGCGGCCGCCGACGGCAGCCTGCGTGCGCTCGGGAAGTGCCTGGACGCCACCGGCCCCAGCTCGGCGGACGGCACTCCGCTGCAGATCTGGGACTGCGCCGGCAGCGCCAACCAGAAGTGGACGCTGCCCGGCGGGACCGGCACCCCGCCGCCCGCCTCCGGGCGGATTCCCGGAGCCCCTTACCTCTACATGGGCTGGGGCAACCCGCCCAACCCCGCCACGGTCATGAACGCCACCGGGGTCAAGTCCTTCACCATGGCGTTCGTCAACTCCAGCGGCGGCTGTACCCCCGCCTGGGACGGCTCCAGGCCGCTCACCGGCGGCGCCGACGCCCAGGCGATCTCGGCGATCAAGGGCGCCGGCGGCAGCGTCGAGGTCTCCTTCGGCGGCTGGTCGGGCAACAAGCTCGGCCCGAACTGCTCGTCCTCCTCCGCGTACGCCGGAGCGGTACAGCAGGTCATCAACGCGGTCGGCCCGGCCGTGGTCGACTTCGACATCGAGAACTCCGACGAGTTCTCGAACTACACGGTGCAGGACCGGATCCTCGGCGGCCTGAAGATCGTCAAGCAGAACAACCCCAACGTCAAGATCGCCGTGACGTTCGGCACGACGACGAGCGGCCCCAGCGGCGACGGCGTCCGGCTCATCAACCAGTCCAAGGCGCTGAACGTGCCGATCGACAGCTACACGATCATGCCGTTCGACTTCGGCGGCGGTTCGAACATGTACCAGAGCACCGTCAACGCGGCCGAAGGCCTGAAGACCGACCTGAAGAACGCGTGGGGCTGGACCGACGCCCAGGCCTACGCGCACATGGGGATCTCCGGCATGAACGGCCTGTCCGACCAGCAGGAGACCACCTCGACGGCGACCTGGACCCAGATCCGCGACTGGGCGCTGTCCAAGGGCCTGAACCGCCTGGCGTACTGGGCGGTCAACCGTGACCACTCCTGCCCCGGCGGGGGAGTGCAGTCCACCTGCAGCGGCATCTCCCAGAACGACTGGGACTTCACCCGAATCACGGCCGGCTTCTGACCGAGGCCGTCCCCACCGCTCCGGTCACCGTCGCCATAACCGTTGGCGGCGGTGACCGGAGCACCCCCTGTACGACGCCCCTCGCCCGATCACCGATCGCGTCCGAGGACCCCGGCCGCCACGGCGTTGGTGAGCACTCATCCGGCCACCGTCAACGCCCAGGATCAGCCAGATCCGTCAGTGGGTGCGGGCGACCGCCGTCCAGCCGGCCGTCAGTGGCTTCTCGGCGCGGGTGGGCCGCCACTCGCACAGGTGGACCACGCCAGGGTCGATGACGTCCATGCCGGCGAGGAACGCGGTGACCTGGTCACGGGTCCGCGCGATGAAGGGGGCGTTCGCGCCGCGGTACGCGGTCGCCACGTCGAGGTTGCGCGCCTCTTCCACCGCGGCGTGGGAGAGGATGACGTGGCTGCCGGGCGCGAGGGCGTCCCGGTACCGCCGTACGAGACCGGCGGGGTCCTCCTCGTCGGGGACGAAGTGCAGGACGGCCACGAACAGCAGCCCGACCGGCCGGTCGAAGTCGATCAGCCGCCGGACGTGCGGGTCCTTCAGGACGGTGTCCGGATCGCGCAGGTCGGCGCGGACGGCGGCGGCGCGCTCGGCGGAGGACAGCAGCGCGTTCGCGTGGGCCACCACGACCGGGTCGTTGTCCACGTAGACGACGCGGGCGTCCGGGTGGACGGCCTGCGCGATCGCGTGCACGTTGCCCTGCGTCGGCAGGCCCGAGCCGAGGTCGAGGAACTGGTCGACCCCGCTTTCGGCGACGTACCGGACGGCCCGCTGAAGGAACTCCCGGTTGGTACGCGCCACCGCGGCGACGTTCGGGAGGACCTCGGTGACCTTTCCGGCGGCCTGCCGGTCGGCGCGGAAGTTGTCCTTGCCGCCGAGGAAGTAGTCGTACATGCGCGCGACGTTCGGTGTCCTGGGGTCGACCTCGAGCCCGGCCGCCGCGTCCTCGGTGGAATCGCTCATCCCGTCACGTCCCGGCCGCAGCCTCCGCACCGATCACAGCGATCCATGATCGTGATCGTAGCCGGGAGCCGGACCGCATAGCCGCCATCACCTGGATTGGGCCGGGCACTGGGATCAGCGCCCTGGATTTCGGTGCCGCCAACGACGGCGATCCGGGGCGTTAACGCACGCGCTCATGGCGCGGATGTTCCTGCATGCCCCGAGCCCGTTCCCGCCCGCCAGGCGGGACGGCCCGTACGCTGGGTGGGCCGTCGTTTCTGGTGGTGTCCACTCAGCGGAGACGAATTCTCCTCTGGGTAGACGCCGGTGGCAGAGGACGGGCGACCCGGGCGTGTGATCTGTGGAGATTGTCCGTTGTCTCCTTGGGGTGGTCGTGCGGGGTCGTACCGGAAGCTCGGCAAAGACCCACCCGTGGTGCCGATATGGGGGTTTTGGCCTCGTCCTGGGCTACGGTCGCCGAGCATTCGGTACGCCGTGGGTGGCGGACCGGAGCCGTCCCGGTCGCCGGCTCGGCCGCCCGGGGCGACGAACCCGCCGCTGTCGGACACCGGTCAGCCTGGTCCCCGTGCCGCCATGGAGCACCACAAGATCCACCGGACAGGTCCTAGTCCGCGAAGACCTCCGAACCGGCGCCAACCCCCATGACCACACCGACTCGATATGGCCGACGGCACACCGCACCATTCGAACGTGCGGGGTGTTCCGCTGTGGCGGCGGCAGGACGAGCCCTGCTACGTCGCGACTCGCGACACGAACCAACTCCTGTTCATCGACGCCGCGCTCGCCCGGTTCGACCGGATGAGCGGGGACGAACTCCACCAGTTCATCTCGTCGCGGTAGGCGCTCCTGCCGACGGGGCCCGTACCGCCGACTGCCCCCGGTGCACGGGCGCCGTGCGATCTGCGGGGGTTGCCCATCGCGTCCCAGGGGGTCGTCATGCGGGGTCGTACGGGATGCTCGGGAAAGCCCGCTCGAGGTGCCGTCAGCGACGGTGATCCAGGGCGTTAAGGCGAGTCACCCGGGTGGGCTCGCACCCGATGCTCGCCCGTGGTGCCGGCATGGAGTCCTTGACTCTTTCCTGGCTGTTCCGAGGCACTCAAAGGACGGAGGGCCCGACGCACGGTGCAACAACACGGCACGCTGCGCTGAGACCTCCGCCGCCACAAGATCCACCGAACGTGGTCAGGGGCAGCGGCGCCTCGCCGTGGCTGGTCGGCGTTCCCGGTTACGAGGGGATCGACGGTCACACCGTCATCACCACGGCACTCGAACGGGCCCAGCTGGGCCGGCCAGGCCCCGTACGTCGGCACCCCGAGCGCCCGGAAGGCGACGGCCGTACCTTCCATTGCCTTTTCGTTGCTTCCGGCGCCGGTAATCGGGTGACTCCTTTGGTGTCCGCATTGGGCGCCTTCTATCCCGGATCCGGCTGGGGACACGGAGACTCGGCGGGTACTGACAAAGTCCGTATCAACGGACACGAAAGTGTTGTCCAGATGTCGTCCTATCCGGGGCATTCGGCCCTATCCGGAAACGGTAAACGGTGCGAGCCTTGTCAAAGTGGACTGGATGGTGAAAAGAGGTGGTCTCATGATCCAGAAGGTCGGACAGCTGGTCGCCGCGGCCGTCGCCATGGCCATGCTCGTCCTCGGAGCCGTCCTGCTGGTCGGCGGCTCCGCGTCCGCGCAAAAGGGCGCCGTCGTCGCGGCGTCGGCGCGCGTGGACGCCAAGCCCGCGCCGTGTACCCGGTGCTGTCTCAAGATGAACCCCAAGACCCACCGGTGCGCTAAATACGGCTACAAGAAGGGCAAGGGCAAGTGCCAGGCCAAGTGTAAGTAAGGCCGTATTCGGGCACCAGGCGAAACCCATCAGAGGTGTAACCGAAGACCGCGAATGAGGGTTTTCGGTCGCGGTGACCGACCGACACGGCGCGGAGGCGTCCGGGTCGGTCGGTCATGCGGTGGTGGAGCCGTCGGCCGGCCGCCGTGCCGGGCCTCGCGTGACCGGCACGGCGGTCGGTCGTGCGTGCGGCCGTACGGCGCGAGGCCGTGCGGGCGCCCTAAGCAGGGCCTTAATATAAGCTCCGAAAAAACTCCTTCTCCGAGTATTGACACCGGTCGAGATCCCGATCAGTCTCTCGGGAGAGCGCGCTCCTCAGCTCCCGGTGCACGTCAGAGCCCCTACCCCCGCCGGGAGTCCTTCCCGCCACCAGCGTCACGGCGGGCGGTCTCCTCGCCGCTCCGCCGTGTCCGCGAAGAGGAGCCGCCCCCATGAAGCCCCGTCCCCGGGCAGCGGAACACCGTCCCGCAATGCCCGCAGTAGTGATCACCATCCTGACCCTGCTCCTCGCCTGTGCGGGGACCGTCCTGTCCGGTTCGGCGAGCGCGGCCGCCACGTTGCTCTCGCAGGGCAAGCCGGCCACCGCCTCGTCGGTCGAGAGCGCCGGCACCCCCGCCTCGGCGGCCGTGGACGGCGACACAGGTACCCGGTGGTCGAGCGCGTTCAGCGACCCGCAGTGGCTGCAGGTCGACCTCGGCGCCTCCGCCACCGTCTCCCAGGTCGTCCTCACGTGGGAGACGGCGTACGCGACGGCCTTCCAGATCCAGGTCTCCGACGACGCCGCCACCTGGCGGACGATCTACAGCACCACCAGCGGCACCGGCGGCAAGCAGACGCTCGACGTCTCCGGCACCGGCCGCTACGTCCGGATGTACGGGACGGCGAGGGCCACGGGCTACGGCTACTCGCTGTGGGAGTTCCAGGTGTACGGCACGGCGGGGTCGACGCCGCCGCCGAGCGGCACCCCGATCTCCGCGTTCAAGCAGGTCCGGGCCTCCTCGGCGGAGGGCGGCAACGCCCCGGCGGCGGCGCTGGACGGCCGTACGGACACCCGCTGGTCCAGCCTGTACACCGACAACGAGTGGCTGGAGGTCGACCTCGGCGGGGCCGCCACGATCACCGGTGCCACGCTCGTCTGGGAGAACGCCTACGCCACCGGCTACCGGATCGAGGTCTCCAACGACCGGACGAACTGGACGAGCATCTACAGCACCACGACCGGCAAGGGCGGCACCGAGAACCTCACGATCTCCGGCAAGGGCCGCTACGTGCGCTTCTACGGAACGGCCAGGGCCACGGGCTACGGCTACTCGCTCTGGGAGTTCCAGATCTTCGGCACGGTCGACGCGTCGAGCAACACGCCGCCGCTGCTGTCCCCGCCGACCAAGGCCCCGGCGACCACCGGCCAGTTCGCGCTGTCGGCGCCGGCCGACCACGCGATGGTCACCGACACCCGCCGCCCGGCCCTGTCCTGGGCCGCGGTCTCCGGTGCCGCGCACTACGAGGTGTGGCTCAACGTCAGCCGTACCGACTACGACTTCACCGCGTCCGGCAGGCTGCTCGATCTCTACACGAAGGTCGCCGAGCCGACGGGCACGAGCTACACGCCGACCTGGGACATCAGCGACCGCTGGACGTACCGGTGGTTCGTCGTCGCGGTCGGCGGGTCGGGTGCCAGGACCACGTCGAACATCCGCACGTTCAGCGTCTACCTGCCCACGATCACGGCGGCGGGTGACGGCGTGAACATCGTGAACGGCGCCCGCGACCTCAACAAGGACGGGACGATCGAGCCGTACGAGGACTGGCGGCAGCCGGTCGAGACCCGCGTGGCCGACCTCCTCGGCCGGATGACCCCCGAGGAGAAGGCGTACCAGATGTTCTACAACGCCCAGACGTACCCGCAGTCGGGGTGGCACTTCGGCCCGGCGCAGCCGGCCGACCTCGACAAGGTGCTCCGCGCCGCCGCCGGAACGCGCCTGGGCATCCCGCCGGTCTCCGCGGGCGACACGATCTCCGGGTACGAGACCACGTATCCGCTGCAGAGCGCGCTGGCCGCGGGCAAGGACTACCCGCTCGACTACAAGCTGGGCGACATGCAGCGCCGCGAAGAGTTGGAGGTCGGCACGCGCGGCGTGCTGGGGCCGCTGGCCGAGGTCGGCACCAAGGTGCTCTATCCGCGCATCCAGGAGGGCAACGGCGAGAACGCCGACGTCGCGGCCGCTCAGGTACGCGCCCTGGTGACCGGCCTGCAGGGCGGGCCGGAGCTGAATCCGACCTCGGTCCTCGCGACGGTCAAGCACTGGCCGGGTGAGGGTGCCGGCGGCGAGGCGGGCATCGTCTACGACGCGGTGACGATCAAGTACCACATGATCCCGTGGCGGGCCGCGCTCGACGCCGGGGCGGTCAACATCATGCCCGGCTACGCGGGCAGTTCCTTCCTCGACCCGGGCGGGCCGGGCGCGGGCAACAGCAAGCCGATCCTCGACTACCTGCGCAACAATCTCGGCTACACCGGCCTGATCACGACCGACTGGCTGCCCTCGGGCGCGTGGATCAGCGCGGCGAACGCCGGATCCGACGTGATGGGCGGCGCCGACCCGGGCGCGTCCGGATTCTCGATCGCGAGCTTCCTGTCCAGCGTGCCGATCGCCAGGATCAACGACGCGGTGACGAGGGTCCTCCGGCTGAAGTTCGAGCTCGGCGTCTTCGACCGCCCGTACGGCGACCCGGTGAACGGCCCGTACCGCTTCCACCAGCCGTCATACGCCGCGCTCGCCAACCAGGCCGCGCGCGAGTCCATCACCCTGCTGAAGAACGACGGCGTCCTGCCGATGAAGCTCAAGGCGGGCGACAACATCGTGGTGGCCGGTCCGCGTGCCACCGACGGCGCCGCCTGCTGCGTCTGGACCAGCTACTTCCACCAGAACTACGGCTCGCTGGACATTCTGGACGCGATCAAGGCGCGGGCGGCGAAGGACGGCGTCAACGTCTACCAGGACAGCGGGCCGTCGCCCAAGCTGGCCGTCGTGGCGGTCGGCGAGCCCAGCTACACGCACGCCACCGCCTGGGTGAAGGAACAGCCGTACCTGCCGGCGGACCAGCTCGCCATCATCCAGAACTTCCACAACCAGGGGATCCCGGTGGTCGTGGTCATGGACCTGCCCCGGCCGACGGTGATCTCCGAGTGGAACGGCATCGCCGACGCCATCGTGATGACCTACCGCGGCGGCGAGGAGGTCGGCCCGGCGACGGCCTCCCTCCTGTTCGGCGACTACACGCCGCACGGGTCGCTGCCGTGGCAGCTCCCGCGCAGCGTCGACCAGGTCCTCAAGCCGGGCGGCACGGACACCCCCGCCGACGCCGTCGAGGACTGGAGCCTCCCGTACGACCTGGGCGCGACCGCCGCCGAGCGGTCCGACATCCGGGCGAAGATCGACGCCGGTCAGTCACCGGCGACGACCTACGGGGATCCGCTGTACCCCTACGGCGCCGGCATCCACAGCTGGTAGGGAGGTGTTCGCGGGGCCGCACGCCGACGGTGTGCGGCCCCGCCTGGTCCCGTTCGTGTGCATCGTCGCGGACCGGGGCACAGTTGGTACGAGGGCCAAGGCGACTCGGCCGAGATCGATCATTGCCCGGCGGGCCGCCGCTCAACCGGGGGGACCGAGCGATGGCCAAGCGAACGGTGGCGGAGCAACTCGTCGACCTGCTCGTACGCGCGGGCGTCCGGCGGCTCTACGGCGTGGTCGGGGACGCGCTGAACCCCGTCACCGACGCCGTACGCCGCAACGCCGCGATCGACTGGGTCCAGGTACGCCACGAGGAGACGGGCGCGTTCGCCGCGGGCGCTGAGGCGCAGCTCTCCGGCCATCTGGCCGCGTGCGCGGGCAGCAGCGGACCCGGCCACGTGCACCTCATCAACGGGCTGTACGACGCCCAGCGCAGCATGGCGCCGGTACTGGCCGTCGCCGCGCACATCCCCAGCGCCGAGATCGGCACGGCGTACTTCCAGGAGACCCACCCGGACCGGCTGTTCGCCGAGTGCAGCCACTACTCCGAGCTGATCTCGACACCGGAGCAGACGCCGCGGGTCGTCACCACCGCCATCCAGCACGCCGTCGGACGTTCCGGCGTCTCCGTCGTGAGTGTGACGGGCGACGTCGCCGGGCAGGAGGCGCCGTCCCCGGACGGGGACGTCGCCATGGTCACCGAGCGGCCCACCGTACGCCCCGGCGACGCGAAGGTCGCCGAGCTGGCGCGGCTGGTCGACGAGGCCGACGCGATCACGCTGTTCTGCGGGCGCGGCACCGCCGGCGCCCACGACGAGGTCATGGAGTTCGCCGAGCGCGTCAAGGCGCCGGTCGGGCACGCGCTGCGCGGCAAGGACTGGATCCAGTACGACAACCCGTTCGACGTCGGCATGTCCGGGCTGCTCGGCTACGGCGCCGCGTACGAGGCGATGCACGAGGCCGACCTGCTGATCCTGCTGGGCACCGACTTCCCTTACACCGCCTTCCTGCCCGAGGACGTGCGCACCGCCCAGGTCGACATCCTGGCCGAGCACCTGGGCCGTCGCTCCCGCCTGGACGTGGCGGTCTGGGGAGACGTCCGGGAGACGCTGTGCGCGCTCATCCCGCGGGTCCGGGAGAAGACCGACCGCCGTTTCCTGGACCGGATGCTGAAGAAGCACGCCGACGCCCTCGAAGGAGTGGTCACCGCCTACACCCGTGACGTCGAACACCACCGGCCGATCCACCCGGAGTACGTCGCCGCAATCCTGGACGAGGAGGCCGCCGACGACGCGGTCTTCACGGTCGACACCGGGATGTGCAACGTCTGGGCGGCCCGCTACCTGTCCCCGAACGGCCGGCGCCGGATGATCGGCTCGTTCACGCACGGCTCGATGGCGAACGCCATGCCCCAGGCCATCGGCGCGCAACTGCTCGACCCCGGCCGGCAGGTCGTCAGCATGTCCGGCGACGGCGGCTTCTCGATGCTGATGGGCGACCTTCTCACCCTGGTCGACCACGACCTGCCGGTGACGGTCGTGCTGTTCGACAACTCCAGCCTCGGCATGGTCGACCTGGAGATGATGGTCGGGGGCTTTCCGCCGTACGCGACCACCTATCCGCACACCGACTACGCCGCGATCGCGCGCGCCGCCGGGGCGCACGCCGTCCGCGTCGAGGACCCGCGTGACGTACGCGACGCGCTCCGCGAGGGCCTGGCGCACCCCGGCCCGTCACTGGTGGACCTGGTCACCGACCCGAACGCCCTGTCGATCCCGCCGCGCATCACCGGCCGCCAACTGGCCGGCTTCGCCACGACCACGAGCAAGCTGGTGCTGACCGGCGGCGTCGGCCGCATGGTCCAGCTCGCCCGCTCCAACCTGCGCAACATCCCGCGCCCGTGATGCGTCAGTTCTCGGTGAGGAGCGTACGGCCGAGCGCGTACGCCTCCTGCAGGTCGCTGCCGCGGTAGCTGAGCGCGGCGAGGTCGGCCAGGTGGTGGTCCGCGTTCACCGCCACCGTCCTGGTCAGCCGCTGGAACAGTGGAGCGTCGGACATCGAGTCCCCGTACGCGACGCACCGCGCGTGCGTGAGGTCGTGCCGCTCGCAGATCTCCGCCACGATCCGGACCTTGTCCTGGGGAGTGAGGACGTTCTCCGGATCGAGCGGCTCGACGAACGGCAGGGCCGGGAACCGGGAGGCCACCACCTCGTCGAAGCCGAGGTCGAGCAGGTGGCGGGCGAAGAAGTCGGGCGACATGGTGATCACCACCGAGCGTTCCCCGCGCGCCCGGATGTCCGCGCACACCTCCCGGATCCCGGACAGCCAGGGACTGGCGGCGAACGCGGCGGCGACGTCCAAGGGCGTCAGCTCCCGCCACAGCGCGGGGAGGGCGGACGAGAAGGCGCGCGTATCGATCTCCCCGGCCGCGAACCGCTCTTCCAACTCGACCAGCGCATCCGTCGACCCGACGTGCCGCGCGATCTGCAGGCTCGCCGTCGTCCCCTCGAGGAGGGTCCCGTCCATGTCGAACACGTGAAGAGACGTCACAGGCGGCAAGTCTGGCCGACCACCCACCACCGACACGAACGAATTAACCACCCTGATGTGACGAAGCGCACCATTGCTCACGATTGCTCACGATTGCAGGCTGCGGACCGTCTCTTCCGGAAGAAGCGGCCGACGGTCGCTCTTCCTAAGAAGCGGCCGATGGCCGCCCAAACTGAGCAGAAGGGCAGAGCTATGACTCCTCGCCACCCTGACAACAGCCCCAAGGGTCCGGGCACTCCCCGACCCGGCGGCGGCGGCGGACCGACGCCGTCCGGGCCGCACACCCCTCGACCCGGCAGCTGACCTGGGCCCCCGGCCCGGTAACTGACCTGTGAACCGGTCCCGGCGGGGCGGCTTCAAGCCGCTCCCGCCGGGACTTTTGCTTTGTCGAATCCGGCACCTACGATCGCTGCTCATGGCCGTACCCGATCTGCATGAACTGCGTGATGGAAGCCGTCGCCGGGCCGGTGCGCGGCCCCGGGGCCCGGAGATGGTCCGGGTCGAGGACGTGCGCGGACCGGACGGACTCACGCTGCGGCACTATCGCCCGTCCGAGGAGGAGCGGCCGCTCGTCGTCTTCGTCCACGGCGGCGCCTGGGTGATGTGCGACCTGGACACCCATGACCGAACCTGCCGGCGCATCGCCGAGGCGTGCGACGTGGAGGTTCTCGCCGTGGACTACCGGCGGGCTCCCGAGCATCCGTACCCGGCGGCCATCGACGACGTGGTCGACGTCCTGCGCCGGGTCGAGCCGGTGGCGGTGGCGGGCGACAGCTCGGGCGGCCACGTGGCGACGATGGCCTGCCTGCGGCTGCGCGACGAGGGCGGCCCGCTGCCCCGCGCACAGATCCTCATCTGCCCCAACACGGACCTGACACTGTCCCGGCCCAGCGTCCAGGAGAAGAGCGCCGACTATGGGCCGGCGGCCGACTTCCTCGCCTGGGCCGTCGAGCAGTGGACGCCCGATCCGGCGACGCGCGTTCCGGCCAGCCCGCTGTTCGCCGCCGACCTGCGGGGCATGCCGGACACGATCCTCGTGACCGCCGAGCACGACACGCTCCGCGACGAGGGCGACGCCTACGCGGACCGGCTGGCCGAGGCCGGGGTCCGCACCGTGCACCGGCGGGAGCCCGGACTGGTGCACGGCTTCATCCAGAACATGGACCTGACCTCCGAGGAGGCGGCCGCCGCCGCGCAGCGGCTGTTCGCCGACATCACGGCCCTGATCCACGGGCGATAGGCCGGTGAGCGAGATCGACCGTCGGTGGGTGCGGGACCTGGCCGCGCGGCTGCGCACGGCGCCGGCCCGCGCCGGCCGGACACGCGTCATCGCGATCGACGGGCGGTCCGGCTCCGGCAAGTCGACGCTCGCCGCCTCGCTGCACCGGGAGTCGGGCGCGCCGGTGGTGAGCCTCGAGGACCTCTACGGCGGCTGGGACGGCCTCGAGCACGGCGTCGACCTGCTGGTCGCGGAGGTCCTCGCTCCGCTGGCCGCCGAGCGCACCGCGTACGTCCCACGGTACGACTGGACGGCCGCGCGCTGGCGGACGCCGATCGAGCTTTCCCCGCCCGCGCTGCTCATCGTCGAAGGCGTCGGGGCCGGAGCGCGTCGTGCCGCCGGCTACGCGAGCGTGCTGGTCTGGCTGGAGGCGGGGGAGCGGACCCGCCGGCGGCGGGCGCTCGACCGCGACGGTGACGCCTACGCGCCGCACTGGGAGAGGTGGGCGGCGCAGGAGGCCGAACTGCTCACCCGCGAGACGACGTGGGACCGCGCCGACGTCGCCCTGGACACCGACGCCGGCCCCGGCTCCTGGACGGACGCCGACTCGCCGCCGCGACGCGCTCGCGAGTAGGGCAGGCCCTCCCGGTGTCGCCGGGAGGGCCTGGCCGGGGTCGGTTCAGTTCCCCCAGGTGAAGGAGACGAAGTGGGCGAGGTGGTCGGCCTCCCGGGCGTAGCCCGCCTTGGTCGGGTGGTAGGACTCGTCGTCGTGGGCTCCGAAGCTGGCCGTGTTGTGGTCGTGCCTGCCCTGCATGAGCCCGTTCGCGTAGCGGCTGCCCGCGTCGGTGCAGATGTCGTGTCCGGCGAAGGCCTTCTCCTCATCGAGGACGGCGGCGCCGGCCTGCTTGGCGACCTCCGTGATGAGGGCGTTCAGCTTGTGCCACGTACGGTGCACGCGGTCGAGATCGGGCTGGCTCATCTTCGTTCCGTAGCCCAGTGTGTCGCCGCAGTCGGCCGCGTTGGCCGGTAGCCGCGCGGGGAAGACGTCGGGGTAGGTGAGGACGACGAGGTGTGCCTTGGGCGCCTTGGCCGTGATCGCCGTGTAGGCGTTCTTGAGGCTGTTCCGGAGGTCGGGGCCGTCGATCTTGGCGTCGGCTTCGGTGAGGTTCTTGTTCCAGCAGTCGTCCACGTCCTGTTGGCTTCTCAGGCCGTTGATGCAGTTGCTCAGGATGTCGGCGAACTTCACGTCGTTCCCGCCGATGGTGAGCGTCACCAGGCGGGTGTTCGCGCCGAGTGCGCTGCGGTCCGTGACCTGGGGAGAGGGCCGGTCGCCGGTCTTCTCGACGATGTCGTGGGTGGTGGCGCCGTTGCAGGCGAGCAGGACGGGACGGGTGTCGCCGAGCCAGGACGGCAGGTGGTACGACTGGGGGTACATCCACGAATACGTCGCCGTCGAGCGATGGCAGTTCCCGGTGTTTCCCGGGTCGTCGTCCTGATACGTGCCGGTGCCGGCGGCGTAGGAGTCGCCGAGGGCCACGAACGGCTGTGAACCGTCGTCGGTGGCGGACGTGGTCTTGGGCGTCTCGGAGTCACACGGCGGTACGCCGGGTGAGCGGCCGTCGGTGCCCTGCGCCTGGGTGGTGACGTAGTGGTCGTAAACCCACCCGCCGTCCGCGAGCTTGTCCCAGGTGTGACTGGCCAGCCCGTCGTACGGGTCGTCGCCGCCGTCCGTGGTCTGGCACACGACCGCGACCTCGTCGCCTTCCTTGAGTTCCCGTAGCGGGTCGCCGACGTGCGGGTTCCGCTGCACCACCAGCGTTCCGTCCGTGCCCTGGACGTTGTAGTGCGCCGGCGCGGAGGCGCACTCCCCCGTGCCGGGATCGGTCGTGCACGCCCGCGCCGGAGTCCCGGTCAGTACGACGGAGGCGGCGGACAGGATGATCGCTGCGGCCGGCACGATCGCTTTGAAGGCCATCATTCAACGTCCTTTTCTGCTGTCAGAAGTGCAGGAATCGGCTCGGGTCGGAGGTGGGAATGATCCGGGTGTTCCAGCGGTGAAAACGGCCCCAGTTGTATTCCTCGATCTTGATCGTGCCGTTGTCGTAGACGGCCTCGACGTAGGCGACGTGGCCGGCGGTACCGGCCCCGTTGCGGCCGCCTTTCCACTGCGCGACGTCTCCGGCGCGCGGTGTCTTGTCGACGGGGGCGTCCCACTGACCGGCATCGCCCAGCCAGTCCGGAGATTCGGCGTGATGCAGCCCGTCGGAGCGAACGGCCCATGCGGCGAAGGAGGTGCACTCGCCCTCGTAGTAGCCGTGACCGTCGGCGACCCAGGCGTCCTGCGCCGGCCAGGGGTAGGCGCCGGAGAGCGTTGCGGTCGGCTGCGTGCGGGGAGTGGTCCGGGAACGGTGCCCGGTCGAACTCGGGGTGCCGTTCTGCTCGCCCGACGACGTGGGGCCTGCGCCGCAGTGGCGGACCCCGCGCGACCAGCCGTTCGGGTCCTGGGGCGGCGTGGTGACGTAGTGGTCGTACACCCAGCCGCCTGCGGTGGTGAAGTCCCAGGTGTGGCTGTACAGGTGGTCGTAGGGGTCGGTGCCGCCGTCGTTGATCTGGCAGATCACACCGATGCCGGCGCCTTCCCGCACGCGTTTCTTGACGTGGTCGACCTGGGGGATGGTCTGGACGGCGAGGGTGCCGTCCGTCCCCTTGACCTTGTAGGGGACGGGGGTCGTGCAGGCGCCGGAGTACGGATCGGCGGCGGGGCAGGGACCGGCGTGCGCGGGAGTGGTGGCGGCGATGATCCCCGTGGTGAGGGTGGTGGCGATCGTGGCCGCGATTCCGAGGGCCAGACGCCGTAGCGCGGGATGGCGAAGACTCACTTCAGGTCCTCCCGTGAGGGGCTGTGACAAAGAGCGAATCGCGCAGGGATTCGCACGGCAGGACCTGTATAGGACGGTGGTTGTCCAATTACCGCTGGAGTGGACAATCGCCTCGGCCGGTTGTCCATCCCGGATCCGAGGCGTTGTCCATAAGCCGCTTTCGGCGCCTTCAATCCTCTTTATGGTCATTAGCGACATAACTCGTAAATCCTCACTGCCCAGAATGCTAAAACCGTCGTCGGCCGCACCGACCAGGGGATCGCCGCGCCGGACCGCTTTTCCCCTGGATCCGGGGAAAGCGATGCGCGCCCCGGAGTTCGCAGGTAAAGATGGGCCCATGTCCTTTCCGTTAATGCCTGGATACGACTACATCAATGTGGTCGCGGACCTCGACCCGGTCGCCGCGATGCGTGATCGGGACCTCGGGGACCGCATCCGGACCTTCACCAAGCTCCTCCCGGCGGGAGCGCCCGACTTCGGGTACGCCGTGCAGAAGGGCACCGAGTGGCGCATCGGCTGCGTCGGCGCGGGCGATCCGGAGGGCGCCCGGTACTCCCTGGCCGCCGCCCTGCGGATGGGGTCGAAGGACGAGGACGACCCGGAGACCGTCCGCGCCATGCGCGCGGCGGCCGACCGGCTCGACCCGGAGGACGGCAAGCAGCTTCCCAAGGACGAGTGGGAGATCGGCGACCGCCGCTACCGGGTGATCAGGATCGAGAAGTTCACCCTGATCGGACAGCGGCTGATGGAGCCGCCGCGGCCCACCGACACCGACCCTCCGTACGGCGCCCGGATGCTCGAGGACCACCTCATCGACCCGCGGACGCCGGTGGGGCAGTGGGAGGCGCAGCTGCGGCTGAACCTCGTCGGGCACCTGCCCATCCCCGGCACCGTCCCCGAGACGGTGCAGATCGAGGCCCGGCACGCGATCCGCACCCACCCAGGCGTGGTCCTGCTCCCGCCGACCTACACGGTGGTGGAGATCAAGGGAGACTCCTGGGACCCCCTCACCGGCGCGGACGGTCCCGATCAGGCCCGTACGCACCTGGCGAAGTACTTCAGCGAGCTGCTGCCCCGGCTGCTGGAGTTCCAGGGCGAGCCCGCCACTCCTGAGGAGATCGCCGAGTGGAACGACGCCGCCGACCAGATCGAGGCGATGAGCGGGCCGGAGTTCGCGGTGCTGGACCGGAGGTTCCGCATCGTGCGCGTCTCGCGGATGCTGCGCGTCGGCCGCGACGGCCCCGAAGGGCCCCGCCCGTCGGACCAGGAGCGGTACGGCATGCACGGCACGGAGTCACGGTCCTGATTCCGATTTAGCGCGCCATCTGATGATCATTAGGATCCTCGGGTGATCATCAGACGACGGTCCGCGGCCGGCCTGCTGTGCATGCTGGCCGCTCTGGCGATGTTCGGCGCGCCCCCCGCCCGCGCCGCCAAGGCCACTGCCACGGAGCCGCCCAAGGTCGAGCTCGTCCTGGACGTCAGCGGCTCGATGCGGGCTCGGGACATCGACGGACGCAGCCGCATATCGGTGGCCCAGCAGTCCTTCGACGAAGTGGTGGACGCCCTGCCGGGCGAGACGCAGCTCGGCATCCGCGTCCTCGGGTCCCGCTACCGCTTCCCCGGCAGCCCCCAGTCCGTCGGATGCCGTGACACCCAGCAGATCAGCCCGGTCGCCCAGGTGAACAAGGTCGAGGCGAAGGCCGCCATCGCGACGCTGCGCCCCACCGGCTGGACCCCGATCGGCCTGGCCCTGCGCGCCGCCGCCAAAGATCTGGGGACCGGCGAGACGACCCGGCGGATCGTCCTCATCACCGACGGCGAGGACACCTGCGCGCCGCCCGACCCGTGCGACGTCGCCCGTGAGCTCGCCGCGCAGGGCACCCACCTCGTCATCGACACGCTCGGGCTGACCCTGGACGACAAGGTCCGGCGGCAGCTCACCTGCATCGCCGACGCCACCGGCGGAACGTACACCGCCGTCCAGCACCAGCAGCAGCTCACCAGCCGGCTCAACCAGCTCGTGCACCGGGCCGGCAGCACGTACCAGCGGACCCCGCAGCAGGTCGCGGGCGCTACGCAGTGCACCAACGCCCCGGTGCTGTCGCCCGGCGTGTACACCGACCGCGAACGGATCAGCGAGCACCGCTACTACCGCGTCCCCGTGGGCCCCGGGCAGGAACTGCGCGCCTCCGTCAGCGTCGCCCTCGACCGCAGGCTGAACCCCGACTACGGGGTGCTGCTGCGCGCGACGTCCCAGGACGGCCAGGAACTCGTGCGAGGCACGGACGCGAGCAGCGGGCGCACCGACGTCCTGTCCACCGGGCTGCGCTGGTCCGACCAGCGGCCGACCGGCTCGTCGGAGCCGAGCGCCTCCGCGTCGGCGGGCACAGGAGGGTCCGCGGCCGGCACCGTCTGCCTGGTCGTGAGCAACTCCTTCGCCGCACCGCCCGGCGTACGGACGACGCCCGGCATGCCGCTGGAGCTGACCGTCGACGTCGTGCCGTCCTCGCCGACGCCGAACGGCCCGGACCTCGGCCGCGGCTGGCTGCTGCTCGTCGTGCTCACCGCCGCCGGCCTGGTCGCCGGGCTCATCGTCGGCTGGCTCGCCCGCTGGCGGATCGCCATCTGGAAGGAGAACTGACCGTGCGCGTCACGAGACTCCTGTCCCTGTCGATCGCGACCGCCGCCCTCGCGCTGGCCACCGCCGGACCGGCCTTCGCCGGTGGCAAGGCGTCGCCCAAGCCGCGTACGACGATCGGCACCGCCGGGACGTCGTTCCTCACCGCGACGACCGTGCAGCCCGGCCAGGCCGCACGGCTGTCCGCGTCGACCGGCGACTACCTCTACTGGTCGTTCGCCGCGGCGGCGGGACAGACCGACCGGATCGCCGTCACGATCACCCTGCCCACCGACTCGAACCGGCTCGGGGCCAGCACCTGGAACGTCGAGGTCTTCGACGGGCTGCGCCGGCGGCAGGCCTGCACGGCGGGCCCGCAGACCGTCACCGCGCAGTCCGGCGCGGCCAAGGTCTCGCTCCAGTGCACGCTGCGCCAGATCCGGTCCTGGGCCGAGCCCTGGTCCAGCGACCCGCTGCCGGGCACCTACTTCGTACGGCTGGCGGCGGCCGACCTGCCGGAGCAGGGCCTCGGCCTGCCGATCGACGTACGGCTGCGGATCAGCGCCAAGCACGGGAACGCCGAGCCGTCCGGCGCGCACCTCAAGGCCCCGCTGTCGCCCGCCGTCAACCCCGGCGCGACCGTGGCCCCGGACGCCATGCCCTCGGCGGATCCGTCGGCGGTCAGCTCGGCGCCGAAACCGGTCCAGCGCGCCAAGAGCTGGTTCTCGTTCTCCTGGCCGTCGACCCGCTGGTGGTGGACGATCGGCGGCGGCGTGCTGGCCGCCGTGGCGGGCGTCGCCGGCTACAGCCTGACCCGGCATCCCCACCGCTGGTTCTCCTGACCGCGTCGGCCCCGGCGCGGACGCAGGCCGCGCCGGGGCCGCGTAACAAGACTGTCGAAATCCGCGATTCGGTCGTTACCAAAACGATCTTCTGGCTACCTTGACCCCATGTCAAAATCTCGGATCTGGGGGCGGAGCGTCGTATGCCTCGCCGCCGCGGGCGCGCTGATCGGCGCGGCCATCGCGCCGGCCCAGGCGGCCGCAAGGCCCAAGAACGGCTCCGTTAGCGAGATCGCGAACAAGCTTCAGCAGACGATGGACGGCCTGAGGTTCCAGGACGTCCTCGACACCGACCCGCCGACCACGGCCGCCGCGGCCCGTAGCCTGCGGGCGAACTCCGTCGACAAGGACGCGCAGACACCGCAGCAGCAGGCGCGGCTGCTGGCCGCCGCCGACGACGCGAAACCCATCTCCCAGCAGCCACAGCTCGACGCGACCGTCATCGAACTGGACCGGCACAACCGGCCGGTGTCGTCGGGCACGGTGCTGATGAGCCCGCAGTACCCGCATGGCAAGGTCATCCCGGTCGACAAGAACTTCCACACCAGTGATGTGCGGTGGCGGCAGTGGGATGACGCGGGCTGGTACACCAACCACGCTCAGGGCACGATCGACGTGGTTCCGGGGCGGGAGA
>NZ_BAABHJ010000041.1:0-127204 GCF_039542035.1 Actinoallomurus liliacearum
CGGCCAACGGCGGGCACTGGAGCAACCCGGTCACGATGAGCTCCCTGGACACCGCCAAGCTGCTCACCCTCATCAACGGCGCGCCGGGCACGGTGTGGACCGCGCCGAACGGCAAGGCCGTCACCAGCGACGTGCTCAGCCCCTCATCCCGCGCGTTCTTCAAGAAGGAACTCGCCGACCAGGGCATGAACGACGTGCTGTCGACGGTCAACTGGTGCGGCGCGGACTACCCGGCCCCCGGCATCCCCCAGCTCGTCCCGTCCCGGTGGATCGCCGCCGACGGCAGCGTCACCGTCGACGGGGACGCCTACCAGCACGACGTGCGGCCCTGCAACGCCAACGCCGAGGTCACGTTCGCCCACAAGACGGGCCTGGTCAACAACTCCGGCAGCGACGCGGGCATCGTACGGTCCCTGCCCGGCAAGGACGGCCGCAACTACATCATCGCGGTCTTCTCCAACCTGGGGAACCAGTACGTCGACCCGAACCGCCCGCCGACCGCGCCGGGCGCGCACCCGGTGGCCTACAGCGAGAAGTACGCCCAGCTCGGCCTGATCATCGACAAGTACGAGGCCGCGAAGCACGGCAGCCGCTAGGCGGCTCGCCGTCGCCGCCGAGGGTTCTTCGTCACCGGCGCCACGGAGACCCTCGGCGGCCGCCGCTCGGTTTGGCCGCCCGGCACCCGGGTCGCGAGGACGTCCGGGTGCCGGGCGGAGTCGTTCGTCAGCGCCGCCTGCGGCCGCGACGCCACAGCCACAGCCCGGCCGCCGCGCAGACCCCGGCCGCCGCGTAGAGCGCGCCGGGCCGCCGGCCCGCGGCCTGCGTCGCCTGCCGGCCGGTGCGCGCGACCGTCCGCCGCGCGGGCTCGGGCACGGCCTGCCCCACCTTGGCCACCGGCCCGGCCACCTGCTCCCGCACCTGCGGCGCCTTCTCCCGTACGGTCTGCGTCAGCGTTCCGAGGGTCCCGGTCGCCTGCTCCCGCAGTTGCGGGGCCTTCTCCCGTACGGTCTGGGTCAGCGTTCCGAGGGTCCCGGTCGCCTGCTCGCGTAGCTGCGGGGCCTTCTCCCGTACGGTCTGGGTCAGGGTCCCGAGGGTCCCGGTCGCCTGCTCGCGCAACTGGGCGGCCTTGCCACGGACCCGCGCGGGCACGTCGGCCTTCGCCGCCAGCGCCTCCACGGTCTCGCCCAGTTCCTCTCTCGTCTGCTCGATGTCGGCCTTCAGCTCCTGCCGGTCATCCGGCCGGCCCTTCTTGTCTTCGGCGCCGCCCGCCGTCGGGGAGTCGCTCATCGGGAATGCCCTTCCTTGAGATGGTCCTTGATCTCGTGCACATCGGTCTTCACGGATTCGGTGGCCTGCTCGGGCAGGGGCGGCGTCGCCCGGCGCAGCCGCGACCGGCCCGCGGCGGCCAGCAGGCCGGCGATCGCCAGCAGCACCACGCCGACGATCAGGGCCGCCGCCCAGACCGGCAACGCGACCGCGAGGCCCGCGACCGCCGCGCCGATCAGCGTGGCGCCGCCGTAGAAGGCGACGGTCCCGGCCCCGCCGAACAGCCCGGCGCCGCGCCCCGCCTCCTTGCCCTTGTCGGCCAGCTCGGCCTTTGCCAGCGAGAGCTCCTGACGGATCAGCTCACTGATCTGCCGCGTCGCCCGGCTGACGAGGTCTCCGGTCGAATCGTCGTGCTCCGAGGGGGAGCCGGCCGGGGTCGTCGTGGAAGTACGGACGTCACTCGCCATGCCTGCACCTTCTCCGCCGTTGACCGCTCTTCGTTCGGGGTAGGTGCGGCGGAATACCCGGAGAGCAGCCGACCTAACACGAAGCGGAGTCTAAATACGGACTCGACCGGCGTTCGTGCTGAATCGCACCGGCTCTGACGACCCGATCGGGTCGGGCGTCAGCGTTTGAGATATACCCCGAAGAGCTGACTGAGCAGCTTGCCGACGGAGGAGTCGCCGAGCCGCTTGGTGTGCAGCTTGAACGTCCAGCCCTTCTCGGGATCGCGTTCGAGGCGGATATCGGTCCGGAACGCCAGCAGCACCAGCGCGCCCACGCCGAGCGTGGCGGGGTCGAAGCGCTCCCGCGCCCCGGGCTGGATGTCGATGGCCCGCTCGACGAGGTCGCGGGTCGCGGCGTCGCCCTCGGCGAGGTGCGCCAGCGCCGTACGGGCGAGCGCCCCCGGAGTGGCGTCCGGATCCGGCTCGGCCAGCCCACGGGCGTCCGCCACGGCCTCGGCGACGTGCTGCTCCGTCCCCCGCAGCGAGGCGGCGTCCACCGGGACGCCCTGCCGCTCCAGCACGAGACGCAACACCCCGATGGCGTCGTCGTCGGCCAGCGCGGCGATCCGGTCGTTGCTCATTCGTCCTCCGGTAGGTCGACGCCGAGATGGTGCAGCACAGTGACCACCACGGCACGGTCGACCGGGTCCCAGAGGTACGCCGCCACCGAGGGATCGCGTGCACCCGAGAGTATGCGTCCGACCGCGTCCGCCAAGGGGAACCGGTCATCGTCCCGAGCGAGCGGCCGGGACAGCGCCTCCTCGCCGGACGGCCCAGGTCCGCCCACAGGAGATCCCAGGTCGACTCGAGCACCGGGTCGATCCGGTCGTCCTCCTCCAGGCAGCACAGGAAGAAGAAGGCGTCGCGTTCGGCCGGTGCTAACCCGCCGATCAGGCTCCGCGTCCACGCGCCGAGGGCGTGCAGATAGTCGTCACCGGTGGCATCGGCCGCGCCCGTGGTGAAGAACCGCTCGGGCAGTACGGAGGTCTCCCGCCAGGCGTCTCCGGCCGTGGTCACCAGGTCTCGCAGCCGATTCGGGTCGGAGGCCTGGCCTTCGGCCAGTTCCAGCAGCTTCGGGTGGCCCTGCGCGGCCTCGACGACCCGCGCGGCCAGCCGCCGGGCCGCGTCCGCCTCGATGCCCTCGACCGTACCTTCGAGCAGCCGGTTCAGCGCGGGAAGTTCCCGCGCGAGCAGCAGCGCCTCGTCCAACGGGAGAGCGTCGATCGGCTCGACGCCGATGCGGCGGTCGAGGCCCTCGGGGAGCCGCCGACTCGTCAGCACGAGCCGGCTCAGCCCTGAGTGGTCCGTCAGCGCCGCGACGACGGCGCGCCAACGCGGGTCGCGCCACTCGCCGGACCCGGTGAGCAGGGACTCGACGTTGTCGGCCACGATGAGCAGCCGTCGTCGCTCCGCCAGCTCGGTCAGGCGAGGCAGGAACGGATCCAGCCGGTCCGCGTCGTCGACCAGGTGCGCGAACTTCAGTTCCGGCAGGGCCGACTCGAGCTGGATCGCGAACCGGGTGAGCGCGTCGGTGATGTCGCGCCCCTCATCGGGCGCCTTGAACCAGACCAGTCGCTCGAACACGTCCTCGTGGGTGTAGGCGAGTTCGAGTGCGCAGGCGGTCTTGCCCGCTCCGGGCATGCCGTGCAGCAGCACGCCGGACGAACCGCTGCGCGGGGCGAGTGCGCTGCTCGATCGCGCCATCACCCCGACGCGCCCGACGAAGCGCTCCGGCTGGGCCGGGAAGCCGGCGAGCTTCAGCCGCCAGGGGGCGTAGGACTCCGATTCGGTACGGCGAGGGGCGGCCAGCCGCAGGTCGACGGCGTGCGCGCCGAACAGGGCGGGGGTCGCGACGGACAGCGGAGGGCACGCGGGCGTCGGGGGATCGCGGACCACCTGCCGCAGCGCCGTACCGAGCGCGCGCGGCAGCGGCTGTGCCTTCTCGGCGAGCAACCCGTAGAGCTTCTCCGCGAGGTCGATGGCGAAGTCGTCGATGATCGGATAGCGCATCGCGAGAACGGCGCAGTCCAGCCGGTCCGCCAGTTCGGTGGCCAGCGCGGCCGTCGGGCGGTCCGGAGCGGCCGTTCCTGTCGAGCGTTCGTCGGCGAGGGCGGGAGGCGGGGTCAGCTTCAGCAGGCGGAGCTGTTCGGCGGCGGTGAGGGCGGCCGACCAGCAGGACGACAGGCTGACCAGCGACAGCCGCTCGCGCGCCAGGTCCAGCAGGTCGGTCAGGTCGGCGGCGTCGATCGGGTCGGCGGACCCGTCGGCGTGCTCCAGCAGCAGTTCGCCCGGCTCTCCGTGGCCGGAGATGTGGACGATGTCCCAGCCCTCGTCCTCTTCCAGGATCTCGCGCAGCCGCTCGCGCGTCGCCCCGTACTGCAGGACGCGGACGTCGACGGCCCGGCCGTGCACGGCGGCGATCTCCTGGAACAGCCGGGACAGCGCCTGGCGTTCGCGGCGCAGGTTCAGCGGGCGGTGCCCGGTCGGCAGGCTGAACAGGCCCAGCACCCGCAGCCGGTCCCGTACGCCCTTCGTGGGACTCGTCCGCTCGGTTCCGACCTGGGTGACGAGGGTGACGTTGCGCAGGGCGAGGGGGCGGCCGTCGACGTGGGCGAGCTCGAACGGCCGGAACGCCAGCGTTCGGGCTTCGGCGGGCACGACGATCCGTACCGTCGCCGGGCGCTCCCGGACCATCGCCGCGCCGAGCGGGCCGAACACCTGCTCGCCCAGCCACGCGCCCACCTCGGCGACGATCCGCGTCTCCTGCTCCATCCGCCGGTCCGGCGCGGTGTGCCAGAGCAGGTAGGCGCGCAGGTCGGTGAACGCCTCGTATTGCCAGTCCGTCTCGTCGAGCCGTACCTCGTGGTCGCCGAGGAACCGGCCACCCGGACCGGTGAGCACCCACCGCCACCGCGCCGGGCCGTCATAGTCCGTGACCTCGCACCGGAGTTCCGCCACGACCACCTCCGCCGATCACCTGGTCCGAGCGTACGTGCGGTGGCGGCGGGATCGCCGTTGAAATCTGGGTGTTCGGGAGTTGAGATCGGATAGCGACCTGTTCCTCCGCGATCTAGCCTGGCCGAGGCGACGGCCGAGCGCCTATGAAGGAGGGCCCATGACGGCGGCCATCATGCTTCGGGCCGTCGACTTCGACGGGCCGGAGCGCTGGCGGTGGGAGCTGAGCGACGCGGACGGCGCGCTCATCGCCGCGCATGACGTACGGCTCGACGGGGCGGACTGGCGGTACGAGGCGTTCGGCGACCTGTACGGGTACCTCCAGTGGCGCGCGGCTCCCGACCGGCGGCTCGCCGCCGAGACGGAGATCGTCGAGGAGGTCGGCCGATGGGCCGGCGAGCAGGTGTTCGGGCCGGTCGGCGCGGCGCTGGCCGACCGCGCGCCGCTGACCGTGCTCGTGGACGTCCCGGACGCGGCGCACCTGGTGGCGTACCGGCCGCTGGAGCTCGCCCACGTTCGGGGGACGCCGCTGGTGTCGCACGGCGTGAGCCTCGTCCTGCGCGTCGGGACCGAACCGCCGCGCGCCGCCCGACCGGTCGAGGAACGGCTGCGGGTCCTCGGGCTGTTCAGCCTGCCGGTGGGCAGCTCGGCGCTGAACCTGCGCAAGGAACGCCACGAGCTGACCGCGTTGCTGCGACGGATCGCCGCCGTGGGCGGTCGCGCGGTCGAGCTGCGGGCGCTGCAGTACGGCGTGACGCCCGACCGGCTGCGGGAGGTCGTCGAGGACGGCGATGGCTGGGACGTGCTGCACCTGTCCGGCCACGGGGACCGGGGCGGGTTCCTCCTGGAGAACCCCGACGGGACGCCGCTCCCCGTGCCGGCGGAGCAGCTCGCCGACTGGCTGCGGCCGCTCGGCGAACGCCTCAAGCTGGCGGTGCTGTCGTCCTGTTCGTCGGCGGCGCTGACCGCCGCCGAGCATCTGCGCGTGCTCGGCCTGGAGCCGTCCGTCCGCGCGAACCCGCCGGCCGACGTCGACGAGCCCATGCGGGAGACGCCGCCGCCGACGCTGGCGGCCGCGCTGACCGGGCGGCTCGGCTGCGCCGTTGTGGCGATGCGCTATCCGGTGGCGGACGAGTTCGCCATCGCGCTCGGGAACGGCCTGTACGAGCGGCTGATCAGGCACGGACAGCCGCTCGCCACCGCTTTAACGCGGGCCGTGCGCGAGGCCGTGGCCGTGCCGCCGACGCCGGACCGCCCGCCGCTGTCGGTGGCCACGCCCGCCCTGTTCGGGTCATCGGCCCGCGACCTGCGGCTGTCCGCTCCGCGGGAGCGGCCGCCCGCGTTCGCCGAGGAGGTGAAGCTGCGCGACCTGCCGCCGCAACCGGATCGCTTCGTCGGGCGGGTCGGCGTGATGGCCACCGCCAGCGAGGTGCTGGCACCGGAGAGCCGCCGGTCCGGGCTGGTGCTGCACGGCATGGCCGGGGCGGGCAAGACCTCCTGCGCCGCCGAACTCGCCTACACCCACGCCGACACCTTCCCGGCCGTCGTCTGGTACGAGGCGCCGGAGGAGAGCCAGGACATCACCGGCGCGCTCTCCGGTCTCGCCCTCCGGCTGGAGGGACACATCGAGGGGCTGCGGCTGGTGCACCTGCTGGACGACGACGCCGCGTTGCGGGCCGAGCTGCCCAAGCTCACCGAGTACCTCGAACGCAAGCGGGTGCTCGTCGTCGTCGACAACGCCGAGACGCTGCTCACCGCGGCAGGGGAGTGGCGGGACCCGCGGTGGTCCTCGATGGTCGACGCGCTGACCGCGCATCAGGGCTACTCCAGGCTGGTCGTCACCAGCAGGGTCCGGCTGGTCGGCCTGCGGCCCGGGGTGGACGTTCAGCCGATCCACGCGCTGTCCCGTGACGAGGCCGTCCTTCTCACACGCGAACTGCCGAACCTGCGCGCCCTCATGGACGGCACCGCGCGGGTCGACGTGGACGCGGGCCGCCGACTGGTGGTCCGGGTGCTGGCCGCCGCGCAGGGCCACCCGAAGCTCCTGGAACTCGCCGACGCCCAGGCCGCCGACCGTACGCTGCTGAGCGGGCTGACCGCCGCGGCCGCCGGGGTCTGGGACGGCGCGGACCGGTCGCCGGACGACTTCCTCCGCACCGGGGAGCCTGGTACGGCGGCGGAGGACTACCTGGCGGTCCTCCGCATCTGGACGGAGCGGATCGTCGGCCGGCTGTCGGCGTCCGTACGCGACCTGTTCGCCTTCCTCTGCTGCCTGGAGCCGGCCGACCGCCACGTCGGGGTCGCGATCCGCACCTGGCCGGCGCTGCGGGAGCGCCTGCGCCGTTCGGTGCGGGCGTCGGACGTGACCGCCGGGACGGCGGTGCTGCGCGCGCAGGGGCTACTGGAGGTGCATCAGGGCGGGGCGTACGAGATCCATCCTGGCGTCGCCGGCGCGGGCCGGGCGATGGCCGGACCGGAGTTCCGGGAGGCCGTGGACGCCGAACTGGGCGCCTTCTGGAGCGAGCAGATGGAGGCCGCGGGCGCTCCGGGCCCGCACCAGGGATCCGAGGAGATGGTGGCCGGGATGGGGCTCAGCGCCGTTCCCTACCTGCTGCGGCTCGGGCGGTCCGAGCAGGCCGGCCGGGCACTGGGCATCGCGGTGACCCGGAACCCCACCCGCGAGACCGCCTTCCAGGCACTGCCCACGCTGCGGCGGCTGCTGGAGGAGGCGATGGGCACGGAGGAGGAGACCGAGGCGCACGGTCGGCTGGCGCGCGCCCTGAAGCACGTCGACCCGGCGGCGGCGGAACGGCACGTCCGCGCGGCCCGGGAGGCCGCGCTGCGGCAGGGCAACCACTGGAACATCGCGGCGGCCGCCGTCGAGCTGGTCGACGTGTGCCTCCACAATGGCGACGCCAACGAGGCGCTGCGGTTCGCCGAGGAGGCCATCGACCATTCCCGACGGGCGGGAGCGGGTCCCTGGACCGTGCTCATCGGCGAGCTCGCCCGGGTCAAGGCGCTGCTGCTCCTGGGGCGGATGGCCGAGGGCCTCGCGGAGATCGACCGGCTCTGGAGGCGCGTCGACGAGATCCCGGCCGATGGCGGGCCCGTCGAGGCGGTACGGCCGCGGCAGGTCGTCGAGGAACTCCTCGGGATCGGTGTCGCCGCGGCGACCCAACTCGGTCAGTCGGAGCAGGCCCTGAGGATGCACGAGGACCGGATCGCCGCCATGCGCGGCCGGGACGCCGACGCGGACGAGATCCTGTGGGTGGAGGTGAGCATCTGCGGGCTGCTGATGGAGCTCGACCGCGTCGAAGAGGCGCGTGCGATCCTCGAGCGCAGCCGTGCGGCGTTCGCCCGATCAGGCGACCTCAGGCGGCTCGGTGCCATCCTCGGTCACCTGGCCGACGCCGAGGCGGCCCGCGGTCATCCGGAGGTCGCGGTCGGCCTCCGCCGTGACGCGCTGCGGTACGCCTACGCGCAGGGCCTCGCCAGCGCACCCCTGCACGACCACTACCGCCTGGCCGAACAACTCGAGCAGACGGGCGAGACGGCGGGGGCGGTGGCGCACTTCCTGGCGGCGGCGGCGATCGGCGCGGTGGCCGGCATGGAATGGGCGATGAGCGGCGGCGCGCGGCGGGCCGGTCGCCTGATTCGCGGCTCGGCCGACGCGGACATCGCGCCGGGCGACCTGGCGGACCTGTGCCGACGGGTCGGTACGGTGCCCGGGGTGGCGCTGGACGCGCTCCTCGAACGCCTGGTGCCCGCACCGGAGCGGCGGGAGAGCCTGTGGGCCGGGATCGTGGCCGCGGCTCAGGGGCCGGACCTCGTGGCCGACGGCGCGTTCGCGGCCGCGAACCTCGCCGCCTGGGAGGCGGCCATCGCCGGGATCCTCGCCGCCCGTACCGACCCGGAGGCCGCCTCGGCGATCGACGCCCACCTCGTGTCCTGTGCCGAGAACCTGTTCATCGCCCCGCTGGCCACCGCGTTGCGGAGGATCCGAGCCGGAGAACGCGATGAGCGGCTCCTCGAGGACCTCGAGCCCTGGGCCAGGGCGGTCGTCTCCCGCGCCTTGGACGCGCTCGCCGGACGCGTGGCCGTGCCGGTCGAGCTGTGGCACGCGATCCCGGCCGGTCCGCTGCTCGGCGACATCGTCCTGGCCCTGTGCGGCCACTCGGAGGCCGACGCGCGGGCTCTCCGGCAACTCGACGACCTGACGCGACGGCGGTGGCGACCGGCCCTCGTCCGGGTGCTGCGCGAGATCTTCGATGGTGCGCGCGCTCCCGAGGCAGGGGCCGGCCTGGAGGATCCGCTGGACCGCGCGATCGTGGCGGTCGTTCTCGCGAACGTCTAGGACGCGATCTGCACCGGGGTGCCGAGCGGCAGCATCTTCGCCATCTTGGTGATCACCGTGTTGCCGACGCGGACGCAGCCGTGGCTGACGGAGGTGCCGAGCGACTTGGGCTCGTTGGTGCCGTGGATGCCGATGATCGGGTCCTGGCCGTTGAACTGGGTGAGCGTCGTCGAGTAGCCGTTCAGGCCGTAGGCGTACGGGCCGTACGCGCCGTTGGGGTTCGGCGCCTGCAGCAGTTCGGTGAGGTAGTAGCGGCCGCCGGGGGTGGGGGTGTCGGCCTTGCCGATCGCCGCCGGGGTGTCGATCAGCACCTGCTTGCCCTTGTACACCTTCACGCGGTGCGCCGACTGCAGGACCTGCACCCAGTAACTCGTCTTGGCGGTCGTGACGTCCTTCGCGGCGATCCAGCCCTGGCTGCCGTTCGGCGGCGCCGGCAGCAGGACGTGCAGCCAGCCGGGCTTGGTGCCCACCACGAGGAAGACCCGCGTGACGCCGTCCGGGTTCGGGTTCTTCAGCCGCATGCTCGGATCGGCGTCTCCGGGGTTCTGGTAGATCTGCACCGTCTTCGTACGCGCGGTGGCGATCGTGCTCGGGCCGTCGCCGAACTTCGCCGAGTCGGTGGCGGCCGCCGTGGAGTTCGTGTCCGCCGCCGGGGCGCTCTTGCCCGGGTGGGCGGAGCCGCCGCCGCAGCCGGTCAGCGTGATACCGAGGGCGACGCCGATCGTCGCGGCCGCCCAGCGGGGCCGCGACGCGGCCGTGCTGATGGACATCGGTCTCGCTCCTTAGCGAATCGCGGGTTGGATGACAGGCGGGCGGCCCGGGAACGCACCGTCCCGGGCCGCCTGTGAGCGTTCGTTCGCGGGCGGGGCCTGGGATCGCGCCATCCCGGGCCGCCTGCGAGCGTTCGTCGTGTCCGGGAACGCGCCTTCCCGGATACGACGGTCAGCCTTCGTACGTCAGCCGGTGAACTTCGGCTGCGCCTTGACCGGCGTCGCCGGGCGGGCCTCGCCGCTGGGCGCCGTCGGGACCGGCGTCGCCGTCGCGGGCTTGGCGCTCGACTTGGTCGGGGTCGGGCTGGGCTTGTGCGTCACCGGCTTGCCCGGCTTGTGGGGCTTCTGCGTCGGGGTCGGCGCGGCGGCGCAGTGCTTCACGCCGAACGCTCCGTGCCGCTGCCAGACCGGCAGCCGGCGGTTGTCGGGACGGTACGCCACCACGGTCACCTTTGACGCGTGGGTCGGCAGTGCGACGGCACCGCCGGCGGGCGCGGGGATCTTGCTGTTGCTGTGGCCGCCCTTGTCGTCGTTCCAGGTGAACGGCACGGCGCCCCACTTGTTGGGGTTGTAGACCATCCAGTTCGGCTGACCGTTCGCGCCGCACTTGGCCTCGAGCCGGAGCGCGGGGTCGCGGTCGTTGCAGGCCCACGCGGGGGACGCGGCCAGGGTGGTGACGGCGAGAGCGCCCGCCGCACCGGCAAAAGTGAGAGTCGCCCTTTTCAGGCGCATGCAGTACCTCCAGCGAAGGGAAGTAGGTCTGAGAGCGCCGCGAGACTGAATTCATCAACGACGCACGCGGCACCCTATCCGCCAGATAACGCTCATGTCTCACTGTTCGCCTAGTTCTTCGTCATTCGTCACATTACTCCCAGCGATCACCACCTTTCGGCACGTGATGGCAGCGCCATTGGCGATCCGGTGAGCAGCGCCGATGCGACCTCGAACGGCCGTCGGTGCCCTGACTGTTGGTTTTCTCCCGTCCGAAAATTCGGTTCGATGCAACGGTGGCTGAAAGGCGCACTGTCTCGGCGGCGGCAGGTTCGGTAGTCGCGGATGTCGCAGGCGCTGGTCCTCCCCGGTGGCCTGAAGGTGGAAGGCCGGTCGCGCCGGCCGGGGCGGAATGCTCGGCGAACGCCGCGCGCTCGGACTCGCGAATAGGACGAAGCGGCGTAAACAGGGCGGCGATGCTCGCGTTATCCGAGACTTTCGCGGGTGCCGGTCTGGTGCGGTCATCAACGCCCTGGATCGCCGTCGTCCCTGGCACCGAAATCCTCGGCGCCGACTTCAAGGCCATTCGGTGTGGGGGGGCTGGGTACACCGTGGTCGCGGGGGTTGGCAGGCTGGGGCCGACCGGCGGGCGTCCCTAGCGTCGGCGGTATGAGAATTCCTGTGAACCGACGAGCCGTCGCCCTCGTGACGGCCGCCTGTGTCGCCCTTGCCGGGACCGTCGCGGGCCCCGCGTCCGCGAACGCGCGGACCCGGGCCACGGACCCGGCCGGCGACCGGGGCACCCTGGCCGCCGCCCCCGTACGCCTCCGCGTCCTCTCGGCCGAACAGACGCGTACGGCGCTGGGCAAGGCGGGGTTCGTGCAGGCCGGCGTGCGTTACGGCGTCGAGCTCGACCGCCTCGTCTACCGCACCGTGGACGCCGAGGGCCGGCCGACGATCGCCAGCGGCCTGGTCGTGCTGCCACGGGGCGGCGACCGGAGGCCGCGCCTCGTGTCGTTCACCCACGGCACCCAGAGCTACAAGGAGGACGCCCCCTCGATCGGCGAGGACGACTTCTCCGCCGCCCCGGCGATGACGTTCGGCGCGGCGGGCTTCGCCGCCGTCACTCCCGACTATCTCGGGCTGGGCAAGGGGCCGGGTACCCACCCGTGGATGGACGTCCCGTCGGAGACCACCGCCTCCCTGGACATGCTGCGCGCGGCCCGCGCGTTCATGGCAGGCCGGGGGCGGACGCCGCAGCGACGCGTGCTGGTCACCGGCTTCTCGCAGGGGGCGTCGGCGGCACTGGGGCTGGCGCGGGCGCTGCAGGACGGCGCCGACCCCTGGTACCGGCTCGGCGCGGTGGCGCCGATCAGCGGCGCGTACGCCTTCCGCGACGCCGAGCTCCCGGCGGTCCTCGCGGGCCGGGAGATCGCCCCGAAGCTCGGCGTGGCCTACGTGACGTACCTGCTCGTCTCCTGGAACCGCCTGCACCACCTCTACGACGCGCCGGGCCAGGTCTTCCAGGCGCCGTACGCCGACAAGGTGGAGCGGTTGTTCGACGGGACGACTCCCGGGCAGGAGATGCTCGCGGCGCTGCCCGATGACCTCGACCATCTCCTCACCCCACACGGCCTCGAGCTGCTGCGGCACCCGTCCGGGGCGTTCGCCGCGGCGCTGCGGGTGGCCGACGCGACCTGCACCGGCTGGGCGCCGCGCGTTCCCGCCCGGCTGTACTACGCCACCGGCGACGAGCAGGCGGTCACCGCCAACACCGACCGCTGCCGGACGGCGTTCCACGCGAGCGGTGCCGACCTGCCGACGATCGAGCTCGGTCCGATCGACTACCAGGGCTCCCGGCACCTCGGGACGGCGGTGAGCGGCACCGCGGCGATCGTCGACTGGTTCAGCCGCCTGCCCGCCTGATCGGTTACGGAGTCGTCTCGTCCGGCGGCGCGGCCAGCGGCCTGAGGATCCGCAGCAGCGCCGCCGGGTCGGGCACCCGGCGGAAGAACTCCGCGTCGGCCGCCTCCACCGCCTCGACCGCCGCGCGCGCCACCTCCGCGCCCCGCTCGGTCACCCGAAGCCGCCTGGCGCGGGTGTCGGCGGGGTCGACCCGGCGTTCGACGAGGCCCTTGTCCTCGAGCTTGCGCACCACCTGCGACGTCATCTTGATGTCCGTGGCGGCCCGCCGGGCCACAGTGAGCTGGTTCGGCTCCTCACCCTGGGAGTTGAGCCACCAGGTGGTGGCCAGCAGGACGAACTGCACGTGGGTCAGGTCGAGCGGGGCCAGGGTCGCGGTCATCTCCCGCTGCCAGCCCAGCGTGACCTGCCAGAGCAGGAAGCCGGGGCTCTCGTCGGGATGGTGTGTCATCGGCCCTCGGCCAGCCGGACGAGCGCCGCGACGGTGTCGGGGAAGTCCGCGGTGATCGCCGGGCCCAGCTCGGGACCGGCCTGGTCGGCGGCCGGCCCGTCGATCTCCGTGCGGTAGACGATCCGGCTCCGGCCGTCGCCGAGCGGTTCGACGCGGTGCGTCGTGGTGACGACGAAGTCGCCGGCGTCCAGCTGGTCGACGAACAGCGCGTTCTCCGCCACCTCGACGACCTTCAGCACGACCGGTTCGTCATCGGGCGGCGTCATGGTGATCTGCGTTCCGACCGCGAACGGTCCGTCGATCTCGACCTTCTCGATCTCGGCGTTCCACGTGCCCCAGCCGGGCACGTCGGCCCACAGCCGCCACACCGCCTCCGGGGAGGCGACCGTCTCGGCGGTGTGCTCGTACTCCCACATGGTGATGCTCCGTTCGCGCGGGGATCCGGAAGTTATTCTACGCACAGATAATCTTCGCGTCTATTAACTGCCGCGACTGGGGCGAGGGTGGGCTGACCGGCCGAGGGGGATCGGCAGCGGGATGCCGCTGCCGATCCCCGTGAGCTGGCTACCGGCGGGCCGGCTGTGTCGCGCTCAGGACGAACCGGGCGGTGTTCTGCTCGGTGTCGGTGTGCGATCGCCGAAAGCCGGCCTTCTCCAGGACCCGGAGCGAGGCGGGATTCGACAACTCCACGTTGGCGTAGACCGTGTGGACGCCCGGTGCGGTAAGGGCGAACGCGGTCAGTGCGCGCGTGGCCTCGGCGGCGTAGCCGCGGCCACGCCGGGAGGGCACGATGCCGTACCCGATCTCCAGGGTGCCGTCGCTGGGCGGCCAGAACAGGCCGATCGACCCGACCACCAGACCGCCGTCGCGCTCGATGACCTGACGGTGGCCGTACTCGTCCAGCCAGGCGGGATGCTCGGCGAACAGGCCGACGATGACGTGATCGCCCTCGGCGGGGAAGTCCTGGGCCCAGTGCGCCGACCGGGCGCCGTCCAGGACGGCGGCGGCCTCGCCGGGGGTCCACGACCGCAGGATGAGGCGGTCGGTGGTCAGATCGGCATCGGTCACGGAAAAGAAAGAAGACACCTGAGTCTCCTGGTCGTTGGTGACGACCCGGACCGCGCTCTAAGCCTGCGCGGACCGGACAAGGGCATGCTGAAGACGGCTGCTGGCAGCCATATTCATCAACCTCCCTCGTCCCGGAGTGATCAGGCGTCTCTCGCGCCGCGGCAAGGCTAACAGCCCTTCGTACTCCGGGCCAACCGTTCAACTAAGCGACGTCGCGCATCCAGTGGCCGGTGGTGCTCCAGCCGGTGAAGCGGCGGGCGTTCGGGGCACTGCCGTCGTCCAGGCCGCCGCCGACGAGGACGTGCCGCAGCCCGGCGAGCACCGGCGCCAGCCGCCGTACGACGTGCTCCGGGTGGCGCCGGACCTCCTCCTGGATCCCGGCGATGACGGTGATCTGGTCCTCCAGACCGCACAGCGACAGGAAGAACACCACCTGCCGCCACGCGTACGCGGCGTCCTTGATGACGCCCAGCGAGCGCCGGTTGCCCTCCACCTGGGCGATGCAACGGCACACGGTGGTGAACGCCCGGCGGGCGAGGTCCGCCCAGCCTCCGGCCGGATCCACGCCGATCGGGTGGATCAGCGCGGCGAGGTTGTGCGTCGTGAGGATCTGCGCCTGCTCGATCACCGTGCCGTTCGCCGCCACCCATGAGCCGCCCGCCAGGTCCCCGGCCCGCGCACGGCACACCGCGGCGAACCGGTCGGGCTCGGGCAGCCCGCGGACCGCCGCGTAGTCGATCCCGTAGTACCGGTCGTAGAGCGTGCCCTCGAGCAGGTCGGCGGCCAGCCGGGCGGCGCGCGGGAACTTGGGGGAGAAGGCGCCCATGAAGATGTCGGCGGCCAGCTCCTCGGTGAACGGCACGTCCAGGCTCGCCTGCCGGGACAGCGTGGACAGCTCCCGGATCAGCGGATTAGGCAGGATCGTGCCCGGGAAGCCCTGCAGCGCCAGCTCCCCGAGGCGTACGAGCGCGGTGCGCGCCGAGCCACCGCCTCGGGTCGCGGAGCGGTACGGCGTCACCGCGCCGACCCAGGGCAGCTCCTCGAGCCGGACCTGACGCTCCAGGTTCAGCAGGAGCAGGGACCGCCGGTTGCGGAACGCGCGGTACGTCGCGGCCATCAGCGCGCCCAGCGCGGTGTCCTCGTACGCCTCGGCGGTGGTCGCCGCGACCAACTGGGGAACGAGCTCGGCCAGCACCTCGGCCGACGTGACGATGCCGCGCTCGACCAGGGTGGCGATCGGGGCGCTGAGCGCCCGTTCGACGATCCGCCGCAGCGCGTCCGGGACCTCGGCGCCCGCGGGCGCCCCCGTACGGGACTCCTCCTCGGTCACCGGCCGGACCACCGCGTCGACCGAGGGCAGGCCGGCGTCCGGCGGCAGATCCGCCAGCCGCGCGACGAGCAGCTGGGCCAGGACGTGCGTCGCCGGGCGGGAGGCGTTGACGGCCTGGGCGGTACGGAGCGCGATGTGCCGCGCCGACCCGGGAACGCCGCGCCGACGGACCATCGAGTCGACCGCGTGCCGCAGCAGGCCGCGCAGCCGCGGATCGAGCTCGCGCCCGGCGACCGCCTCCTCCAGCGCG
Source organism: Actinoallomurus liliacearum (assembly GCF_039542035.1). Classification (NCBI taxonomy): domain Bacteria; kingdom Bacillati; phylum Actinomycetota; class Actinomycetes; order Streptosporangiales; family Thermomonosporaceae; genus Actinoallomurus; species Actinoallomurus liliacearum. The sequence continues at coordinate 15,585 of NZ_BAABHJ010000041.1, forward strand.
GTGCGCAGGATCGCGAGGTTCTCCTTGGGGCGGCGATGCTTCGTGCACAGGGTGTGGACAGTGGCGAGCTCCCGATACCGCGCGAGCAGGCCGGCGCCGCGCTCCCGCCAGCCGTCGGGCTCGGTGGCCGCGACGCGCCCGGACTCGACCGTCTCCAGCCAGTGCGTCAGGAGTTCGTCGGCGAACGGGTTCCAGACGGTCAGCGCCTCGTTCATCACCGCGACGGCGTCGTTCGGGCGGCGGCCGTCGAGCGCGGCGCGTACCTCACCGACCGTCTCGCGGTGCACGACCTCACCGCCGGACGCGGGCGCACCGCCGGACGCGATCGCGCCATCGGATGCGGCCGCGCCATCGAACGCGGGCGCGCCGCCGGATGCGGGCGCGTCATCGGACGCGGACACGCTGCCCGGCGCGGACCCGATGGTCGGGCGCGGGGTGAAGCGGAGCCGGTCGGCGAACGGGTGGATCTCCTCCAGCAGCGTGAGCGCCGCCGGCCGGTCGCCCGCGCGCAGCAGCCACGCGACCGTGAGCAGCGCCGCCTCCTCCGGCACGGCCACCTCGTACGCGCCGCCGTCCAGCAGCGCGTACAGCTCGGCCAGGCCCGCGTCGGTCAGGTGGTGGCGGAACAGCGCGTACCGGTCGGCGGGCACGCCGGCCCGGCGGCAGGTCTCGACCTCGTGCGGCAGGAGGGGCCCGCCGGCGGCGGCCTCGCCCGTGGCGAAACCGCCGCGTACGACCTCCGGGGTGACCCAGGCCGGGAGCCCGGCGACCGGCGTCCGCGACCCGACCGTGACGGTGCCGTCCGCCATGCCGGTCAGCACGCGCTCCCAGCGGCGCACGCGCTCCTCCGCGCGCCGCCGGGTCTCGTCGTCCTCGTGGCTCGACGCGGTCGTGAACGCCTTCGCCAGCTGCCGGAACGGGTACCCGGCGCCGACGCGCACCTCGGGAGAAACCATGCCGGCGTGGCGGGTACCGCCCCCGCGCCCTCCGGGTCCGGAGCCCGGTGCTCTGTCTGACTGAGCTACACGCCGATGCCCCGGAGGGTACGGGCGGGGGGATCACGTCGGCAACGCGTTATCTCACCGGACCGTCGGCGGGAGCAGATCGTCCGGCAGGCCCTGGAAGGCGACCGGGACCTGGAAGCGCCGGATCGCGGCGGTGCCGACGGACGTGTGCAGCGGCGCCGTCGTCGCGGGCCAGGGGCCGCCGTGCTGCATCGACCGGTTCACCGCGACGCCGGTGGGCCAGCCGTTGTACACGATCCGGCCGACATGCCGGGCCAGCTCGGCGACGAGGCCGCGCGCCAGGCCGGCGTCGGAGGGCTCGGCGTGCACGGTCGCGGTGAGCGAGCCGGGCACGGCCGCGACGGCGGCGCGCAGCTCCTCCTCCGAGGAGTACTCGACGATGACCGAGGCCGGGCCGAAGCACTCCTCCGTCAGCTCGGGCCGCGCCGCGAACTCCTCGGCGCTCACCGCGAACAGGTGCGCTCCCGCGCCCTCCGCCACGGTGCGCGTCGCGCCCGCGAGGCGCTCGACGCCGGTGCGGAACCCGTCGGTGATCTGCGGCGTGAGCAGCGCCGGCGCCGCGACCGCCGCGACCGCCGCCGAGAGCACGGGCTCCAGGCCGTGCCCGGCGGGCAGGAACAGCAGACCCGGCTTCGTGCAGAACTGCCCGGACCCGAGGGTGAACGACCCGACGTAGCCGCGCGCGATCTCCTCGCCGCGGGCGGCGACCGCCGCCTCGGTGACGAAGACCGGGTTGATGCTGCCCAGCTCCCCGTAGAACGGGATCGGGTCCGGACGGCTCGCGGCGGCGTCGAACAGCGCCCGCCCGCCGCGTACGGAGCCGGTGAACCCGGCCGCCCTGATGTTCGGGTCGTTGATCAGGGCCATGCCCGCGTCGAACCCGTGCACGATCGCGAACGTCCCCTCGGGCGCGCCCGCCTTGGCGAGGGCCTCGGTGACGATCTCGGCGGTACGGGCCGACGTGCGCGGGTGGCCGGGGTGGGCCTTGACGATGACCGGGCAGCCGGCCGCCCAGGCCGAGGCCGTATCGCCGCCCGCGACCGAGAACGCGAACGGGAAGTTGCTCGCGGCGTACACCGCGACCGGCCCGATCGGCAGCAGCGCCCGGACGAAGCCGGGCTCGGCGACGTCCTGCTGGAAGCCCTCGCCGCGCGCCTCGCCCGCCAGCAGCCGCAACTGCCCGGTGGTACGTTCCACCTCGCCGCTCAGGCGGGTGGCGCCGAGCGCGGTCTCGGCGTCGGCCAGCGGCACGAGCTCGTCGGCCGCGGCCTCGAGGGCGTCGGCGACGGCCTCGAGCAGCGCGGCCCGGTCGGGCAGCGGCAGCTCCGCGAGGGGGCGCGCGGCCTTCGCCGCGGCGACGCCCAGCGCGGCGACCGTCTCGGGGGACGTCTCCGGCACGCCCGGCTCCAGGCGTTCGCCGGTCCGGGGATCGACTCCGTACAGCAGCGTCATCGCACGTCTCCGTCGGTGGGGAAGCGGTTCAGGGTGCCGGGCAGGCGGGAGCCGAGCGGGGACATGTCGCCGTCCGCGCCGAGACGCTCCAGGATGTCCAGCGCGAGACGGCCGCGGTGGACGCGCTCCCGCATGGCGTTGACGGCCAGGTCGCGCAGGTGGCGGCCGACCGGGTAGATGCCGGGCATGTTGCGCAGGCCGAACTTCAGGTAGATCGGCGCGCCGCAGCGGATCAGCTCGGCCGCGTCGTACAGCCGGACGAAGCCGCCGAGGTCGTCGGGCGCCTCGACGTAGAAGTCCATCGGCGCGGCGCTCTGCGCCCGCAGCTCGGCGATCTGCCCGATCGTCAGGTCGCTGGGCACATTGATGGAGTCGCCGCCGAGCTTCTCCCAGATCGCGTACGCGGCCGGGTTGACCGGCCCGACCAGCGCCGAGACCTTGAAGGTGACGTCGGCGGGCAGCACACCGGCCGCGCGCAGCCGGTGCAGCGTCCACAGCACGCCCTCGTCGGCGACGAGCAGGCAGCGGACGCCGAGGGCGACGGCGCGCTCGGCCTCCTCGACGCACTGGGCGAGCTGGTCGCGGCCGCGGGCGCGCGGCCCGGAGCCGCCGGACGACGCCTTGACGCCGGCGCCGACGTCCCACGTGCCGCGCGGGCCGACGAACAGGCACAGCTCGATGTGGCGCTCCTCGCACGCCTTGACCATCTCGGTGATCTCGGCGTCGGTGAGCATCCAGATGCCGCTGCCCTGGCTGATGCGGTGGACCGGCACCTCGAGGCGGTCGACCTCCTCCAGCGCGGCGGCCAGCACCTCCGGCCCCTCACAGGAGGGCAGCTCGGTGCGCCAGCTTCCGCCGTCGGGGAACCGGGCCTCCGAACCGGCGGGGGCGCCGCCGCGGGCGGGCATGCCGAGCCGGTCGAGCAGGTGCTCACCGGGATACCGGGAAACGCTCATTACGGGTACTCCTAGGGCTTCAGGATGATCTTGCCGACGTCGTCGCCGCCCCGGCCGAGCAGCGCCACCGCTTCGGGGTAATCCTCCAGCGGCAACTCGTGTGTGACCAGGGGGCCGAGGTCGAGCAGGCCGGCGGTGAACGCCCGCACCGCGTGCGCCCAGGCCGCCGACGAGGCGCCGAACACGCTGGTCACGGTGAGCTGACGGCCGACGATCAGGGAGGGGGACAGCATCTCCGGTTCCACGCCGGGGATGCCGGTCAGCACCAGCCGGCCGCCCTTGCGCACCTGCCGGGCGGCGGCCGCCGCCGAGTCGCGGGCGCCGGCGGTCTCCACGACGACGTCGAGGTCGAGCTCGCCGAGCCGGTCCGGGTGGAAGTAGGCGGTCGCCCCGCCCGCCCGCGCGACCGGCTCGCGGCCGGCGCGCGGGTCGCTCACGACGAGCTCGGCGGGAGACGAGGCGGCCAGGAGCTGGATCGTGAGCAGGCCGAGCGTGCCCGCGCCGACCACGCCGACCCGCTCGCCGGGCAGCGACGCGGCGCGGAGCACGGCGGCGGCGGCGACCGCCGCCGGTTCGAGCAGCACCGCGGCCCGCAGGTCGGTGCCCGGCGGCAGCGGGTGCAGCAGCCGGGCCGGCACGACCAGGTGGTCGGCGAACGCGCCGGGCCGGGTGAACCCGATCTCGTCGTACCCGGCGTGGCACAGGTTCGTGTCGCCCTCGCGGCAGCGGACGCAGGTCTGGCAGCTCACGAAGCCCTCGCCGACCGTCGGCAGGCCGGTCAGCGCCGGGTCGACGCCGGGACCGGTCGCCACGATCGTCCCCGACCACTCGTGGCCGGGGACGACGGGGAAGGAGCAGTACGCCTCCGGGCGGCCGCCCTCGTACAGCTCGCGGTCGCTGCCGCAGATGCCGGCCGCGGCGACGCGGACGAGGACCTCGCCGGGGCCGGGCACGGGCACGTCTCCCTTGATCAGCCGGTGCCGGCCCGGCCGCTCCAGGAGGATGGACCGGCTCACTTGGTCCTGGCCGGGTCGCGGTAGTGCCAGTCCTCTTTGAACAGGTTGAAGTTGGCCTGCTGGCGGGGGAACTCGGCGAGCGCGTCCAGGTCGAGCTCGACGCCGAGGCCAGGGGCCTCAGGCAGCGAGAAGTACCCGTCGACGACCTCGGGCAGGCCGGGAGCCACGCCCTTGATCGCCGAGTCGGCGAAGTCGTTGAAGTGCTCCTGGATCTTGAAGTTCGGCGTGCAGGCCGCCAGGTGCAGGTTGGCGGCGGTGAGCACCGGGCCGCCGACGTTGTGCGGGGCGATGAGGGTGTAGTGCGTCTCGGCGGTGGCCGCGAGCTTGCGGGTCTCCAGGATGCCGCCGATGTGGCCGACGTCCGGCTGGATGATGTCCACGGCCTGCAGCTCGAACAGCTCGCGGAACTCGATCCGGTCGTGGATGCGCTCGCCGGTCGCGATCGGCAGGTCGGTATGCGCGGAGACCTTGGCGAGGGCCTTGAGGTTCTCCGGCGGGCAGGGCTCCTCGAGCCAGCTCGGGTTGAACGGCGCGAGCAGGCCGGCCAGCCGGATCGCGGTCGCCGGGGAGAACCGGCCGTGCATCTCGACCAGCAGCTCGGCCTCGTCGCCGATGGCGTCGCGGACGGCCTCGACGAGGCTCACCGCGCGCATCGTGTCGGCGTGGTCCAGCTCCATCGTGCCGGTGCCGAACGGGTCGAACTTGAGCGCCTTGTAGCCGCTCTCGATCACCTTCTCGGCCGCGTCGTGGAACGCCTCGGGGGTGAGGTCGACGGTGTACCAGCCGTTGGCGTACGCCTTGATCTTGTCGCGGACCTTGCCGCCCAGGAGCCGCCACACGGGTTGGCCGAGGGCCTTGCCGACGATGTCCCAGCAGGCCATCTCGACGCACGCGATCCCGGACATCGCGATCTCGCCGGCCCGGCCGTAGTCGCCGTACTTCATCCGGTGGACGAGGTCCTCGATGTCGAAGGGGTCGGAGCCCTTGATGTGGTTGATCTCCGCCTCGGCGAGGTAGCCGATGAGCGCGTCGGTGTGGCTGAGCATCCGCGCCTCGCCGACGCCCGTGAGCCCCTCGTCCGTATGGACCTGAACGAACGTCAGGTTGCGCCAGGGGGTGCCGGCGACATGTGTCGAGATTCCGGTGATGCGCATGTGAAGCAACGCTCCTCTTGGTACGGGCCGGAGGCGGGCCGCGATGACCTCCCGGAAGCCGGATGTTACCGGTCACATGGGCAAAGTCAATGGCCGAGCCGAGGCAGGGGCGTTGCAGAACTGTGTCTTGACATCGGATTTGTGACCGGTAACACTCCCGACACAGCAGTGGGAAACCAGGCCGTAATACCGGCGTAACCGCCCAGCCCCACCCCAAAGGTGAGACATGAAAATCACAAAGCTGGCCACGATGGCCACGGGCCTGTTCATGGCCCTCAGCGTGACCGCGGCGTGCGGTTCGAGCACCAAGACCGTCGACAAGAAGGGCTCGGACGCCGGTTCGGCCAAGGGCGCGCTGATCGGCGTCACCATGCCGACCAAGTCCTCCGAGCGGTGGATCCACGACGGGGACAACCTGAAGGCCTCGCTGGAGAAGCTGGGCTACAAGGTCGACCTGCAGTACGCCGAGAACGACATCCCCACCCAGGTCAACCAGATCGAGAACCAGATCACCCGGGGCGCCAAGCTCCTGATCATCGCCTCGATCGACGGCACCGCCCTCAGCACGCAGCTGCAGGAGGCGGCCGACAAGAAGATCCCGGTCATCGCGTACGACCGGCTGCTGCAGAAGTCGCCGAACGTCGACTACTACGCCACCTTCGACAACTACAAGGTCGGCGTCCTGCAGGCCACCTCCCTCCTCGTCGGCCTCGGCCTGAAGAAGGAGGACGGCTCCGACGGCACCGCCAAGGGCCCGTTCAACATCGAGGTCTTCGCCGGGTCGCCGGACGACAACAACGCGACGTTCTTCTACAACGGCGCGATGGCCACCCTGAAGCCGTACATCGACAAGGGCACCCTGGTCGTCAAGAGCAAGGAGACGGACTTCAAGACCGTCGCGATCCTGCGCTGGGACCCGGCCACCGCGCAGAAGCGCATGGAGGACCTGATCACCAAGGCCTACACCGGTGGCACGAAGGTCCAGGGCGTGCTGTCCCCGTACGACGGCCTGTCGATCGGCATCCTGTCCGCCCTCAAGAGCGCCGGCTACGGCACCTCCGGCCAGCCGTACCCGGTCGTGACCGGCCAGGACGCCGAGCTCGCCTCGGTCAAGTCGATCATGAAGGGTGAGCAGTACTCCACCGTTTACAAGGACACCCGCCAGCTCGCCGCGGTGACCGTCAAGATGGCCGACACCGTCCTCAAGGGCGGCAAGCCCGAGGTGAACAACACCAAGGACTACAACAACGGCGTCAAGGTCGTTCCGTCGATGCTGCTCCAGCCGGTCGTGGTCTACAAGGACAACGTCCAGAAGACCCTGGTCGACACCGGCTACTACACGGCCCAGCAGCTCCAGTAGCGGGTCACGGGCGGGCGGCGCCGTCGGCGCCGCCCGCCTGGCGTCACAGTGAAGGGCATCATGACCGAGCGGAGCGAGGGCATCATCAGGCACAGCACCTTGGTCATGGGGCCGACGAAGGAGGTCCCATGACCGAGCGAAGCGAGGGAGTCGAGAGGCGCAGTCCCTCTGGTCACTCCTCCGACGCAGGAGGATCCATGACCGACGACGCGATTCTGCGGATGAGCGGGATCACCAAGACGTTCCCCGGCGTCAAGGCGCTGCAGGACGTGAACCTGGTGGTGCGACGCGGCGAGATCCACGCGATCTGCGGTGAGAACGGCGCGGGCAAGTCCACCTTGATGAAGGTGCTGTCCGGGGTCTACCCGCACGGCTCGTACGAGGGCGAGATCCATTTCGACGGCGAGCCGTGCCGCTTCTCCGGCATCCGCGACAGCGAGAAGCACGGCATCGTCATCATCCACCAGGAGCTGGCGCTCAGCCCCTACCTGTCGATCGCCGAGAACATCTTCCTCGGCAACGAGCGGGTCAGCCGGGGCCTCATCGACTGGAACAAGACGAACTCCGACGCCGCCGAGCTCCTCACCCGCGTCGGCCTGGACGAGAACCCGGTCACCCCGGCGATGGACCTCGGGGTCGGCAAGCAGCAGCTCGTGGAGATCGCCAAGGCGCTGTCCAAGGACGTGAAGCTGCTCATCCTGGACGAGCCGACGGCGGCCCTGAACGACGCCGACTCCGCGCACCTGCTCGACCTGCTGCGCGGCCTGCGCGACCAGGGCATCACCTGCGTGATCATCAGTCACAAGCTCAACGAGATCAAGGCGATCGCCGACTCGACGACCATCCTGCGGGACGGCCGGACGATCGAGACCCTCGACATGGAGAAGGACCTCGTCACCGAGGACCGCATCATCTCCGGCATGGTCGGCCGCGACCTCGAGCACCGCTACCCCGAGCACGAGTCGAACGTCGGCGAGGAGGTGCTGCGGATCGAGGACTGGACCGTGCGCAGCCCGACGCAGCACGAGCGCCTCGTCGTGTCCGGGGCCAACCTCACGCTCCGGCGCGGCGAGATCGTCGGCCTGGCCGGGCTGATGGGCGCCGGCCGTACGGAGCTGGCGATGAGCGTGTTCGGCCGCAGCTACGGCGTGGGCATCACCGGCCGCATCTTCAAGGACGGCAAGGAGATCCGCGTACGGTCGGTCCGCGAGGCCATCCGGCACGGCATCGCGTACGCCACCGAGGACCGCAAGCGGTACGGCCTGAACCTCATCGAGGACATCAAGCGCAACGTCTCGACGGCGGGGCTGCGCAAGCTCGCCAGGCGGGGCTGGGTCAACGACAACGAGGAGACCCGCGTCGCCGAGGGCTACCGCAAGAGCATGAACATCAAGGCACCCACCGTCGCGGCGGTCACCGGCAAGCTGTCCGGCGGGAACCAGCAGAAGGTCGTGCTGTCCAAGTGGCTGTTCACCGACCCGGACGTGCTGATCCTGGACGAGCCCACCCGCGGCATCGACGTCGGCGCGAAGTACGAGATCTACTCGATCATCAACGAGATGGCCGACCAGGGCAAGGCCGTGCTGGTCATCTCCTCCGAGCTGCCCGAGCTGCTCGGCATCTGCGACCGCATCTACGCGATGTCGGCCGGGCGCATCACCGGTGAGGTCCCCCGCGCGGAGGCCACGCCCGAGCGGCTGATGCAGTACATGACCCGTTACGACGAGGAGCAGGTAGTTTCATGAGCAGCGTGGCACCGGCCCGCTCGGACCAGGGCGAGGCCCCGCCCCCGTCCCGCAGCGTGGCCGACCGGATTTTCTCCGTCAACCTGCGCCAGAACGGCATCTATGTCGCGTTCGCGCTGATCGTCGCGCTGTTCGCGATCCTCACACACGGGGACCTGCTCTCGCCGGAGAACATGTCCAACGTTCTCGTGCAGAACTCCTACATCCTGATCCTGGCGATCGGGATGATCCTCATCATCATCGCCGGGCACATCGACCTGTCCGTCGGCTCGGTCGTCGCCGTCTGCGGCGCGATCTCCGCCGTGCTGATGGTGAACCACCACATCGCCTGGCCGCTCGCCGTCATCCTCACCCTGCTCGCGGGCGCGGTGATCGGCGCGTGGCAGGGCTACTGGATCGCCTACTTCGAGATCCCGGCGTTCATCGTGACGCTGGCCGGCATGCTCGTCTTCCGCGCCCTCACCCTGACCGTGCTGGGCAACCAGGGCATCGGCCCGTTCCCCGACCAGGTGCGCACGCTCGCCAACGGCTTCCTGCCCGGCTACTTCGGCAACGTCGGCCTGGGCCCGCTCGGCGGCGCCGACCTGTTCACCCTCATCGTCGGCGTGATCGCCGTCGTGGGCATCGTGGGCACCCAGTGGCGGGCCCGGCAGGGCCGCGCCGGCTACGGCCAGAAGGTCGAGGCGCTGCCGCTGTTCGTCGTGAAGATGGCGCTTGCCGCGCTGGTCGTCATGTTCATCGTCATCCAGCTCGCGCGGTTCAAGAACATGCCGGTCGTGCTCGTCGTCCTGACCGTCCTCGTCCTCGCGTACACCCTGGTCACCACCCGCGCCGTCTTCGGCCGGCACATCTACGCCCTCGGCGGCAACCTGCAGGCCGCCCGGCTGTCCGGCATCAAGACCAAGTCCGTGGTGTTCTGGCTGTTCGTCAACATGGGCGTGCTCGCCGCGCTGGCCGGCATCATCTTCGCCGGACGGCTCAACCAGGCCGGTCCGACCGCCGGCACCAACTTCGAGCTGGACTCGATCGCGGCGGCGTTCATCGGCGGCGCGGCGGTGCAGGGCGGTGTCGGCAAGGTGGTCGGCGCCATCACCGGTGGTCTGATCATGGCCGTGATCAACAACGGCATGTCGCTGCTCGGCGCGCCGAGCGAGCGGGTCATGCTGATCAAGGGTCTGGTGCTGCTGGCCGCCGTCGCGTTCGACATCTGGACCAAGCGCCGCGCCGGCGCCTCCCGGTGAGAATCTAGGATCGATTCCATGACCGCAGACCCCGAGGAGCGGGGCGACGCGCGAGTCACGGCGCGCCCCGGTCTCCGGGATGTGGCCAGGCTCGCGGGGGTGTCGCACCAGACCGTGTCCCGGGTCTTCCAGGATCACCCACGGGTGAGCTCGGAGACCCGGGCCAAGGTCCTGGCCGCGGCCGCCCAACTCGACTTCCGGCCCAACGCCTTCGCCCGCGCCCTGGCCACCGGCCGGTCGCGGACGCTCGGCGTGGTCAGCTTCGACGCCACCCTGTTCGGGCCCGCGTCGATGATCAGCGAGATCGAGCGGTGCGCTCGGGAGGCCGACTACTTCACCAGCGTCATCGCGCTGCAGTCGGCCAGCGAGCGTTCCATCTCCGCGGCGGCCGAGCGGCTGCGCGGGCAGGGCGTGGACGGGCTCATCGTGATCCCCGGGCACGTGCCGCTCACGCAGACCACGAAGCACCTGCCGTCCGACCTGCCCGTCGTCGTCATGGAGAGCGAGACGGTCGTCCCGGCGGTCGGGGTGGACCAGTACACCGGCCCGAAGGCGGCGACGCGCTACCTCCTCGACCTCGGCCACCGGACGGTGTACCACCTGCCCGGCCCGATGTCGTGGCTGGAGTCGCGCGAGCGCGCCCGGGGCTGGCACGACGCGCTGACCGAGGCGGGCGCGCCGGTGCCGCCGACCATCCCGGGCGACTGGAGCGCCGGGTCCGGGTACGACCGGGGCCTCGCGCTGGCCGCCGACCCGGACGTCACGGCGGTGTTCGCCTCCAACGACCAGAACGCCCTCGGCCTGCTCCGCGCCCTGCACGAGGCGGGCCGCCGGGTGCCCGACGAGGTCAGCGTCATCGGCTTCGACGACATCCCCGAGGCGGCGTACTTCATCCCGCCGCTCACCACGATCCGGCAGGACTTCGCCGCCGTGGGCCGGTCCAGCGTGAACCTGCTGCTCGAGCAGATCGAGACCGGCCGCCGCAGTGACAAGAAGATCATCATTTCCACCGAGCTGGTCAGCCGCAGCAGCGCCGGGCGACCTCCCGCGTAGTACGCCCGGTCTCCGCGAAAGGAAGACGATGTCCGCCCACGCCGTCACCGCGTCCGCCGCTCGCACGTCCGTGCGGCTCGCGGACGGACGAGAGATCATCTACTTCGACGACAAGCCCGGTTTGGACCGTTCCGCACCGGACCGGCGGGAGCTGCCGCCGTACGCGCCCGCCGCCGAGCTGCGCTACGACGTGCTGCACGGCGAGGAGGTCCTCGTCGCCGCCCACCGGCAGAACCGCACCTACCAGCCCGCGCCCGGCGAGTGCCCGCTCTGCCCCTCCCACGGCGACCGCCTCAGCGAGATCCCGGCCGCCGACTACCACGTCGTGTCGTTCGAGAACCGCTTCCCCTCGCTCGGCGGCCCGGCCGGTGGGCGCTGCGAGGTGCTGTGCTTCACCAGCGAACACGAGGGGTCCTTCGCCACCCTGCCGCCCGAGCGACTGGCCACCGTCGGCCGCGCCTGGGCCGACCGCACGGCGGACCTCGGCGCCCGGCCGGACGTGGAGTACGTCTTCCTCTTCGAGAACCGCGGCGCGGCGATCGGCGCGACCCTGCCGCACCCGCACGGCCAGATCTACGCCTTCCCGTACGTCCCGTCGACCCCGCGCCGGATGCTGGCCGCCGCCGAACGGTTCCGCGCCGAGCAGGGCCGGTGCCTGATGTGCGACGTCGTCGCCCGCGAGGCCGCCGGGCCGCGCGTCGTGGCCGAGACCGACGGCTTCCTCGCGTACGTGCCGGAGGCCGCCCGCTGGCCGTACGAGGTGTACGTCGCCCCACGCGCCTGCGTGCCGGACCTGCCCGCCCTGGAGGCCGCGCGGCGCGACGAGCTCATGCGCCTGTACGCCGACGTGCTCCGTCGTTTCGACGCCCTCTACGAGCACGCGACGCCGTACATGGCCTGCTGGTACCAGGCCCCGGCACGGGTCTCGCGCGACGCGGCCCACCTGTGCGCCCGGATCTACACGCCGCAGCGCACCGCCGACAAGCTCAAGTTCCTGGCGACGGCCGAGACCGGCGGCGGCGCGTACATCAACGACGTCCTCCCCGAGACCGCCGCCGCCCGCCTCCGCGAGCTGTAGTAGTAGTCCCCCGGCCGGCCGGCGGCCGCTGCTCCGGTGCGGCGACGGCCGGTGGCGCGGCGCCGGGGAACGGCCGGTGGCCCGGTGCGGGCAACCGGCGCGGGGCGCCGCGCGTCCCATCGGGTGTCGGGGGGAACGACACGTGCCCCGCGCGGGAGGTGACGGCGCATGACGCCCGACCACGACCTGTCCCCGTACGACGTCGCCTACCTGTTCGCCGGGCCCGACCGCGTGGCGGTCGTCGCGCTCGTCGGCCTGCACGCCGACGGGCGCGTCCGGATCACGGCCGACCGGCACCGCGTGTACGCCGAGGCGCGCGACGGCGAACTGCATCCGGTCGAGACGGCCGCGCTGGCCCTCATCCCGGACGTCGGCCGGGTACTCGGCCTGACCAGGATGCTGATCACGTTCTCCCCGGCCGTCACGGAGGTCGGCCGACGGCTGTACGCCGACGGACTGCTCCCCGGCTCCCGCCTGAGCGGGCTCTGGCGGCGGGACCGGATCAGGAGGATCCGGTCCCTGCGCCGCGAACTGGCCGAGGCGCCCGAGGGTCTCATGCGGGTCGCGGTCCGGGGAGTCGCCGGCATCGCCGACGACGGGCTCCGGACCATCTTCGAGACCCACGTCTACACGCCCCCGGCGCATTCGCCGTTGACGAACCCGAAGCGCGACCGGCCCGTCGACCTGCTGCAGCCCGACACCCGCCTGAACGACGCCGCGTCCGGCTACGCGGACGGCATGGACGGGGGCGGCATGGACGCGGGCGGCGGCTGGTAGCCGGTCGTCTCAGTGCCGCGGGAGCGCGACGGCGCGGTCGAACGCCGAGTCACGTCCGGTGGCGGGCTCCTCGTCTCCGGACGCGACTCGGCGTGCGGCTCAGCCGGGGACGGAGCCGCAGGTGATGTTGATCGCCGTGCCGGTGATCGTACGGGCGAGGTCGGAGGCGGCGAACGCGGCGGCGTTCCCGACGTCCTCGAGGGTCGCCGCGCGGCCCAGCATCGTGCGCGCCTCGATGGCGTCTACGATCGCCTCGCCGCCCGGGAAGCCCTCCGGCAGCGTCTCGGGGACGCCGCCGGTCTGCAGGGTCACGACGCGCACACCGTACGGGCCGAGCTCACACGCGAGGGCGCCGCGCAGCGACTCCAGCGCGCCGAACGCGACCTGCAGCCCGCCGAGCCGGGGCGTCGGCGGGCCGTACCCGCCGAACAGCAGGATCGCCCCCGAGCGCTGCCGCGTCATGTGGCGCGCCGCCGCCCGCGCGGTCAGGAACGTCGTGCGGATCGCCGTCACGACCGGCCGTTCGAAGTCGGCCAGGGACATCTCGGCGAGCGGGGTGCCCTGGACGTCGCCGTGCGAGATGAGGTTGACCGAGACGTCCAGACCGCCGAAGGCCGAGGCGACCGCGTCGGCGTGGTCGTCGACGGCCCGGCCATCGAGCGCGTCGAACACCGCGACCTCGGCCGCGCCGCCCGCCGCGCGGATCCGCCCGGCCGCCGCCTCGAGCGGCTCCGCCGTCCGCCCGACCAGGTGGACGCGCGCCCCTTCGCGGGCGAACGCCCGCGCGACCGCGCCGCCGATCATCCCGCCGCCCCCGTAGACGACGGCGTTCTTTCCGTCGAGCATCCCCGTGCCGGGCATCAGCGGCCCTGGAGGTCGGCGAGGAGCTCTTCGAGGCGTTCGCCGGACTCACGGACGCCGTACTCCGCGCCGGAGGCGATCATGCCGTCGCGGTCCTCGACCGACTGGAAGCCGGAGACCGACCGCACCAGCGTCCGGCCGTCGGCCTCGGTGAACGTCACCGTCTCCAGCGCCACGTGGCCGGGCACGCCCTCGTACTCGAAGGTCTGCACGATGCCGCCCTCGACCGACGGCGCGCCGTGGAAGACGCCGTGGAAGCCGTGTTCGTGGCCGGCGGGGTCGACGCTGACGTAGCGCCAGCGGCCGCCGTCGCGCGGCTCGTGGCGGTCGAAGCGCATGGTCAGGTCGCGGGGCCCCAGCCAGCGCACGATCAGATCCGGGTCGGTGTACGCGCGGAACACCAGGTCGCGGGGCGCCTCGAACTCCCGCTCGGTGACGATCTGCGGGATGCCGGGCTCAGCGGTGATCTCGGTCTTGCCCATCGTCGTCCTCCTCCTTCGCGGCCGCGTCGGTGCGGCCGTCCGGTCCTCGTCCCTGCAGCGCCGCGAGCAACTCGTCCAGCCGCTCGTGGCTCTCGTCCCAGAACCGCTGGTACCGGGCCAGCCAGGTGGTCACCTCACGGAGCGGCTCGGCCTGCAGGTGGCTGAGCCGGGCCGTCGCGCGGCGGGTCCTCGAGATGAGCCCGGCGTTCTCCAGCACCTTGAGGTGCCGGGAGATCGCCGGCTGGGACACGTCGAACGGCGCGGCCAGCTCGGCCACGGTCGCGTCGCCTTCGGTCAGCCGCGTGAGGATGGCGCGCCGCGTCGGGTCCGCGAGCGCCGCGAAGACCAGGCTGATCCGGTCGTCCGGCACTTCATAACCACCTTGTTCTAGAACCAATGTGTTAATAATCGGGCCGCAGGGCGACTCCGTCAAGGGGCGTGGTGCGGTGGTTCAGCGCCGGGTGAGCACGCCCGACGCCGTGACCTTGCCGTTCGCGTCGTAGTAGGTGAGAGCCAGCTTGCCGCCCTTGCGCGGGACGAGGTGCATGTCACCGACGTCGCAGCCGTGCTTCCCCGACCCGAAGACGGTGTTGACCGTCAGCCGGTCCCGGGTGACGGACGTCGGCACGGCGGTACCGACGCACTTGCCGTCGAGGTAGCGGACCTTGCCGTCGTGCTTGCCCGCGCGCAGCGTCACCTCGGCCTCCCACCGGACCGGCTTGCCGTTCCGCTCGGTCGCGTCCCGCACCGTTCCCGACCACGTGCCGGCGAACGAGGACGGGACGGCCGTCTTGGGCCCGTGCTCGTCCTTCCCGGAGAACAGGTGGCCGAGCAGCCACACGCTGACCGCGGTCACGACCACGGTCCACCAGGTCATCTTCAAGGCACGCTTGATGCTCTCCGTGAGCGACCGCTCTTGCGGCGGCGACCCCGGTGGCGGCGGTGGCTCGTACTCGTATCCCCCGGGCGGCGGATTCTCGTACTGCGGATTCTCGTACTGCGGCGGGGGCCGGTACTGCGGCGGCCGGCGGCCGAGGTCGGCGGCGTCCCAGGGGTCCGGGGGAGCGGCCGGGCCGGTCTCGGCCTCCGCCCAGGGGTCCCGGGGCGGCGCCGCGCCCGGTGCCGCGCGGGCCCACGGGTCGTCGACGACCTCGGCGTCCTCCGGCTCGTCGTACTCCTCGTACTCCTCGTACTCGTCGAACTCCTCGGGTTCCACCGCGCCGGACCGGTAGGCGTCGTATTCGGCGCGGTGGTGCCGCAGGACGTCCCGGGCGGCGTTCAGCAGGCGGATGACCTCCTCCGCCATGACCTTGGCCCGCGCATCCGGGTACAGGTCCGGGTGGTACTTCTTGGCCAGCGCGCGGAACGCCTGCCGGATCTCCTCCTGCGTGGCGTCGGGATCGACGCCGAGCAGGTCGTACGCGTCGTTCCCCTCGAGCTCGGCGAAGTCCGCCGACCTCACCTCCCGATCCGGCGCGCCACCGACGCCCGGTAGCACGTCAGCGACCAGTGCGCGGTCGCGTCGGAGTGGCCCGCCGGGATCACCTTGGTCCCGCACGCGACGGTGACGTCACGCGCCCCGGCCAGGAAGACCATGAACATGGTCAGCTGGTGCTCGTACCCCTCGTACGCCCAGTTGCAGCGCAGCACGCGCTGCCCGGACGTGAACGGGGTCTGCAGCAGTTCCTGGGTGCGCGGCGGAAGGTTGCCGAGCAGCCCCCGGTCGGCCGCGCTGAGGCCGTCGACCGGCGCGACCGGCGAGCGCGCCCCGGAGGCGAGGGCCGGACCGGACGCGGGCGTGTGCGGCGGCGGCCGGTGGTCCACCTGGACGTGCCGCAGCGAGCCGGGCTCGAACACGAACGCCGAGATGGCGTAGACGGGCCGGTGCTCGGTGCTGATCCGCGGCTCGGCGATCGCCAGGCCCCGGTCGCCGAAGACGACGGCGTACGGCCGGCCGTCCAGGCTCGAGCCGTCACGCCGGGCGTACCAGTCGATGACGCCCCCGGCGAGCTCCATCAGGCGTTCCCGGGTGCGCTGGCCGATCATCTCCCAGCATTCCTGGCGGAGTTTCTCGCCGCCGTCCAGGCCCATCTGCGCGGCCTGGTGCAACGGGGCCGTGGCCCCCGAGAAGCGGTCCAGTCCGCCGCCGCCACCGCGCGCCGGCGACCGGTCGTCGCCGGTCGGGACCATGGGGAAAGACGAGTCCACGCGCCGAGCCTCCTGACCAGCTCCTGTCGACCGTTGACCCCATTATGTCGATACCGGTGATCCGCTGTCCCGGCCGAGGAGGGTCATTGCGAGGTTCGGAAGACGACCCGTGCGGGCGACGGAGGACGAACGGTCACCCTCAGCGCTTGCGGCCGGCGGCGCAGAGCATCCAGACCGAATCGGCGTCCTTCACGGCCTCGGGGTCGTCGGGCCGCCACTTCGGCAGGTTGACGAGGCCGGGTTCGACCAGGTCGTAGCCGTCGAAGAGCGCCTCGATCTCCTTCGGCGAGCGGAGGACGGCCGGTGAGGTGGCGCGCTGCTTGTACACGTCGGCGGCCGACGCCGCGCCGTCGGCGCCCTGCTCCGGCGGGGTGATGTGGGACAGCGCCAGGTAGCTGCCCGGCACGGACACGTCCCGGAACGCCGAGACCAGCCCGTACGGGTCCTCCTCGTCGGTGATGAAGTGCAGCACCGACATGAACAGCACGGCCACCGGCTCGTCGAACCGGATCAGCCGGCGCGTCGCCGGGTGGTCGAGGATCGGGCCCGGGTCCCGCATGTCCGCCTCGACCACGGCCGTCGTGCCGTTGTCGGGCAGCAGCGCCTTCGCGTGGGCGCGGACGATCGGGTCGTTGTCGACGTACACGACGCGGGCGTCGGGCGTGACGGCCTGGGCCACCTCGTGCACGTTGCCCTGCGTCGGCAGCCCGGTTCCGACGTCGATGAACTGCCGGATCCCGGCCTCCTCGGCGAGGAAGCGCACGACCCGGCCGAGGAACGCGCGGTTCTCCCGCGCCAGCACGCGCACCTCCGGGGCCGCCGACAGGACCTGCTCCGCCGCGTTCCGGTCGACGGCGAAGTTGTCCTTGCCGCCGAGGTAGTAGTCGTACATCCGAGCCGGTGTGGGCCGGTCCGTACGAAGGTCGTGAACCGGGATCTCCTCGTCTCCCATCGCGGTCCCCCCTCTTTTCCGTACGCGTGTTCTGACAAGTTTGTCGACTCAGGCAACGAATGTGAAGATCATTCTGTTCCCTGACGGCCCCGGCCGGGGCCGGGAGCGCGCGCGGGCGCGGCGCCTCGCGGCACCGCGCCCGTCGCGGACGTGCGGGTCCCGGATCAGCTCGCCGAGCCGTTCCAGCCGGTCGTGAGCTGCTGCCGGGCGGAGTACCCGGTGGCGCGGCCCGCGTAGACGTACATCACACCGGTGCTCGCCTCGACGCCGACGAGGTCCGAGACGCCGTCGCCGGTGATGTCACCGGTCAGCGTCAGCGAGCGGATGCCGCCCCAGCCCGAGCCGAGCTGCTTGGGCGTCCCCACCTTCTTGACGCCGCCGGGGTAGACCCACAGGGTGCCGTCCGACTTGCGGACCGCGAGGAGGTCCGGCTTGCCGTCCCCGGTGATGTCGGTGACGCCGGCCAGCTTCTCCATGCCGTTCCAGCCGCTGTTCCCGATCTTGATCCGGGTACCCACCTTCTTGGCGCCGCCCGGGTACAGCCAGAGCGTGCCGTCGCTCTTCTGGACCGCGATCAGGTCGGCCCGGCCGTCACCGGTGATGTCGCCGATGCCGGTCAGCTCGGCCATGCCGTTCCAGCCGCTGTTCCCGATCTTGATGGGGGTGCCCACGGCGTTCGTCGCGCCGGGGTAGAGCCACAGCGTGCCGTCGCTCTTCCGCGCCGCGATCAGGTCGGCCTTCTTGTCGCCGGTCAGGTCGCCGATGCCGGTCAGCTCGCGCATGCCGTTCCAGCCGCTGCTGCCGATCAGCTTCCGGCTCGTCGCGGCGAACTTCGGGCCGGGGTACAGCCACAGCTTGCCGGTGGCCTGGTCGACCGCCACGGCGTCGGCCGTGCCGTCCCCGGTCTGGTCGCCGAGGGTGGACAGCCCCACGTCGGTGCGGCCGGTGACCAGGAACATCCCGGTCGGCTGCATGTCCGCGGCGAGCTTGGAGGCCGCGATGGTGTGCGTTCCGCCGGTGGACTTCCAGGGGTCGAAGACGGTGATCGTCCCGGCGCTACGGTCGTACCCGTACGCGACGATCGCGTGCCCGACCTTGCTGCCGGTCATCTTGGAGTTCCACGGCAGCTTCTCCATCCACACGCCGAGCACGGGCGCCCGCTTGAGCACGCCGACGTCGTAGGAGACCTTCGCCATCAGGCTCGAGGACGTCGAGGCGTCCGCGAAGCCGTACGAGTAGCCCAGCGGGTCGACGTAGGAGTTGAGCACGGGCCGCGCCTGGGCGCCCGTGGTGCCCTTGGTGGCGCTGGTCCCCATCTGCTTGGCCAGCGTGGTCTGGCTCACCGAGACGCCGAACGTCGACAGGCTCATCGACGATGAGGTCGGCACGCAGTTCATGTTCGTGGCCTGGTACTGCCCCTTCAGGGACAGCTTCGCCGACGTCGGAGCCGCGGCCGCCGCGGCGGCGGCCACCTTCGGCGCCATGGCCGTCGTTGCGGGTCGCGCGACGAGGTTCGCGCCCGGCTTCGGCGGCGCCGGCGCGGCGTCCGCCGCGTCCGTCAGACCGCCACCCGCCAGGATGAGCGCCGCCACCGAGCCCATCGGCAGCACTCGTCGGCCGAACGACCTCATTCGATCTCCTCACGTTCATGCCGGTCCGCCGCGTCCGGCGCCGGCCTCGGAGGGCGGGCGGCGACGGACGGGGGACGGCCGGTCGGATACCGGCCAGGATCTTCGACGGTGCCGCGTCAGGGATGGATCCACAGAAAAGGGGCGGGGTGGCACGCCGAGGACAGGCCGGGACGTCGTCGTATGCCGGTCTCTGAAATAGGGGGATCGCTGGTGGATCGCTCCAAAGGCCGGTTCCCGGATCGTACCGGAACGCGATCTTTGTCGCGGAAGAAACCCCGTGGCGAAAGATGTTCATCTGCGCGACGGCGACCCGTCAAGATCGGTAATAGTGATCCACCGCCACGGAGCGCTAACCTCCTGCGGCACCCCCCACGGAGGCCTCCATGCGCGTACGATCCCTGCTGACCGCAGGCGCCCTCGCCCTCGGCGTTCTCGGCTGGAACGTTCCGGCCTGGGCCGAGCGGCCGCCGCGCGTCCCGGCGCCCTCCTACCAGACCGCCGTGCCCGGCGAGTCGGTCGAGGCCGACCGGGTCGACCAGCCCGTGGCGCCGGGGATCGTCCGTACCACCTTCGACACGTTCGGCCGTACCGGCTGGACGCGCGTCCACGTCCTCAGCGCCGACCTGAGCGACCACTCGGTCGGCGTCGACCTCGTCGGCCGCAAGGTGAGCGAGGCGCGGCCCCTCGCCCAGGCCGCCGACGAGCAGCGCGCGGTCGCCGCCGTGAACGGCGACTACTTCGACATCACCGAGACCAACGCCGCCATCGGCCCGGAGATCCAGAACGGCACCCTCCGCAAGGGCACGGCCCAGCCGTCGACCGTCGCGGCCATCGGCACGGACGGCCTCGCCCGCCTCGCCGACCTCGCGATCCAGGGCACCGTCACCGTCGCCGGCACCGAACGCCCCCTCGCCGCGCTCAACTCCTCCAGCGCGCCCGCCGACGGCATCGACGCCTTCACCCCGCAGTGGGGACCGGGCCTGCGCACCCTCATCCGCGACTCCGGCCCGTACACCGAGGTCGTCGTCGCGGGCGGCAAGGTCACCGTGGTCAACGACCACCTCACCACCACGCCCGTGCCCGACGACGGCCTCGTCCTCCTCGGCCGCGGCGCCGCCGCGCAGCAGCTCGCCACCGCCCGGCCGGGCGACACCGCCGCCATCGCGTTCGCCCCGAAGACCGACGCGAAGCTGAAGACGGCGCTCGGCAGCGGCGCGGTCCTCGTCCACCAGGGCGAGGCGGTCGACTTCCCGCCGAGCACCGGCAACGACGCGCTCAAACCCCGCACCGCCATCGGCTGGAGCGACGGCGGCCGCCGCCTGCTCCTCGTCGCCGTGGACGGATCGTCGAGCTTCTCGGCGGGGCTGTCCTTCGACGACACGGCCCGGCTGATGGCCCGCCTCGGCGCCGGCGACGCGTACATGCTCGACGGCGGCGGCTCCACCGAGGCCGTCGCGCGCCGCCCCGGCGACTCCGGCGTCAGCGTCGTCAACACCCCGTCCGACGGCAACGAGCGGCCCGTCCCGAACGGCGTCGGCCTGTTCAGCCGCAAGGGCTCGGGCACGCTGCAGGGCCTGGACGTACGGCCGCGCGCCGACCGCGTCTTCCCCGGCCTGACCCGTGACGTCGCGGCGGCCGGCTACGACGAGACGTACGCGGCCGTCTCCGTGAGCGGACGGCACGTCTCCTGGAACGCCGTGCCCGGCCGGCTCGGGCACGTGGGCGGCGGCGTCTTCCACGCGTCGGCGCCGGGCTCCGGACAACTGCGGGCCCGCGCCGGGGCCGCGAGCGGCGAGCACGACCTGCGCGTCCTCGGCCCGCTGCACCGGCTCGCCTTCAGCAGCCGCGCTGTCACGCTGCAGCCCGGCACCGCGACGAGCATCGGGCTGACCGGCTACGACGCCGACGGCTTCAGCGCCCCCGTCGCCCCGCGCGACGTCACCCTCTCCTACGACCACGACGCCATCGACGTCACCGCCGAACCCGACGGCGACCTGAAGGTCACCGGCAGGCCGGGCGCGACCGGCACCGGCACCACCCTCACCGCGACCGTGCGCGGCGTGACCGCCAAGGTGCCCATCGCGGTCGGCCTCATCGACAAGTCCCTCGCCGAGTTCGAACCGGACGAGAAGTGGACCGCGTCCGCCGCCCGAGGCACCGCCAAGGTCACCACCGTCGAGGCCCCCGACCGCCCCGGCGCGCCCGCGGGCAACCACGCACTGCGCCTGACGTACGACTTCACCGGCCAGCCCAGCACCTCCGCCGGGTACGCCGTCGTCCAGCCGGCCCCGCTCACCCTGCCCGGCGGCGCCAGCGGCCTCGCCCTGTGGGTCAAGGGCGACGGCAAGGAACACTGGCTGCGCGCCACCCTCCGCTCGCAGGGCACGACGAACGTGCCGTTCACGTTCGCGCTCAGCGTCGACTGGACCGGCTGGCGCCGCGTCACCGGCACCCTGCCCGCCGGGTTCGCCACCCCCATCACGCTGCTGAACGTCTACGTCGTCGAGACCGCGCAGGACAAGAAGGACGCCGGGGAGCTGGAGTTCGACGCCCTCGCCGCCCAGGTCGGCGAGCAGCCCGACGCACAGGAGCCACCCGCCTCCGACCCGTACGTCCTGGAGCAGCGCGGCGTCGGCGCCGGCCGCTGGACGTACGCCCTGATGTCCGACCTGCACGTCAGCGCCGCCGCGGGCGCCGACTCGTTCGCCGCCAGGCAGGCGGCCGCCGCCCTCGACCAGGCCGTCGCCGCCAAGCCGGACTTCATCCTGCTCAACGGGGACTTCGTCGACAGCGACAGCCCGGCGGACTTCGCGTTCGCCCAGCAACTACTGAAGGACCACGTCCCGGCGAGCCTGCCCGTCTACTGGGTGCCCGGCAACCACGAGGCGGGCCTCGGGTCCAGCGGCGGGCTCGACAACTTCGTCAGCGCCACCGGGCGCAAGACCCGGCAGGTGTTCGACCACAAGGGCACGCGCTTCATCCTGCTCGACTCGCACAGCGGCAGCCTGCGCACCTCCGACTGGGACCAGATCCCCGCACTGCAGGACGAGCTGAACAAGGCCGCCACCGACCGTACGGTCACCGGCGTCGTCGTGGTGTTCCACCACCCGCCACACGACCCGTCCGGCGCCGGCGACTCCCAGCTCACCGACCAGCTCGAGGCCGGGCTGGTCGAGCGATGGCTGGCGACGTTCAGGGAGGAGTCCGGCAAGCCGATCGCGCTGTTCAGCGGCCACGCCCACACCGCCGCCGTCACGCGGGCGGACGGCGTGCTCGAGGTGAACACCCCGGCGGTCGGCAAGACCCCGTACAGCTCCCCGGACCAGGGCGGCTTCTTCGGCTGGATGCGCGTCGGCGTCGACCCGCACCCGGGCAAGGTCCCCGCCGGGCTCCCCGACCCCGGAACGCGCGACTGGCTGCAGGCGGAGAGCCGCCCGCTGATCGACGGCATCGACCTGCCGGCGCCCGGACCGCTGCCCGTGGGCGGGGCCGAGAAGGTCACCGCGACCGGCCTGACGAGCGGCTTCGGCCTGAAGTTCCCGCTGCGCTACCCGGCGAGCGTGACCTGGAGCGGAGGCGCGGGCCTCCTGGTGACCGCGTCACCCGAGGAGACCAAGGCCGCCCGACACCGCCGCGACATCCTCGCCGTCCTGAACCCGGAGACCGGCACCCTCACCGCCCTCCGCCCCGGAACCGTGACCGTCACGGTCACCGCCGGCCCCCAGACCAAGTCCGCCCCCGTCACCATCACCCCGGCCGCCTGACCGGGGCAGAACCTGGGGCCGCGGGTCGAGGGGCGGTGTCACCTCGACGTGGGGCGGAATCCGCAAGGATTGTCGGGGTTCCGGATGGCGGTCCGGAACCCCGGAGCGTCGTTCGGGGAGGGGATCTCCATACGTTCCCCGACACTCGCGACGTTGTCCGCCAGCGTGTTGGTGAGTGCGGCCAGCTCGCGCTCCTGGTCGGCTATCGCCTGCTTGACCTTGTCGATGGCGGTCCGCATGTTGGCGAGGATCGCCAACGGGGTCCCTCCGGAGATCTTCGCCTTGTCCTCGCGTGACCCCGCCATCGAGGCATTGGCGATCGCATTGGCGAATGAGAAGGCGGCCATCGTCGCCGCGAGCGCCCCACCGGCGGTCAGCACTGACGCGGCGGCGGTGCCGACGGTGACGGTCGCCGTAATCGTGGAGGGGGAGCAGCTGCACATCGCCGACTCCGCGTGCAGCGCCTGAATGGTCTTCTGACCGATCTCCCAGACGTCGGCGTTCGCGCGGGCCCGGATCTCCTGATGTGCCTGCAGAATGAGCGCCAGCGACCTGGCCAGCGCGGCCTGCAGCGGGATTGCCGTGTCGATGTGGTTGACGAAGAACGTGTCGAACTGAGCGCGCGCGGCACCCTGCCAGTTCTGGAGATGGGTGCCGATGTCGTGCGTACGATCGGCGATCGATAGGCGGTCGGTCCATTCTCCGGTGAACTTGGGCAGCGGGCTGAGGAGCTGTCTGCTGGAGCTCCCGCCCCGTGGATCCACCTTTACGGCGTTCGCGGGGTCGAGGTTGTCGGCGACGCTGAACAGGTCATCGACTGCCGACCGGTAGGTGGCCGGGTCGGTCATGCCGTACGAGGCGAACAGCTGAGGGACGTCCGCGTAATCGGTGTTGACCTGGTCCATCTGAGTCTTCCCCGAGTACGAGTCGAGGGTGGCGCTGTGGTTGTGTCGGATCGCCTTGAGTGCGGCCGCCAGCACCTGTCGGCCGCACGCGCTCATCTCGTCGGCATGGTGATAGGACACGCCGTACCCTCCGTCACTTTCGAGTCATGATCACGTGGGGCGGCGGCGGGGGCAGCACCTTGTCTTCAGGGATGCTGATGACGGCGTCGGGTGCTCCACCGCGCCACGCCTCCCTGACCTTCGTCGCGGCGTCGGCTTCCGCGGCCTCATAATGGGCGGCGACGTGGACGAGGGCGGTGCCCGCCTCCTCGAAGCTCTTGGCCGACCGGCCGAGGACATCCTGGAGTCGGTTGCGCAGCGCGGTCCACGGCGCGCGAAGCTGGTCCTGCACCCCTCCGGTCGCGGGGCAGGGGGCGAACGCCGTGTTGTCGAAGCCGACGGTGTCGGCCACGCGATTGTTCAACGTGGCATACGTCCAGGCCAGGTGCGGCAGGGTGACCCTGCCGGCCCCCAGCAACTGGTTCAGGTCTACGACGAAGGAGTCTGTCATTGCGCCCTCGGTTCTTATCGGTGCGCTGGATCGGGTGATGGGATCGCCGGACACCACCCGTCACGAACTCGGCAGACATGACGACGATGGGCTGTAGAACGGCAGGCCGGGCGTTACCGGGTTGGGCTCCAGGAGGACGCCGGTCCGCGACGGGTCGGCGTTTTCCGGAACCCATGCGTCGAAGTGCACCCGCTGACCGGGCTTCAGGGCCGGGCCGATGCCCTGGCCGTTCGCGTTGAGCAGCCGCCCGGACGAGTCCCGGAAGATCACGGAGGCCGCGCGTCTCCCAGGCGAAGACTTCGTGGGACTCCACGTCACCTTGAAGGACAGGCGGGCCAGGCCGTTCGCCGACGTTCGACTGGTATCGCGCTTCCCGACCGTGACGTCGGTGGCGCGGCCGGCCGCCTGGTAGCCCGAGGTGGAGGGGGCGATCCAGCAGACTTCGCCCCCGAACGGCGCGGTATCCAGCTGAACCCTCAGGTTCGCGACCCCATCGGGTGCCTGCTTGCGGTCGAAGTAGGCCCAGCCGGCGGCCCGCTGACCTGGCATGATCAGCGAAATGGTGAAGTGGGCCTGCACCGGCCGGCCCGCGGACATCAGCTCGTGTCCCTGGTCGTCCAACGGCGACACGACGAACCGGACATTGGTCGCCGTACGTCGGCACGGATTTTCGAGGATCGCGCTGGCGAGGAACAGGTCGTTCAGCTGGTCCCGCGCGCCGACCGCGTAGTGGTCCTTGCGCGTGACCGCCGACTCGGCGACCCGAACCTCGCAGGACGATCCGTGCGCCGACGGCTGCGCGCGGGGGGTCCGGTGATCTGTGGGATGACTGGAGGACGTGCAGGCGACCAGCATCGTGATCAGGGCGGCGACCACGACCATCGGACCTGCTGACCGAGCGCGCCGACCGACGCTCCGGTTCTCCCACGCACGGTCGGACGCAGGAGCGAGAACTGAAGGCCCATGGTCGGTCACGATCGCTGCCTTTCGCCGTATCTACCGAGGGGTTCGCCGCTCGAAAGGACCCACCCGCTGGCGTGTCTTATCGGAGGTGCCTGAGCCGTAGTACTCGTCCTTGAGCCTTCGCACCTCGGCTCGGTGACGAGCGAGCACCCCACGGAACGCGGTGAGCAGACCGGCCGTGAACGTGTCCTCGGAAACTCGGCTGACCGTGCCGTCCGCGATGCGCACGTCCCAGCGCACGAGCGCCTGACTGACCACGGTGATTCGCCCGTCGGGCGATGTGGCGGCGGTCCTGATCGCCGCGAGGCGCCGGCGGAACTCCCGATCTTCAAGCCCGTATTCGATGGCGTCGTCGTGCAGCACGTCCGGCACCGCCGCGTCGATGAGCTTCGTCTGAGCGCGCACATATCCCGCCATGACCCGCATCGCCAACCGGGAGAGCTCTTGCGCCAACAAGGTGCCGGAGTAGTGCCGGTAGTCACCCGGGCGAAATACGAGCTGTATTCTCTCCCCTTGGCCGCCGAAAGTGGCACTTATCCGTCCATCGGGCGATGTGGCGGTGACAGTCAGTGATAAGAGTCTGTCCGCAAGATCCATGGTGCACCGCCTCCGCGGGTCTGCAGACCGTGTGCCGGACAGTGGCTCGCACTTCCCGTCGTCGCGCCCTGTAATCGCATGGTTAGCCGTCGGTAATCATAGGCTATTCGCGAGATGCGGATCAAGATTTCGAGCGGGAGTTTGATGATCTTGAATGCCCATGTTCCGGACATTCAAGAAGCTCTATTGCGGTGCTTTGAAATATCATGGTTCGCGGTGGAACATTATTTGCTGGAGTTCGGATGAGCATGGGGCGCTTTGTGACGATCGGGGGGCGAAACGACGGGTCCGTCCCGCAGGAGTTGGTCGTCCACCATGCCGCTCCCGACGGCCACCCCGTTCACGTCGCCCCGCCGCCGGGCGAGACCTGGGACGCCACCGTCGCCGTCCGGGGCGACACGATCGCCGCGACCACCCACTCCATCGACGACCCGGCGACCCCGCCCAGGCTCTACACGATCACGGAGGCGCGCGGCGTCCGGCCGGTGCCGCTCCCGCCCATCCGCCATGGTCGCGCCATCGACTTGGCCATCTCGCCCGACGGCGCGGACATCTTCCTCGTCCTCGACGCCGGCGACACCGAGCGGGACGAGTACCTCCTGGTCGCGCCCGCGTCCGGCGACGGCCCGGTCCGCGTCTGGCCGCTCGATCCGGCCGCGCACGTACTCGGCATCTCGGCCGGTCCGGACCGCGACCTCGCGATGCTCACCGTCGGAGCCGCCGGCCGCCCGCAGCACCGTCGCGTCGTCCGGTCGCGCACCCCAACCTCGGGCACCCTGCTCGTCGAGGACGGCGACCACGGCATCCATCAGCTCCGCGCCGCCGAGATCTCGGCGGACGGATCCCGGCTGGCCCTCGCGTACACCGGCGACGAGGGCGCCACGGTCAGCGTCGCGGTGCTGTCGGTCGACGGCGGCCCGCTCCGCGTGCTCTGGCAGCGCCCCTGCTCCTGGGGCGACCCGGACGAGGTACGCCTGTCGTTCGATCGCACCGGACAGCACCTGCTGCTCAGCTATGGCGAGGTCATCGCGGTCGCGGTCACCGATGCCACCCACCACGTCCTCACCCGCGCCGCCGAGAACCGCTGGCAACGCGCCGCCTGGTAGCCGCACCGAATCACGCGTCCTGGTCCGGCCACTCGCCGGAAAGCGCGGGAAAACAACGCAAAAAATGCTAATCTCCGCTGCTTGTCAAAGATGTGGTCAAACGGGGGCCACATCGGAGGAGGTAGGACAGTGCCTACGCTGAAGACCTCACTGGCAGCACTCGGGGCCACTGCGGCGCTCACGCTCGGAAGCATGACTTTGGGGGCCACCGCCGCGAACGCCGCGAGCTCACACCGAAACTGGACCCGCGTCAGCGCCCAGGGATACTCGAACGCCGCCGGAGTCGTGTTCCACCCCAAGGGCGACAAGTTCGACGTCTATTACAACGAGAACCTGCACGTCAGCGGGACCGTTCACCTGTTGTGGCGATACAAGGGCAGCCAGACGATCCACCGCAAGGACTGGTCCACCCTGGTCGGCGTGTACCACGCCAAATACAACATGAAGGAGCACAAGAAGATCTACTTCGAGCTCTGCGTCGCCCAGTACTGCTCTCCGACCGTGTGGTACGGCACCACCTGAGCACCGTCTCCTGAGGCATGGCCAGAAAGCGCCCGGCCGCACCCTCGTCGGTGCGGCCGGCGCCGTCTCCGCCGCGTCGGCGCCGAGTGGCCGCTGTCGGGGGAGGGCGGGGGAAACCGGTGATCGCTCTCGAAGTCGAAGCACGGAGCCGGTGTCGTACCGGCGAATTAGCATTCGCCGCGCCCCACCGTGGGCGGCGTACGGCACGTCGTCGTGGACCCCGTCCGAGACAGGCGAAGAGGAAAGCCCGTGGGCTACGGAGCGCCACCCCCCGACTGGTCCACTCCAGGGCCGCCGCAGCCCCCGTCCCCCGGTGGTGGCTACGGCGGCCCGCCCGGCGGCGGATACGGCGGGCCCCCGGCCACCCGTGTTCCCACCTCCCGGTCCGCCGCGCCGGAACAGCGCCTCGCTGATCATCGTGGCCGCCGTCGCGGTCCTCGTCATCGTCGGCGCGGTCGTCCTCGTGCTCGTCAGCCGGGGCGGTGGTGAGAAGCACCCGGTCGCGGCCCCGACCACGCCGTCCGTCACCCCCACCCCCACGCCGACACCGACACCTGTTTCAAATCCACGGACTTCGACAACCTCCGCTCGTCCGCGATGCAGGCCGCCCAGAAGTGGGCCAGGTCCGCGGCGTACAAGGTCGGCTCCCCGCAGAAGAGCATCGGCAGCCCGGAGAACGCCAAGCACAAGGGTCTGAACCAGATCGTCCAGATCACGGCCCACGTCAGCCACGCCCCGGACGCCAGGAACTGCGGGTCGACGGGCACGACCATCCGCATCGTCATCATTCCGGTCACCGGCGGCGGCTCACTGTCCTGGGTCCTGTACGTCCACACCGGCCAGCCCGGCGCGCTCAGCGACACCGACATGGACAAGGTGGTGCACAGCGTCCGCCTCGCCAAGTGAGCAGGCGGGCCAGAACCTGCTCGAAAACGACGTCGCACCCTGCGGGCGGACCGTCCCGCCCAGCCGCTGCCGCCCGCACCCCTCGCCGTACCGCACAGTCACAGATCGACCGGCACGTGATCCACCGGACACACCCTAGGAGGGCATCGCCTTCGCGTGTTCGCAGATGTCCTCGACGAACTCGCGCTCCTCGTCGGTGGACGGGGTCACCGTGATGCCCGCCCGCGCCAGCAGGACGAGGGACGTGAGCAGCCAGCCGTGGAGCTGGCTGCGGTACACCCGGTTGGTCGAGGTGAAGTACTCCTTGTAGGCCACCTCGATCAGGGCGTCGAACGGCTGCGGGTCGATCTCGAACACGTCCTCGGCGACCGTCCTGACACCGGTCGCCCGGCCCCCGCCCGCCGCCAGGCACTTCGTCATCCCGACGTACAGCCGGCCGGCCTCCGCGGACGGGGCCCAGACGGTCTCTTCGCCCACCCTGAACAGGCAACTCACCCTGACCACTCCAACCCCGGAGAAAGACCGATCAACCCTTGATCGTTGACGGCCCGTTGATGCCCGCTCGATCACAGACCATGCACGCGAGGAGCGCCCCCGACGCGACCGCCGCGCGTCCTTTGACCATTGACGTGACTGATGGTCTGGATCAATAGTCGGTCATGTCGTCCTCCCGCCCCGCTCCAGGCCGACGGAGCCCCGCCCGCCCGTCCATTCGCCGATTCATCCGCCTGCTGACGACCGCCTCCCTTCTCGCCGGGGCCGCGATCCCCGTACTCGCCGGAAACAGTGCGGCCGCCGCCTCCATCTGCGACAAGTACTGCGACGGCCGTGACCCGGCGCTGACCGCCGGCGACCGTACGTCCGTCCAGACCACCATCTACTCGCGGCAGATCGTGCTGCACTTCGACGACGCCGACGACATGGCCTGGGCGAGCATCGGCAACGGCAACCCGGCCGACGAGGTATGGCTCGACCGTTCCTTCGACGGCGGCCAGAGCTGGAGCCAGGGCAGCAAACTCGGCGACACCACCGTCCCGAGCGGCCAACGCGGCTGGCGCACCCTCATGTACAACGTCGACGACTGGAACAACCGCGGCGTCGGCGCCGTACGCGCCTGCGGCAAGGCCGGCGACCGCGCCGAGATCGCCTGCATCCCGTGGGCCCGTACGACCTGGAACGCCGGCAGTCGATCCACCGCCGCGGCGACCGCGCTGATGATGTACTACAACAACGGCACCGGCCTGTGGAACACCACCAACTGGTGGAACTCCGCCAACGCGCTGACCGCCGTCATCGACAACGTCCGGGTCAGCGGAATGGGCAGCTACAAGTACGCGATCGCCACCACGTACGACGACAATCTGTCCGCCCAGGGCGGCCAGTTCCGCAACGACTACATGGACGACACCGGCTGGTGGGGCCTGGCCTGGGTCGACGCCTATGACCTGACCGGCGACAGCCGTTACCTGACCACCGCCAAGGCCGACGCGGACTGGATGACTTCGTACTCCGACGGCACGTGCGGGGGCGGCGTCTGGTGGCGCACCCAGCGCGACTACAAGAACGCCATCACCAACGAGCTGTACCTGCAGCTCACCGCCGCCCTGCACAACCGCATCCCCGGCGACACCAAGTACCTGACCCAGGCGAAGAACGAGTGGTCCTGGTTCAAGGCCTCCGGGCTGATCAACTCAGCTCACCTGATCAACGACGGCCTGACCACGTCGACGTGCAAGAACAACGGCCAGCCGGTCTACACCTACAACCAGGGCGTCATCCTGAACGGCCTGACCGAGCTGTACCGCGCCACCGGCGACGCCGGCGTGCTCACCGACGCCCGTACGCTCGCGGGCGCCTCCACGACCGACCCGACCCTCAACCCGAACGGCATTCTCGCCGACCCGGGCGAACCCCAGTCCAACGGCGGCGCGGACGGCCCGTCGTTCAAGGGCGTGTACGCCCGCGGCCTGGCCGCCCTCAACAAGACGCTCGGCGACCACCCGTACACGGCCTACCTGAACCGCCAGGCGGGTTCCGCCTACGCCCACGACCGCAACCCGCTCGACCAGTACGGCTACCACTGGGCGGGCCCGCTCGACTCCACCGACGCGGCCCGCCAGCAGAGCGGTGTGGACCTGATGAACGCCGCCGGATAACGCCATCCGCGTCGAGCCGAACGTGGCCGACCGGGTCTGCCACGCACACCCGGATTTCATGAAGGGAGACGGGTCAGCGCTCCGGAAGGGGGCCGATCAGCTCGATGCCGTATTCGGCCCCCAATGCCCGGATCCGCTCCGGCGTCGCCGCGTCCTCCTCGATCGCGCGATGCACGTCACGGAAGAAGCCCTCCGGCCCACCGGGAACGATCATGGTCAGCTTGCGCCCGCCCGCCGGTCCCGCACGCAGGCCGTGGACCAGCCCGCCGGGCACGAAGACCACCGCTCCGGTGCCGGCCGACACCCACTCGCCGGCGACGTAGAAGTCGTAGTGCCCGTCGAGGATGTACCAGAGTTCGGCGACGTCGTGCCGGTGCAGGGGCGTGGCGAAGCCGGGCGCGTCGACGCCCTCCAGCAGCCCGAGCCCGCCACCGGTCGACTCCGCGGACGCCTTGAGCCTCATGACGGAGCCCTCGGGCGCCGCCGCCATCTCTCCCTCGCCCGCGGCCAGAACGTACGGGCGGAGCAGCCGACCTATCGCCTCGTCCATGGTCACGCGCCCACGAACTCGACCGCTGTCACGGATTCAGGGCACAGGGACGGGGAAGCCGGATCAGGGCATGTACACCGGTTCGTCCACATAAGACGATCTTGACACGCTCTTGGGCGCTGTTTGATCTTGGGGGGAGGTCGATGGTTACCGTGACCAGGTGGCCACCACCGCTCTGCAGCATGCCCTCACCGAACCCGGCCCCGACCTGCGCCCGCTTCCTCCGCGCGCCGAGGCCCTGCTCCGCGACCTGAACGCGCCACCCAGGCTCGCCGCCCATCTGCGCGCCGTCCACGACGTCGCCCACCAGATCCTCGACTGGCTCGACCACGACCACGGCAACGTGGCGGCCGACCGCGAGGCGGTCCTGTTCGGCGCGGCCACGCACGACATCGGCAAGACCATCCACGTGGATGAGTTGTCCGGCCCCGGATCGGCCCACGAGAAGGCCGGCCACCATCTGCTCCTGGCCCACGGCGTCGAGGAGCGCCTGGCCCGCTTCGCCCGTACGCACGCCGCCTGGACCGAACCCGGCATCACACTCGAGGACCTGCTGGTCGGCCTCGCCGACAAGGTCTGGAAGGCCAAGCGCGTCCCCGACCTGGAGCAGCGGGTGGTCGACCACCTGGCGGAGGCGAGCGGGCAGGAGGCCTGGCAGGCGTTCCTGGACCTCGACGATCTCCTGACCGGGATCGCCGTCGATGCCGACCGCCGCCTCGCCTTCCAGTCCGTCTACCCGATCACCTGAGTACGGAGCCGATCAACGTTCGATATGTTCCTGTCGGCATGACCGTTTCGGCAGATCGGCGCAGGGGGTTCGCGGATGGACGTCGGCCCGGCTCCGAACGCCTGCCCGCTCTGCCGCATGACCGACCAGACCCAGCCGGTCCCGGGCATCGTCTCGTCCCAGACGGCGTACGCCAGCGCGTACAGCCGGGGATACCGCGCCTACGGCACGTCGAGTTCGGCACTGGCGCAGATGCTGAGCCTCCCTGCGGCCCGGCCACCGCGGGGCCTGGTCACCGCCGGCTGGATCCTCACGCTGCTCGGTGTGCCGTTGGCGGCGCTGTTCGTGCTGGTCTCCCTGAGCGCACACCACAGCTCGTCACATCCCGCGCCGATGTGGGCGTCCGTCATGGCACCCCTGCTCATGACGCTTCCGCTATGGCTCTCGGGCCTGATCTGCAGGGGCATCGGCTACGTACGCATGAGCGCCTTCCGCCGCGGAGCCCCACTCCGCGAGAAGGCCTGGCAGGTCTGGTCGACGGCCCGCTACTGCTTCCGCGACCACGTGGTCTTCCTCCCGCATGGCGCCCACGCCCCGGCCCAGTTCGCCCGTTCTCTCATCTTCGATACCGCCCAGCACGCACTTACCGGATCTCATACGCCCATCAGATCGTGAGACCGATGGCTTTCGTTCGCTGCGCAGTGCGAATACAGGAAACTCCGTGGTGACCACCTCGACACCGCTTACCTGGACCGGAGGTGGATTCATGTACCGCACTTTCTACGCACCTTGACGTCTCGTGTCATGGTGTCATTATTTCCGTGGTGCGGATGCGTGACAGGTGCGGAATCGGCGAGTGAGAACCGGGGTGCGCTCGCCGTCGGCAACCTGAACCGGGGGTGGCGGAGTGAGAAAGCGGATCGTGGCGGAGTTCGCCGTGCTGGAGAAGGCCGCCAGGGAGTTCGAGGCCGTGCTGGTCATCCTGCGGAGAGAACTGGCCGAGTTGGATCGTGACCTGCGCGCGTCTCTGGTGTCCTGGGAGGGTGATGCGGCGAACGCGTACTGGGTGGCGCACGACGAATGGCAGGCGGCGGCCGATGACATGGCTGAGCAGCTTGCGTCGCTGCGCAGGACACTGGTGACCGCGCACGGCAACTACCGGACCTCCCTACACGCCAACGTGACCATGTGGGACGTATGACCGGCAGGCCTTTCCCCTGGTCACCGCCGCAGGCGTGGCATCCGCCGATGGCCACCTCCTCACGCGTCGAGGTGACCCCGGACATGGTGGCCGGCGCGGCGAAGAACTTCGCGGTCGGCCAACGAGACATCGTGGACGCGTGGATGCGCCTGCAAGGCGCGCTAGAGGCCAACCATGGGATGGCCGGTGACGACAAGGCTGCGCACGCGTTCGACGCAAAGTATGCGCCCGCGGTGCAAGCTGTCTGGAAGGGTTTCCGGCAAGCGATCGTCGTGCTCGGCGGGACCTCCCTTGGCCTTACCCAGACCGCGAATAATCACCTCAGTGCCGACCATCGCTCGCGTGCTGATGGACGGCATGCGCCCATCGGGCTCCTCGGCCCCAACCAGGTCTATCCGGACATGTCGATGACGGTGTCGGCGAGCGCCATCGGACCGGCGGCGACAGGGCCCTATCTCGGCGCGAACAAGGTTCTGGCGAAGTTACTGGCCGGTTACTGGCCGGCAGCGCAACCTAACAATCTCGAGAGCGCAGCCGGCGCATGGCGTAACGCGGCGAGTGAGGTGATAAAGGTCGCCGATTGGCTGGACTGGTGCATGGGTCGGCTAACGGACTCCACCAGCGCACGCGACTTCGCTGCGATGCAGAAGTACTGGACGAAGGTCCACCGACCCGGCGATGGGCACAGCCTGCTGGGTGGGCTCGCCAAGTTGTGCGACGCGCTGGGTGATGCCTGCGAGGGTTTCGCGGGCGTCACGTGGAGCGTCCAGAACAAGGTCAATCTAATCGTCAGCGCTCAGGAAGTGCTCGTCATCCTGACCGCCGGAACCGAAGAGATCATTGCCCGCCTCACCGCCGTCCTCGATCGGATGGCCGCGGCCGGCGTGGCGGCGGTCTCACGCGTCACCGGACGCACCATTACCGCGGAGACCGTTGCCGGACTGGAGGCCGCCACCGCCGGCACCCCGAAGATCGAACCCGTCGAAGCGCAATTCGAGGCCACCGCGGGCAAGGCCCTCGCGGACGAGATGGGCGCCACGGACAGCGGAACCTTCGCCAACTCTGATCTGGCGAAGGCCGCTTCCAACGGTCAAGAGCGAGGTCTCGCGTACGAGGCCTACTTGCAACAGAAGTTCACTGGGGGCGACCCGTTCTCCAGTGGGGGTAGGCAGTTCGATGGCGTATATTCATCACCAGAGAACGGAGTCACCTGGTACGAAGCAAAATCGGGTCGCGCACTTGAGGATTTGACCGGTAATCCAGACAAATTCAGCAGGTTCAAGTCCAATGCTGGACAGCAGGCGGCGATCGCGCGCAAAGAGGGCGTCCACTTCGAGATCGTCTCTGAGAATCCGATACCCGAGTCGGTGAAAAGCTGGTTGGATAAGAAGGGTATTCCGTATCGAGTAGTTCCATAGACCGGATGTGGATGACGCAAGGAGCTTGGTTTGGGACGCAGGGCAGAACTTGACTTGACCTTCAAGGCGCCGGTCGGCCTCGATCGAGTATTGGAGGAGCTCGGCAAGGCCGGTTGGAGCACCGTAAAAGACAATGAGATCCTCTATATGTCAGAAGACTACGACTGGAACTTCGCCAGTCCCGAGGACTATGCCAAAGTCCGCGAAGAGTTGGATAGCACCCTGGCGAACGGCGATGACGCCGCAATATCGCTATGGACGGCCGAGGGTACTGGGATCAACCTCATGCTCCGCCCGGGCATGACACGTATCAACGTTGGTCTGGACTTGTCTCGTCGCACGCTGGACTACTCTCCAGGACTCACCGATCTGCCCTGGTACCTCAGCAAGCTCCTTCCATCGTTCGCGCGGCTGGGTCTCGTAGCAATCGTCGCCCGAGACGAATACGAGGATTAGCACGGCAGTTGATGTGGTTCGGCGAGTCGATCCCAGCTGCTGTCGGGGGAGTCGGAAGAGACCGGCTCTCCGCCGCGGGTGAGGCGGCGGGGAACCGAAGAGCGGTCCTCGCCGTGCGGTGACGACGGCGAGGAGCCACAGGGGGAAGGGGCGTCTCGTGGTCAGCCGGCGGTGTCGCCGCTGCCCGGGTCGTTGGGGTGGGGGTTCAGGGCGGTGACCGCGAAGGTCATCCAGTCATGCAGGGGCAGGGTGCCGAGGACCTTCTCGTGCAGTTCGGTCTCGTCGGCGGCGCGCCAGAGGCCGATGCTGCGCAGTTCGCCGACCGGGCGCCAGAGCCGGACCAGGTGGCCGGCGGCGGCGAGTTCCCCGGCGCGGACCGCTTCGGCGGCGCGGCGACGCTCGACCTCGGCCGGGTCGGTGCCCGCCGGGACATCCGTAGTGATCTCGACCAGAAACTCCCTCATGGCCGTACCTTCATCCTCTTCGGCGGGCGCCATGATGTGCCACGGATCTCCATGGCCCCAGAGTGCACCCGTGACCAGGGACGATGCCACGACCGCCTTTCTCCCTCCTGGTAGGCGGAGCCTCTCAGAGCCGTACCATGGCGAGCGTGGAGCTGCGCCAATTGCGGTACTTCCTCACGGTCGCCGAGGAACTGCACTTCGGTCGGGCCGCCGAGCGGCTGCTCATCGCCGGGCCGTCCCTGTCGCAGCAGATCAAGGCGCTCGAACGTGACCTCGGCGTACGCCTGTTCGATCGCGACCGCCGCTCGGTGTCCCTCACGCCGGCCGGCGCGGCTTTGCTGCCGCACACCCGTGACCTGCTCGAACGCGCCGATGACCTGCAACGGCGCGCGGCCCGGATCTCCGGCTCCGAACCGGTACGGCTCGGTTACGTCAACTGGGTGCCCGCCGATCTGACCGCCCGTACCTCCGCGGTCGCGCAACTGCACGTCGACACGTGGATCGTTCCCTCCCACGCCCAGGCGGGCAGGGTCGCCGACGGCAGCCTCGACCTCGCGGTGTGCTGGGTACGGACCACGGATCTCACCGATCTCGACCTGCGGGCCCGGCTGCTCGGTGCCGACCGTCTCTATGCCGTCTCCACCGGTGAGGACACCAGCGAGGTCCACGCTCGCGACACCGCGGTCCTCATCGACGACGACACCGGTTCCTGGAGCTCATGGAACCTCTTCGCCGAACAGCTCGCCCAGGACACGGGAGCCCGCCCGGTACGCATCTCCGACGGCGGAATCGCCGGCCCCGCCTTCTTCGACCACGTCCGCCGCAGCCGACGCCCGATCATCAACTCACCCAAAGGCCAGACGACCGCGCTGCCCCCGGATCTCGTCCAGCGCCCGGTGATCGCCCCGAAGGTCTACTGGACCTGGTCGCTCGTCTGGCGCCGCGGCGAGGTACGGCCCGCCGTGCTCGCGACCGCCGACACTCTGACCGAGAGCGTCGGCGACCTCGGAATCCACGAGCCGGACGCCTGGCTGCCCGCCGACGACCCGTACACGCGGTAGCCACCGCCGCTCCAGGCCCAGGTCGACCGCCGACGACGTGGACCCCGCCAGGTGCTGACGGCCATCGGGAAGTGGTGATCAGCGCAGGACTCTCGCCAGGTACGCCGCGGCATGGATGACGCGGACCGACTGGCCCTGTGCCGGGCGGCTGCTGCGTGAGGGAAAGACGCGATCTCTTGGAGGACGTGCTCTCCCCGGAGGACAGGCGCGGCCTGGCCCCGCTGTTCTGGTTGCACGTGCTCCCGTACGGAAGAAGTCGAGCTCGACATGAACAGCACGTTCCCCCTCGGCGGAAGCCGACCCCGTGAGGTTCGGGGGCGGTCGATTCCTTTGTGCGGTGGCCGGGGTCTACATGGGTGGGAGGCGGGCCCGCGCGACGGGCCGTTCGGTCTCTCTCATGTACGCCGAGAAAGTAAGGCTGATCGCCAATGAGCATTCCCGCGACCATGCGCGCGCTGCGGCAGACTTCCCTCAACGGTCCGCAGGACATGCGCCTGATCACCGACGCGCCGGTGCCGAGCCCCGGTCAGGGCGAGGTCCTGATCCGCGTCACCGCCGCCGGGGTCAACTTCGCCGACATCTCGAAGGCTCACGGTACGTTCGCAGGTGGCCCGCAGCCACCGTACCTGGCGGGTTTCGAGGCCGCCGGTGAGGTCGTCGCGGTGGGCGAGGCGGTGACCGGGCCGCAACCGGGGGCCCGCGTCGTCGGCGTCGGAACCGGCGCTTTCGCCGAGTACATGGTCCTGCCCGCGGCTGCGGCGGTGCCGGTGCCCGCGGGATGGACGGAGCAGCAAGCGCTGGGTCTGGTCGTGAACTGGCCCACCGCGCTGGCCGCGCTCAGGCCCCTGGGCGGCATCGCTGCCGGGCATGTCGTGCTGATCCACGCTGCGGCGGGCGGGACCGGCCAGGCCGCCGTGAGAATGGCCAAGCACTACGGTGCGACGGTCATCGCCACCGCCTCGCCGGGCAAGCACGAGATGGTGCTGGCACTGGGAGCCGACCACGTCCTGGACTCTCTCGGCGGCGACCTCGCCGCCGAGGTGATGGACCTGACCGGCGGTTCCGGCGCCGATGTGGTCCTGGAGTCCGCCGGCGGCGCCACTTTCGCCGCCAGCCTGGCCGCGGCCAAGCGGGTCACCGGCCGGGTCATCGTCTACGGCGTGGCAGGCGGCGAAGCCCCGATCACCAACTGGGAGCTGGTGTACAAGCACCAGGTCCACATCGTCGGCCTCAATATCGGCGTGCTGATCCAGGCCGCACCGCAGATCTTCGGCGAGCTGATGGGTGAGCTGTTCGCGCTGATCGCGGCCGGCGTGCTCGCCCCCAGCCGGCCGACCGTGTACGACCTGGCCGACGGCCCGAAAGCGCTTACGGAACTGGAAGCCAGGGCCACCGTCGGCAAACTGGCCCTGCTGCCCTGAGAAAACCCCGTAGTACCGAGCCGGTGACGCCGCACACCGGAGGTTCTCATGACAGGAGCTGGAACAGATGACCGCAACCGTGGACCCGGCCACTAAGCAGAGGGCGCGATTCGTCGTGCTGTACGACAGGCCCTCCGACGTCGACGCGTTCGAACGTCACTACAACGACGTCCACATCCCGTTGGCGAAACAGTATCCGGGACTGCGTCGTTACACGCGCAGTCACGAGCCGGCAGCCGTGATCGGCGAGCCGTGCTACATGGTCGTGATGCTGGACTGGGACGACCTGGCCGCGCTGGAAGCCGCGCTCGGGTCAGAGGTCGGCCGGCGCACCGCCGAGGACGCCGCGGCGAACCTGGCCCGCTACGCGACCTTTCGCGGCATGATCCTGCAGCTCGACGAGGTCTGATCGTGGACGCCGCCGCTGCGAGAGGGTCCCGCCTCGTCGATAGTGCCCGAGCCGGAGTCTGGCGTTGTCGGCGGCGTCGGCACGTGGACCATGCCCAGGGGCGCTGCGGTACTAGGCTCCCGGCGTGACATCGGAACTTCGGGCGGCGCCGAATCAGGACCGGTTCACCGCCGAGACCGAACGGTTCCGCCGGGAGCTGTTGGCGCACTGCTATCGCATGGTCGGCTCGGCGCACGACGCCGAGGACTTGGTGCAGGAGAGCTATCTGCGGGCGT
Source organism: Actinoallomurus liliacearum (assembly GCF_039542035.1). Classification (NCBI taxonomy): domain Bacteria; kingdom Bacillati; phylum Actinomycetota; class Actinomycetes; order Streptosporangiales; family Thermomonosporaceae; genus Actinoallomurus; species Actinoallomurus liliacearum. The sequence goes on from NZ_BAABHJ010000041.1 coordinate 54,027, forward strand.
GGCGGTCCTACTCCGGATTCGAGGGCCGGGCGTCGATTCGGTCCTGGCTCTACAAGATCGCCACCAACGTCTGCCTGAAGGCGTTGAAGCCGCGCCCGATCCGGGTGCTGCCCTCAGGCCTGGCAGGCCCGTACGACGGACCCGATCGCCCGCCGAGTGCCGTTGCGCCGGGCGAGGTCTCCTGGCTGGAACCACTGCCGGACGCATGCATCGCCCCGCCCGCCGACGATCCGGCCGCGGTGGTGGTCGAACGCGAGTCGCTGCGGCTGGCGCTCATCGTCAGCCTGCAGCACCTGCCCGCCCGCCAACGCGCGATCCTCATCCTGCGCGAGGTTCTGGCGTTCTCGACGGCCGAGACCGCGGAGATCCTCGACACCACCACGGCGGCGGTCAAGAGCGGTCTGCAGCGCGCCCGTGCCCGGCTGGACGAACTGGAGCCGGAGCGCGAGGAACTGCTTGAACCGACCGACCAACGGGCACGCGCGCTTCTCGACGGCTACATCGCAGCCTTCGAACGCTCCGATGCCGGTCTGCTGGAACAGGTGCTGCGCACGGACGCCACGCTGGAGGCGACGCCATTCCGCGAATGGCAGGCAGGCCGGGCGATGTGCATCCACATGCTCGACGCGTACGTGCTGGGCACACCGGGCGACTGGCGGATGATCGCCACCACGGCCAACGGCCAACCCGCCGCCGTCGTTTACCACCGGGATGCGGACGGGGCGCTCCGCGCCGACGGCGCCGTGGTGCTGGCCGCCACCGCCACCGGCGTCTCCCGCGTGATCAAGTTTCACGATCCCGCGCTGGCCGCGACGTTCGGCTTCCCGGACGTGCTCGCGCACTGACACAACGATGGCGCTTGATCAACCCCAACCCGACCGCGGACCCCCATTTTCCCTGCCCGCCTACCACCGGCTCGTCGGCCACCTGCCACCGCCCGGCCTGGCCGTCCACCACCAACCGTCAACCACCAGTCCTGCCGGCCGCCCACCACCAGGTTTCGGTGACCGCCGGCAGCCATGGGCGGTCAGGATCGCTGCTCGGCAGCGGCGAGCAGGTCGAGCGACAGCCGCCACAGCCGGGCCGCCTTGGACGGGTCCAGCGCGTGGTCCGCGACGCCACGGCGTACGCTCGGCCGATGGGGTTCGGCCTCCTGGCAGTCCTCGAAGTACTTCCCGGTGACGCCCTCGACCAGGGGCGAGGCGGCGAGCAGCACCGAGGTCGCGGCGCCCTGCTCGATGTCCTTGACCGACACGCCGTTGCTCTGGCCGGGTTCGAACGAGGCCGGGGCGTTCGTGGGCTCCCCGATGTGCCGGGCGAGGTTCGTCGAGGCGATGCGCCCGGGGTTGAGGGCGTTCACGGCGATGCCGTCGGCGGCCCAACGGCGGGCGGCCTCGACGGCGAACAGGATGTTCGCCGTCTTCGACTGGCTGTAGGCGGCCCAGGGGTCGTACGGGTGGTGCTCGAAGTTGACGTCCTCGAACAGCACCTCGCCGTTGACGTGCCCGACCGAGCTGACGACGACGACCCGGGCGTCGCCCGCCTCCGTGAGCGCGTCGTGCAGGCCGGTGGTGAGCGCGAAGTGACCGAGGTGGTTCGTGGCGAACTGCAACTCCCACCCGTCCGCGGTCCGCGTCTCCGGTGAGGCCATGACCCCCGCGTTGGCGACGAGGATGTGCAGCGGCCCGTCCCACGCGGCCGTGAACGCCGCGATCGACGCCCGGTCGGCCAGGTCGAGCGGCGCCACCCGGACCCGTACGCCGCCCGTCGCCGCCCTGATGCCGGCGGCGACCTTCTCGCCTGCCGCGACGTCGCGTACGGCGAGGGTGACCTCGGCACCGGCGGCGGCGAGCGCCCGCGCGGTCTCCGCGCCGATGCCCGACGAGGCCCCGGTGACGATCGCCCGGCGACCGGTGAGGTCGACGCCCGCGACGACCTCCGCCGCCGTGGTCCGCGCGCCGAACGGAGTGGTGAGACGTGCCGTCATGAGAGTGCCTTCCTGTGCTGCCGCCCGGCGGTGATCGTGCGCCGGGCGGTGAGTGCCGTACCTCCAGCGAAGCAGCCCGATCAAGCCCGCCGAGCGCCATGACGGGCCCCGCTCGACCGGGGGACCGGCAGTACCCCTCTGGCGCCGGATCCACCGTCGCCGCGCACGTACGGTGGAGGGCATGGACGTGCACCCTTCCGCACGACGCGACCGCTCCGACCTGGGAGAGTTCCTGCGTACGCGCCGCGGGCGGGTCAGGCCGGAGGACGCCGGCCTGACCCCCGTGCCGACGGTCCGGCGGGTGCCGGGGCTGCGCCGTGAGGAGGTCGCGCAGCTCGCCGGAGTGAGCGTCGACTACTACGTCCGCCTCGAACGCGGCCGGGACGTCAACGTCTCCGAGGCCGTCCTGGACGCCATCGCCCGCGCCCTACGCCTCACCGACGACGAGCGCTCCCACCTGAACGCGCTCGCCCGGCCCGTACGACGTCGGCCCCGGCCGGTGCCGCCTCAGCGGGTACGGCCCAGCGTCCACCGGATCCTGGAGACGATGGGCGACAACCCGGCGTTCGTGGTCGGCCACCGCACTGACGTGCTGGCCGCCAACCGCATGGCGCGGGCGCTCCTGACCGACTTCGACGCCCTGCCGTACCGCGACCGGAACATGGCCCGCTACATCTTCCTGGACGAGGCCGCCCGGAGCCTGTACGCCGACTGGGAGACCGTCGCCCGCAGCAGCGTCTCGGCCCTGCACCTGTACGCCGGGCGGCACCCGCACGACCCCCGCCTCGCCGAGCTGGTCGGCGAGCTGTCCGTACGCGACCAGGATTTTCGCCGGTGGTGGGCCGACCACGACGTGGCAAGACGCACGCACGGTTCTAAGCGCTTCCACCATCCCGTGGTGGGCGACCTGACGCTGAACTACGACGTGCTCGCGCTGACCGACGACCCCGACCAGCTCCTGGGCGTCTACACCGCCGAACCGCGAAGCCCGGCGGAGGAGGCCCTGCGCCTGCTGGCCGCCTGGACCGCCGACCCCTCGGACGAGAAAAACCCGACCACTCCGTATGTTCGGTGAGCCCCGTCCCGCCGGGGTGGTGGCCGGCCTTCCCGACCGACCTCGCGGCGCTCACCCTGCCCGGTGATTCTGCAGCTTCAGATTCCAGCGTTTTCCGTGAAGCGCTCGGCAATCCGAGGGGGAATGTCACAAGATGGCGGCAGAAGGGCCTTAGGACACAAGGGGCCAGCCGCTCTTGCCGAGAGTGAGGCGGAGGGCCGGAGTCAGCCCCTTCCGCTCGTCGATATGAGAGAAGTGAGAAGAGGCAGGCGATGCTTGAAGCGGTCAGGACCCATGGGCGCTCCGTCGTGGTGCTCCTCCTTCTCGGGGCGACTGCGGCCGTACTCACGGCGTGCGCGCATGGAAAGAAGATGGAGGCCACCACCTGCGCCTCGCCGAAGGTGGTCTTTGTCATCGGAAGCAAGCAGATCGTGGCCAGTTCCTGCAGTGACGAGTACGTCACTCAGCCCACTGAGACCGTCCGCGTCGGCCAGCGAATCAAAGTCGTCGCTCGCGCCGGCGAGACGATTCCCTTCAGCGATGAGCAACGAGTCCTCCGCGAGGTCTCCCGCACCGGTGACCGCCGGACCGCCGAGTACCAGGCGCTCCGGCCCGGCAGCGCTGGACTCGATATCCACTATGGTCCGCCGTGTCCCGACTCCGAAGAAACCGGTGAGTCGACCTCACCTCGCCACTCCGGCACGGATATCTGTTCCCTGCTGCCGATCCGGGTCGTTGCGGCGAATTGAGGGCGGCTCGGCATAGTCATTTCGGTCAACCTCGAATAAGGCGTGCCCGTCCGTTTCTGGCCATAGATCATTTAGGGTGATCTTGGCGGCTAACGTGTTACTCGCGTATTTCGTCCTGCTTCTGGTGGTAGGGGGTCCAGGCAAGGCGCCAGGCAGGGCCGAGAGCACATACGGAACACGCGAGGGGAACAGATGCGTCGCGCTACGTGGGGATATGCGAGCGGAGCGGCACTTATGGTGATCAGCCTGACCGCCGCCACTCCCGCGTCCAAGTCGGACAGAACTGACGGCACCGCTATGGAGTGCCGCCAGATCCCGGTAATCAACACGTACTACACCAACTCTGCGGGAAGGCGTACGGCAACACCTTCTGCGGACTCGTCGACGACACGCGTCTACAACGTCTATGGCGGCCCTATGTCGGTCACCGTGCCGCCCAAGACCTGGAATCCTGTCGCCGCATCGGACGCGGAGATTCAGCGTTACGGGCTCTATCCCCGACCGAAGTCACCCGCACGGCGCAAGATCTGGGAGGAGATGTACTCCCACGTCACGTCCTGGGCCGTCCCCGACATGTGCGCCAGAACGTCTACGCGGCCACTCCGAAGTATCCGACCAAGAACGCGCCGACCTGGTCGGGCGCCGTGGCCAAGCAGGTGAAGAAGGCTCCGGCGTTCACGGGGGCCTCCTACATCTTCGACGAGCCGTCGTTCGACGGAGTCTGCAACACCGCGTCCTCCTACAACCTCTGGTCCGGCCTGGGCGGAACCAAAGATGGCCGTCTCATGCAGAACGGTGTCGACAACATCGGCGGAAAAGGGCCCAACGACGACTACGCCTGGTGGGAGGTGCTCAGCAAGGACCGGAAGAACTACCTCCCAGAGATGAAGGTCAAGAACTTCAGCGTCCGAGCCGGTGACCGGGTGTTCGTCGGAACCAGCTACTACGCTCCGAAGAAGCAGGTCTCCTTCTCGTTCTACAACTACCGCACACGTAAGGCCGTCACACTGGGCCCCTGGGGAGTGATCAACACTCCCCAGGGAAGCTTTCTCGCATCCGTCTTCTATGACGGGTCCACGGCGGAGCAGATCGTAGAGCGCTCCCAGACTCTCAAAGACGGACCGCTGATGCTGCGCAAGCCGCACGCAGGCTACAGTCACACCTACGAAGCCGGCTTCTCGAACGGCAAGCAGGACGGCGAGGACTTCGCCTTCAAGAATATCTACCGATACGTCATGCAGGACATAAAAATCAATATCTCGGAGCCGGTCAAGTTCATCTCCAAAGTGAAGCACGAGGGCTCGTACCTGGCTCAGTGGAACAACAAGTGGGACCGCTGTTACGCCTAGGCAGGTTCACCCGCCGGCATCCCGGACTGACTCCGGCGGTGCCTCAGGTCGCCGCCGCGATTCGCTTCAGGACGTCGGTCAACCTGGCCAGGTCCTCACCCTGGACGTGGTCGAGGACCTGCCGCCGCACGCTGGCCAGATGAGCGGGCCATGACTCCTCCAGGCGTGCCAGACCGGCCTCGGTGAGCATGGCGTTGGAGCCGCGGCGGTCCTCCTCACATTTGACGCGCTTGACGAGGTCCTGCCGTTCCAGCCGCTCGACGATACGCGTCATGCCGCTCAGGGAGAGGTCGCAGCTGGCCGCGAGCTCGCTCATGCGCATGAGTCGTCCAGGGGCCTCGGACAGGTGCATCAGGGCCGTGTACTCGGAGAGCGGCAGCTGACGAGCACTCGCCATGTCCGCGTCGATGCTGCGGGGCAGCACCTGGATCACCCGGCCGAGAGCACGGATGAACGCCTCCTCGTCGGGGGTCATCGGCACGACGGGATCTCCGGTGACGGTCATGGGCCCAGGGTAGTCGCTTGACGAAGCAAGTATCTATCATGTTTGCTTGCTCAATCAATTAAATCCGGTTCGCGAACCGGATGAGCTTCACCCGGAGAAGAACATGACGAAGATCGGCATCATCCTCGGCAGCACCCGCCCCGGACGCAACGGCGAGGCCGTCGCTCGGTGGGTCTACGATGTCGCCAGCCGCCGCACCGACGCGGAGTTCGAACTCGTCGACCTGCTCGACTACAAGCTCCCGCACCTGGACGAGGCGATCCCGCCGTCGCTGGGCCAGTACACCCAGCCGCACACCCTGGCGTGGGCAGAGAAGATCGACTCGTTCGACGGCTTCATCATGGTGACGCCGGAGTACAACCACTCCACGTCCGCGGCGCTGAAGAACGCCATCGACTTCCTCTTCGCGGAGTGGAACAACAAGGCGGTCGGCTTCGTCAGCTACGGCTCGGTCGGCGGCGCCCGCGCCGTCGAGCACCTGCGCCTGGTGGCCGGCGAACTCCAGATGGCCGACGTCCGCGCCCAGGTCGCCCTGTCCCTGTTCCACGACTTCGAGAACTTCAGCACCTTCAAGCCCGGCGACCACCAGGTCGAGGCCCTGAACACCACGCTCGACCAGGTGCTGGCCTGGAGCAGGGCCCTCGCCCCGCTGCGCGAGAAGTAGGACCGATCCGGTCAGGTCTCGGCGGCGGCGCGCTCGGCGAGGCGTTGGCGTTCGGCGGCGACGACCTGGCGGACGAGTTCGGCCTCGGACAGGTCCACCGCCTCGGGAGTGGAGTCGGCCAGGTCGCTGACCCGGGCGAAGTCGTCGAACAGTCGCTTCTTCCGCGCCAGCAGCTCGACGATCCGCTGGTCGACGCTGTCCTCGGACAGCAGCCGGTGGACCTGCACCGACTGCACCTGTCCCATCCGGTGCGCGCGGGCGATGGCCTGGGCCTCGCTCGTGGGCTTGAGCTGCGGCTCGCAGATGACGACGACGGACGCGGACTGAATGTTGAGCCCGACGCCGCCGGCCACGATCTGGGCGACCAGAACGGCCCCGTGCTCGGCCGACGAGAAGTCGTCCACGATCTGCTGCCGTTGGTCCGCCGGCACCGACCCCGTCAGGGGCCCGAACACCGGTCCCCGCAGCGATCGGGCGACCAGGTCCAGTACCTCCCTGAAGTAGGAGAACACGATGACCCGCCGCTCGTTCGCCTCCGCTTCGCGGACGATCTCGATGAGCCGTCGCATCTTCTGGGACCGGGTTCCCTGGAGCATGGCCGCCTGGCGCATCTCCATGAAGTTCGAACGCCGGACGGCGGTGCGATAGCGGTCGGTGTCGGCCGCGGACATGGGCAGCCATTCCTCGACCTCGATGAGCTCGGGAAGCTCGGTCAGCACGTCCTCCTGGTTCCGGCGCAGGTACGCCGGCGCGATCTGCCGCCGGAACTTCCGCGGCGACAGTCCCGTGGCATCGACGACGAGGTCGGGACGGACGTACGACGCCAGGTTGCGGAACTCGGCGACCCTGTTCTCCAGCGGCGTGCCGGTGAGGAGGATCGCGCGGTCGCAGCACGTGATGAGGCGCTTCGTCCTGACCGTTCGCTGGGCCTCCGGGTTCTTGATGTAGTGCGCCTCGTCGACCACGACGCACGCCAGATCGCCGATCTGCGCCAGAGTCGGCTCCCACCACGCCAGGGTCTCGTACGTCGTGACGGCGACGCCGCCATCACGCCTCCAGGCGCGGGCCGCGCGGTTGCGCTCCGGCCCGTGCACCCGGTGCGCCCGAAGCTTCGACTTGCCCGTCACCTCACGGATCCAGTTGGTCACCACCGCCGCCGGGCAGATGACGAGGAAGTGCGTCTCGTCCCGGCTGCGCAGGTGGGCGAGTACGGCAAGGGCCTCCACGGACTTCCCGAGGCCCATCTCGTCCCCGATGATCACCTTGCGCTGCACGAGCGCGAAGCGGGCCGCGAAGCTCTGGTAGCCGCGCAGTGACGCGGTCAGGTACTCGCCGCTGAGCGCCTGGTCGCGTACGGCCTTGACGATCTCCTCGGGGAGATCGCCGTGCACCGCGTCCTCGTCCTCGGTGAGGAACCCGAGCTCGGCGAGCATCGCGAAGTAGTCGGCGGGCCGGGCGAGGAAGTCCTCCCATGGGTCCGCGGCGACACTCTTCCGGCGGCCGCGTGTGGGGGAGTCGCCGAGCAGTTCGGCGCGCCGCTTGACGATGTCGATGCTCTCGCGCAGGTCCGCGACCGCGAGCATTCCCGTCGGAATCACCAGGAGATGACTCGTCCTGCGGCCGACCGCCGTCCGCAATGGCGCGAGCTCCGCCGCACGCTCGAGGTCGGCCGCCGCGCCACGGGTCTGCCGGTACGCGTCCCATTCGGCGAGGCGGCGCAGCAGCTCGGTGGTCTCCGGACGACGGTCGTCGATGTCGATCCGTACGGGCATCTCGTCGTACGTCGTCTGCCAGATCGTCTGTGCGGCTCCGAGCATGTACCGCGCCGAGGTCTCCCCGACGCCCGGGAGCGTCTGCAGGGAGCCGTCCCGGTCCAGCACCTCCTGCACCGTACGGATGCCCGCCTGGGTGAGCGCGCCCAGCCGGAGGCGTTCGCCGGTGGCCGCCTTCAACGCCTCGACCGGCATCTCCTGCAGCATCCGCCGAACGTCGGCGGCCCGGACCTGCTGCCCCGCGTGGAGCGCGGCCGAGCGGTACGAGGCTTCGCCAGCGACGGCACGGTCGATGGTGTCGAGCGCCTCGGCCAGGCCGTCGACGGCGGACCGGTCGAGCAGCTCGGGCTTCGGACCGCTCGACCCCGGCAGGAGGGAGAAGCGGAGGGCCGGGTCGAGCAGCGCCTCGTACCCGGAGTCCGCCCGGTCGACGGGCGCGGAGAAGACGCCGAGCTGCTCCAGACGCCGCGGCGCGTCTGCCTCGATGACCGTCGGATGCCGGCTGCGCAGGAACTCGGCTGCCTCGTCGGCCGTCTGCTTCTTCGCCGAGCCGCTGAGAAAGCGGCGTACGCCGAGCCCGCGGGCGACGTCCGCGAGAGCGCGGGGCACGTCTTCGGTGAGCAGCCGTAGCAGGGACTGGTCGGCGGATGTCGTCACCGGCAGGTTGGCGCGTTCCCGAAGGTGCCGGACGATACCGGCGTCGTCCTTGCCGAGCGGAACGACCCGCCAGGCGGACTCGCCCGTCCGGTCGATCACGAGGCTGCGGGCGAGCAGATCCTGCTCGGCGCTGTCGGCGCTGTCCGAGATCGCCTGGCGCCAGGACCGTACGTCGGTGGCTTGTTCACTCCACCGCCGGAAATCCGCTACGAGGTGACGAACCTGTTCGCGCTCTGTTCTGTCCATGCCTCGCCACGGAGATGGTCGACGGGTCAGCTTGAGTGATGGTAAAGGAGAAACCTGCCACGGGGGACGCGACCTCCAAGGCCACAATCGGCGTCGATGTCGCGCTAACCAGCGATGTCGTGCTCGTCAATAGGGCCTGGCAGCAGGCCGTCGATCCGGAGGCGACGGGTGAGGCTCGGGGATCTCGTGTCCGATGTCTGGGTGTCCGGGTGACCGTCGGTCCCGTCGGCCTCGCACACGACCAGGTCCGGTGCGTCGCCGCCCCCTTCGCCGGCGTCGACTTCGGCGCCTCACCACCACGGGCATCGCCGCCGACTTGCCAGAGCCCCAGGTCGTTGGCGCCGCCCCCTCTTAGAAGAAGGCCGATCGAGCGGAGGCCGATCGATGTCGCTCCCGTGAGAGGTGCAAGTGCAGCGGGGTGGCCGTCCCTCCGACGTTTCGGTAGGACTGTGAGGCAAAATGCTGCCGAAACGTTCGCACGATACTCGTCAGAGCCATCAGAAGGACGCATGCTGCCGCAAGAAGCAAAGTGTCCGATATTGGCGGAATGATCGTTGAGTTTGGATAATCCGATGAGTGAAGAAGGCGTGGGTCGGGGTCACAGACGGGTCGTGGTATCGGTTCCTTGCCGAACGCCCGGAGCTCGGTGAGGTCAACTTCTGGCGGCCGTCCAGCAAGGATGAGTTCAAGGCGCTCAACCGAGGCGAACCGTTCTTCTTCAAGACCAAGGCGCCGCACAACCGGATCGTCGGTGGTGGCTTCTTCAGCGGCTTCGAGCGGTTCCCCCTGTCGGAGGCGTGGGACCTGTTCGGCGAGGCCAACGGCGCGGCGAGCTTGGATGAGCTGCGGCAGCGCCTCAACGCGAACCGGAGAAGCAACCCGATCGCGGTCGGTGACGATCCGGTCATCGGATGCATCCTGGTGCGTGACGTGCGCTTCTTCCCCGCAGGGCAGGAGGCCGACCCGCCCCAGGACTTCGCACGCAACCTCGTGCAGGGGAGGGGGTACAAGCTCAAGGAACACCCGGAGGCCGCCTACCTCATTCGCCTGGCCACTCGACTACTCGGATACGACGTCGAGATAGACGACTCGAAGCCATGGCATCTACCCGGGCCTGTACTGGGCGACCCTCGCCTGCAGCCTCGCCGCCTCGGGCAGGGCTCGTTCAAGACGGCCGTGCTCGAAGCGTACGGTCGGCGGTGCGCGATCACGGGCAGTCGGATCCGTCCGGCCCTCCAGGCCGCGCACATCCTCCCGGTCAGTAAGGGTGGTCTGCACAGCCTGGACAACGGCCTGCTGCTGCGTGCGGACGTGCATGTCCTGTTCGACAAGGGCTACCTCAGCGTGGACCAGGGTTACCGGCTCAAGGTCAGTCCACGGCTTCAAGCGGACTTCGAGGACGGCGAGGAGCTCTACGCGCGAGCCGGTCAGCCGATCGCCCTGCCCCAGCGTGCCGCTGACCACCCCAACCGGGACTTCCTCGAATGGCATGAGACGCGCATCTTCAAGGCGTCACGACGGGGCTGATCATTTTTCGGGAAGTTTCCCCAGGTCAGGGTGATAGTGGTTGATTGTGTCAACCGATCTCGAGAGCTCGGCGTCTGATTCACGTGAGCGGGTTGGGTTGTTCTCGCGTGTCGACGGTTGTCGATATCCGGCATTGAAGTTCCGTAGTTCGGCCGCGAAGGCTTCCCTCTGCTCCTGTCCTGGTATGCGCTCGTATCGACGGTTTGTGGCCTCCGAATAACATTTCGAGGTCTAACTATCGACGATTCGCGCCTTTCTCGGTAACTTGCGTGACGAAGTCGCTGCGGGCGGAGGATGTCGGGGCATCCCGGAGGATCGCAGGCGTGCGCGGGGTGCAAAGGGGAGTGTGTGGACGTCTTTCGGGTCCATGGCCAGCTCATCGACGACTACCGAGCGTTCACCTCTGGTGCCGTCAGCGTCAGGGACGAGAACATCGCCGCCAAGGTGCGCGAGGGTCTCGACGACGGCGAGCAGTGGCCGGATCCGTGGCTCTCCCTCAACCCCAGCTTCGAGAGCGGCGGCACGGTCTCGGACCTCGTCAAGGCGGGCGTGCTTCACCCCGAATGCGAGCGGATCTTCCGGAGAGACAAGCCCGAGGACTCCCTCGATGGTGAGCCGATGGAGCTCTACCGCCACCAGCGCGACGCGATCGAGGCCGCCCGCACACGGGAGAGCTACGTCCTGACGACCGGCACCGGATCGGGCAAGTCGCTCGCCTACGTCGTCCCCATCGTCGACCGGGTGCTGCGCGAGCGCGATCAGGGCATCCGCGGCGGCGTCAAGGCGATCATCGTCTACCCGATGAACGCGCTGGCCAACAGCCAGCGGGAGGAGCTGGCCAAGTACCTCCGCCACGGCTACGGAGAGGGCCGCGAGCCCGTACGGTTCGCCCGGTACACCGGCCAAGAGTCTGAGGCCGAGCGCCGGGACATCCTGGACGACCCGCCGGACATCCTTCTGACCAACTACATGATGCTCGAGCTGATGCTTACGCGTCCGCGCGAGCGGAAGGGCCTGATCCGGGCCGCCGCGGGCCTGCGGTTCCTCGTGCTCGACGAGCTGCACACCTACCGTGGTCGGCAGGGCGCCGACGTGGCGATGCTGGTACGCCGGGTCCGTGACGCGTGCGAGGCTCCCGACCTGCAGTGCGTCGGCACGTCCGCGACCATGGCCAGCGGCGGCAGCACCGAGGACCAGCAACGCGACGTCGCCGACGTCGCGAGCAAGGTATTCGGCGTCCCGATCGAGCCGGACCGGGTCATCGGCGAGACGCTGCGGCGGGCCACGGAGGACGGCCGGCACGACCCGGCGGAGCTGGCGGCCAAGGTCGCCGAGCCGACGTCCAAGGCGACGTACGACGAGCTGACCCGTGACCCCCTCGCTCGCTGGATCGAGTCGACCTTCGGCCTGGACACCGAGAAGGGCACCGGTCGGCTGATTCGCCGCCGCCCCACCACCATCCGGCGGGCCGCCGCCGACCTGGCGGCGCTCACCGCGAGGGACGAGAGCGACTGCGCCGAGGCGATCAAGACGACGCTCCGGGCGGGCGCCGAGGCCCTGCATCCCCAGAAGAACCGCGCGCTGTTCGCCTTCCGGTTGCACCAGTTCCTGTCCAAGGGGGAGACGGTCTACGTCTCACTCGAACCCGAGGACACCCGCCACATCACCCGCGACTACCAGCTCTGGGTCCCGGGCGAGCCGGAGAAGCTGCTGCTCCCGTTGGCCTTCTGCCGCCAGTGCGGCCAGGAGTATCTGTCGGTCGCGCGGGACGACAGCGGCGGCCGGCCGCGCATCCGGCACCGCCGCGATGAGGACGGTGAGGCCGGGTACCTCTACATCTCCGAGGCCGCCCCGTGGCCGGACAGCCTGGTCCAGGCCCTGTCCGAGCAGCGGCTGCCCGACTCCTGGCTCACCGTCGACTCCGGCGGCAACCCGGAGGTCATCTCCTCCCGGCGCAAGTACGTGCCGCAGGTCCTGAACGTCCTGCCCGACGGGACGATCCTCGACCGCGACCTCGGCGGCACCGGTGGTGTACGGGCGGCGTTCGTTCCGACGCCGTTCGGGTTCTGCCTGAGCTGCGGCGTCGCGTACGACCAGATGCGCGGCAACGACTTCGGCAAGCTGGCCCGGCTCGACCAGGAGGGACGCAGCTCGGCCGTGTCGGTGCTGAGCGGCAGCGTGGTCCGCAGCCTTCAGGAGATGCCGCCGGAGGAGCTGAGCGAGAACGCCCGCAAGCTGCTGACCTTCGTCGACAACCGGCAGGACGCGAGCCTGCAGGCCGGTCACTTTAATGACTTCGCCCAGGTCGCCCAGTTGCGGGGCGCGCTGTACCGGGCCGCCGTCGAGGCCGGTGACGAGGGCCTGTACCACGAGACCGTCGCCCAGGCGGTGACCGCCCAGCTCGACCTCACCCACGCCGACTACGCGGCCAACCCCGATGAGCTGACGACCCAGCGCAGGCGTACCGAGAAGGCGCTGCGCGACGTCGTCACCTACCGGCTGTACGTCGACCTGGAACGCGGCTGGCGGGTCACCATGCCCAACCTGGAGCAGACCGGCCTGATCAGCATCGACTACGCCGACCTCGACGAGCTCGCCGCGAAAGAGAACGTGTGGGACGGCACGTACGGTCCGCTGCGCACCGCCGACCCCGAGTCGCGCGCGGAGCTGATGCGGATCCTGCTCGACGAGATGCGGCGGGTCCTGGCCATCGATGTCGACTGCCTCACCGACCTCGGGTTCGAGGAGATGAGCCGGCTGTCGCGGCAGCTGAAGGACCCGTGGGCGCTCGCCGAGCGGGAGAAGATGGCGCCGGTCGGCACGGCGTTCGCCCGGTCCGGCCGGGCCGGGGGCAGCCGCAGCGAGCTGAACCTTTCGGGCCGCAGCAGGTTCGGCCGGTACCTGCGCCGGCCGGGGCGCTTCCCCGCCTGGACCGACCGGGTCGACACCGACGACGCGCAGCGGATCATCTCGGATCTGCTGAAGGCCCTGGCCGTGCACGGGCTGTTGACCGAGGTGGTCCAGCCCCGGGACGGCGGCGCACCCGGTTATCGGATCAACGCCACGGCGATCGTCTGGCGGGCGGGCGACGGCGAGTACGGGGTGGCCGATCCGCTGCGCTGGCAGTTCAACGGCACCGACAACCGCCCGCGCGTGAACCCGTTCTTCCGGAATCTGTACCGGAACCGGTCGCGGGGCTTCGCCGGCCTGTTCGCCCGGGAGCACACCGCGCAGGTGCCTGGTTCGGTCCGGCAGGACCGCGAGCGGGCGTTCCGCGACGCGAAGCTGCCGCTGCTGTACTGCTCGCCGACGATGGAGCTCGGCGTCGACATCGCAGGCCTCAACGCCGTGACGATGCGGAACGTCCCGCCGACGCCCGCGAACTACGCCCAGCGCAGCGGCCGGGCCGGCCGCTCGGGGCAGGCGGCCCTGGTCACCACGTACTGCGCCAGCGGCAACAGCCATGACCGGTACTACTTCCGGCGCTCGGACGAGATGGTGGCCGGTGCGGTGGCCCCGCCGCGGCTCGACCTGAGCAACGAGGACCTGATCCGCTCCCACGTCCACGCCATCTGGCTCGCGGAGACGGACCTGCCGCTGGGCCGGGCGATGCCCGAGCTGATCGACCTCTCCGACGAGCGGAAACTGCCCTTGCACGGCCACGTCCGGGACCAGCTCCGTGATCCGCAGGCCCAGGACCGCGCCCTGCGCCGTGCGCAGCGGATGCTCGCCGGCCTGGAGGACATGCTCGACAAGGAGACCTCCTGGTGGGACGACGAGTGGCTGGAGAGGGTCGTACGGTCGGCGCCCGGCGCGTTCGACGCCGCCTGCGAGCGGTGGCGTGACCTCTACCGCAAGGCCAAGACCGAGCGCGAGACCCAGCACCTGCGCGCCGACGACTACACCCTGACGACGGAGGCCAGGAACCGCGCCAAGCGCCGCCGCGCCGAGGCCGAGACCCAGCTGCGGCTGCTGCGCAACGAGCAGGACGGCGAGATCCTCTCGGACTTCAACCCGTACCGGTATCTCGCCTCCGAGGGCTTCCTGCCCGGCTACTCGTTCCCGCGGCTGCCGCTCGCCGCGTACATCCCCGGGCGCGGCGGTCTGAAGGCCGACCGGGACGGCGACTACCTGCAGCGTTCCCGCTTCATCGCGATCCGGGAGTTCGGCCCCGGCGCGCTGATCTACCACGAGGGCAGCACGTTCCAGGTCAGGCGCGTCCAGGTGCCGACCGAGGCCAGCGGCGAGGTCGCGACGGGTGAAGCGCGTCGGTGCGGTAACTGCGGCTACCACCACACGCCCGTGGTGGGCACCGACCGCTGCGAGATGTGCGACATGCCGCTGCCCACGGTGGTCAGCGGGTTGATGCAGTTGCACACCGTCTTCACCGAGCGCCGCGAGCGCATCAGCTCCGACGAGGAGGAGCGCCGCCGGGCCGGGTTCGAGCTGGAGACGTCCTATCGATTCCAGGACCACGGCCGGCGGAAGGGGCGCCTGGACGCGGTCGCGGCCGACGAGGACGGCCGCGTCGCCGAGCTCAGCTACGGCGACAGCGCCACGGTCCGCGTCGCCAACCTCGGATACCGGCGGGGCCGGAACGGCGAGACTGGTTTCTGGCTCGACACGGTCAACGGTCGCTGGCTCCCGTCGCGGGACCCCAAGAAGCCCACGCCGGGCACCGAGATCACCGACGAGGAGACCGGCCTGGCCGACGGCGAGACCGAGGACACCGTACGACGCCAGCGCGTCATCCCTTACGTCGAGGACCGCCGCAACATCCTGGTGCTCACCCTCGCCGAGCCGGTTCCAGTGGAGGTCGCGACGTCGCTGCAGTACGCGCTGGAACGCGGCATCGAGGCGGTCTTCCAGCTCGAGGACTCGGAGCTGAACAGCGAGCCGCTGCCGCCCGACGCCGGGCCCGACCGGATGCGCATGCTGTTCATCGAGAGCGCCGAGGGCGGCGCGGGCGTGCTGCGGCGTCTCCAGGCCGAGCCGGGGGAGCTGGCGCGGGTCGCGCGGGAGGCCCTGCGCATCGCGCACTTCGACCCCGGCACCGGGGCGGACCTCGGCGGCCCGCTCATCCGCACCCGCTGCGAGCGCGGCTGCTACGACTGCCTGCTTTCTTTCAATAACCAGGGCGTCCACCACCTGATCGACCGGCGTACGGTCCGCGATCTGCTACTTCGTCTGGCGGCGGGCCGTGTCCGGCGCAAGGAGGACGCCGAGCAGCTGATCGAGAAGGCCGGCAGCCGCCTGGAGGGCGAGCTGATCACCTGGCTGAGCAACCGCGGCTACCGGCTGCCCACCGAGCAGCAGGTGCTGGTCACCGAGGCCGTTGCACAGCCCGACTACGTCTACCGGCTTCCCGGGGCCAAGGTCGCGGTGTTCGTCGACGGCCCGGCGCACACCGGCCCGGTGGCCGCCCGTGACGCGGAGGCCGAGGAGCGTCTGATCGACGCGGGCTGGCACGTCATCCGCTTCCGCCATGACGACGACTGGGACCGCGTCGTCCGGGAGAACCGCAGCATCTTTGGGCCCGGCGAGAACTGAGCCACGGCGACCCCCCGAGAGGACACGTCACTTCATGAGCACGAACGCGCCGGAAGCCGTCCGATACGCCCCCGGTGCACTGGTACGCGCCCGGGGACGCGAATGGGTCGTGCAGCCCGGTTCGGACGCCGACCTGCTCGTGCTGCGCCCGCTGGGCGGCGCCCAGGACGACCTGGTCGGCGTGCTCCCGGCGCTGGAGAAGGTCGAGCCGGCCAGCTTCCCGCCGCCGACCGCCGACGACCTGGGCGACCAGTCGTCCGCCGGGCTGCTGCGCTCGGCGCTGCGCATCGGCTTCCGCTCCGGCGCGGGCCCGTTCCGCTCCCTGGGGCAGCTCGCCGTAGACCCGCGCTCGTACCAGTTCGTGCCGCTGCTGATGGCGCTGCGGCAGGAGACCGTACGGCTGCTGATCGCCGACGACGTCGGCATCGGCAAGACCATCGAATCCGGGTTGATCGCCGCGGAGCTGCTGGCGCAGGGCGAGGCGACCGGCCTGGCCGTGCTGTGCAGCCCGGCGCTGGCCGAGCAGTGGCAGGAGGAGCTGCGCGCGAAGTTCGGCATCGAGACCGAGCTGGTGCTGGCCTCCACCGTACGGCGACTGGAACGCTCCCTCGACGTCGGCGAGTCGCTGTTCGGCCGGTACCCGAACGTCATCGTCTCCACCGACTACATCAAGAACCCGAGACACCGCGACGAGTTCGTCCGGCACTGCCCGGACCTGGTGATCGTCGATGAGGCGCACACCTGCGTCCCCGCCGCGACCGGCGGCCGCGACGGCAGGCAGCTCCGCTACGACCTGGTCCGGCAGGTCGCCACGAAGCAGACGGCCGACGGCCGGGACCGTCACCTGGTGCTGGTGACCGCGACCCCGCACAGCGGCAAGGACGAGTCGTTCCGCACCCTCCTCGGCCTGCTCGACCCGGAGCTGGAGACCGTCGAGCTGGACACCGAGGTCGGCCGCCGGAGGCTCGCCCGGCATTTCGTCCAGCGCCGCCGCGCCGACATCCGCACGTTCATCGGCGAGGAGACCCCGTTCCCCAAGGACCGGGAGAGCAAGGAGATCTCCTACAAGCTGTCCGACGACTACCGGAAGCTGTTCGAAGCCGTCCTGGACTACGCCCGGGAACAGGCGCTCGACGAGAGCGACGGCGTCGTACGGCAGCGGGTCCGCTGGTGGTCGGCGCTGGCCCTGCTGCGCTCCCTGGCGTCGTCGCCGCGCGCCGCCGCGCAGACCCTCCGCACCCGCGCGGCGAACCTGGAGGCGACCTCGAAGGAGGAGGCCGACGCGCTCGGCCGCGCCGCCGTCCTGGACCTCACCGACGACGACTCCACGCAGGTCATCGACGCCGCGCCCGGCGCGGACACCGAGGACGGCGCCGGCGGCGCCCCGCAGCAGCGGCTGCGCCGGCTGGCCAAGCAGGCCGACGCCCTGGAGGGCAAGGCCGACTGCAAGCTCACCGAGCTGACGACCATCGTCAAGGACCTGCTCAAAAAGGGCTACAACCCGATCGTCTTCTGCCGCTTCATCCCCACCGCCGAGTACGTCGCCGAGCACCTCGCCGCCGCCCTCGGCAAGAACACCGCCGTCGCCGCCGTCGCCGGCACCCTGTCCCCGGCACAGCGCGAGTCCCGCGTCCAGCGCCTGGTCTCCGGCGCCACCGCCGACGACATCGAGGACCAGGAGCCGCCGGAGCGCCGGGTGCTGGTGGCGACCGACTGCTTGTCGGAGGGCGTCAACCTCCAGGAGGGCTTCGACGCCGTCATCCACTACGACCTGGCCTGGAACCCGACCCGTCACGAGCAGCGGGAGGGACGCGTCGACCGGTACGGCCAGCGCCGCGACGTCGTCCGCGCCGTCACCCTGTACGGCGCGGACAACCAGATCGACGGCATCGTCCTGGACGTCCTGATCCGCAAGCACGCCGAGATCCGCAAGGCCACCGGCGTGTCGGTCGCGGTCCTCGACGAGTCCGACAGCGTGATCAACGCCGTCCTCGAAGGGCTCCTGCTGCGCCGCGAGGACGCCGAACAGCTCACCCTCGACCTCGGCGTCACCTCTCGGCGCGACGACCTGCACGCCGAGTGGGTCAGCGCCGCCGAACGCGAGAAGGCGTCCCGGGCTCGTTTCGCCCAGCACGCCATTCGCGCCGAGGACGTGGCCCGCGAGGTCGCCGAGGTCCGCGCCGTGCTCGGCTCTGGCGCGGAGGTCACCGAGTTCACCAAGACGGCCCTGGTCATGCTGCGCGGGCAGATCGCCCCCGCGGCCGACGGCGGCTTCACCGCCGACACCGCCGGCCTGCCGTCCGCGCTCCTCAGCGGCCTGGAATCCGTGCTGGGCGCCAAGCACACGCGCAACATCGCCTTCCACCCGCTTCCACCGGTCAAACGCGGTGAGGCCGCGCTGACCCGTACGGACGCGGCCGTCGGCACCATCGCACGGTTCGTCCTGGACGCCGCCCTCGACCCGAAGCTCGACGGCTGGCAGCGACCGGCCCGCCGCTGCGGCGTCATCCGTACGAGGTCGGTGTCCAAGCGCACCACCCTGCTGCTGGTCCGCTACCGCTTCCACCTGTACCTGCCGACCCGCGACGGCGGACGCCGCCAGCAGATCGCCGAGGACGCCCGCGTGCTCGCCTTCCGCGGCAGCCCCGCCAACGCCGAATGGCTCAGCGAGGACGAGGCCCTGGCCCTGCTCGAGGCACGAGCCGACGAGAACACCGCGCCGGAGTTCGCCCGCTCCACCGCGACCCGTGTCCTGGACGGCCTGGACGCCATCCGCCCCCACCTGGAGCAGTACGGCGGCGACCTCGCCGACGCCCTGCGCGCGTCGCACGCGCGGGTCCGCGAGGCCGTCGGCGCGATCCGTCGCGGCCTGCGCGTCGAAGCCGAACCCGACGCCGACGTCCTCGGCCTGTACGTCTACCTGCCGATCACCGGAGAGGTCTCTCGATGAGCCGCACCAGCACCCTCCCCGTCGGCGTCGCCTCCGTCGGCGGCCTGCTGCCCGAAGAGACGCTGCGCCGCCTGTCCACCGGCAACAGCCTGTCCGGCACCGCGCCTGCCGCGTACCACCTCGGCAAGGACGAGACCGTGGTCGACGCGGCCGAACGCGCCTGGACGTACCTGCGCGGCCGGTACGCGTCGTTCAAGGACCAGCTCGCCAAGCTCCCCGAGGACGACCCGGCGATCGGCGTAACCCGGGAGTACTGGCTGGGCCGGCTGTTCCAGGAGCTCGGCTTCGGCCGCCTGCTGCACACCCCCGCCGGGGGACTGACCAGCGACGACGGCGAGAAGCAGTTCGCCATCAGCCACCAGTGGCAGCACGTCCCGATCCACCAGCTCGGCTGGGGCGTCGCCCTTGACCTGCGCACCAAGGGCGTGCCCGGCGCGGCCGACTCGGCCCCGCAGTCACTGGTGCAGGAGTACCTCAACCGCAGCGACGCCGCCCTGTGGGGCATCGTCACCAACGGCAGGCTGCTGCGGGTGCTGCGCGACTCCAGCGCGCTCGCTGGCTCCGCGTACGTCGAGTTCGACCTGGAGGCCATCTTCGAGGGCGAGGCGTTTGATGCCTTCGTGCTGCTGTACCGCGTCACCCACGTCTCCCGCTTCGAGACCCAGGGCGAGGACGCCGGCCCGGCATCCTGCTGGCTGGAGAAGTGGCGCCAGGAGGCCATCGACTCCGGGCTCCGCGTCCTCGACCAGCTCCGCCTCTCGGTCAAGGCGGCGATCGAGGCCCTGGGTACCGGCTTCATCCAGCACCCCGACAACGACGTGCTGCGTAAAGCCCTGGCCGACCGGGACAACACGGAGGTCACCCCGGAGACGCTGCACCGCGCGCTGCTGCGCGTCGTGTACCGGCTGCTGTTCCTGTTCGTGATCGAAGACCGTGGTGTGCTCTTCGCGCTGGACACCCCGGTCGCGGCGCAGGACCGGTACATGGCGTTCTTCGCCACGGCGCGGCTCCGCCGTCTGGCCGCCCGCCGTCACGGCGGCCCGCACTCCGACGAGTGGCAGGCCCTCAGCCTGGTCCTCGACGGCCTCGGCCGGAAGGACGGCCTGCCCGAGCTCGGGGTACCCGCCCTGGGCGGGATCTTCAAGCTGACCGATGCCGACCGGCCCCTGTTCGGCTGCGCGCTCGCGAACGAGCACCTCTTCACGGCCGTCCGGTCGCTCTCGCGCGTACGGGACCTCAAGGCGAAGCGAATCCGCCCGGTCGACTTCCGGCACCTGGGCGCGGAGGAACTCGGCTCGGTGTACGAGTGGCTCCTGGAGTACGTGCCGAAGCACGACGCGGCGCAGCGAACGTTCACCCTGCTCGAACTCAGCGGCAACGACCGCAAGAAGACGGGCTCGTACTACACACCGACGTCGCTCGTCGACTGCCTGCTCGACACGACCCTCGACCCGGTGATCGACGACGCCTTGAAATCCGCCCGGACGAAGGAGGAGCAGGAGAAGGCGCTCCTCGCGTTGACCATCTGCGACCCGGCCTGCGGCTCCGGTCACTTCCTGGTCGCCGCCGCCCGCCGCATCGCGAAGCGCCTCGCATTCGTCCGTACCGGTGACCCCGAGCCAGGCATCGAAGACGTACGGCACGCGCTGCGGGAGGTCGTCTCGCAATGCATCTACGGCGTGGACCTCAACCCGATGGCCATCGAGCTGGCCAAGGTCTCCCTCTGGCTGGAGGCGGTGGAGCCCGGTAAGCCGCTCGGCTTCCTCGACGCCCACCTCAAGGTCGGTAACGCGCTGCTCGGTACGACCCCGAAACTGCTGGCCGGCGGACTCCCGGACGACGCCTTCAAGCCGATCGAGGGCGACGACAAGAAGTGGGCCGCAGCTCTTAAGAAGCGAAACAAGGCCGAGCGCGAGGCGTGGGGGAAGCGAGCCTCGCAACTACAGGGCAAGCTCTTCGACGACTTCGGTCTTCGGTCGGGCAACGCGGACTTGGTCGAAGCGGCGATCGGCATCACTAGGGCCGGCGACGGCACCTGGGCCGACATCGAGGCCCAGGAAGAGGGCTTTCAGGCCCTCCAGGAGTCGGCGGCATACGTCGACAAGAAGCGTGTCGCCGACGCCTGGTGCGCCGCGTTCGTCTGGTGGAAGGTCGAGGACAAGGGCTACGTCGGCACCCGGCGACACGCGCCCGCAATCACGATGGACAACCTGCTCGACATCAAGCGCGGCGCGATCGCCCCGGAGATCGGCGCTGAGCTGGAGAAACTCACCGAGCAGTACCGCTTCTTCCATTGGCACCTGGAGTTCCCCGAGGTCTTCGGCGTGCCCAAGGACGAAGAGGCCCCGGGCGTTGACGAGCGAACAGGCTGGACCGGCGGCTTCGACTGCGTCCTCGGGAACCCGCCGTGGGACAAGGTCGACTTCGAGGACAAGAAGTACTTCAGCGTCGTCGACCCCTCGATCGCCGCCATTGCCGGCACCGCACGCCGTACGCGCATCACCGAGTGGATCGAGGAGCACCCAGAGGAAGGGGCGCGTTACGTGGCGGCGCGCCGCACCGTGAAGGCCACATTCCACTTCGCGAGCCAGTCCGGAGTTTTCCCGCTATGTGCGAAGGGGTTGACAGTCAAAGGTGTTAACTCTCTTCAGACCGATCAGCTGTTCGCCGAAAGCTTCGCGTCTATAACCGGGCCGGTAGGTCGCTTCGGCTGCATCGTCCCCACGGCCATCGCCACCGGAGCGGGAGCCCAACATCTCTTCCAAGATTTCACGAGGCGTGGTGCGATTAAAGCCCTGTACGACTTCGAAAATCGCAAGCCGCTCTTTACTGCAGTGCACTCAAGTTACAAATTCTGCATACTTTCTTCGGTGGGTCGAGCCTTGCGTGAACCCATGGCGAAGCTGGCGTTCTTCCTGTACGACACCACCGATCTGGACGATGCGCGCCGTGTCTTCGAGCTCAGCCCGGATGAGATCGCCCTTATCAATCCGAACACCGGAACCCTCCCCATTTTTCGCTCCCGCCACGATGCCGACCTCACCGCGTCGATTTATCGCCGAATCCCGGTCCTGTGGAACGATATGGCTCCGGACGGCAACCCTTGGGGGATCGCCTTTAAGCGTCTTTTTGACATGACCGACGACTCTCATCTCTTCCAAAAGAGGGGAGAGCTGGAAGCTGCAGGGTGGGAGCTTAAGGGTAATGTGTTCGTACGAGGCCGAGAACGTATGCTGCCGCTGTACGAGGGAAAGATGGTGCACCACTTCGACCATCGCTGGAATTCGTATGCCGGAACGGGTGAAGATGACCTTCGCCCACTGACTTTGGCCGAGAAGCGAAATCCTAGCGCTACAGCGGATCCTCGGTACTGGATCGCCGAATCCGATATTCCGAGCAAGGGTAAAAGCGGTGACTCCGTCCTGCTCCCTGGAGTCGCTGCCCGCTTGGCGGACATGGAGTGGGAAAGGGGTTGGCTCTGCGGATGGCGCGACGTCTGCAGAGCGACTGATGAGCGGACAGCCATCCCAGCTTTCATTCCCCGGGCTGCTGTGGGCCATAAGTTCCCACTGATGCTATCAGATCAGGCGCCGACCCTTATTGCAGTGCTCATCGCCGTACAGAGTTCCTTGCTATTTGATTATGTGAGCCGTCAAAAAATAGGTAGCACAAGTATGGGATTGTTTATTTGGAAACAACTTCCTGTGCCCACACCCGGTAGCCTCGCGGCCCATGTCACTTTCCTTATTCCTCGCGTCCTCGAACTAGTCTATACGACGTACGATATGGCCCCGCTAGCCCGTGATCTAGGTGACGCTGGCAGGGCTCCATATCAGTGGGACGAAGACCGTCGTGCGGTCATTCGCTCCGAGCTGGACGCGTACTTCTTCCATCTCTACGGAATCGCTCTGGGTGACGTGGATTACATCATGGAGACTTTCCAAACCGAGAACGGTGGTCTCAAACACAACGACATCGCCAAGTACGGCACGTACCGAACGAAAGACCTGGTCCTTGATGTCTACCAGCGTATGGAAGCCGGAGGTGCCAGTCTCAGCACTCCGCTTGTCGATGGCGAGAATTTCGTATCCGTCCTTGATCCACCACCCGGGCATGGGCCGCGGCATCCAGCGTAGACCCGTGTAAGACGGCGAAGCTGACCAACTGGCCGCGCTTGGCGGCATATGCCACCTGAACGTCGTCACGTCGGCGATCGCAGCGGATCATCTCGCGAGCGAGCGCCCTCTTGGTAACTGGTGTGGTACAGCGTGTGCACGTCGGCCAGACCCCGGCGAAAGACCTTCACGTCCGGGTCGCCTACATGCTTGGCGGTTGAGGCCTCTCCAACGGAGCTGTCGCAACTCTGCAGGGCGCTCAAGCGTTGCCCGAGGGATCCAATATGGCGTCGACCTTGGGGCTAGGGTTAACGATGCTGGCTACCTCGACACATGACTCGTTCGGCTCGCTACGGTGTGACTTCTGCCAGGTGACGTTGCTCATGTTCATGTACTGAGTCCTACACCGCTGCTGATCTGTTCAGCAAGGTCGTGCAGGAAGGTGAGGCTGCTGACTTCCGACAGTGATTCGTTTCGTACGTACTCGTATCTGCGTATGTAGCGCGTCACCTTCTCAGATCCCGTGTGGAACAGATCGTTCGCGACGGTCGTTTCGACAACCATTGCTGGATCGGCTGCGTCCAGAAAAGTGAACAGAATGAGCTGCGACCTCGGCATCAACGACTTGACCATCCCGGTGACCAGGGGGAAGACGCGCACCGCTACGCGTGGCTGGGTCTCGGCGATTTTGATGACGTGGTGGAGCTGGGCGTACATCACGTCGGGTGGAACGCTGAAGCGGCGGAGGCCGACCTCGTCGAGGATGACCTCGTACTCGGGACCGTCGGGGCGGAGGACGGTGCGTTGGCGCAGAAGCCGGGCTTCGACGAGGCGTTCGGGGATGTAGGTGATCGGGCCTTCGGCCTTGGCGTGCTCGATGAGCGCCCAGGTGTAGTCCGGGGTCTGTAGGATGCCGGGCATTGCGCCGGGTTGGTACTCGCGGATCGTCTTTGTGCCCGACTCGATGTCGGCGTACAGACGCTGTCGGTCGCCCATCGCGTCGCCGTACGAGTCCCACCAGCCGCGTTCGGCGGCGTCGCGGGCGATCTTGACGATCTCGTGCCACTTCTCGCCGGTGACTCCTAACACGTCGAGGATCTTCATCACTTCGGCGAGGTCGGGGCGGATATGCGCGTTCTCCAGCTTCGAGATCTTCATGCGTGACTGGTGGATCCGGCAGGCGAGTTGGTCGGCGGTCATGTCGCGTTGTTCGCGGATCGTACGCAGTTCTGCGGCGAGGCGTCGCCGGCGGACGAAGGGGCTGCTCATCGTCGACCTCCCCGGGTCGTCGATCAGGGGGTACTGAGGCTGATTACAGCATGTGTTGTTCGAACACGCTAAGGAATCGACGGACATTCGCGCTGGTCCGGTGCCCGGACCGGTGCGTAGCGCGAACGTTCGGCTCTGGAGCGCTCTTGCGCGATAGCGAGCAGCTCGGCGCGGTCGGCGCCGCAGGCCCCGTCGCTCGCCTGATCGGCTGTCGGCCTTACTTGGCGTCGAAGTACCGGGAGAGGTAGAACCGGTACATCGCGCCCGTTGAAGGCGGCACTTCGCTGTGCTTCTTGATGACCCGATGACCGGAGAAATGGGCGGTGTTGGTCTGGAGCTCGCTGGTGAGAGCCTTCACGACGTAGCCGGACGACAGGTCCTGGCGCTCATTCTCGGTCTTGAACCGGCCGACGTACTGACCGAGGAAGCGTTTGCCATCGACGTCGACCTCGACGCCCAGCTCATCCTCGGCGATGCGGGCGATGACATCGTCGATGCCCTCGCCCTTGAACATGCGCAGGCCCGGCAGGGCCCAGCAGTTCTCGTACGGGGCGATGATGCGGCGGACCAGGACCACGCCGGCTTCGTCGGGCAGCTCGACGACGAGGTCGAAGGTCGGGATGACGCTCCACTCCAGGAGTTGTTCGAAGACCTCGCGCGGCGCGAACTTGATCTCAGGGCGGGTCCGGGTGCGCCGTTGAGCTGCCATGGATGCTCCTCTGAGCGATGCCGGTCGCAGTGCGCCAGATCGAGTCGCGGTCGGGAAGGACGATCGGGTCGTCGACGAGTTCGATCTTACGGGCGTAGCTACCGACCGTACGGTCATGTTTGATATCGCTCACCCGCAACAGCATCTGGAAAGCGGCTGGGCGCTGCCGCAGTCGATCGGCGATGCCGCTCAGGACCTCGCGGTCCTTGAAGAGAAGCTCCAGGGCGCGAGTTCCTGTTCCGTGACTGCCGCCGAAGCTGACGATGAAGTGGCCTTCGTCGATGGCGCTGTGGGACAGATAGTTCCGGACCTTGGTGACGAGCAGGTAGTCCTCTAAAAGGAGACCGTCCTCGTCGACCCTCGGCACGTAGAGCCGGTCCGGTCCGGCGATGCGCCAGTTCGGGCGCTCCACCAGGCCCCGGCCGGCGACCAGCCTCCGCGCCACAGCCGAGTCGGCGATTCCATTCTTGGAGATGACCCAGCGGAACGGCAGGTCGAGTGGTATCTGATCGGCTGCCAGGGAGTCCGGGTCGCCGTCTGGCGCGTACCCGAACAGCAGTCGAGAGAGCCCTTCGGAGGTAGGGCTGCCGATGAGCGCCAGGTCGTGGGCTGCGTGGGTGAGGATCTCGTCCTCGACGCGAAGACGTCCGGTCTGCTGGGCGGATACATAGGCATTGCCGCTCGCGGCGGCGAGCCCGTGGAGATTGTCGGGATGGAGGCTCTGCGTGCCGCCGTAGAGGACGTGCTTCGAGTCGTGCCGGTAGGCGATGAGCCTGCTCTGGTGGAGACCGAGTAGCTCACGGGCGATATTGGCCTGGTCCCGGAATCGTGCTCTCGTCCGCATCCAGCGGGCCGCACGCGTTGACACCGTGACCATTCCCGACGCGCCCGCCGCCTGAGTGGCGACGGTCAGCACCGCGCTGATGTCCATGGAGGAGCCCCGTCTGCGATCCGGCATCGAATCACACTGCCAGCAGTATGTCGGTATCCGGCTGCCCGCAGAACGTTCCTTAGCGGAACGTTCTGCTATCGCCCGTGAAGCAGCGGCGCGGCCGTTCGCTCGGTCAACGGCCGACGGCCGATCGTTCCGCGCAGCGACATTCCGTGCGGGGCGCTTGGCGGTCGGGTGCAGTGCTGCAATAGCGCCTGCGACTCACGGAATCCGCCGCGAGAGCGAGTTCACACTTCCAGCGCACGGTGGTGCGCACTGGCAGCTTGTCCCGGCTACGCGCTAGCTTCGTTCTCGCTGGACGAGATGGCAGGAGAGCGGGTGCGATGGTAGACGCGAGTGGCAGGCGCTTGTCAAAGGCCGAGATCGCCAAGGCGGCAGGGGTCCGCAGGCCAGCTGTGAACAACTGGGAGAAGCGGCATGCCGACTTCCCCCGGCCGGTCGATGAGGGAGACCGCTACGAGGTCGAGGCGATGGCGCGGTGGCTCATGCGCCGGCCGATTCCGGCGAACGTGTTGCGGCCGGGTGAGCCCGCCGGCAGTACGTATGGCGAGCGATTCGCCCGGAGCATCGGCCTCATACCACAGACGGAGAACCCGGAACCCGCGCAGACGTCCGCGCGGGCGGCGGTGCGCTCGGCGGCCGACTCGGCATGGGAGCCGCCCAGGGATCTCCTGCCGAACCTGGAGAAGTGGCGCGGTGAGGGAGGAGACCCAGAGTCGTATGAGGAGCTGCTGCTCGTGCTGCTCCACCTGCGCTGCCACGATCCGCGGCTCTGGGGGTCGCTGGTGCGGGCGGCCCGCCCGGCGGCGCCGCTTCCCTTCGGGACGGTCCTGGCGCGAGCCCTCGTTGAGCACCAGCAGCGCTACCCCGTCGTCCGTGACGCCGTAGGGAACGTCGGGCTGAAGATCTGGACGGACCGGCAACTCGCCGAGGTCGTGCGGATCCTCGAAGACGTGTGCGCCGGCGAGCGCCGGGACGTGCCGTCGACCATGACGCGGGCGGCCGTCGTGTGCCGTGCGCTCCTCGACGGGTTCGCCACGGACGATCGCGTACGCGGCGGTGAATTCCACACTCCGGACTCCATCGTCCGGCTGGCGGTCCGCCTGCTCGCTCCCAGACCCGGAGACCGCGTCTACGACCCGGCCTGCGGAGACGGCGCGTTCCTGGCCGGCGCCGCCGCCCGCATCGAGGAACGGGGTGGCACGTCGCGGTCGCGCTCGTTCGGCGGGCAGACGATGAGCGTACGGTCGCTGCGGATGGCCGCGCTCAACCTGGCGATTCACAACCTGACGACGGTCACGGAGCTCCGGCGGGGCAGCGCGCTGCGCGAGGACCCCTCCCGCACCGGGAAGTCCGACGTCATCTTCGCGAATCCGCCGTTCAACATGCGGGACTGGAGCCGGCGCGATCCGACGGACGATCCGCGGTGGCGGCGTTTCGGACCTCCGCCCCGGCACAACGCCAACTACGGCTGGCTGCAGTACGCCGTCGCGAAGCTGTCCCCACGCGGACGGGCGGCCGTGCTGATGCCGAACACCGCGGCGGTCTCCGCCAACACCCACGAGCACGGCATCCGCCGGAAGATGGTCGAGCAAGGCGTCGTGGACTGCCTCATCATGCTTCCCGAGCAGCTCTTCCGGTCGACACCCGTGCCCGTGACGCTCTGGCTCCTGCGGAGCCGCCCCTCGGACGACTCCCACCACGTCCTGTTCATCGACGCAAGGGCGCTGGGCATCAAGGTGGATCGCAAACACCGGGTCCTGCGGCCGGAGGACATCGACAAGATCACCGAAACGTACGAGGAATGGCGGCGGGTCGGCCCCGCGTACACCGGCGATGCGGGATTCGCCGCCGTCGCCTCGGCAGCGACCATCGTGGACCGAGCGTGCAGCCTCGCGGCGAGCAGGTACGTCACCGCCGAGCCGAGCTCCGACCCGTACGCCGAGGAGAAGGTGCGCCGGCTCCCCGAGGAGCTGCAGAAGTTGCACCGCCGGGCGGCCGAGGTGGACGCCCTCGTCGACGACCGGGTGAGTGAGGTGCTCCGATGAGGACCCTGATCGGGGATGTGCCCGACGGCTGGCAGACGAAGCCGCTGGAGACGTTCTGCGAGGTGACGGCCGGGCCGTCCGGCGGAGCGGCCCGCACTCGGCGCAGGACGGGCACCGGCGGGGCGCGCGTACCGCTGATCGTCCCTAAGAACATTGTCGAAGGCCGGATCGTCGCGGAGAAACCCGCGTACGTCTCCGAGGAGAAGGCCGAACGGCTGAGGAATTACCGGCTCGAGCCCGGAGACGTCGTCGGCGTCCGGACGGCCAGCATCGGCCGGTATGCGCTCGTCGGCGCGGAGCACGCGGGCTCGCTGTTCAACACGGCATGCCTGCGGATCCGCCCGGACAAGGAGCACGTTTATCCCGGTTATCTCCTGCACTACCTGCGGAACCCGCTCGTACGGGAATGGGTCGAGCAGAACTCGCTGAAGTCGACGATCCGCAGCATCAACACCGAGACGATCCGGCAGCTCCCGCTTGTCCTTCCTCCCATGCCCGTACAGGAGTCGATCGGTGGCGTCCTGAGCGCGCTCGACGAGAAGATGGCCGTCCACGCGGAGATCAGCCGCTGTGCCGGGGAGTTGCGCGACCAGCTCTCGCCGCTGCTCCTGACCGGTGCACTGCCGGCGTCGTACGGAGCACGGCCGGGGGACGACCGATGACGGCGACGTCGGTGCTCACGAGCCTGACCACCCTGGTGGCGACCCAGGGCCTGCCCGCGGTGATCAAAGCCGGCGCGATCGGCGTCGTCGCGCTCACGGCCGCTCGCTCGAAGAAGGGGTGGCGCCGCCGGGACGCCCGGGAGACCCTCAGGATCCTGGTCCGGCCGGAGCCGGAGGAGAAGCCGTCGTCGCGCGGGCGCAAGCGGGTGAAGGGAGTGCGGCAGCGAACACCCGGTGGAAGGTGACGGCCGATCCGCCCCGGGGTGGGCAGAGGAGATCCTGAGTGGTGGGTGCCTCGACGGTGCCCATACCGCCCGGTGTCGAAGCTCGACCGGCGGGCCTACTCCGGGGCGTCGGCCGGCCACCGGTTCTGGGACTTCAGGATCTCCTTGTAGATCTGGTACTTCGGATCCTTCGGACCGTAACTCCAGTGCGCGGACCGGTAACGCCCGGGATGGTCACGTGAATGTTCCGCGTCGTGGTGTCGTAGAACACTCCGTGCTCCACGTACACGGTGCGCTGCTTCCCGCCGGTGCTCAGGCGAATTCGAGGGAGCTTCGTTCGGGCAGAGGTTTGATGCCGGTTCGCCGGGGTTCTGTCGGTGGAAGGACCTAGAGTTCTGTCGCGAGCCAGATCGCCAAGGAGGTTGCGTGCCCAAAATTCCGAACAGTCGCAAGGCCAGCCGTGCTGCGGTCAACGCTCTTCGAACACTACTGGAGCAACATGACCACATTGTCGATGAAGTCCCTGGTCAGAATGATTTCGGGGAAGACCTATGGGTCAGGTTCACTGTAGACCGCAATCTAACTGGCGACCTTATATATATACAGGTTAAAGGTGGTCATTCATATCGGCGAGCGAAAGGCTACAGTGTATCGGTTGGTCGCCATGGCGACACATGGGCCGATGGAAATGTGCCGGTCATCTGTGTCATCCATGATCCGGACAAGGATGCTCTATATTGGGCAAACGCCACTCAACAGCTGAATGCAGCACGGCGTCAGCGGCGCTCTTTGAGATCTATTAAAGTCAGTGCTAAGGATTGCCTTGACGACGCATCGATGGCTGATTTCGTCGCACGAGTTCGCCATTATATAAGCCGTTATCAAGGCAATCGGGCCGTGCGCACACAACTCAGCGATATGACGGGAGTCGAATTCGGCCCCTCGGATATAGTGCGACACTTCGTCAACGTATATGGCGAAGACCTGGTGTTCTGGCAGCGGCGGGGCGAAGGATATGCAACGCTGCTTCACAGCGATCTCGACTGGGAGCCAGTGTATATCGGTCCCGAGATGCTCCACGCTGATGCGCTGACGGGGCTCGGTCTAGGTCCGACGCCTGCAATCGGAGGCATAATCCTCAACATGGCTGAGGCCATGTGGCTGGCCGCATGCTTTGAGGCGACCGATTGGGCGCGTGAATCAACGCCAGGCCAGGAGCGAATCAAGCCTAGAGTCGAGGTTTGTGACAACTATGTATCTCACCGTATCAAGCATCGACTCCTGAGTGCTCCAGATGCAATCACGAGGTCGATAGAAATCTTCAAGTCAAAAGGTGGCGCCGATCCAGGAGTTTTGGATGAGATACAAAGATTAGGGTCCAATGCCCGCGTCGTGGAAGAAGCGCGCACAGCGTCTTGGGAGAAGTGGGAGGACTTGTCGCCTGAAGCTCGCAAGCTTGCCGCCATCTACTTGGTTGAAGATGTCGGAATAGGGGCTCCATCTCTTCCTATTGACCGGCAGTTCGAAATTAGTTGGCGTTGGAATCGACCTTGGAAGGAGTCTGACTTTTCGGCCAGATCGGGTCAACCGAGTACCCGGCTGACCCCCGACAGAGAGATCGTTCGTGCTCACGACCTCGTAGTAGGGGACAGAATCTATTGGCGTAATGATGACAGCAGCGAGGAACGCAGGTTGGTCTCCGACATCTGGCGGTCTGAGAAGACGCCTATGGCTATATGTCTGCGCTTTGATGCGCGCGATGTCGGGGACACCTTCTGGCTGGGAGAACAGTTTGCCCGTGCGGATTGCGCCGCCGCAGAGAGCCCCGACGCGCGCAGAGACATCCTCGCCTTCGTTCCCGATCTCACCGAAGCAAAGCCACAAGTTATGGCGATCGTGGACAGAGGTAATGGTCTAAACGTTGAGCCTATAGAGATCGTAGACTGGCCACACGAGGCGCTGGCTATTTGTAACATGCTTAACGCCCCTGATGCAATTTTTGAGATTTCCGGTTTGTGGTACAGCCTGCCTGTCGGCGTCAGAGTCAGCCTAGAACAGGCCAGGGAACGCATGGTCGGTGGCGATAATGAGCGACATGAGCTGGCGCTGCTCTCCGTGGCTCAGCTAGACCTCCCTGAATTGCCGGACCGGGAGGCTGATATCGACTGGGCACAGCTATTTCCTTCGGCGGGCTGTCCCGAAGAAGGATGTCCGTACTGCGACGGCTGCCCGGGTCACGCCGAGAAGGTAGAAGGGGAACGCGGCGTCAATCAGTGTGCGCCAGGCGGCTCATGCAGTTGTCAGACCACGGATCTCAAGCCTGATGACGAGCCCTGTGACTGCATGTTTATGGTGATCGGCCCACGTTGGGCAGCTGCCATTTACCGCGAACTCGCTGACATAGCTGAGATACTCTGCGAGCAAGCCGAGGACCTCATGTGGGGTGTCGAAGGAGGGTACGTCGGGTTCCCGCGGTCTCTATGTGCCCAGCCTCCCCAATTCTACGTGCGGCTGGCGCAGACGTGCGCCTCCCTCTGCGGCGAGCTCGCAGAGGGACGGATCCCGATCCCTCGCACCACTGCCGAGTACCTCATGCTAGACGAGGCTGTGACGTCCTACCTCGCTGGCTGGACCGGCCGGGACGGACTTCAAATCGACGAAATGAAGCAAGAATTGGCACATCTGCCCGAGGCTCACGGAGATTTTGATCTCGATGCTTTGTGGATGTTTCAAAGCGTCGACTCAGATTGGGTTGAGATCGCACAATCTGAAACGGTGTACGAGCCGTACTCGATGGATCGTATCTTCGACGAACTACCCGGGGCGTCGCTTTGGAGTTGAGCGCTGCAGGGGTGTCCCGACGGCCTGGGCTGAGTGTCGACGTGCCGATTCACTCCGACGCGTCGGCTAGCCATCGATTCTAGGATTTCAGGCTCTCCTCGTAGAGCCGGTACTTCGGACCGTCCGGACCTCATGTCGGCAGCACCCGGAACAGGCTGACGGGCCGCAGCTCGGTGCGACGGCCGGTGCGTCTGAGGGCACCGGCGGCGCGGACTTCGAGGCCCTGACCGTGGGCGCGCAGCGCGCGATCGTAGTCGTCGGA
This sequence comes from Actinoallomurus liliacearum, assembly GCF_039542035.1. Classification (NCBI taxonomy): domain Bacteria; kingdom Bacillati; phylum Actinomycetota; class Actinomycetes; order Streptosporangiales; family Thermomonosporaceae; genus Actinoallomurus; species Actinoallomurus liliacearum. Next base: position 86,119 of record NZ_BAABHJ010000041.1, read on the forward strand.
CGGTAGCTCCACCCAGACCTGACGCTGCAGATCGCTTCGCTTGGTGCTGACCCGGCCTCGTACGACCGCCCATCCGGGCTGGTCGGGGCCCTCTCGGCGGAGACCCTGAATCCGGCCGTGCAACACGGCCTGCTCGGTGGTCTCCTTTCGCCCCAGATCGTCGGCGGCGTGCCTGAGCATCGTGATCTGCTCTGTCTCGAAGCGGATGGGGGCAGTGGGGAGATCCGTCGGCTCGTCCTCGGCCCAGGCGAACCGCATCTCGACGGGCTGATCACGATCGGTGCCGCCGAGCCGGGCCAGCGCGCGGCACAGTGTCTTCGATATTCCTTCTTCGACACGCTCGGCGAACGGCGACAGATCGGCGATCTCGTCGGCCTCCGCCGCGGCCGCCTGCGTGCTGAGCAGCATCTCCCGCAGCTTGACCAGGGCCCGGCGTTCGAAGGGGGTCGCGGGGAAGAGCGTGTCGCTGCGCGGTAGCTCGATGTGGGTGGCGATGACGAAACTGCCCGGCCCGGTGGTAACGAGCGTGCGCGCCGGGAACTCCTCGACGATCTTGGGCTTCCGTGGTGGCAGAACGAGCTCGCCGCGGTGGGTCTCCTCGGCGTACGCGGCGGCGATCAGCAACTCGCGTACGCCCTGGAACGCTTCGGCGGCGTCGGCGGCCGAGATCATGCCCGACGGCGCGTCGGGGAACGTCCGGATGTACTGCCGGTCGACGTACGACGCGGTCACGCTGTGGATGATCTGCGACTCGGGACGCGACTCGGCCTCGGCGAGCGTACGGATCACGTCGTTGACCCGCTGTGGGTAGTCGCGGAACCGGGACGAGACCGGGACGATCACTTCGAGCTCGTCCGCCTCCAGGGCCCAGATCGTCGCGCGGCCGTTCAGGTCCCCGACCAGCCGCCACCCGGACGTACGCAGGTAGCGCTCGATGTCGCCAGGCGTGAGGCGCTCCAGGTCGGCGCGGCTCGCGGTCACGACGGCTCCCCACCCGGGTCGGCAGCGTTCACCAGCGTACGAAGCGAATCTACGGTCAGCAGATTGACCTTGGGAATATCGACCCGCTTCTTCGCGTCCTTTTTCGCGTCGACGACCGGATCGTCCTTCGCCAGCGAATGCCAGTACACGCTCTTGCGCAGCAGCAGGCCGTCCGGGTGCAGGCTGACATAGTGGCGTGGCTCCGGCGGGACGATGACCAGGAAAAGGTAGGTCGGGAAGGTCGTCTCCGGATCGGCGAGGGCGTTGAAGTGCGGGACCTTGAGGTAGTGACGCCAGTGCGTGCCGTCCCCGGCCGCGGCCGAGTCGGACTTGACCTGCACGTTGATGGGTGTCGACCGCGCGCCGCGACGCCCGCCGACGCGGTCGGGCCACAGGCAGAAGTCGATGCCGTCGAGGTCGGGCTCTGGCTTGGCGAGCCTCAGGCCGGCGGCGGCGCTCAGCACCCGGACGAGGGCCTCCGCGTAGCCGCCCTGGTGATTGTTTCGGTCCACCGTCTCCTGGGATGCCTCTCCGCGCGTCGGCTCATCCGGCTCTAGCGTCCTACGGTTAATCCACCTCTTAACGCGGCGTCAAGGCAAAGTCACTTGGTCATTTAGGCCGGTCGGGCCGTTATGGCCTTTTCGTTGGTGGCCAGATATGGACGTCATGGGGCTGAAGGGGCGATTCGTCGGCGCGCTGGGCTGAGGATTCGTCATCGATCAAATACGCTGTGTTTCGCATAACGGTCAATCATGCAGCCCGGGGGGATCAGTGCCGCAGCTCGCGTTCGCCACCAGCTTCCTCGAGGAGTACGAGCGCCTGGAAAAGCCGGTTCGGCAGGGTGTCCGCGACGCGATGGAGAAGTTCCAACAGCTGAGCGTCGCCGAGCTGTACGCCGACAAGGGCCTGCACCTGGAGCCGGTGTCCAAGGCGCGCGACTCGCGCATGCGCAGCATCCGGATCACCGGGTTCTGGCGGGGCGTGGTGCTCGCCCCGGACGACGGGAGCGAGACGTTCCTGCTGCTGCGGGTCATGAAGCACGACGCCGCGTACGAGTGGGCGATGAAGCGGGTCGCCACGGTCAACGCCGCCACCGGCGGACTGGAACTGCGCAACGTCGCGGCCATCGAAGAGCTGACCCCGATACTCCAGCACGCGGCCGAGACGGCACCCTCGTTGTTGTTCGAGGAGCACTCCGACGCGGTGCTACGCCGCCTCGGCATCGACGACGGGGTGCTGCCAGCCGTACGCACGATCACCGGCAAGCCGCAGTTGCAGGCGTTCGCCACGCTGTTCCCCGAGGACCAGTTCGAGGTGCTGTTCTTCCTCGCGGAGGGCAACAGCCCGGACGAGGTCTGGCGTGAGGTCGTGTCCGTACGGCGCCCGGCCACCGAGGCGGCCCCGACCGAACCGGCCGACCTGGCCACCGCGATCGCCAACACCCGCGACCGCATCGCGCTCGTCTCCGGCCCGAAAGAGCTGGAGGACATCCTCACCAAGCCGTTCAGCGCCTGGCGGATCTTCCTGCACCCAGCGCAGCGCCGGGTGGCCTACCGATCGGCGTACAGCGGACCGGCGCAGGTCTCCGGCGGGCCCGGCACCGGCAAGACCGTCGTCGCCCTGCACCGCGTGAAACACCTGCTGGAGAAGAACGACGACACCCGAATTCTCCTGACGACGTTCACCAACGCGCTGGCCGACTCCCTGCGGGAGAACCTCGCCCTGCTCGTCGACGACCCGGCGCTGCTCGAACGCGTCGACATCACCACCGTGAACGCCGTCGCCCACCAGGTCGTCGCCGAGCACGGCACCGTACCGTTCCTGGTGCCCGACGCGGACGCGGACGCCCGCCAGCGCTGGCAGCGGATCGTACGCCGCCTCGACCTGCCGTGGAGCGAGCACTTCCTGGCGCTGGAGTACCGGCACGTCGTCCTCGCCCAGGGGATCGGCTCGATCGAGGAGTACCTCCGCGCGTCACGGGCCGGCCGCGGCGCCTCGCTCCAGGCCGCGCAGCGCGAACAGGTCTGGCGGGCTATCGAGGAGTTCACCCACCGGCTCGGCACTGAGGGGAAACGCACGTATCTGCAGCTGTGCGCGGACGCCGCCGACCTGCTGAAGACCGCCGTCCCGCGCTATGACCACGTCGTCGTCGACGAGGCACAGGACCTCCACCCGGCACAGTGGCGCGTGCTGCGCGGCGTCGTCGCCGAGGGACCGGACGACCTGTTCATCGCCGGTGACCCGCACCAGCGGATCTACGACACCCGCGTGTCCCTGCGCTCCCTCGGAATCAGCGTCGTCGGCCGATCGAGCCGGCTGAAGATCAACTATCGGAGCACCCAGGAGATCCTCGCCTGGTCGTCCGGCATCATGACCGGCGAGCAGGTCAATGACCTGGACGGCGGCTCCGACACCCTCGCCGGATACCGATCCGCGCTGCACGGCGGCCGCCCGACCGTCACTCCCGCTGCGAGCCAGGCGGCCGAGCTCGACGCCCTGGTCACCAAGGTCCGCTCCTGGGTGGACGACGGCGTCGCGCCTTCCGAGATCGCCATCGCGACGCGCTTCCACCAGTTCGGGGCACGTGCCAAGGACCGCCTGGCCGACGCCGGCATTCCCGCGGTCGCCCTTAAGGACGGCCCGGACCCCTCCGACGAGGGCGTGCGTATCGCGACCATGCACGCAATGAAGGGCCTGGAGTTCCGCTGCGTCGCCACCATCGGCGTCAACGAGCGCGCCTTCCCGTTCGAGCCCGCCGTCACCCCGGCCGACGTCGACCGGATGCAGCACGAGGTCGACATGCTCGCCGAACGCTCGCTCCTCTTCGTCGCCTGCACCCGCGCCCGAGATGACCTGTACGTCTCCTGGCACGGTAAGCCGAGCGCCTTCCTCCCGGTCGCGACGCGGTCGGACTGACCCCGCCGATCGTCCCGCACCTCACCGCAGCTCGCACCAACCCACGGTTCTGAAAGGGATAGTGATCTTGGGCTTCCAGACCCCCCTCCACGCGCTGGCCAAGTACCTGGAGTGGACGACGAGCGGCTCCATCCAGCTCCCCGACTTCCAGCGCGGCTACAAATGGGACGACGAGCGCATCCGTCAGCTCCTCGTCACGATCCTTCGCGGGCATCCGCTCGGCGTCGTCATGATGTTGGAGACGGGCAACGACCAGATCCGCTTCGCGCCGCGCGCCATCGAAGGAGTCGTTCTCCCCGACGGCACGGAGCCCAACCTGCTGCTTCTCGACGGTCAGCAGCGGCTCACGTCCCTCACACAGGCGCTGACCGGTGACGGCGTCGTCCACACGAAGGACAGCCGCGGCAAGCTCATGGACCGCCGCTACTACATCCACATGAAGACCGCGCTGCTCGGCGAGGACCGGATGGACGAGGCGGTCATCGCCATTCCTGGCGATGGCGTGCTGCGACGCAACTTCGGCAAGGACATCGTGCGCGACCTGTCCACCCCCGAACGCGAGCGCGCCGAGGGATACTTCCCGGCTCGCCTTCTCTTCGCGGGGGCGGAGACCGTCAACTGGCTGTTCGCCTGCGAGGACAAGGAGCAGGCCAGTACGTTCCACGCCAAGGTCATCGAGCCCTGCCTGAAGTACACCATCCCTGCCATCGAGCTCGACAAGACGACCACCAAGGCGGCCGTCGCCACCGTCTTCGAGAAGGTGAACACGGGAGGCCTGTCGCTCAACGTGTTCGAACTCCTCACCGCGACCTTCGCCGGTGACAAGAAGTACTACGACACCCACAGGACCGACTTCCGGCTCAACGACGACTGGAAGGCCACGCAACAGGCCTTCGCCCCGTACCCCGTCCTGTCCTCGGTGGAGAACACCGACTTCCTCCAGGCCGTGAGCCTCCTCACGACCCTCAAGCGGGCCAAGGAGGACACCTCCGACCGGCCGCCCGCCGTCTCCGCCCGGAAGGAGGACCTGCTCAAGCTCAGCCTCGACGACTACCTGGAGTGGGTCCAGCCCGTCCGCGACGCTTTCATCTGGACCGCGACCTTCCTCGCCGACCATCACATCTTCGAGACCAAGTTCATTCCGTACCCGAAGCAACTCGTCCCACTCGCGGCTATCAAGGTCGGTCTCGGCGATGATGCCGACCTGCACGGCGTACGCGCCAAGCTGGCCCAGTGGTTCTGGTGCGGCATCCTCGGCGAGCTCTACGGCTCGGCGATCGAAACCCGATTCGTGCGGGATATCGAGTCCGTGCCCGACTGGGCTCGTGGCAAGGAGACGCCGGTGCCCCGGACCGTCGCGGACTGCACCTTCGCGGCCTCCCGCCTGCTGTCACTACGGACCAGGAACGCGGCCGCGTACAAGGGCATCTACGCGCTGATCCTGTCCCAGGGTGCCAAGGACTGGATGTACGACAAGGCGCTCGACAAGGTGCAATACGTGGATCTCGAAGTGGACATCCACCACATCTTCCCGTCGAAGTGGTGCATCGACCACGGCATCGATCCGGCGCTACGGGAGAGCATCGTCAATAAGACCCCGCTCTCAGCGAAGACGAACCGCGCCATCGGAGGCGTGGCGCCGTCCACTTACCTGCCGAAGATCGAAAAACAGGCCGACATCGATTCAGGGCAGTTGGACGCCGTTGTCGCCACGCACCTGGCGGATGCCGCAGAGCTCCGAGCCGATGACTTCAACGCCTTCTTCGACCAGCGCCTGGGAAGGATCATCTCCCTCATCGAGCATGCCACGGGAAAGCCGGTTCAGAACGACATGACCGATGCCGAGCGAGAGGAGGGCCCGGAGATGTTCGATCCGGAGGACATCGCCGTGAGGCCCGATCCGGACGAGGCTGAGGTCTGACAGCCGGGGGAGGTGGGGACGCCGGTCATCGCGGATCACGATTCCGCGGCGGGCCGCCGTCCTGCTGGGTTCAGCCGTCATCGCTCCCGGTCAGCCACTGATCGTGACGCTCCTTCACCGTACGCGTCAGCAAGGTGATGAGCTCGTGGCGGGTCCGCCCGTAGGTCTTCACCCGGTAGCAGTTGGGGCATAGCGCGATCATCTGCTCAGGATGGTCACGGCCCCCGTCGGCGAGGCCCACGATTGATCGACCTCCATAAGTGGCCGGTTCTGATCGTCGAGGTCCGGAGCCAGGCGGCCACATCCGGGTTTCTCGCACCGGCCATCGCTGCGGAGCAAGACCGCGCGACGGGCTGTGGCCAGCCGGAGCCCGTCACGACGCGTACGATCGCGTCGTCGGCCGTGCGTCTCGGACTCGCGGCGGGCGACCAACTCGCACAGGCGGGCGTACGCCGCTTCGCGATCTTCCGACGCACCGCCGTCCTCATCCAGCCCCGCCATGCTCGTGTGCTCGGCGACATCCTCGTCGTACAGGCCGACCGCCGGGACTGCTGTCGTGGTGCGCCGGGCATCGTGGGCGGGAATGGGTCTCGCTTAAGTCAACTCGCCTCGAACGGACTCCGCCAGGCTAGACGTGGAGAGCAGAGCGAGGGGCGACCCTCCATACGGTCTACCCGTGTGGTTTCTGACAATGTCAACTGCTGTTAACGATCGTCACCCTGATCGCCACCTCGTCATTGAACCTAATCCCGATAGCCTGGCCGCCGCCCTCGACCTCTTCATTGTTGACGAGCATCGGGGGTGCCAACAAGCCTGTGGTTCTCCTCCATGCTTCCCGACCTTCAACATCGTCACTCAAGGAGCTGCCGACATTGCATTCGTCGCATTTTCCGCATGCCTCGCAATCGGCCGCGAGCTGCTCCTCGCGGCTAAGGAACAGATGTTCAATGAACGCATAAGCGTACGTGCGTGCCTGGAAGGGATTATCGCGCGTCGGGATTTTATCGTCCGGATGCGCCACTTTCAGCACTGCCGTGAACCCTGATGCGTCCCTCAATAGGACCGCATCATGGGCTACATCGAGATCGCATCCATACAGATCACCCTCGAAGATCTCATCTACGACACCTTTGTTGATACTAAGGAAGTCAAAGAGCATGCGGCTGATGAAACCTGGAGAAGCCACGCCCTCAGGGGAAGCCGAACGCCATTCCTCCAGTGTCATCTCCAGCGGCTCCCACCAGCGGTAAGGATGTAGTCTCGACAAGTAGATTCGGCCGTCAGTCACACGCGACGCCATCTCGTCGTCGACGAGATCGGGAAACCCGAGAGGAAAGTGGGAGAGTTCCATCGTGACGCCGCGCCAATCACCATCGTTGTCGCGACGCTCAAGTCCATCGAGGTACTCCCAAGGTGGCATATCGTCCCACGTCCCACGGCCCCATTCGATGGACGAGTGAAGGACGAACTCTTCCGCCATGGTGCGCGGCCACGGCCGCCCACCACGACCGATCCGGATCGCCATCTCCCTATAGGTTTCGGCAAGCCTATTTAGCCATGCGCGGTTCCCGTAGACTCGGAACAGCACCGCTTGAGGGAGCCGCTCCGTCATGCCGGAAGTGTCCGACCAGTCTTGCCCGTCGAGATCTTGCAGCGAATCACTGGTAACGGCGAGTTGTGCTGCCATGGCGGGCGTCAGAGCACTCCCTTCCATCCCGAAGCATGCGTTGAGCCTCCGCACGTGCTCGGCTACCTCAACTTCCTCCCGTGTCTTCCCCTGCATTTTGCGCCTAGCGGTCTTTAGCACCCTTTCGACAGCTGCCCGGGTCTTGGCCGATACCGACGAGGGATCCTCCTCGGCTCTCCGCCAGGTCGCAACCGAGATGCGCGCAGCCCTGGCCGCGTCCACCTGCGTCAACCCAGCCGCCTCTCGGGCCGTCTTCACATCCAGTCCGTCAACCATGAGGACTCCACTCGAGTGTTGTGAGCGCTTGTTGACTGCTCAGAGCTTAGTGAGTGCTCAATCTACCCTCGGTCCATCAAAAGGACAACCGGTTGACGACAGCGCGCAGGCCAACTAGCACGGCTTGGAGCACAGAGTCGGCCACAGCTCGAGCGCGGGGAGAACCAGGTCAGCGCATGTTCGACGCTGGATACCAAGTTGGTGGCAGGAACAGATCAACCTGCTCCGCGACCAGCTGAGCGGCGTCGGACAGAACCTGCAGTGTCGTCAGGCGCTGCTGCCCATCGATCACATGGCGTACGGGATGTGGGCGACCGTGAACTGTTGTTCGAGCACGAAGGCGCCGAGGAAATGGCGAGCAACGGGCCGCTGAAGATGTCCGTCGGAGTGAAGGTGTCCGCCTTTATGATCAGCTGTTTTCTCCTATTGCGTAGATCCCCACGTTTCGGGGCCGTGACGCGAAGGTCATGAGAATTCAGAAAGCTGGGCCGCGAGACCGTGGAGGCTGGCATTGGCGGCCATGGAGCGAAGGGTCGGTAGGTCGATCGGCACTAGCTGAAGCTGGCGCGTGAGGCGCGACAGGAGGGCCTCGACGTCGGGCGCGCTGACGCGCGACCGCTGAGCGAGGAAGGCGTCCATGCGCTTCAGCAGCACATCGGTCCGGAGCTTCTCGTCGGGGCACCAGACGTGAATCAGGTCGCTGCCGAGCACGATGAATGAGCCCACCTTGAACGCCGACAGGCCGTTCTCCCCGCCTGCCCGGCCGAACGCCTTGGCGGGAAGAACCACCTGCCAGGTTCCATCCGCGCGGCGCTTCGGTTCGAACTCGCCCAGGCCCCTCTTCGCTAGCCACTTTCGGGCGTAGGAGAGGTTCAGGCCGCCGTCGCTCGCGTTCTCCTCCAGTTCCAGCAGCGACGCGACCTCGGGTGTGCCCGCGTACAGCGAGGTGATCTCGGCGTCGTCCTCCTCGCCGATCTGCGTGTAGGCGACGTAGCGGTCGCGTTCCGGTCCGAGGGTGCGGACGATGTACGCCGGCAGGAAGACCTGCTCGGCGTGCAACATCCGCAGGTCCTCGACGCGCCCGGGGAGGTTGTAGTGGTCGCGGTTCGGATCGCGGGCGAGGTCGGTGAGGGCCTTCGGCTCGAAGGACCCGAAACTCGACACCAACGTGAACCGGTCATGATGGTCGGCGGGGGACAGGAGGGTGACGCGGCCGGAGCCGTAGTACCGGCGGCTGAGCGGCCGGGAGCCGAAGCCGCCGAAGTACAGGACGCGCCGGTCCCGCTCCACCCTCTCGTACCGCTTGTCGTCGCGGACCGATTGGTACCCAAGCTCGGTCAACGACAGCATGCCGCCGGCCTCCCGCACGTGGCCGATCGCGGTGAGGAAGCGGATCGCACGGTCCACGAGGTTCGGGTCGAGGAAGAAGAAGTCGGCCAGCTCCGCGACGGACCGCAGGCGGCCCTCGGCAATGCCGTGTTCGAGAAAACGGTCGATCAGCGCGTACGGACGGCCCTCGGTGACCGTCGCCTCGACCTCAACGCGGTACACAGGGAGCAGCAGCCGCATGATGCGGGTCGGCGTCCGGCCCAACGCGAACGCGACGTGTTCCAGGGCGCGGGCTTCTCCGTACCGGATCAAGCGATCGTTCATATGTCTTCCAGGAGGGAGCGGATCTCGGCGTACGGGCGGATCTCACCGTGGGTGCGCAGGTGGTCGTGCAGGGAGCGGGCGAGTGCGCGGAAGCCCGGGTCGCGGGCGCCGGTCAGCGTCCGCAGGTCGCCGACCAGGACCAGTTGCTGCTTGGCCCGGGTGAAAGCAACGTTCGCGCGGCGGAGTTCGGACAGGAAGCCGACGTTCCCGCGCTCGTTGCTGCGGGTGAAGCCGTGCAGGATGACGTCGCGTTCGCCGCCCTGGAAGGCGTCGACCGTGCCGACATTGAGAAGGGTGTCCGCCTCGTGCCCGGTGAGCCGGTCGACGCGGGCCCTGACCTCCTTCACCTGCGCCTTGTACGGCAGGATGACCGCCCACTCGACCTTCAGCCGGTGGTAGAACGCGGCCAGCCGGGCGATGAGCTCGGCCTCGGCCGGGTTCGTGTAGCCGGACAGGTTCACGTGGTCGAGGCCGGAGTGCTGTTCCCGCCGTTGCGCTACGGGCAGGGCCGACGTGTCGACGAACGTCATCGGGCTGCCGAACAGCGGGTCCCGGTGCTCGCGCCGCACGTCCGTGCGCAACCGGCCGCCGTAGAACTCCGACGAGATGAAGTCGCCGATCGTGGCGGGCATCCGCCGCTGCCGGGACAGCAGCACCCGGTGGGTGTCGGGGAAGCCGTCCCACAGCAGCTCCAGGATGCTCTTGGCGAGCAGGTCACGGACGCGCGGATCGTCGTCCGCCGCGCCCCACTCCTCGAGCTCGGTATCCAGGAACGGCGGGAGCTGCTTGTGGTCCCCGACCAGCACCGCCCGCCGGGCGCGGACCAGCGGGACGAGCGCGGTGTTCGTGCCGATCTGGCCGGCCTCGTCGACGATGGCGACGTCGAAGTCCACGTCCGCCAGCTCAGGCCGGGACGCCGCGCCGATGCAGGTCGCGGCGACAACGTCGGCGTAGCGGATCAGTTCGGGATACAGATCGTCGGTCTCGGTGGAGACCTTCTCGTGCCACTCGGCGAGGAGCCTGCCGCGCGCCGCCAGGACGGGCAGCCATTCGGCCGCCCACTCCCGCAGTTCACCGGGATCCTCCGGAGGCGACACCGCGCCGGGAACCGCGCGTACGGCCTCGTGGAGGAAGCGAGCGGCGGCGCCTGCCTCCTCCCGGCACCGGCCGTGTCGCTGAATGCTCTCTTCATTCGCCGTCCGTGCCTTCCGTACGGCGGGGTCGTCGCGGGTGACAATCTCGAGTTCCTCCTCCGCGCTGGCAAGCTCGGCGCGGATGCGCGCGGCCGCCTCCTCCACCTCGCGCTGCCGCTGCCGGCCGGCGGCCACCCGCCGCTCGTGCCTTCGTCCGAGGATGTCGAAGAATTGGCCTACCACGGGAAGCGTGACGCGTGCCGCCGCGCGGTCCCGTCGGGCGGACCATCGATCGATGTGCTCTCGGGCGCGGGCGATCTCGCGCTCACAGCCGGTCAGTTCGGCCGTCAGGCCGCCGATGCGGTCCCGCAGCGTGTTACCGGCGGCCCGGCAGGCAGCGTGCAGGTCCGCTTCGGCGCGTTGCACCTCCTCGGCCGCGACTGCCTGCCGTGCGAGGCTCGCGTCGAGCTCCGCCGCCCAGCGTTCGGCGTGCGGGAGTTCCGTGTAGGCGGCGAGGGCAGGCGAGGTGTTCGCGAGCACCTGGTGCACCAGGTCGGACGCCTGACGGTCCAGCAGGTAGGCCTGACCGTCGCTCGTCACACTCCCCTCGGCACCGACACGCACCGCGACGAGGCGCCGCGACAACCGGGGCAGCACGTTGTCCACCGCGCGGTGGCTGTTCGAGGTGACCAGAACCCGTTCACCCCGCTCGGCGCAGGCGTCGGCGATCTGGCTGATCGTGCGGGTCTTGCCGGTTCCAGGCGGGCCGAGGACCAGCAGCACGTCCGGGACGTGCAGCGCCTTGCGGAACGCGGTGGTCTGGTCCTCGTCGAGAGGCTCGGGAGGCCGGTCGTCGGCGGCGGGAATCGGCCGTACGCGGTGGTCGACGAGGGCGGGCAGCAGGCCCGGGTTGCGCACCTGGCCGTCCCGGAGTGCCGCGATGGCTTCGCGCTGCTTGTCGTAGACGGTGCTGTTCGGCGTCTCCTCCAGCTCACCCTGGCCCTGAACTCGATTCCAGCCGACCGCCTGGTGGAACCGGACGGTGGCGCGGGCACCGGTGACACGCGTGACCTGGCCGCGTAGCTCCGGTTCGCCGTGGATTTGCACGAACGTCCGCTCCTCGGGCACCTGCCCACCGACGAGGTCGAAGTCGTAGACGGCGTTCGTGCCGTAGCGTCGGCCGCCGACCGGCATGACCGCCCGGTACGGGTACATCCGCGGTGCCGTCTCGGCCCGTATCCGCTGCTCGGCATCGACCAGCGCACTCAGCGTCGTAAGGTAGGCGGACCGCTCGTCGTCCAGCCGGGACGCCCCCTGCCGGGCGGCCTGCTCGGCCAGCAGGTCCTGCCACGCGCGGGTGATGGTCGGCCAATGCGCGTCCATCCCCTCGGGTACCCGGCGGAGCTCGTACGCGAGACGCCAGCCGTGCGGGCGCAGCATGAGATGGCTGTTCACCAGGTTCCGGTAGTCGGTCTTCCACAACGGGCGGACCGATACGACTCGGTAGGCGTCACCGCGGCCCGAGACGTACAGCCGGGCGACGTACGTCCGGCCGTAAACGAGCATGCTCCAGTCCTTGTCGGCGGCCTTCGGCTCGGCCAGTGTCACCGGGATGCCGCCCGGGCGGGTGTTCAAGTCCTTGATGAGAGCCTCGGCGCCGGCGGGCAACCAAGCCCGGTCGCGGTGCTCGCGGATAGAGGTGTCCAGCTTCGGGCTCGGCACGAGAACCAGCGGGCCGGGCAGAGCGACGTTCAGCATGCGTTCCTCAGAGCTGGTCACGGGCCGCCTGGAGCGCGGCGCCGAACGAGGGGGCGGTGGGGCGTGCGCCGGAATCGGCGCTCAACGCCGCGTCGATGGCCGCGCCGGCGGGCGTGGGAAGGCCGGGAGACTGGCCGCCTACGGGCAGCGGAGTCCGCGGGTGGGGCGGATGCCCGGTCACCAGGTGGTAGGCAAGCGCGGCGAGCTGATACACGTCGGTGTACGGGCCGGGGCGGGCGCTGCTGCGCCGCCGCTGTTCGGGCGCCTGATAGTCGGACGGGCCCTCGCCGGGTGTGGGGGCGTGGCCTGCCAGGCCGAGATCGAGGAACGACAGCCGGCCGTCGTCGTGGACGACGATCCGCTCCGGTACCAGCAGACGATGCGTCGCGTTCAACGCGTGCAGCCGCGCCAGGGTGTCACACAGCCCTGCCAGGCCGCCGAGCAGGGAGAACATCCCCGGTGGGTCAGAAGGGGAGAGCGGCTTGGCAGGGCCGTGTCGCCGCGATGTCGGCCAGGCAACGGCGATGGTGGCCATGTGCTCATCTGCCGCGTACTGGCTGAGGCGCGGTTCGCCGAGCCGGGACAGGAGCCTGCGTTCCCGATCCAGCGCCCAGAGCGCGCGACGCGCCTCCGGTACGTCCAGGTTCGCCCGGACCTGTCGCAACCAGACGTAACGGTCCGGCCCGCCAGACGGAATCGTCCGCAGTGCCCGAGCCTGCCGCCAGACCGTTCCGTCGTGGTGCGGCCGCTCGTCGAGCAGGACACCCTGCAGTAGGTAGACACGGTCGCCGACGGTGAGCTCGTTGCCGCCTTGCCACGCGGCGTCGGCACCCGCGCCAGGCCGGGTGCCCGATGGCACGACCATCGGGGTGACCACCGGGCGAGTCGGAGGACTGGCGTGGCCGCCGGCGTCCCAGGTGAGAAAGCGAAGTCGCTCGAGGATCTCCTGAAGCTCTTGCCGGACCTGCTCGTTGTGACGGCGCTGTGCGGCGTTCCGACGTTGATCAAGCCGCTGCTGTACGGCGTCACGTTCCCGGGCGCGCGCGTCGAGCTCTTCGAAACGAGCCAGCAAATGTTTGCGCAGGTCATCGGTTGCCGCCTCTAGGCCACCGATCTTGTGAATGAGGGAGATGCATAGGCCGTTCAACTCATCCGCGGCGGCATCGCCTCTGTCCAAGGCGGCCTGCAGCTCGTCGGTCAGCAGCTGTTTGGCCTCGCCGAGATCGGACGATCCGCCGCCGCGTACACGCGCCGCGACGTTGGTGATGAGGTTCGTCAGGTAGCCGCTACCGACATTCCCCGCAACACCGGCGATCGCCTCGGCCACAGAGCTGCCGCTCAGTGCCGCCTCCAGGACCGGACTGAGCGCAGATGACGCCAGGACGACGAGGACCCCGGTCGCGGGCAGCCGTCGTAACAGGCCGGGCTCCTCCCGGATGGTGCGGGTCACCTCATCCCGCGCGGCACGCCGCATTCGACCCCCCGTCCCGCATGACCCAACCACCGTTCTTCAGCAGAATAAATGATCGATTGCCGCCTTAATCGCCCTTCAGCCCGGCTCTCGCCAGGCCACCCGACGTTCGGCCCGTGCCGACCGTACGGTCTGCTCCGCGGTGACCCATACCTGCGGGCGGGTCACTGCGGAACGTCGGCCGACGCGGCTATGGATTCAGCATGCCGGGCCAGATGTACTCGTTCGTGCGCGCCGTCAAGGCACGGAATCCTGCCCGCAGGAAGCCGGTGAGGCGAGCCTCCAGCAATCGACAGAGCCGCCGGGGTGTACCTACGGCCACCTGCCGAGCAACCGGTCGAATGCCCTGTCCCGGACAACGTGCCCGAGCATCTGAAGACCGTCGGCCAACTCTGCGCGTTCGGCCGACGCCCTGGCAGCACGACTGGCCCGGCGGGCTGGTGGGCGCAGACCTTCGCCAGCTAGCGTCATCGCTCGCCCTCCACGGCTCTTCTCGAGGGCCAGCCGTCGGCTCTCATCCACTGGTCGTGGAGTTCGCGTGCCCGCTGGGCCAGTACGGGGATGAGCCGGTGGCGGCTCTGCCCGTGTGTCTTGACCCGGTGGCAGTCGGGGCACAGGGCGATCATCTGAATGGGGTGGTCACGGCCGCCGTCGGTCAGTTGCTCGATGTGGTCGACTTCCAGGAGCGGCTTCCCGCGGTCGTTCCGGTCCGGGGCCGGCTTGGCGCATCCGGGGTTCTCGCAGCGGCCGTCGCTGCGGAGTAGGACCGCCTCGCGGGCGGCGCTGATCCGGATGGGGTCGTTGGCGATCCTGGTGCGCCGTTGCCCGTACGTGCGTCTCTCCCGGCGCGCCACCAGTTCGCACATGCGGGCGTAGTCGGAGTTGGAGGCTCCGGGGGTGCTCCCGGGCGCCGTCTCCTGGTCGGAGTCTCCGGGGGGTGGTGCTTCGTCGGCGGCGACGTCTTCGTCGTATAGCTCGACGGCGGTGAGGAGTTCACTCTCGTAGAAGTCGTCCAGGAACCGCGCGGTGATCGCATCGATCATCCGGACGCGCGCCGGGCCCGAGCGGCGGGCAAGCGTGTAGACGGACTCCGGTAGGCCGCCTTCGGGCGCGTGCTCGGCGAACCACGTCCATACCGCGGTGCCGTGGGCCCGTGGGACGTCGGTGTGGCCGGGCAGCTCCCACAGCCCGGCATGGAAAAGCGCGGCGATTGGGTAGTCCGGCCGGCCGTGGCGGCTTTCGCCATCCCGGCGATGAGTCTGCAGCAATGGGGTCAGCGCGGCAACGGTGTCGGTCCATCCCAGGAGGCGGTCGTGGCCGGCGCGGGCACGGCCGATTGCCCACAGGAGGACAACGGCCTGCTTCAGCATCGGCTTGCCGGAGGCCGAGGCAGGACGCAGGTCGTCGATGGTCGAGGCGATCTCGTCCGCGGTCTGAAGGCCCGACGGGTCGGTGTTGGGTGCGCTGGTCACTTCGAAGCCGAGGCGCCGCAGGACGGTCACCGCGTGGCCTCTGCCGCCGGAGAAGTCCTTCGCCGCCAGAGGAGATCGCTTGGGCAGGTAGCCGTGGGCGGCTCCGGCGATGGCCTTGGAGTCGTAGCGCGTTCCGTCGTACAGGAGCCAGTACCGCCGGGAGGAGTCGAACCCGTACTTCTCCAGGAAGGCGTCCCGGCCCAGGCGGTCGAATTCGGCGATCGCGGCGAGGACTGCTTCGCGCGTGATGTCGGTGAGCGCCATGATCGCACCGTACGCCCGCTATGTGACAGATGTAGCGTCAACTGGAACTTCAGGAAGCGGCCCGCGCGTACTCTGCTCGGTGTTCGCCTGGCATGCTCCTGAAGGAGGCTCGGCGGCGGGCCGACGGCCGAACTTTTTCCGGGTCGGGCGGCGAGGAGGATGTGACGTCGGGATCGCCCGCGCGGATCGGTGGTCGGCGTGTGCTGAGAGCCACTGCGTACGACGGAGTCGGCTCGGTATGCCGTCCGGTAGCCGTACACCTGGTGGCCTTGTCGTCGAGCCGATCGGCAGCGGTCATGAGGACGGGCGGGCCGCTGTCGGTGGCGACGAAGCGGTTGGTGATCTCGTCACCGGAAGATCCGGGGTTCGTCCTCGACGATCAGCGCACGCATGCTCTCGATGCCAGAAGTGGGTGCATATCGTCGGGATATCGAAAATCACATACGTGCTGGCAACACCACCCTGCCTTGACTGGCGGTATGGCTCGGACCCGAAGGGTCCAGCAGTGACCGACAGTGAGCAAGGACGGACGATGGCGCAGGTGGGCACGGCGGAGACCGGACAGGGCGGCGCCGGTCGCCGGGATACCGACTCCGGTACCCGGCGCGCGTGCTTCCGCCGGGTGATCCACATCGGCTGCCGGCCGGGGCCCTGGAAGCGCGGCCTGGTCCTCGCGGCGCTGGCGCTGCTGCTCGGCCTGGTCATGCTGCTGCACGCACAGATTCCGAACGGGATCGGCAACCTCGGCAGCCTGGTGGAGACCTTCCTGCCGTGGTTCGGCTTGTTCGTCCCGGTGCTGCTGGCCGGGGCGCTCTGGCGTCGCTCCGCCTCCGCGGTGGCCGCGCTGCTGCTGCCGGTCACGGTGTGGCTGATCCTCTTCGGCGGGCTGCTCAGCGACAAGTCTCACCTGGGCGGCGACCTGACCCTGGTCAGCCACAACGTCAGCGCCGGCAACGCCGACCCGGCCGGGACCGCCCGCGACCTGATCGCATCCGGGGCGGACATGGTGGCGCTCGAGGAGCTGGCGCAGGGTGACGCACGGCGGCTGGTCGACCCCACCGAACTGCGCGCCCGGCAGGCCACGGTCACGTACGAGAAGGTGCTGGGGAAGACGTACCCGTACCACACGATGCAAGGCACGGTCGGGCTCTGGAGCAAGCTGCCACTGTCGGACACCCAGCCGCTCGACATCGGTGGCGACCCGGCGATGCACACGATTCGGGCGCTGCGCACCACGGTGACCACGGACCAGGGGCCGCTGGCGGTGTATGTGGCCCACCTGGGGTCCGTACGGGTGATGCCCAGGGGCGGCTTCTGGACGAGCCAGCGGAACGCCGGCGCACACGCGCTCGCCAAGGCCATCGCCGCCGAGCCGAACAAGCGGATCGTGCTGCTCGGCGACCTGAACGGCGCCATGGACGACCGTGCGTTCGCCGACATCACCGCGCAGCTGCGTTCGGCCCAGGACGTGGCCGGGGGCGGCTTCGGCTTCACCTGGCCAGCGGAGTTCCCGATGGTGCGGGTCGACCAGATCCTGGTCCGGGGCGTGCGGCCGGTACGTTCGTGGGTGCTGCCCGCCACCGGCAGCGACCACCTCCCGGTGGCGGCCGGAATCAGCTGGTGAACCCCGCCTGAAAGGTGAGCGACTATCGGGTCCTGTTGGCCGGTCGCGACGTTCCGGGCCGCGATCCACGGTCTTCGGGGTGATGTCCACCCGCCCAGCGATGCCCAGTGGCGATGCCCGCTACGTTTGTCGGACATTGTGCAAGGAGGGATCGCGTGTCCGGAAAACGTGCGCTTGTCACCGGCGGATCGCGGGGCATCGGCGCGGCCGTGGCCGCGCGGCTGGCGGCGGACGGCTTCACCGTAGCCGTCCACTGCGGATCGGACGTCACCGCGGCGAGTGCCGTCGTCGCCGGGCTTCCGGGTGAGGGGCACGTCGTCGTCTCCGGCGACCTCGCCGATCCCGCCCGGGTCCAGGAGTTCGTCGCCGAGGCGATCGCCGGGCTCGGCGGCGTGGATGTGCTGGTCAACAACGCGGCGGTCCACGGCCATCAGCCGATCGAGGCGACCTCGTACGAGGAGTGGCACGAGGGCTGGCGGCGTGTCATCGACGTCAACGTGCACGGTACGGCCAATGTGACCTGGTGCGTCGTCGAGCACCTGCGCACCCGGCCGGAGGGCGCCGAGGGCGCGCGGATCATCAACGTCGGCTCGCGCGGCGCCTACCGCGGTGAGCCGGTCGCCGTCGCGTACGGGGCGAGCAAGGCGGCGGTGCACGCGATGACCCAGTCGCTGGCGGTCGCCCTGGCGCCGTACGGCATCGGCGTCGCGGCCGTCGCCCCCGGGTTCGTACGGACCGACATGGTCGAGACGATGCTCTCCGGCCCGGCGGGCGAGGCCATCCGGGCGCAGAGCCCGTTCGGTCGCGTCGCCGAGCCTGAGGAGATCGCCGCCGCGGTGGCCTGGCTAGCCTCGCCGGACGCCCTGTGGGCCAGCGGCGCGGTGATCGACCTCAACGGTGCCTCCTACCTCCGTTAGTACTTCGAGGTCGAGACGGCCAGGCCGACATCGTTGTGGCGGCAGAGCGGACCCCGACCCCGTCGGGAGTGGGGCTCGTATGGGCGCTCTTGGGCTATGCGACGATTTCGAGGTCTTGGGATCCGTGTTACGGAAGTGGCGACCTGGCCGCCCCGGAGGGGCCTGTCGAATCCATCTGAAATAGCATTTTCGGTGGGTGAATCGTCAGGTAGCAGGAGGACGGGTGGGGGTCCGTGAGTACTGCGAAGATCGATTATGGAGCGCTGTTCGCCGTCGCTCCGACCCCTTATGTGGTGCTGGATCCCGACTTCGTGATCACGGACGTCAATCTGGCACTTCTCGAGGTGACGGGGAGGACCCGCGAGGAGTTGATCGGGAAGAACCTGTTCGACGTCTTCCCGGCCGATCCCGCGGGCCCCTCCGGCGACGGGAAACGCAGGCTGGAGGCCTCGCTGCGCTGGGTGGCGATGTCACACCGGCCCGACACGATGGCGCCGATCCGGTATGACGTTCCGGTGCCGGGCTGGCCAGGGGAGTTCGAGGAACGCTGGTGGTCGTCGATCACCACCCCCGTGGTCGGCCCGGACGGCGCGCTGGCGTGGCTGCTGATGCGGACGATGGACGTCACCGCGTTCGTCGACTTCTGCGACTCCGGCGACCGGCCGTCGAACGAGAACCCGAGCGGGCGGGAGCAGGCGCTGGCGGCCGAGTTGTTCGACCGGGCGCGGGAGTTGCAGCGGCTGAACGATGAGCTGCGCCAGTCGTACGCCCGCGAACGTCAGGTCGCCCTGGCCATCCAGGACCGCATGCTGCATTCGCCGGACCTGGCCCGGCACCCGGAGATCGCGGTGCGGTACGAGCCGGCGACCGACGCGCTGAACGTGTGCGGCGACTGGTACGACGTGGTGGACCTGCCCCAGGGGGCCCTGTCCATGGCGGTCGGCGACGTCGTCGGTCACGGGCTGGAGGCCGCCGCCATCATGGGGACGTTGCGATTCATCCTGAGCGGTGCCGTCCGGAACACCCACAGCCCCGCGCAGGCGCTGCAGACCCTGGACCAGTACGCCGGTTCCGTAGAAGGGGCGCTGGCCGCGACCGCCGTCAAGGCCGTGATCCACCCCCGCAGCCGCCTGATCGCCTACAGCAGCGCCGGTCATCTGCCGCCGGTGCTTGCGTACTCCGGCGGTGGCCACGAACTGCTCGATCAGGCGACCGACCCGCCGCTGGGCGTCCGCCCCGAAGCCGTCCCCCGGCCCCAGGCCACCCTGCAGTACAGCCCGGGGGACACCCTTGTGCTCTACACCGACGGGCTCATCGAACGCCGCGGTGAGGACGTCGACACCGGGCTGGCCCGGCTCACCGCCGCCCTCGCCGAGTACCGCGGGCTGCTACCGCAGGATCTGGCCGACGCCCTGCTGGACAGGCTCCGCGACGGCGCCTCTGACGATATCGCCCTGGTGGTCGTCCGCCTCTGAGACACCGGCCGGAAGCGCGGCGGTGCCGGGCGTTCTCCCGAAGACGCGCAGCGCACTCGACGGCGCGCCAAGGCGATCGTTCGCGTCGAAGACGTCGGCGGGACGCCGCGGAGGGCCGTTGGGTGAAGCGCCGTCAGACCGAACGTACGGGAGCGTCGGAGGGGAGGCCGAAGGCTCGCCGGGCCTCGGCGTCGGGGGAGGGGGGTCCGTCGTCGAGCCGGTACGTTCGGACCGCGCGCCGGGAGAACATCCGCTTCAGCGACGGGTCGAACATGGCCCCCTCGAGGGCCGCCGTCACCTGCCGTACGACGAGCCGTCCCGAGGCCCGATCCAGGGTGACGAGCAGCGGTTCCTGCGAAGCGGAGTCGTAGTGGAGCTCCGTTCCGTGCCGGGCGTACTCCCTGCAGTCGGTGATCAGGCTGACGAGCACCTCGGTTCCGCGCCGGCGGGTCTCGATCGTTCTCTCCGCGCAGAACCAGCGCGCGGACGAACCGGCGGGCGGGGAGATCTCCCCGGGGAGTCCTGCCGACCTGTTCTCCAGGTAGCGGTCGATGATCGGGGCGGCCTCCGCCATCAGCGAGCGGTCGACATGAGGGGGCCAGAACCACCACGCGGCCGTTCCGGCGACCGCGACAAGGGCGGCGCCGATCGGCGTGCCTATCAGAACGCGCCGCCTCACGGCCGCGGACTCTGACCGCTCACGAAGATCATTGCGTTACCGTAACTGGGATCCCGGCGCTGAGCGCTCTCCGGCCCTAAACGGTTCGTTACCGGCCGTCTTCGGCACCGAGCCGAAATCCCCTGGGCGTCCCTTTACCTCGCGAACGTTCCCCACACCGAGACCGGGACCGGCTTCGAAGAGCGTGCCGGCCGAGGGTCTTCATCCGGATCAGGGGATGACGTCGGCGGCGATCGTGATGGTCGACGTCCGGCAGGTGGACATCCGGCCGCTGAGGTTCGTCTGGGCGGCCGAGTTGCTGGCGCAGCGCCGGCCGTGGACGGTCGCCACGCCCGCGCTGCCCGGCTTCGGGGTGTCCGTCCGGTAGTAGGTGCGGAAGATCGCCATTGCCGTGGCGCAGCTGACGTGTCCCTTGAGCACGCCGATCGCGGCCATCGGGCCGTTGCCGGGCGGCTGGACGGTGCCGCAGGTCTTACCCGGTCCGGCCAGCGCCGGCTTGTGGGTGGTCGGCGAAGGAGCGGGGCGATGCGTCTTCGTGTGCGTCGGGCTCGGGGCGGGCGTGCTCGTCGCCGGGGTGGCCGTCGGGGAGGTGGTCGCGACCGACGGCGGTGCCGAGGGGGCGGCGCTGGACTTGCCGTTGTCCCGGCAGGCGTTCAACGCCAGCAGAACGAGCGGGAGGCAGATGAGGGCCCGGCGATGCATTCACGAACTCCGAGAACAGACGTCAAGATCCGGACAGTCCCCCAAACGTGCGGTTCGTCGTGCTTCGTCGGCCGGAAGCGCGAGCTGACGGCCGAACGTTCCGCACGGTGACGCTCCGGCACGGTGCTCGCCGATCGGCGGCGTGCCGCGGTCTCGCGTGCGAATCCCGGTTCCGGGCACTCAGGGCCACCTACCGACTGTGACGACCCGTGCGCCTCGTGTGAGGTGAGAAGCACTCCGGCGGTACGCCGCCGATCGTCCACCCCACGAGGTGTCCATGCTTCTCGCGCAACCGGAACCGGCCGCCCTCGCGCCGGTCATGTACTGGCGGGCGGTGTTCCCCGGCACCCCCGACCAGGCGCACGCCGTACGGGCGTTCGTCGCCACGCTGCTGCCCGGGCGGCCGCGGCTGGACGAGGTCCTGCTGGCCGCCGGCGAGCTCGTGGCCAACGCGTTAAGGCACACGCGCTCCGGGCGGGGCGGCTCCTTCACCGTCGACGTCTACCACGCGGCCGGCCGTACGGAGATCTCAGTGACCGACCAGGGCGGCCCGGACGAGCCGGCGGTCGCCGACGCGGACGAGTTCGCCGAGTGCGGGCGCGGCCTGCGTACGGTCGCGCTCCTCGCCGACAGCTGGGGCTGGCACGGCAACGACCAGGGCCGTACGGTCACCGCCGTCTTCGCCGCGGAACCGGCCGCGACGGCCGTCCTCCCCTGCCCGGAGTCCGGGTCCCGCGCGACGGCCGGGGGGAGGTGAAACCATGGAATACCAGCTCAGCGGCGTGTCGTGGCGCAAGACGACCCGGTGCGGCGGCTACACGGGCGAGGACGGCGAGGCATGCGTTCTCGTCGCCCTCGTCGAGGCGGGCCGACCGTGAGCGACGGGCGGCGGCCCCGGACCTCGTCCCGGGCCGCGCCCACGGGAGGGGGCGCCGTGCATTTCCACGCGTACGGCTACCGGGGGCCTGGCGAGGCCGTCCGGCCCTACGACGCCGTACGGTCGCCGGGCGGGGCCGGGTTCGACAGCTCGCCCGTCCCGCCCGAGCGCACCGCCGCCTGGCTTGCCAAGCCCGCCCGCTTCATCAAGGGCACCTGGGACGCCCCGGCCGACGCGGTCGCCTGGCTGGAACGGCAGTACGTCGAGATCGAGTCGTCGATCGCCCACCCCGAACTGCGGCGGCACGCGCCGACCGTACGGACCATGGCCGCGACCGCCCTCGACACCCTGCGGCGCGGCAACGACGTGGCCTGGGCCTGGTGGCTCACCGGCGAGAACTACGTCGACCTGGCCGTCGTGTGCTGCCCGAACCGCGAGCCCGGCGCGCGCTGCCCGCTCGGCCGGCACTGACCCCAGGTGAACCGAGCGAACTGATCAGGTGACGCCTTCTTGGTCGCCGACGGTACGCCGTTCGCTAACGCCTCCGAACGTGCGGCAGGCGGGAGGCCCCGGACGGCCGGGCGAAGTTTCGGATCGATCGGCAGAGCACGACTACCGATGCGCCGATGCCAGCCCACACCATGCGCTCCTTCGCCGTAGTCGTGGACTCGGCGGCGGGTGCCTGAGCAGGAGGATTCTCTCGTGCCAAGGGGCGGGCTCGCTGGTACTCCTCGTCGAGGATCTGGTGGAAGCGCTGCTCGCGGCGGCTCGCCGACGTGGACAGACGGACCTCGCGCGCGCTCCGCCAGTAGTCACGTCCCACGCTTCCCTGGAACATCTCGTTCGCGATGGCGCGTAGACGTGGCTCGGGAAGCGCTCTGGTCTCGAACGACAGTGACCACTCTGCGATGATCATGTTCGTGTAGAGCAGTTGTTTGCGCTTTCTAGGGTCGTCAGGAGTCGGCACCGGTCCCCAGCACTCGTCCAGGTCAGGGTCCTCCATCGCCATCTTCAGGAGATCGCCGATGGCCTGGCGGCGGGTCTCTTCTCTGGAGAGTTTTGCCTCACGTGCCTGGTAGCTCAGCGTGATGACGATGCCGACCAGCGCCAGAACAGAGATGACGGCGGACGCCGCACCGTAGGTCTGCCCGATGAAACTGAGCCGCTGCCATCTGTCGGTCTTACCCCGAAAGACCTCCAGTGCGATCGGTGATACACCGATCAACGCGACGGCCACTATCGCTGTGAGCAGCAGAGAGGTAACCGGCAGGATGTTCCTGAGGCTGCGGTCCCCGTTTTGTCGGCGCATGCCGCCTAATTGTCGCTGTGTCCGTCAAGGAACCGGTAGCAGGGGCGCGATCTCTCGGGCGAAGTAGGGCAGGAACGGCTCGGCGCGTTCCCATAGCGCCCCGATCTCATCGACCGCCTGCTGGACGATGTCAGGATCGTCGATGCGCCGAGCGCCGCACGCCTTCCACTGCTCGTCGTATCGCACGTGGTAGAGCGCGTGTTCGTCAACGACGACTTCGGGAAGAGACCCGTTGCGTTCCAGGTCACGCACCTGCTCTGCGTCGAGGACCTGAATCGAGGTGCCTTCCTCGGCGAGGATTTTGAACCACTGCGTCTCCCACAGGAGGTACTCCGACACGGGTCGTTCGACGATCCGCAGACGTCGCAGCCCACTGCCCTGCCGTGCGTACTTCTCTGCCTCGGCGCGGGCATCCGCTCGCTCACTCTCGAACACAGCCAGGACCCGAGCCCAGTCGCGCGCGAGGAACGCCTGCCAGCTCGGATCCTCGTCCGGCTCGTGGAAGTACTGGGAACGCTCGAGCTTCCAGATCGGCCTGGTGAGGTGCTCGGTCTCCTCCCGCCGCAAGGCGTGATAAGACGCGGCGTCGAGCGTCTTCCCTGGTATCTCCCGTAGGCGGTCAAGCATCCCGGATGTCCGGCTTGGCGGCACTGAGCATGTTCCCGGGGATGACTACCAGTCGCTCGTCGACGCCGATGCGGACGTCGGGCGGCAAACGATCGGTGAACGCTGCCGTGACGTCGCGCCCGATGATCGCTATGTCACCGTTGTCCAGTTCCCAGATGTCCGGACAGTCGTTGGTGGTGCGACTGTTCCCTAATTCGGCTGCGGTCTTGCCGAGCCGACGTGTGAACTGAGCCTCAGGATCTACTTCCCACGGTCGGGACATGGCGAGACTCCTGTCTACGGCGGTGGTCGTAAGAACTGTCGCATGCCCAACAAGGCGATACAAGCGTCGATCCAAGCCTGGCTGTCTGCGGTATGAAGGATTGATCCGCCTATAACAGCACTTTTGGTGTGTGATTTGACGCGTCGAGCTGCTGAATCTTCGTGACCTCGTTCGCCGAGCAGGATCCGTTCGCCGCCCAGGGCGTGACCGAGAGGCTCTGCCTGTTCGCCGGACAGGCCAGGGCCGCTCCGGAATCTCTGGATGGTCGTTGATGATCAGAGTTGTTAGCTTTTGAGTGCTGCCGGCTGGCTGGTGGCTCCGGACGCTTCGCGCGTACTCCGGGATGGGGCGGAGGGGACAGTGGCTGCATCGAACCCGGAGTCGGCCGGCGGCGGCTTTCCGTTGCTCGGCAGGGGCTTTCAGCTGCTTGCGGAGGGGCTCGGCCCCTTCGTGGACGAGCGCATGAGCGCCGTCGATGGCGAGGACTGGCTGACCGCCTTGGAGGCCGAGGATCGTGCCCGGTTCGGCCATGCGCGCCGGCTGACGATGACCGACCCCGCGCTGCAGTTGCGCGTGCTGGTGTTCCGGTGGCAGGTCTTCGACGCCGTGCTGCCTCGGTCGGCCCGGTCGTACGCCGGTGAGCTGCGCGAAACCAGGAACCGCTGGGCGCACAACGAACCTTTCGCCGTGAGCGAGGTCCGCCGTGCCCTGGAGACGATGGAACTGCTGCTGCGCGCCGCCGGTGCCCACGCGGCGGCGGACGAGGTCATGGGCCTCTACGCGTCCACCGGTGATCGGTCCTGGGCGGCGACGGAGGAATCCGTACGGGAGACCGCGGCAGGCCCGGGGAACGGGGCGTCGCCGCTCAGCGCCGCCGTCCTGGACGAACAGGCGCAGGACGCCGAGGACGGTGGCCGGCCGACTCCCACCGAGACCGAGGACGCGCCGGTCCGGGAGCACGCGGAGACCGAGGCGGAGACCGTCGGCCCGGTGATCGACGAGGACGATGTCCTCGTCCCCATCTCCGGGATACTCGACATCTTCGAGAACTACGCCTTCGTGCGGACCTCGGGCTACCTGGCGGCTCCCCACGACGTGTACGTCTCCCTGTCACAGGTCCGAAAGCACCGCCTGCGCAAAGGTGACGTCGTCGCCGGTGCCGTTCGGCAGCCGCGCGAGGGTGAGCGGCGCGAGAGGTTCAACGCGCTGGTGCAACTGGACACGGTCAACGGGATGGACCCCGACCAGGCGCGGAACCGCGTCGAGTTCGCCAGGCTGACCCCGCTGTACCCGCAGGAGCGACTGCGCCTGGAGACCGAGCCGGGCCTTGTCGCCACCCGGATCGTCGACCTGATCTGTCCGATCGGCAAGGGCCAGCGCGGGCTGATCCTGGCCCCGCCGAAAGCGGGCCGGACGACACTTCTGCGGACCATCGCCGACGCGATCGGCCACAACAATCCCGAGTGCCACGTGATGGTCATCCTGGTCGACGAGCCGCCGGAGGCGGTCACCGACCTGCAGCGGTCGATCAGAGGCGAGGTCATCTCCTCGACCTCCGACCGCCCGGCCGCAGACCACATCGCCGTCGTCGAACTCGCCCTCGAGCGGGCCAAGCGCCTGGTCGAGCTGGGGCACGACATCGTCGTGCTGCTCGATTCGATCACCCGTCTCACCACGGCGTACAACCTGGCGGCTCCGGCGTCCGGCCGGGTCCTGCCGGGCGGGCTCGACCCGATCGCGCTCCACCCGCCCAAGGCGTTGTTCAGCGCCGCCAGGAACATCGAGGACGGCGGCTCACTGACCATCATGGCCACCGCGCTGGTCGAGACGGGCTCCCGCATGGACGAGACCATCGCCGAGGAACTCGGCCGGCTCGCCGGCATGCGGCTCCGGCTGGACCGCGACCTGGCCCACCACCGGATCTTCCCCGCGCTGGACGTCAACGCCTCCGGCACCCAGCAGGAGCAGATCCTGCTGGCGCCCGAGGAGCACGCCATCGTCTCGCGCCTGCACGAGATGCTCCGGAGGATGGACCGGCGGCAGGCCATCGAGGCACTGCTCGCCAAGCTGACGGAGACCAAGAGCAACGCCGAGTTCCTGCTGCAGTTGTCCAGATCCGGTGGATGACCGACCCGGTCGAAGAGGCGGGTGCGCATACACACCGGGTGGCCGAGATTGCGGTCGGTGTTTTCGCGATGCCGGCTCGCGGGAGCGAGACGAGGGACGTCAGGGGCCGGTTCCGAAAGATCGAGGGGCGCTGATCATGACGAACTTTTCGGATGCTAGGTTCCACTGGAACGTGCCAATCGATTCTTGGAAGAGGCATGAACAAGTTTAAGAAGAGCGCCGTGACGGCGGTCGTTGCCGGTGCGGTCGCTCTCGGCGGAGTGGTCGCCACGGCCACTGCCGCAAGCGCTGTGGGGTCCTCCAAGTGCACCGTCAACATCACCAACGCCACGTACAAGACGACCACCACCGTCAAGCTGCGCACAGGGCCCAGCACGGGCTACACCGCCCTGGGCAGCCTCTCCACCGGGACGAAGTTCTACGGCACGTGCAAGTACGACCCGTCGTACGGCATCGGGGTCAGCAACGAGGTCTGGACCTACGGCAAGGTGACCAGCGGCGCCAACACCGGTAAGTGGGGATGGGTCTACTCCTCTTACCTGAAGAGGGCCTGACCTGCTCTTCGATTTCTGAAGGGACCCCGGCGGTTGGCGATTCGCTCAACCGCCGGGGTCTCCTTCGTTGAAACGGGTGCGGATTCGTGCGGCTTCTCATCTCGCGACCCGAACACGGTCAACGTCACTAGGCGCTCGGGACGCCGCAGATGCGAATGAGCTCGCCCGCCGCCCAGCGGATGGACGGGTGCTCGTCGTCCTGCAGCTGGAGCAGGGAGGGGACCGCGGCGATGACCGCCTCGCGCTCCTCGCCGGGGCCGTCGGCGATGTCCGCGATGAGGAGCAGCAGGGTGTTGCGCGCCCGGTTGGTCGGGATGAGCATCCGTTCGACCAGGAACGGCGCTGCGGCGGCGGCCGCGCTGAGGGCTGTGTGTTTGGAAACGAGGAGCTCGTAGAGCCTCTTGACCGCGGTCTGAGCCGCGTCCTCGTCGTCGGAGGCCACCTCGGCGATCAGGCCCGGAACCTCGTAGGCGGGGCCGCGGTTGCTCCAGAGGGAGTTCCAGTCGATCTCGTCGAGCCGCAGCCGTAGCCCGCGGGTCGGCCACAGCCGGTCCAGGTCGAGCCGGAGCGCCGCGGTGCCCTGGCCGGTGGTCACGTACAGCACGCCGTCGGAGGCCAGGGTGAGGGCCTCGACGCCGGTTCCGAGTGGCAGGTCCGCGACGTCCATGGTGTGCAGGTCCCAGACCCGCGTCAGCCCGTCCGCCCAGGCGGCGGCCAGGGCCGGGCCGGTCGCCAGGCGCGCGGACGTGAGCGCGGCGACCGGCGCCCTTCGCCGGTCGAACGCCGTCCGCAGCGGTTCACGGTCGGTCGCCCAATAGCGGAGGACCCCATTGGCGTCGCCGCTCACGACCACGCGGCCGCCGTCTTCCGAGCGGCAGCACGTTACGGCCGTCACCGGCGCGCGGTGCAGCGCCCGGTCCGCGGGCTGCGAGCCATCGGTCGTTCGGACGTAAACGCGGCCGGTGGAGTCTCCCGCGACGGCCGTCGTCCCGTCCTCGTCGGCGGCGGCCACCGTACGTCCCGGCAGGTCGCGGATCCCGGCGACGTCGGGGACGGGCGGGACCGGCGGGGTGGCCGTCGTCGAGACGGCCGTCCAGCGGAGCCGGTACTCGGTACCGCCCTCGGCGAAGGACGCGGGGACGAGTTCCTCGACGGGGGACGGCAGCTCGCTCGGCGCCCCGAGCTCCTTGTCCGTCCAGGTGAGGCCCAGGGTGTCGGCGACCTGGACGACGGCCTCGCGGGTCCGGCCCTGGATCACGACTGCGTAGTCGGCGCCCGGGCCCCGGCCGTGGCGGATGAGCGCGTCCGGAGCCCCGTACGACAGGGCGTCGGTGCCCATCTCCTGCCAGGGCAGGAGACCCAGTTCTCGGTACGACGTCTGGAGCCGCTCGACGATCGCGGGGTCGCCGTCCATGACGGTGCGGGGGACCCGCAGCGTCCAGCCGAAGTGCGCGGGGAGCCGTTCCAGCGCGAGTTGCAGGAAGAACTCGGAGATGGACCGGCTCTGCACCGCCCAGCCCTCATGGGTGTTGACCATGACCTTCGGGTCGGGAAGGTGCGCCTCGGAGGCGAGGTAGCCCCACTGGCTGACGTACTCGTATTCGGCCATGATGACGCGGATCTCGTCGTCCGGTGGATTCTCGACCGAGTCGGGTGCGGACGGCGGCCACTGGGAGTGCGTCCAGTACAGGCGCGGCCGGAAGGCGAAGGAGTTGACGGGGGAGTCCCACCATTCCACGAGCGCCGCCGGGATGGGATCGGACTCGTCGAGCTCGTACCCCGGCGCCTCGCCCTCTCGTGTCACGAGGGGTTCGCCGCCGGGATCCTCATAGCCCCACTCACGCTGAACCTCGTCCAGCAGCTCCCAGCGCGAGCGTGGCCCGGCGAGCCGTTCCGCGAACCGTCCGTAGTCGATGATCTCCGCCATCCGAGCATCCTAGGAACGTTCCACGGCGAAGATCACCGAGTCGCGGCCACTGCCAGGGAGATCTTGCCCACCGGACGCGGGCCGTTCACGCGGAGAGCGGCGGCCCTGCGCACGCGCGCGAGCCGTTCGGGAGCCTCGCGCGCTCCGGGGGTCTAGCCGCGCCAGGGCGGTGCCGCGTGGAAGTCCGGGTGCACCTCGATCGTCGGGGCCAGGGCGTGGAGGAGCCGGCGGGCGCGGGACAGCGGGTGCTGGGGGAAGTGCTGGTCCCACCACGGGTCCTCGGACCAGTTGCGCGGCAGGCCGCCCTGGACCTCGGGCGCGTACGGGTGCTGGGCCCAGTACCGCATCATCTCCTGAGGGGGCCGGCCGTTCCCGTGCTCGGTCATGAAACGGTCGAACGCCACTGTGTCCCGCATCCCGGTCACGCCCTGTTCGACGCACATGAACTTGAAGACCAGGCTGCGGTCGGCCCGCGGCAGGGTGAAGGACGGGATGTAGGCCACCCCGGGCCGGTCGGGCAGCGGCAGCTTGACGATCTGCTGGAACGCCGGGAGGCCGTGCAGGGCGACCGGGTTCAGCTCGATCAGGCCGCCGCCGGAGGCGGCCGTGCGCGCCACCGTGTCGCGCCGGAGCGCGTCCAGGTTCTCCAGCGGCGCCGCGAGGTTGGGCGGGATGTCGAAGCCGTGCAGCTCGGCGATGTCGCCGTCGGAGTTCCGCCAGGCGCCGGGCTTCAACTGCTCCCAGCCGGTCTGATCAAAGCGAATGGTCATGAAGCTGGAGCTTAGAGGTCCAAACGCCTGATCAGCGGACGATTCAAGTCGGCGGATGATGGCGGCGGCCAGGCTCGTCGCGAGGGATACGTGAGTCGGCCGCCGCTCATCCCTAACGGCTCGCAGTGGCGTGGTCGGCGGGGCGGGTGGCGTCGGTCTCGTCGATCCGACTCCGGGAGGGGCCGCCGCCGGGGGTGAGGGCGACCAGGCCCGGGTGGCGCTGGGCGGCGAGGGCGCCGCGGACGATGACGTCCTTGTACAGGGCGGCGAGGCGGCCGGTGAGGACGAACTCGACCGGGCTGTCGTCCGCCCGTACGTACTGGATCAGGGCGTCGCGGCGGCCCAGGCTGATGCACTGGTTGAGGTAGCGGAACCGGAACGGGCTCGGCGCGCGGCGGCCCAGGCCCTGGCGTACGGTGCGGGCCACGTGGCGGGCGGCCGGCAGGCCGGTGGCGCACGCCATGCGCAGCTCCTGGCCGCCCTGCCGGTGCATCGCCGCCGCGTCGCCGATCGCGTACACCTCCGGATGCGACACCGAGCGCAGCGTCGCGTCGACGAGCATCCGGCCGCGCTCGTCCACGGCGAAGCCCGCCTTCCGGGCCAGGTCCGGGACGCTGAAGCCGGCGGCCCACACGACGGTGTCGACGGGCACGTGGTCACCGTCGGTCAGCAGCAGGCCGTCCGCGCGCACCTCGGCGACCCGGGCGTTCTCCAGAACGTCCACGCCGAGCCGGTCGAGCGCGCGCCGCAGGTGGCGGCGGCCGCGTTCGGACAGGGCGGCGCCGAGCCGGCCGGCGGTCAGCAGCCGTACGGCCGGCTCCGGCCGCGTCTCCGCGAGTTCGGTGGCCGCCTCGATCCCCGTCAGGCCGCCGCCGACCACCGCGACGGTGCCGCCGGCGGCGAGCCGCTCCCGCAGCCGTACGGCGTCCTCGCTGAGGGCGAGCGGGTAGGCGTGCTCGGCGACGCCGGGGACGCTCTCGGCGTCCGACCTGCTGCCGAGCGCGTAGACGAGCGTGTCGTAGCCGAGCCGCCGTCCGTCGGCCAGTTCGACCTCGCGTTCCGCCGGGTCGATCGCGGTGACCCGGCCCAGGACGAAGTCGACGGACGCGCCGTCGAGCAGGTCCGCGATCGCCCGCGTCCGTACGTCCTGGCCTGCCGCGACCTGGTGCAGCCGTACCCGTTCCACGAACCGGTCGCTCGCGTTGACCAGCGTCACCCGCGCGCCGTGGTCCTTGGCGATCAGCCGGGCCGCCACCAGACCCGAGTAGCCCGCGCCGAGCACCAGAATGCGTGCCGTCATCTCAACCGTCCCTTCGCCGGAGGATGTCCGTCGACAGGGGTGACTCGGTAGGACCCTCGGTTCGTGACAGCTCCGGCGGTGACGGTGGTCACATGCCGTGGGCGGCGGCGTACGCGAGCTTGTCCGGGTTGAGCACGGAGTGCAGGGCGGCCACCCGGTCGCCGGTGAACTCGAAGGCCAGGACCATGTACAGCGCCCCCGCCTCGCTCAGGATGACCGTCGGCGCGCCGTTGACCGTACGGATCTCGATGTCCATGCCGGCGGCGCGCGGGTGGGCGGCCAGGCCGCAGAAGAACCGCGCCACGTGGGACGTTCCCACGAGCGGGCGCCGGGCGGCCGTGACCTTGCCGCCGCCGTCGGACCAGGCGACGACGTCCTCGGCGAGCAGTTTCTCCAGGCCGGCGACGTCGCCTTCCACCGCGGCGGCGATGAAGCGCAGCACGATCTCCTCGCGGTGGGCGGGGCTCGCGGTGAACCGCCGGCGGGGTTCGCCGACGTGTTCGCGGGCGCGCCGGTAGAGCTGCCGGGCGTGGGCCTCGTCGATGTCCAGGACGTCGGCGATCTCCGCGTGCCGGTACCCGAACGCCTCGCGCAGCACGAACGCCGCGCGCTCGGGCGGGGTCAGGCGTTCGAGCAGCATGAGGACGCCGAACGACAGGGAGTCGCGCTGTTCGACCGTCTCCAGCGGGCCGAGCCGGCCGTCGTCGGTGAGGACCGGTTCGGGCAGCCAGGGGCCGACGTACTTCTCCCGGCGGGCGCGGGCGGAGCGGAGGCGGCTGAGGCAGAGGTTCGTCACGACCTTGGTCAGCCAGGCGGCCGGGACCTCGATCGGTCCGCTCGCCGCCCAGCGCAGGTAGGCGTCCTGGAGCACGTCCTCGGCCTCGGCCGCCTCCCCGAGCATCCGGTACGCCAGCCCGAACAGCCGCGGCCGATGCTCCGCGAACTCCGCGACCTCGTCCATGCCCCCTCCTCGTACGGCGCCCGTGGACCGCATTGTCCATCGTGCGCCGAACGGAGCATGAGGGGGGTCTATTCGACCTGCCTGAAATGGCTTTTTCGGTTTTCCGATTTAGCCCGCTCTGTTCCTGTCGCGCGATCGATGATCTTAATCGGGAAATGAACCGCCGGGCGCCCGATGTCGTCATATTGCTGCCGGGGAAAGGCGGCAGTTACGCTGGTCGGTCTCGCGTACGGGTAAAGAGAGGGGGCGGGAATGGCGATGCCGCCGGGTGGGCATGCCCGGATCTTCGGCCGGGACCGCGCCGTCCTGGTCGTACGGGAGTTCATGGAGCGCCCTGACCAGGGGCGGAAGCGCACCACACGGGAGACTCCCATCCTGCTCTTCGAGGGGCCGCGCGGCAGCGGGAAGACCGCGCTGGTCGATTGTCTCGGCGATTCTCTCGAGGGGAACGTCCCGTACGCGCGCGTCGATTTCGAGGCGATCGGCAGCGTCGCGGGGTACGAGGTGCTGGCGGCGCTCGCCTTCGAGCTCAATCGCAAATGCGGGGATTACGGGCGGCTCGGATTCCCCCGCTTCATCATCGGGCGCGCCGTCCTGGAGGAGAAGCTCGACGTCAAGGACCACGCGCGGGCGTACGCCCAGGTCAAGGCCCGCCTGGAGCAGTACCGCAACGTCGCGGCCCTGCGCGGGCTCGTCCAGCGGGTCGCGCCTCCACTGCAGGCCATCCTCGGGATACCGCAGCAGATCCCGGTGCCGGACTTCGCCGGGCTGCTCGTCGACGGCCTGCTGGCGAGCGGGCGGCGCGGCCGGCGGCTCCTGCTGGGCGCGGGCCAGGACTGGTACGGCGACCAGGACCTCGGCCTGGGCCGGGACCCCATCGACGAGCTGATCCGGCTGAACGTCCGCTTCCAGGCCGACAACCGGGAGATGGTCGACGGTCTGCTCATGGCGGCGTTTCTGGCGGATCTGCGGGACAACTTCGAGAACCGGAAGGCGGCGAAGCAGCCCTTCACCGCCGCCGTGCTGCTGGACAACGCAGACACGCGCGACGGCCAGCAGTTCCTCCTCGACCTCGCGCGCAGCCGCCAGGACCGGGTGGCGGACGGCCGCGCCGCCGACCCGCTGACGTTCGTGGCCACCAGCCGGGGCCTGCTGACCACCCGTGTCGCCCGGAACATCCGGCCGTACGCCCGCCCCGACAACGCCGGGCGCACCGACCGGCGACGGCGCGGCCCGGCCGCGCGCTGGTGGTACCCGATCGTGCTGCCCGACCTCGACCAGAGCCAGGTCACGACGATGGTGACCGGGCTGGGCCTGCAGGCGGCCAACGACCGGCGCATCGCCGCGATGGTCTACCAGTTCACCGGCGGCCACCCGGGCGGCACCAGCCGCCTGCTCTGGGCGATCGCCGACGAGCCGGACGGGCCGTACGACGTGCGGGACCTGCTCGACCGGCCGGACCCGTCGGGCACCGGCACGGTCGGCGAGCGGCTGACGGCCGACCTGCTCGGCCACCGTACGCAGCGGGAGCTCGACAAGCTCCTCATCGCGGCGGCCGCCCGGCACCAGGACGACGCGGACCGCCTGACCGTCCCGCGCGGGCTGCTCGACTCCGACGCCGAGACCGTCCACACGCCGGACCTGTGGGGAGGCGGCGACCCGCCGGAGCCGGCCGTGCTCGAGCCGGTCCTGCGGCGGGTGCTCCTCCGCCGCCTGGCCACGGCCGACGGCGCCGCCGACTGGTCCACTGTGCACCAGCGGCTCCGCGTCGCGGCGCAGGCCGAGAAGGACGAGGCCGGTGAGCTGTACCACGCCCTCGCGCTGGGCGACGTCCCGCTGGTGACCCGGCGGCTCGCCGACCGGCTGGCCGGGCTCGACGGCGAATCGTGGCTCGAACTGCTCGACGCGGTTGTGGCCGCGCCGCGCCGTACGAGCGGTGGCGCCGAGCCCGCCGAGGAGGCGCAGGCGCTCGCCGCCTGGGCGGACACCGAGAAGGAGCCCCCGGCCGTGCAGGCGCTGGCCCCACTGGTGACGGCGCTGTGGCTGGTCACCGACCCGCTCACCGGCGTACGGCGCCGGGACCTGCACTACGACGTCGCCGCCGGCTACGACGCGATCACGCGGTTCTGCCCGCGTCGGCGGCAGGTGCTGCGACTGCGGGCCCAGGACCACCGCAACGAGGCACCGCTATGGGACTGAGGCCGGCCGACTTCGGGAGGGTGACAGGGTGACCAGCGGCGACAACCCGTTCGAACGGCCTCGGCGTCGGCGTCGCCTGCTGCTCGCCGGCGCGGCGGTGGTCGTGCTCCTCCTCGTCGCCGTCACGGTCGTCGTGATCGTCGGCCGGCTGGGGCGGTGCGCCGCCGGCGTGCCGCGGATCCACGGCGAGTGCGTCGGGGTGACGGACGGGCGCGACCACGACCACCCGTGGTTCGCCGCCAAGGGCCAGGAGAAGAACTGGAAGCCGCTCCTCAAGGCCATCTGGGACGAGAACCAGCGGGTACGCCACAGCGGCAAGGAGTACGTCACGGTGGCCTACCTCGGGCCGTTCTCCTCGGCCCCGGAGCGGGACCTGGCGACCGGCCGCATCATCCCCGAGCTCGAGGGCGCGTACGTCGGGCAGCTCCGCGCGAACCGCGGCGAGGGCGGCGGCGACCGTCCGCAGATCCGGCTCGTCCTGGCCAACCAGGGCGGCGACCAGAGCGAGTGGCGGCGCGTGGTCCGCCGGCTCGAGCACATGACCGGGGCGCCGGACCATCTCGTCGCCGTGGCCGGGCTGACGCTCAGCACCGCGGCGACCGTCCAGGCGGCCCTCGAACTGTCCAAGGCGAAGATCCCGATGGTCGGGGACGTCATCTCCGGCGACGGCTTCGACACCGAGGGCGCGGCGCGGGCCGCCGTCGGCCTGGGCAGCGGCCCGATCCCCGGCCTCACCCGCGTCAACCCGCAGGTCGCCGACGAGCTCGACGTCATCGGCACGGTGCTGGCCAAACGGCACGACCTGCGCACGGCGACCCTGGTGACCGACCAGAAGGCGACCGACCTGTACGCCAGGTCGCTGCGGACCGACTTCACCAGGAATCCCGTGCTCGACTCGTACCTGAAACGGCACCACGCGCTGGAGGAGGTCTTCACCGCGGACCGGCCGGACGAGCCGGGGCTGTCGAACCAGTTCTCCGTCATCGCCGGCAACATCTGTGGCTCGGACCAGCCGGACATGGTCTTCTACGCGGGGCGGCAGAAGTTCATCAAGACGCTGTTCGGCTACCTCGCGGAGCGCTGCCGCCGCCCGATCACGCTGGTCACCGGCTCCGACGCCTCAGCGATGGCGGACTACCCGGGACCCGGCTCGATCATCTACGCGGCCCTGGCCGACCCCGACGTGCTGGCCGGGGACCGGAACCCGTCCCGCAACGCCTACCTGGGCTTCCTCGCGGAGTTCCGGCGGCACTTCGATGTGGCGGACCTGCGCACCGGCTGGGCGATCATGGCGCACGACGCGATGCTCACGGCGGCGCAGGCGATCCGCCGTACGACCGGTCCGGCGGGGAAGGACGACCCCATCCCGGAGAACGTCCGGAACATGCTCTACGCCCAGCACGCCACGAACCGCGTGCTCGGCGCGTCCGGCGACATCGACCTCGGCCCGACCGGCAACCCCGCGCACCGTCTCATCCCGGTCATTCAGGTAGCGCCCGACGGCAAGCGGACGGTCCTCGATGTCTCCTCCTCCTGACCCCGGCGGGCAACGAATGTGGCCGCATCTGGCGAGTAAAACTTGCTTTACGGTCTATCGACTCTCAGTCAGGTTTCTTCTATCTTGCACGCGTTGTGCGGTCTCGGGCGGGAGCCGGTCTTGCTTACCACTCTCTGCCGGAGGCACGGGGAGCACCGACGAAAGCGGCGACAGCAGGGGAAGGAACGGGGATGACGGGGAGCGGAAACGATCGACATCAGCCGCTGAACCTTCCCGATTGGTGGCCCAAGGCCCGCGGGTACGTTAAGTTCCCAACCGACGGGAGTCTGCCCACGGCGTCGAAAGCCCTCGACGGTCATCTGGCCGGACTGGACGAGGCCATGAGGTATCTGGCCAGCGAAGGGCTCGTCACCGCTGAGGATGTGGGGAACTGGGACGCCGGGCAGGAACTGGCGCGAACGGCCAAGACCGCTCACGGGCACATCCTCGAGGTGTACCGGGAGTTCCAGCGTCAACTCGCAGCAGTATCGCTGCTGCTCATCCAGCAGCACCGGACTCAGAGCGAGGCCGAAGAGGCGTCGTCCAAGGCGCCACGGCGACTGGACGAGGGCGGGGCTCTGCCTCAGCCGCCGACCGTTCCGACCCAGCGGACCGCGCCGTCCATGGATTGAGAGGTCGGGGGACAGGAACGAGCGGTTCAAAGACGTTTCAGATCAAGACAGGCGCGCAACCGTCTGGGCATCCCGGCAATTACCACTACAGCCAGATACAGACCCTGCTCGAGGCGACGAAGCACGAGAACGTGTCCGCGGCCGGTGCGGCGTTCAACGACGCGGCCAGGATCGTGGGAATGGTCGCTCATGAGTTGTATCTGGTCGGGACCAAGCTGTCGGAGAAGTGGGAGGGCTCCGATGCCGATGCGGCGCAGAAGGCGCTCGGACAGCTCTATGCGACCGCGAACGAGCTGTTCGGACGCAGCCAGCAGGCCGGTGCCGCACTACAGACATACGGCGCGGCGTTGAGCCAGTTCAAGGGGCTGCAATGGCCGAACTGGCCGACCGGCGGAGCCAGCCCGGTCGAGGACGAAAAACGTCAGCAGGTCGCTGAGCAGGTGATGCGGGCCGTCAACAACCAGATCACCACGGCCTGGAAGTCCATGCCGGACAAGGTGCAACAGAACCTGCCCAATC
Organism: Actinoallomurus liliacearum; assembly: GCF_039542035.1. Classification (NCBI taxonomy): domain Bacteria; kingdom Bacillati; phylum Actinomycetota; class Actinomycetes; order Streptosporangiales; family Thermomonosporaceae; genus Actinoallomurus; species Actinoallomurus liliacearum. Next base: position 122,649 of record NZ_BAABHJ010000041.1, read on the forward strand.
TTGATCATCCTCACGGTACGCCCTACAGCCCCGACCCGGGTTCTCCCGGAGTGGGCGGCGGCCGTGTCGGCGGTGGTGGTATGCCGAAGGGCGGCCATCTGCCGCACTCGCCACGCTTGCCGCACACGCCGAAGGGAAGTGGGAGCGACCTTCCCCCGATCCCGAAAGACGGGCATGGTGCGGACCTCGCCGGCGGCGGCCTTCCTACGGGCAGCGGATTGGGCACCACCCTTCCGCCCACCGGGAGCCCCTTGCCCTCAGGCCTGTCCAGTGGAACCCCTTCACTCCCCGGTGGAGGTCCGACGCTGGGCGGTATCGGAGGACCGTCGCTGCTTCCGAACCCCGGCGCGCTTCCTCGAGGTGGTGCGGGCTCCGGCAGAGTGCCGTCGGAATCCGGGTTGAGCAGCGAGGAGACGGCGGCCGCCCGCGCCGCCGCAGTCGAAGAGTCCGAGGCGTCGCAGGCGGCACGCGGAGCGATGGGGGCACCCGGCGCGCCGGGCGGCGCGGCCGGGACAACGGAAAGCGAACGTGAGCGCACGACGTGGCTCGCCGAAGAAGAGGCGACCTGGGGCGCTGAGGAGGACGTCATCGGCCAGGCGCTCGGGACGCCGGCCGCCGGGTCCGCCGGTGAGTCGGAGACCGAATTGCGGCGGAGGAACTGGCTGGGCGAAGACGAGGACGTCTGGACTGGAGGAGCGACAGCGGGGTCGGGCACGATCGGTGAGGCGCCGCCGCGGCGCGCTGAAGCGGACGCCGATGAGGCACTCGAAGTGGTCGAGGAGTTCGACATTTTGGATCCCGGGCGCCTTCAGGAACTGCTGGACGTCATTGTCGCTCCCGACGGGGAGACGGCGAGTACCTCTAAGAGCGCGTCCGGTGGGTCCCCTGGCCTTCTGGACGACCTGGGCGTCGAAGAGGTCAATGACATCGACCGGCTGCTGAATGGCTAGGCTGGCCGCGCCCTGGGTCCGACGTGTCCTCGCGACCGTCGGAGTGGTGGCGGTCACCTTCACCGCGACACCCGTCGCCGGGGCGACACCTCAGCCCCGCGACGAGGAGTGGTGGTTCTCCACCTGGGACATCCAGAAGAAGGTCTGGCCGCTTACTACCGGCCGCGGCGTTACCGTCGCGGTGCTCGACACAGGGGTGAACGCCAAACTTCCCGACCTGGCGGGTGCCGTGTTGCCCGGCACCGACCTGACGGGACGCAAGGACGACGGACGCATCGATTTCGACACCGCGGGTGGTGGACACGGGACCGGGATGGCCGCCCTGATCGCGGGCCAGGGCCCGACGATGGTGGGAGTGGCGCCAGGAGCCAGGATCCTGCCGATCACCATGTTCCGGGCCCACGCGAACTTCAGCGGTGGCGACGCCCAGGCGAACGGCATCCGTTATGCGGTCGACCATGGAGCCAAGGTGATCAGCATGTCCACCGGCGGGGTGAGTCCCGATGGCCCGCTTCGATGCGACTACTACATTCAGGGCGCCGTGGACTACGCGATCAAGCATGACGTTGTTCTGGTCGCAGCCGCCGGAAACGACGGGAACACCACGAACGCTCCCGCGTCTCCGACATCTTGCCCAGGCGTTCTCGGCGTCGGTGCCGTCGATTACCAGGCGAGACCGTGGGTGCAGACGGCGCGGCAGCCCTATGTCGTCGTCGCCGCGCCGGGAGTGGACACAGGATCGATCGGCCGGGCCGGAGTGTTCAGCAACGCCTCCGGGACCAGCACGTCGACCGCGCTGACGGCCGGAGCGGTGGCGCTGATGCGGGCCAGATTCCCGAAGATGTCGGGGCGGGAGGTCGTGCAGCGGATCATCGCCTCGGCGATCGACACCGGTTCCCGCGGCGTCGACCTCCAGACGGGCTATGGCCTGATCCGCCCGTACCATGCGCTGACCGACCGGGTGCCCGCGAACGCGCCGAACCCGGTCTACGAGCGCTGGGACAAGGAGCAGCAGAGCAGCGCGACCGCTAAACCGTCCACGACCTCCTCGGCCCCCCATTCGGTCGTGGCGAAGCCACACCGCGGATCCGGCGGCTTCTCGCCGATCCTGTACGCGGTCGGAGGGATCGCGGTTCTCTCACTGGTAGCCGGTATCGGTGTGGTCGTACTCCGCCGTAGGCGGCAATTTCTCTCATGATGGTGGAGGATGGCGAATGGGACGGCAGAAGAGGCCATTGCCGCCGGGTTATGGGCTGAAGCTGAGGCAACTCCAGAAGAGGAGCAAGGAGGATCTGCGGAAGCAGGTCGCCTTTGCGGTGTTCTTCTTCACCGCGTTGTTCCTGGTGCCCGGCGTAGTGACTTTCGCGAGCGGTGCGTCACCCAAAATTTCGGTCCGCCTGCTGCCCGTTTGGGGGCTGCTGGTCATCATCATCGGCCTTATGATCGCTGCCAACATCCTCGCCGTCATGTCCCTGAATGGATCGGCGGATGAGCGTCGCAAGAACCGCTTGTCCCTGATCGCATTCTGTCTTCTGGTGGCGGCGTACGTGTTTATCGCCATCGTTGGGTCTATTTACACCTGACCCGTTACTTAGATTAGGGGTCTTAGTATGGTCACTCTCGCCGTACGCCCGGCTGACCTCGAGCACTATGGTGCCATGGTCTCGCGCGTCGGGACGGCCGCGAAGAAAGCACAGTCGTACGTCGATGAGCACGGCGCGGATTTCGGCGGCATGTCCGGGCGGATCTGGACCCTGATCTCCGGTTCGCAGGATCGCACCATCGGTGCGGTGAACAAGATGCTCAGGCATCTCGAGGAGATCTCCAGCACCTCCAACGGAGGTCTGAGGGGCGCGGCTAAGTATTACCGGACGACGGAACACGCCACTGCTGCCAGGGTCGATGCGGCCTATCCGGAGAGGCGCTCCACGCCATCGGAGAGAGACCTGACCATGTCCCACTATCAAGATCTGACCGGCATGCCGCTCGCGACCCACAACTTTGCTGACGCAAACGATGCGCTGGCCACCCTGACGGAGCCCGAGACCGCGGAGCTCGGGCCGTTCCAGAAGTTCGTCAACAACCCCGGCGGTGTCTTCGACTACCTCAGCCCGTCGAATGCGGCGTGCAAGGTGATCGAGCTCCTCATCGGACACGATCCGATCGAGTGGTTCCTGGAGTGGTTCGACGGCGACTGGAAGAAGTGCTACGAGTGTGGCGGCGCTCTGGAGAACGTCGGCAAGATGATGGGGGTGATCTCCACCAACACGGTGAAAGGCGCCAACGAGCTACACGGCACATGGTCGGGCAACGCCGCCGACGCCGCATGGGAATACTTCGACGGTTTCAGCGAGGCGGCCGGCGAACAGCAGGAGGTGCTGTCCCAGCTTGGCGAAAGATACAAGATCACGGCTTTGGGAATCTGTCGACTCCAGGAGACGGCCGCCGGGATTATTAAAGGAATGATCGACGCCGCCCTGATCGCGTCGGCCGCGGCGGCAGGTGGCGCCGCTACGGTCGAGACCGGAGCAGGGCCTGTGGTGGGCGGCATTATCTCCGGGGTGGAGGCGGCGCGCATCTGGGAAATGTGGGAACGCCTGAAGATGATCCCCGAAAAGGCGACCCAGGTCGGCAACGGCTTCGTCGGATTCGCGCAGACGTCGGCCTCGAAGACCGCCGACTTCGCCAAACACCCGCTGCCCAAATCCGGATATAAGCCCCCCATGAAGGCCAGCTAGAACGGAGCCGATGTGTCTTCTGCCAAGGATGACGCACTGTGGGCAGAGCTCATGGACGTGGCGGGCGGCGACCCGGCGCGCGCCGCGCTCGTGCGGTCAAGCCTCCGAAGCCTCGCCGCCGGCCCCGTGCACAGTCCACTGCGGGAGATGGCGCGAGAAGTGCTCGCCGGACGGTCCGGGTTTCGAGCGGCCGCGCTGTCGGACGCGTACAGCCCGTCCTTCACCACGGCGTTCCAGACCTTTTGCAAACACTATGAGCAAACCGCAGAGAGCAAGCGTCGAGAAGTCGTTGCCAAGGGGAACACGATCCTGGCAAAGCTCAGAGAGCGGCTGTCGGAGGAGAAGGGCTAGGCCCTGTTCGTTAGATCATCTTCCTGCAGGGGCGGGAGTGATAAGAGTGAATCACAGATGAGGCGGTCACGTCGCGAAAAGGTCGGCATCGTCGCCCGAGCCGCCGCGGTGGGGGCGGTGCAGGCTGAGTTCCTCTACCTGCGAAGGCTCGCGGTCTTCTTCGCGACCTGGCCGATGGGCCTCTTCATCTTCTTGCCGCCCGACGGGATCGACTATCGCCCGGACGTCGGGGACTGGATCTGCCGGATCATCTTCGGCGCACTCGTGATAGCCGTGAATCTCGGCATCCTGCTGCCGGAGCTGTCCAAACGATTCGTTCCCATGACGAGGATGCTCTTTGGTTGGGCGACCGTCACCATCATCGTGGCTACGCCCTTGGCCTATGTCATGCGACTGCTTGTTATCGATCGACATTGAATTCGAGGGATGATGCCCGACGCGTCCAGCGCGCAGATGCTAGGGTCTGTCCGGTGGATCACGTGGTGATCCACAACAGTGCGGAGACCAGGGTGATCGC
>NZ_BAABHJ010000042.1:0-639 GCF_039542035.1 Actinoallomurus liliacearum
TATCCGGGTGGGGGACAGTGCCTGGTGGGTAGTTTAACTGGGGCGGTTGCCTCCCAAAGAGTAACGGAGGCGCCCAAAGGTTCCCTCAGCCTGGTTGGCAATCAGGTGTTGAGTGCAAGGGCACAAGGGAGCTTGACTGTGAGACAGACATGTCGAGCAGGTGCGAAAGCAGGGCCTAGTGATCCGGCACCGACGTGTGGAAGTGGTGTCGCTCAACGGCTAAAAGGTACCCCGGGGATAACAGGCTGATCTTGCCCAAGAGTCCATATCGACGGCAAGGTTTGGCACCTCGATGTCGGCTCGTCGCATCCTGGGGCTGGAGTAGGTCCCAAGGGTTGGGCTGTTCGCCCATTAAAGCGGCACGCGAGCTGGGTTTAGAACGTCGCGAGACAGTTCGGTCCCTATCCGCTGTGCGCGTAGGAGACTTGCGAGGGTCTGTCCCTAGTACGAGAGGACCGGGACGGACGAACCTCTGGTGTGCCAGTTGTACCGCCAGGTGCATGGCTGGTTGGCTACGTTCGGTCGGGATAACCGCTGAAAGCATCTAAGCGGGAAGCCTTCCTCCAGATGAGGTCTCCCAACCCTTTGTGGTTGTAAGGCCCCCAGCTAGACGACTGGGTTGATAGGCCGGAGATGGAA
>NZ_BAABHJ010000043.1:0-515 GCF_039542035.1 Actinoallomurus liliacearum
TGGTGGCATTCGTATTCCGATATTCTGCCGGGCTGGTTCGAGGTGTACATCGGTCTTGAGGAGGCGGCGTCTCGGATCCGTGCGTATGAGGTGCAGTTCGTTCCCGGGTTGTTGCAGACCGAGGATTACGCGCGTGCGGTGACGTTGCTGGGGCATCCGGATGCGCCGGGTCATGAGATCGAGCGGCGGGTGGGGTTGCGGATGCGGCGTCAGTCGTTGCTGTTGGGGGAGGATCCGCCGCATTTTTGGGCGGTGGTGGATGAGGCGGCGTTGCGGCGGCCGTTGGGTGGGGCGGCGGTGATGCGGCGGCAGTTGGAGCACCTGATCGAGGTGACGGAGTTGCCGCATGTGACGTTGCAGGTGGTGCCGTTTCATCTGGGGGGTCATGCGGCGGCGGGTGGGCCGTTCAGTATTTTGCGGTTCGCGGAGCCGGATCTGCCGGATGTGGTGTATTTGGAGCAGTTGACGTCTGCTTTGTATTTGGACAAGCGTGAGGATGTGGATAATTATTTGGC
>NZ_BAABHJ010000044.1:0-504 GCF_039542035.1 Actinoallomurus liliacearum
CTCGTCGGCCCTGGGATGGTCGTGCCGGTCGTGCCTGCGGGTCGGCCGCAGTGGCGGGAGGTCCGCTCGGCGGATGGGCGGGATGTCGGGCGCGCGTTCTTCGCCGAGGAGGATTGGCGGCTTCGGTCGCCGTTCTACGGCGGGTTGCAGGGTGCGGAGTTCCGGTCGTGGTCGGGGGAGCCGGGTCGTGAGGTGAGTGTGCCGGTGGAGGTGCCGGTCGGTGACCGCGCCGGTGTGTATCTCCTGGCGTGGCATGGCTCGCAGCCGCCGTCGGATGAGGCGGGGGTCGTCGGGGTGACGGCGCGGGAGATCGTCGGTCGTGGTTTCACCACGTTGTTTCTTCTGCGGTGTACGGATGCCGGTGTGGCGCCGTCTCCTGAGTTGGGGCGGGTGGCCCGGGGTCATGGTTTGACGATCATTGAGGGGACGGGCCGGGTCGCGCCGTCGCCGGGGGCGATCGACCTCTTGCCGGACGCCGCCGGCCGGGCCCTGCCGGTGCGCGTC
>NZ_BAABHJ010000045.1:0-788 GCF_039542035.1 Actinoallomurus liliacearum
CCCGGACATGACGCCGGCGAAGCCGATGGCCTCGGCCTCGTCTTTGAGTTCGACGAACTCTTCGGGTTTGACCCAGCGTTCGACGGGGTGGTGGCGGGGGGAGGGCCGCAGGTACTGGGTGATGGTCAAAAGTTCACATCCGGCTTCGTGCAGGTCCCGCATCGCCTCGGTGATCTCTTCGCGGGTTTCGCCCATGCCCAGGATGAGGTTGGACTTGGTGACCAGTCCGTCGGCGCGGGCGGCGGTCAGCACCGAAAGGGAGCGTTCGTAGCGGAAGCCGGGGCGGATGCGTTTGAAGATCCGTGGGACGGTCTCCAGGTTGTGGGCCAGGACTTCGGGGCGGGCGGAGAAGACCTCGGCGAGCAGGTGGGGGGTGGCGTTGAAGTCCGGGATGAGCAGTTCCACGCCGCAGCCGGGGACGGCGGTGTGGATTTGGCGGACGGTCTCGGCGTAGAGCCAGGCGCCGCCGTCGGGCAGGTCGTCGCGGGCGACGCCGGTGACGGTGGCGTACCGCAGGCCCATGGTCTGGACGGATTCGGCGACGCGGCGGGGTTCGTCGGGGTCGTAGGCGGCGGGTTTGCCGGTGTCGATCTGGCAGAAGTCACATCGGCGGGTGCATTGGTCCCCGCCGATGAGGAAGGTGGCCTCGCGGTCTTCCCAGCATTCGTAGATGTTGGGGCAGCCGGCTTCCTGGCAGACGGTGTGCAGGCCCTCGGAGCGGACCAGGTCGGTCAGCTCGCGGTATTGGGGGCCCATCGACAACCGGGTCTTGATCCACGGCGGTTTGC
>NZ_BAABHJ010000046.1:0-982 GCF_039542035.1 Actinoallomurus liliacearum
GCATCGGAGTGATCCAGGTGTGGAGGTGGCGCGGGTGAGAATGCAGGCATGAGTAGCGAATGAGGGGTGAGAAACCCCTCCGCCGGATGACCAAGGGTTCCTGGGGCAGGCTAATCCGCCCAGGGTAAGTCGGGACCTAAGGCGAGGCCGAGAGGCGTAGTCGATGGACAACGGGTTGATATTCCCGTACCCGCTGATACGCGCCCATGCTGAACCCACTGATACTAACCGTTCCAATCGTGGCTTGGTTCCTTCGGGAATCTTGCCGGCGTGCGGCCGGGACCTGAGGTGGTAGTAGGTAAGTGATGGGGTGACGCAGGAGGGTAGCTCAGCCCAGGCGATGGTTGTTCCTGGGGTAAGCATGTAGGGCGCACCATAGGTAAATCCGTGGTGTATTAAGCCTGAGATGTGATGCCGAGCCGATTTAGGCGAAGTGAGTGATCCCATGCTGCCAAGAAAAGCCTCTAGCGAGTGTGTCGGCGGCCCGTACCCTAAACCGACTCAGGTGGTCAGGTAGAGAATACCAAGGCGCTCGGGTGAACTGTGGTTAAGGAACTCGGCAAATTGCCCCCGTAACTTTGGGAGAAGGGGGGCCCCTGCTGGTGACCGAACTGGCTTCGTGAGCTGGTGGGGGTCGCAGATACCAGGGGGAAGCGACTGTTTACTAAAAACACAGGTCCGTGCGAAGTCGTAAGACGCTGTATACGGACTGACGCCTGCCCGGTGCCGGAACGTTAAGGGGACCGGTTAGCTGCCCTTGTGGTGGCGAAGCTGAGAACCTAAGCGCCGGTAAACGGCGGTGGTAACTATAACCATCCTAAGGTAGCGAAATTCCTTGTCGGGTAAGTTCCGACCTGCACGAATGGCGTAACGACTTCCCCACTGTCTCAACCACAGGCCCGGTGAAATTGCACTACGAGTAAAGATGCTCGTTACGCGCAGCAGGACGGAAAGACCCCGGGACCTTCACTATAGCTTGGCA
>NZ_BAABHJ010000047.1:0-1152 GCF_039542035.1 Actinoallomurus liliacearum
GCGATATGCCCCGGGGAGTTGGCAACCGAGCGTTGATCCGGGGATTTCCGAATGGGGAAACCTAGCACCTGTCATGGGGTGTTGCCTCCGTCTGAATTGATAGGGCGGTTGGTGGTAACGCGGGGAAGTGAAACATCTCAGTACCCGCAGGAAGAGAAAACAACATGTGATTCCCTGAGTAGTGGTGAGCGAAAGGGGATGAGGCTAAACCATGCGCGTGTGATAGCCGGCGGGCGTTGCGTGTGTGGGGTTGTGGGAGCGTTCTTGCTCAGGCCGCTGTCTGGGCGTGGAGTTATAAAACAGCAGGGTAGTCGAACGATCTGGGATGGTCGACCGTAGTCGGTGAGAGTCCGGTAGGCGAAATCTTGTTGTCTTCATTGAATGTTTCCCGAGTAGCACGGGGCTCGTGAAATCTCGTGTGAATCTGCCAGGACCACCTGGTAAGCCTGAATACTCCCTGGTGACCGATAGCGGACTAGTACCGTGAGGGAAAGGTGAAAAGTGCCCCGGTGAGGGGTCGTGAAATAGTACCTGAAACCGTGTGCCTACAAGCCGTCAGAGCTCCCGCATCCTTGTGGTGTGGTGTGATGGCGTGCCTTTTGAAGAATGAGCCTGCGAGTTATGGTGTGTGGCGAGGTTAACCCGTGTGGGGGAGCCGTAGCGAAAGCGAGTCTGAATAGGGCGTTTTTAGTCGCATGCTGTAGACCCGAAGCGGAGTGATCTACCCATGGGCAGGTTGAAGCGCGGGTAAGACCGCGTGGAGGACCGAACCCACCAGGGTTGAAAACCTGGGGGATGACCTGTGGGTAGGGGTGAAAGGCCAATCAAACTCCGTGATAGCTGGTTCTCCCCGAAATGCATTTAGGTGCAGCGTCGCGTGTTTCTTGCCGGAGGTAGAGCTACTGGATGGCCTAGGGGGCCCACAAGCTTACTGAAGTCAGCCAAACTCCGAATGCCGGTAAGTGAAGCGTGGCAGTGAGACTGCGGGCGATAAGGTTCGTAGTCGAGAGGGAAACAGCCCAGATCACCGGCTAAGGCCCCTAAGCGTGTGCTAAGTGGTAAAGGATGTGGAGTTGCCGTGACAACCAGGAGGTTGGCTTAGAAGCAGCCACCCTTGAAAGAGTGCGTAATAGCTCACTGGTCAAGTGATTC
>NZ_BAABHJ010000048.1:0-2050 GCF_039542035.1 Actinoallomurus liliacearum
CCCTGCGGGGCTAGATCGGGAGGGTGCTGAGCGTGGAGGACTGGGCGGAGATCCGCAGGTTGCACCGGTCGGAGGGCATGCCGATCCGTGCGATCGCCCGCAGGCTGGGGGTGGGCCGGAACACGGTGCGGCGGGCGCTGGATGCCGAGGGACCACCGAAATATGTGCGTAAGCCGGCCGGGTCGATCGTGGATGCGGTCGAGCCGCAGATCCGGCAGATGCTGGCGGTCTGGCCGGATATGCCGGCGACGGTGATCGCGGAGCGGATCGGCTGGGAGCGGGGACTGACCGTGCTGAAGAAGCGGGTCCGGGAGCTGCGGCCGCTGTTCTTGCCGCCGGACCCGGCGTCGCGGACGAGCTACCGGCCCGGTGAGCTGGCCCAGTGTGATCTGTGGTTCCCACCGGTGGATGTCCCGCTGGGATTCGGGCAGGTCGGACGTCCACCGGTGCTGGTGATGGTGTCGGGGTATTCGCGGTGGATCAGCGCACGGATGCTGCCCTCTCGCCAATCGGCGGATCTGGTCTGCGGGCACTGGGTGCTGCTACAGCGTCTGGGCAGGGTCCCCAAGGCGCTGGTGTGGGACAACGAGTCGGCCATCGGGCAGTGGCGGGGCGGGCGCCCGCAGCTGAGCGAGGCGATGAACGCCTTCCGCGGCTGTCTGGGGATCAAGGTCATCCAATGCCGTCCGGGTGATCCCGAAGCCAAGGGGCTGGTGGAGCGAGCCAACGGTTACCTGGAGACATCATTTCTTCCCGGGCGATCGTTTGCTTCCCCGGCCGACTTCAACGCCCAGCTCACCGACTGGCTGACCAAGGCCAACCAGCGGCATCACCGCCGCATCGAGTGCAGGCCCGCCGATCGGCTGGCCGCCGACCTGGCCGCGATGGTGGAGCTGCCACCGATCCCACCGCCCACCGGATGGCACCTGACCACCCGGCTGGGCCGGGACTACTACGTGCGGCTGGACTCCAACGACTACTCCGTCCATCCGTCGGTCATCGGCCGCCGTATCGAGGTGGCCGCCGACCTGGACCAGGTCCGGGCGACCTGCGATGGACACCTGGTCGCCTCGCATCAGCGTTGCTGGGCCGACCACCAGACCATCACCGCACCCGCGCATGACCAAGCAGCTCGCGCTCTGCGCCGCATCGCCCAAACACCTCACGAATCGACTGCGATCGCCGAGGTCGAACAACGCAGGCTCACCGACTACGACCGCATCTTCGGCCTGGACGAACACGAGGTGGCCTGATGACCGGCAAACCCACCACCAGCAGCCGTAACGTCGTCTCTGAGATCGCCTACCTCACCCGGGCCCTCAAGGCGCCCTCCCTGGCCGCCTCGGTCGAGCGGCTGGCCGAACGCGCCCGCTCCGAAGACTGGTCGCATGAGGAGTTCCTGGCCGCCTGCCTGCAACGCGAGGTCGCCGCCCGCGAAGCTCACGGCGGCGAAGGACGCATCCGCACCGCCCGCTTCCCGGCCCGCAAGTCGATCGAGGAGTTCGACTTCGACCACCAGCGATCCCTCAAACGCGAGGTCATCACCCATCTGGGCACCTTGGACTTCGTCACCGCACGAGAGAACGTCGTCTTCCTCGGGCCGCCCGGCACCGGCAAGACCCACCTGTCCACCGGCCTGGGCATCCGCGCCTGCCAGGCCGGCCACCGGGTCGCCTTCGCCACCGCCGCCGAATGGGTCAACCGCCTCGCCGAAGCCCACCACGCCGGACGACTGCAAGACGAACTCATCAAACTCGGACGGATCCCGCTGCTCATCGTCGACGAGGTCGGCTACATCCCCTTCGAAGCAGAAGCGGCCAACCTGTTCTTCCAACTCGTCAGCAGCCGCTACGAACGGGCCAGCCTGATCGTCACCTCCAACAAACCCTTCGGCCGCTGGGGCGAGGTCTTCGGCGACGACGTCGTCGCCGCGGCAATGATCGACCGCCTCGTCCACCACGCCGAAGTCATCTCCCTGAAAGGAGACAGCTACCGCCTCAAAGACCGCGACCTCGGCCGCGTCCCCGCGGCCAAGACCAACGACTGAAGA
>NZ_BAABHJ010000049.1:0-749 GCF_039542035.1 Actinoallomurus liliacearum
AACGGAGAGTTTGATCCTGGCTCAGGACGAACGCTGGCGGCGTGCTTAACACATGCAAGTCGAGCGGAAAGGCCCTTCGGGGTACTCGAGCGGCGAACGGGTGAGTAACACGTGAGTAACCTGCCCCTAGCTCTGGGATAAGCCCGGGAAACTGGGTCTAATACCGGATATGACCATTACCCGCATGGGTCGATGGTGGAAAGTTTTTCGGCTGGGGATGGACTCGCGGCCTATCAGCTTGTTGGTGGGGTGATGGCCTACCAAGGCGACGACGGGTAGCCGGCCTGAGAGGGCGACCGGCCACACTGGGACTGAGACACGGCCCAGACTCCTACGGGAGGCAGCAGTGGGGAATATTGCGCAATGGGCGGAAGCCTGACGCAGCGACGCCGCGTGGGGGATGAAGGCCTTCGGGTTGTAAACCTCTTTCACCACCGACGAAGCGAAAGTGACGGTAGGTGGGGAAGAAGCGCCGGCTAACTACGTGCCAGCAGCCGCGGTAATACGTAGGGCGCAAGCGTTGTCCGGAATTATTGGGCGTAAAGAGCTCGTAGGCGGTCCGTCACGTCTGCCGTGAAAACCCGAGGCTTAACCTCGGGCCTGCGGTGGATACGGGCGAACTAGAGGTAGGTAGGGGAGAACGGAATTCCCGGTGTAGCGGTGAAATGCGCAGATATCGGGAGGAACACCGGTGGCGAAGGCGGTTCTCTGGGCCTTACCTGACGCTGAGGAGCGAAAGCGTGGGGAGC